>JABDIN010000067.1 GCA_013003715.1 Desulfobacteraceae bacterium | reverse complement strand
GAAAAATGATGGTCTGGCGCAAATCAACGACCCCTGGCCCGCATGAACAAATGACTGGTGATGTTGGGTTTAAACCGTCAAAAAGCGCCAACTTAAATAATGGTAGCAAAGATCCCCATCCTTTGATAATAATCCGATTCCAGTACCGCACCGGCAAGATTTTTCACCCTATCATACGATGAATACATTGAAAATAGCTGTCACACATCCAAGACAAAGCTGGCTCGGTGGGACCGAGAGATATTTAAACCACCTTAGCGCCTATCTGGCGGAAAAAGGTCATCGCGTCACCATCATCTGCCGACACCATGAATCGCCCCCGCACCCCGACGTCAATTTTATCACCCTGAAACCTGTCGGCATCGGTGTCGGGCACCGCAATTGGAGATGGGCGAAAGCGGTTGAAAGGAATGTGGCTGAAAAAGAATATGACGTTGTCATCGGATTGGGCAGGACCTGGAGCCAGGATATCTATCGATTGGGCGGTGGTTGCCATAGAAGCTATTATGAAATGGTGCATCGTGTAATGAATCATAAAATCAAACAATTTCTGACGCTATCCATCATCAAGCATACCCTGTATAATGCAATTGAAAAAAAGGCGTTGTCGACTCTATTCGATCAAAAAATAGTTTGTAATTCAAAAATGGTGAAAGCCGATATCCAGGCACGTTACCGGATTCCCGAATCACACATTTCCGTGATATATAACGGGGTTGACCTGGAACACTTCCATCCCGGGCATAGAAACGGTAAGGGATTGAAATTAAGGAGAAAATGCGGATTCAAGGATGATGAATTCGTCATCTTGTTTCTCGGCAACGGGTATAAACGGAAAGGACTTGATCTGCTGTTGCCGGCGTTTCGCACCATATCGAAAAACAGACCGGATGCCCGGTTATTGGTCGTCGGCAGGGATAAAAACATCAATTGGTATAAATCGCTGGGGCGGAACTTAAACATACAGGACCGGACCATCTTTATCGGGAAACAAAAGGATGTGGCGGCCTGCTACAATGCCGCGGACCTGTATGTTCTTCCCACACGTTACGACCCGTTCGCCAACTCAACGCTGGAGGCCATGGCTTGCGGGTTGCCTGCGGTCACCACAAGACGCAACGGTGCCAGCGAGCTCATTGTAGAGGGCATACACGGCAGCGTCATCGGAATCGATGAGGCCGAACTGGTCCGGCAACTACACTATTGGTCTGTAAACGGTCGGGCTGAAACAGCAGGGGTCAACGCACGACAACTGTCCGAAAAACATGGTATTGAAACAAAAATGGCTGATTTTTATCATCTGATTGAAGAGACTTGCAAAACAAAAAGCCGGTGGAAGCACAACTTGAATTGAACGGCTGAAATAATTTTTTTTTTATCGACAGCGTTTTTGACGTTAATCCGGAATGCACGGCGTATCCCTATGATGCTGACCCCCCCCATTTCACCTGGAAAAATATTGATTATCCGTCTCACCTCCATTGGTGATGTGATCCTCACTACACCGGTGATCAAGGCATTGAAAGCAGGTTTCCCCGATGCCCACATCGACTTTCTCGTCATGGACAGATACGCCGAGGCCATTTCCGGCAATCCATACCTGGACAAGGTCGTTCTATTCGACAAAGAAAAATACCGTGGTATCAACGGGATATGTCGCTTCGGAAGAAATCTTAACGCAGAAGGGTATAATCTGGTGGTTGATCTGCACGCGAAAATCCGGTCCATACTCATTTCGCGTTGTCTTCACGCCAAAATAATACGGTACAAGAAAAGGTCGTTGTGGAAATCTCTGGGCGTTCACTTGAGGCTGATGAGGTACCAGGTGGATGACACCATCGTCCGCAACTATTTCAAACCCCTCGGCCAATTGGGAATCCAATACACATCCGAAGCCCTGGATTTTCACGTGACCCCCGATGACATGAAAAAAGCAGCGCCCTACCTGAACATGATCGTATTCGCGCCGGGGGCTGCCCAGCACACCAAACAATGGCCCATGGAATACTTTGTTGAACTGGCCGGACACTTCCGGGAAAAGATCGTGTTTATCGGCGGTGATGATGACGGTGAAGCGTTTGACGCCATAAATCCCGAAGGAAAGGGAAACTGCATCAATCTCGCCGGAAAACTGAGCCTAAAGGAAAGCGGCGCATTGATTGCCGGATCGAAATTTGTGTTGACCAATGATTCCGCGCCGTTCCATATGGCCAGGGCGTTTAACAAACGGGTATTTGTCTTTTTCGGTCCAACCGATCCGGAAATGTTTGAATATGATCAAAACACCAATCTGCTGTACACCGGCGAGCCCTGCTCCCCCTGTTCCCTGCACGGAGACCTCCGGTGTCCCAAAGGACATTTTAATTGCATGAAACACATGCGGCCGGGGTGGGTATACGATCAGATCAAAGACGCCCTGTGATCATCAGTCCCGGCCACCTCGCTTATGCTTCATTTCAATGGCCGTTCGAAGAGCGTCGGCCAGTTTTGAAACCATCAGGTCTTCCGAGAATCCCTTTTCTATCGTCGCAATTGCATTTTGTGATAATCGATGCCTATCCGCCGGTGATTGGATCAGGCGAACCAAGGCGTCATGAAGCGCGTCGTCGTCACCCACCGGAACGACGGATGAATTCACGCCGTCCTCGGCCATCTCAGATACCCCGCCGGCATTGGTGGTGACCACGGGCCGGCCCACCGCAAAATACTCGACCACTGTGTTGGGAAATCCTTCGAACCCGGAACAGGATACGGCGATGTCATAGGCCGCCGCGGCCAGCAGGGGTTGGGTGGTGTAGCCCGCGAAAACCATCCGATGCGTCAGGTTCAGTTTTTCCGCCAGTTCAATCAGGGACACCCCATCTTTTCCCTCGCCGGTAACCACCAGAAAGGTGTCGGGAAAACGGACGGAAATACGATGAAACACTCGAATCAACCGATCAATTTGTTTGGCGCCGGATAATTGAGAGGTCACGCCGATAACCAGGGCATTCTCGGAGACACCCCATTTCCGGCGTTGTAACAGAATTAATGACGCGTCGAAGTGACATTGGTTTTTGCCATTGTGAATGGTGACAAACTTGTGGGGATCAAGCCATGGGGCTCTTTTGACTGCATTGTCACGGATAAGATCGCAAGGGGTTATGCACTGATCCACAAGCAGCCGATGTCGCCACTTCACTTTCCACTTGCGGTTGAAATCATCCTCCCGGCCGACCCTTCGGATGTTCGGGATGCCGCAAATGCGGGCGGCACATCCCCCGGCGATCACTTCCTTTTCGATATTGGTCACCACTACATCGATTCTGTTTTTTTTGATAAAATAGACCAGGTAGGCGACTGTGGAGGGGTTGTAGTCCATCCCCAACTTACGTTTAACCAGATGGGGATAATCCAGGTTGTCAGCGGCAAAACGTCCCCGGGGATGCGCGAGTATCCATACACAATGCCCCCGCTCTTCGAGACGCATTGCCGTACGCAACATCCAGCTCGATACACCACCCCATTTTTTTTTCGACGATATGTATAAAATATTCAATTTTTTTAGTGACATAAGTAGTTTTACGATATTGTTTTTTCAAACGATTTCTGTTAATCGTCTTTTTTACCATATGCGCGTTCGCTTTAAAAGCAGCGGAAGTGACTGGATTGGTTTTTCGTTACAAGCAAATACCCGACGCATGCCAAGATATTCAAAATCGGTTATTCTATGAAAAATGTTCTGATAATTTCAGCGGGTTTTCCGCCGACAGGAGGAGTGGGGGGTATTCGAGCGTTTAAATTCGCTAAATATCTGCCCCTTTTTGGATGGAACCCACTGGTCATAACGACACCTTTGGCGGCAAAATCCAAGAAAGATGACTCACTTCTCGTGGAACTCTCTCAAGACATAGAAATCCATCGGCCTTTCTTCCTGAATATCCGTAAATACCTTCGCGGGGATATCCTCAAGCTGCTCCGGCCCTTGGAAAAAAAATATCTGTTTCCGGACAAATATGTACTCTGGAATTCCTCAGTGTATAAGTACATTGTGCGCCATATCATACCTGCAACAATAATAGATGCCACTTATGTCAGCATGGGACCGCATTCTTCAATGTTTATTGCGCACAGGCTCAAACAACAATTTCATATACCGTTCTTTTTGGATTTCAGAGATCCGTTTTCTTTTTATCAATATACTGTTCTGGATCAAAACGCCGAAAGGGCAATAAGGGCCAAAATGGTGGAAACCGGAATTTTTCAGCATGCTGATGCAATCAACATTGTCACCACACCGTGGATGGAAAAATACGCTGAGTTGTATCCGGAATTCAGCCACAAAATGAGCGATATTCACAATGGGTATGATGAGGCGGATTTTGTGGATATCCCGGATCACAAAGGCAAAAACAAGTTTTTTACCATTGGGTACAATGGCACTTTCAGCCGGTTGGAACCCTTGAATCCCCTAATCGACGCCATAACTGAAATACACCGGGAAAAAGGGATAACCATTCAACTGAATATCGCGACATCAACAAGCATATCCAAAATAAGGAAAGACTTCTCCTATGCAATCTCAAACGGATTGATAAACTATAAAGGGTTTCTGCCGCACAGGGACAGTCTGATAAATCTGAAGCAGTCAGATGCATCTTTGCTCTCTCTGCTGCCGGTTCCGGCCACAGAAGGTCAGATCCCGGCAAAAACCTATGAATATTTCAGAATCAAGAATCCCATTATCTGCCTGAACCGACCCGATGGCCATATTGCAAAATTGATTGAACGAACAAAGACAGGCGTAATTGTTGATATCAACAACTACAGGGGTATCGTCGAGACCTTATTGGATATGAATATGAAATGGAAAAAAAACCAATTGGATTACTCACCTGATTTATCGGAGATTCAAAAATTTGAACGGAAAAACCAAACAAAGGTTCTTGCCAGAAAATTCAAGGCACTTCTCTTGTCAGCTTAAACGTCTGCGCGTGTTGTTTCAATATTCTAAAGCTTTTCGTAATCATAAAACAGATACTGTTTTTTGGTTACGAACCTTAGCGCATGAGTTTGCACAACGGTATGAAACTTTTTCAGCGCGCGGTTCAATGGAAATTACATCCAGACCCCTCATCCATTTTTAATTCACCCGCTATTAAGGATCAATACTTGACATACTCCTTTTCCTCAATAATCATGCTTCCGGTGGATAGATTGATCTCTCTTTTTATTTCAGCACGTTTGTCATTTAAGTGATATACCTGCCGGGCCAGATCTATGAATTCATCATCGAATTCTTTGTCGACCTCCTTCAGCCTTATTCTGTCTTCGATATCCCACAATTGAGAATTAACCGACGCTAAGGATTTAAATCTACTATCATCAGGGGTTACACCAATCCGGCGCATATCCTTATACAGCAGATCATATTCTTTTTGGATGTTCCTTAATTTATCCTTAGCGGCAATTTTCATTAGTTTTATGGATAGAATACTCACCTTGTCCGCAAGCTCACCGTTTGAAACTTCAATTTTCATTGTTGCTCTTTCCCTTTATATGTTCGCTGCCGGGACCCCATAAACAAACCAAATATGAAAAAAGCCAAATCCGTTCGTATCGGCGCATGAACAAAATTTCCAAATTGCATGGTAATGTAAATGAATACAATCGCAGTGCCGACGACAAACACGAATTTATCTTTTTTCCGAAAAGCGGTGAATTCCCAAATACTGAAAAAGATGACATTCATGGCAATCAACCCCAAAATTCCTGTTTCCGCCATGACATTCAAATTGAGATTATGGGCTATTCCATATCGATTGAAGACCTTAAACTTGAACGTCTCTTCATTTTTTTTGTAGTAGTTGGAATAGGCGTTCTCAAAAGAGGGGTACCCATGCCCTAACAATGGTTTTTCCTTGAACAACCCAATCGCCGCCTCCCATGCATTATATCGTCCCTGCATGCCGTCATTTAAGAACATTTCCCTGGGTTGATATCGATCCGGTATGGGAGCAAGGGAGACAATACACGCTGAGGCAATAAATATGGCTGCGATATACCAATACCTTTTACACACGAACAGGAATATCAACAATACCGCACCAACCATTAAGAGGCTTTTCCGTTCATGGGTCAACACAAGCCCGCAGGCGATGATGATCAGGGATACCGCATAAATCAGATTGCCCTTCTGCAGAACAAACCGATCTTTAAAGAAAAAATAGAGGTTAAAAATGATGGCGGTGGCCAGATAAAAACCCGCCCGGTTGATACCGCTGAATGTAAAGACAAACCGGTTTCCCTCAAACAATGCAATTCCTAATAATGTGTCCCATTGAAAGAGGAATCCGAAAATACCCGCCAATGAAAAGCATGAAGCAAAAGATAGAAAGTAGGACAGCATCCGCTCTTTTGAAAAATCTGAGTACATCAGGATGTATTTGGCTAACAAATATGGGTATAACCAATTCAATATCCGGACAATTTCCTTTTGATCGATACCATTCACCAGATTGCTGGAGAAGGCGAATACGGCAAAAGCCCATATACTCGTCGTTATGATATCGAAGAGAAATCTCCAGTGGAGATGTTTTTTAAATATGCACCATAACAAGAATATGAAAAATGGTGCACGTACGATATCTATGTGTTTATGGTCGAAGAACAATATATAAAAAAAAACGAGAACATAGGCGTCAAGGAAGTATTTTCGTATGTATTGTTTCAAATCAGAATAGCTCATTTAGGAAGATTCAATCCTATGGCATTATCAATATGGCCGCTGCATCCCTTGCGGCTGTACCTTCCAGCGCCGGTGAATCCAGAACCATAGTTCGGGGTTCTCGTAGATCAATTGTTGCACTGCATCCGCCTGTTTCTGGGTGTTGACCAGGATTTCCCTGTCCGGATCTTCTGGGATGGGGGTCCATTCCACCTCGTTGCTGATTTCTGATACAAAAAGATCCGGTCCGGTTTGCCTCAGAAATCCGGTCAATACCGGTGCACCGGTTTTCCGCACCAGAAAAGCAGCCGACGGCATGACCGACGCAGGCCTTCCCATCCAGTCGATGAATATGCTTTCCCGGCGTTTCATATTCTGGTCCATGACCAATAAGATGGATTCCCCGAGTTTCAGTCCTTTCAGGATCCGCCGGATGGATTTTTTATGGGGAATGGTGCCGAAGTTCATCTTTGTTCTTGAATCCACGATGAATTTATCAATGGCGGTATTTTTCATTTTTTTGGCCACCGCGGCCACCGGGTAGCCGGACATGCCGACCGCCCCACCGGCCAGATCCATCATGCCGATGTGTCCACAGACAAATATGGCCCCCTTGTTCCTGGCCAGCAAGGCGCGCAATGCGCTTTCATTCTTAAATGTACAATTGGTGCGCCAGAAATCCGGAGGTTGATACGGCAGTCGCAGGTAATTGATCATCACCCGCCCGAAATTGATCAATGATGCCTTATAAATCCGCTCCTTTTCATCGGCTGATTTAAGATCACCATAGACAATATCAAGATTGGTCAGGGCAACTTTCCGTCGAATCCTTAAATGAAACATCAACAGCCCCAGGGCCCGGCCGATGCCATATGCTGTTTTCCATGATAAAAGATTGGCAATCCACACAATGAAGCGGACGATGCCCCAGGCAATATGCGGCCCTTCCAGATTCACATGTCGCGTGTTTTCCTTTGTGTAGGCACACAGCTGCTCCATGGATACGGGATAGGAACGGAAACCGCGGTTATGGTGTGGTGGTTTCAATGTATCCATAAAAGTCAGTGTTGTGACAGTTGATATACTGAGTTACGAGCTCTTTAGCATTAGTTTGCACAACTGAATGAAATATCCTCCAGCGCGCGGCTCAATGGGAACAACGCCTCTCAATTACGAGGAAGCTTACCGATGCTGTCTTCCAACCATCTTTCAAATCCATCATCCGGAAACTCGATTTTCACGTCAACCACCACCACATCCACCGGCCATTGCGTGTCTTTATCAATCCGAACGAAATCTTTACGGGTAGTCACGATCAACTCCGCTTTTTTTTTCCTGGCCAGATCAAATATGGCCTCAAGATCTTTCTCATCATACCAGTGGTGGTCTTCATATCCTAAAAAACCGGCAATATCAAAACCAAATCCCCTGACGGCCGCCTCGAACCCATGGTTGTCGGCGATGCCGGAAAACCCGATCACTTTTTGAGCTGAACGGATACCCGGATCAGGGTAAGCGAGATCACCGGTTTTTACGAACCGTTGTCCGTCTTTGGAGACCTCTACCATCGAGTGAATGTAAGGTTTATGTACGGATGCAAAACAGGGAACTGATGTTTTAATCCCGGACCGCACCAAATGCTTCGCGGGGTCCCCACTGCCTGCTCGTGTGAAAATGAGGGCATCACAACGATCCAAGCCCGATACCGATTCTCTCAAGGTCCCCCGGGGAAAAACATGGCCGTTTCCTAAGGGATGGGTTCCATCGAGCAGCACGATATCCAGATCCCTCTGAAGCTGAAGGTGCTGAAAACCATCGTCGAGCACCAACACTTGTGGATCGAATGACTTTTTAGCGATCATTCCGGACCGATATCTGTTCCGGCCCACCACCACCGGTACATTTTCCAATGAATCGGCGAGCATCCATGGTTCGTCACCAGAAGCTCCCGGGGGCAATAGCAATTCAGACCCGTTACTGACGATACCACCCTTTTTTGAATGGGTTCCCTTGTATCCTCTGCTCAATACGGCCACCCTGAGATCATGCTGCTGGAATATCCGGCAGAGATAACGGACCATGGGTGTTTTTCCGGTACCGCCCATGGTAATATTCCCCACAGATATCACCAGACAGGGCAGCCTTTTGGTACGTAAATAGTTATGGGTGTAAAGATATCCACGCACCGACGATACAGCACCATAAAACACGGACAACAAATACAGGAGTTTCTTCAGGATGGCATTTCCTTCACCCCGGGTAGACAGTATCGTCTTTCTGATTTCACTTGTAAGCCGGTAAATAGACATAATGGTTCAGTTGTTATTCGGAATTCAACAGGATGTAGCCGCCGAAACACAAAAACATGATATTCGCCGACCAGGCGGCTAGAAAAGGCGGTATTTTCTCACCATATCCCAGGGACATGCAAAAACTATATAGGGTCCAATACAAAAAGGCCAGAATAAGACCAAAGGAGGCACTTACGGCAACCCCATCTTTCGCCTGGTTGCGTGTCGCAATACCCAATCCGATTATACACATGATCACACAGGCAATCGGAAGGGCCGCCTTTCCCTGCATATCCACGCGATATGCAGTGGCATCGTAGCCTTCGGTTTCCACCTTGTTCACATATTCTCTCAGCTCAAGGATATTCATCTCCTGTGATTTTTTTACCACCCGCGACAAATCCTCAGGATAGAAATTAAGATCAAAGGCCTGCTGTTTTAAATACTCAATCGTATGGGTATGCGATGAAGCGTCCATTCGAAGCTCCATCAAATTGTTCAGGATCCAGTGGTCCCGATCGAACGATCCGCCTTGCGCATCAATTCGCCTTACGGGATTGAAATCCCGGTCAAAAAAATTGACGGACACATGGGATACGGTCCGGTCCGCCGGATTATAGAATTTGATATGGGTGATCTGCCTGTGCCCTTTGATCCAAATGTTTCTCTGCTTGGATGTGATGGAAATATTTTTTTTCTTGACCTCTTTGAGCCAGATCCGGGTGGCTGCCGATGTGGCTGCCGGCACGATGCTTTCCGATATCAGGAATAAAAACACACTGATGAGAATCCCGAACAGGAGTATCGGTTTCAAGAGTGAAAACAGGCTGACACCGCTGGTTTTAAGTGCCAGTATTTCATTATCCTTACCCATCAGGGCAAGAACGATAAGCACTGACAGAAGAACGGCTATGGGTGTAACCAGGGATGCAATAAAAGGGATGTTGTATAGAAAGTACAAAAGGATGCGAGTGGCCGGCAGATCCGCTTTAACGAATTTCCCTGATTTTTCGATGAAATCAATGAATACATATATCACTATAACCGTAAGTAATATCAGTAAAAAATACTTTATTATGTTGCGAATCAGATATCGGTTGATAATGGGCACGATTCCCCACCTTATTTATGAATTTTGTTCAGCATGACGATTCTCTGTGGCTCCACGTCTGGTATTAACTGCCGGAAATCCTTATTTGGATGATCGGACCTGGACGATCCATAAATCCGGTACGGGTTATCTCTTTCGCAATCGGATGAAAACCTTATCCAGGAAATCAAAAAAAAAGTCCAAATGCAGGGGCTTCCCCTGCGCTGATCTTGTAAAAAAGTAGATACCGCTGGCTCCCATTACGACATTGGGCACCCACATACCTATTACCGGCGGATATATGCCCGCCTCACCCAGCACCCATCCGGCGGACAGCATCAGGTAATAGATGAGGAAAAAAATCAATCCCAGACCCAGACCGAAAGATCGTTTGGCGGATTTGAATTGAACACCGAAGGGTATGGCGATGAGCCCCAGGGCGAAACAGGCAAAGGGGACGGAAAACTTACGGTGAAACTCCGTAAGCGCCACATTGTACGCCTTTGTGTTTTTTTCGGCTGATGTCAGATACTGGCGGAGTTCGCCCAGGCTCATTTCCTCTTCGTCCTTGGTATTGTCCGCGGATTCAGAAAATCCATGCTTCATATCCAGGTTGATATCATAGGAATCAAAATGAACCATATGAGCCGTTTTCCCGGCCAGATCAACCTGGGTGATATTGCCGTCGAATAGGCGGAAGCGATACATCAGTTCCCCCGGATTACTGTACAGGCGCCCCCGGGGTGCGATGATGGTGCTGATGACGTGTTCATCCCGCTGATCTTCGATGAACACATCCACTAATTCTTTATTATTATTATCAATTTCATTGATATACAATACGATATCATCAAAGGTGTCATTAAATGTTCGTTCCTTCAATCCAAGTTCAAAACTGGAGGAGGCAACCGACACCGCCAGTTTTTTAAACGATGTCCTTCCCCAGGGAAGTCCATAAATGGACATGGCGCCCGCCAACAGGCATCCGATGAGGCACAATGTCATCACCGGCGGCAACAAGGTCTTGAGGCTTACCCCGCAGGCCCGCAGCGCCACTATCTCATTGTCGTTCGAAAGCCTCAACAGGGTTAACAATGTACTCATCATCGTGGCCATGGGAAAGATATAGATAAGGAAAAACGGCATGTTATACACAAACATCAACATCACCGCGACCAGGCTGACGTCATAGTTGACAATCATGTTGGTGATATCGAGAATCTTGGTCATCAAAAAGATGAAAGTAAAGAAGGCAAGATTGATGAAAAAAGGGGGTATCAGTTCTTTGAGCAGATACCGAAACAAAATTGAGTTGAATCCCATTGGAAATCCTGATCACAGCCGTTAATTTACGATGTTTCGCTCTCCATACATCCGATGCTTACCAGATCCCGATCATCCGTATGAACCGTTTTTTTCATGTTGGCGTATCCTATGCGCAATGGGCAACCAAGTCAATATCACGATGGAAAACACCGATTTTCCTTGACTTTAATGGGTTCTGATTTTTATAGTGCCGAGGCAAAATCATCCATATTCATCTTATTTCAAGGGGTTGACATATGGGCAAACACATTAATCATGAATCGGACCTCAAATGGATTCCTTAACCATATTTTATCCGGCCTTCAATGAAGAAGCATATGTCCAAAGAGCTGTGGAAGCTGCCAAGGAAGTGGCGGAACATATGTACAGGGATAAAACCATCTCAACCTATGAGATTCTGATTATCGATGACGCCTCAACGGACAATACCCCCCGAATAGCAGATGAACTGGCCGGATTGGACCCTAAAATCCGGTGTATTCATCACGAAAAAAACGTTGGCCTGGGTGGAGCGGTGAAAACCGGGTTCACCCATGCCGCCGGCTCGGTGGTGCTCTATTCGGATATCGATCTGCCCTTTGACATGATGGAAGTGGAAAAAGCATACCGGTTGATGCGCTATTACGAGGCGGATATTGTGACGGCATTCCGATTTGACCGAACATGTGAAGGGTTCAGACGGCTGGTATACTCAAAAATGTATAACGCGCTGATAATGCTATTGTTCGGGTTGCGTATCAAGGATGTGAATTTTTCCTTTAAACTCGTTCGCAAACACATTTTCGATGATATCGAGCTTCACAGCGAGGGAAGCTTCATCGATGCGGAACTATTGGCGAAGTCCAAACAATATGGTTTCCATACGATTCAATTCGGCACCAACTATTTTCACCGGAGCCGCGGTGTATCCACCCTATCGAGCTGGAGCGTCATTTATAAAATCATCCGTGAAATGATGGCCATGCGAAAGCAAATTAAACGCATCACCCCTGCGATAAAAAAATGACCCGGTATTTGGTTGTCAACGCTGACGATTACGGTTTATGCGGAGAAATCTCAAGCGGCATCATTGACGCACACACAAACGGCATTGTCACCGCCACCTCGGTGGTCACAGTGGGCGATTATTTTGAAAACGGGTTGGCGGCATTAATTGCATCGAACCTTTCCACCGGGATACATCTGACCATTGTGGGCGGTGAAACCCCCTTGACCGGTCCCATCAAAGGGCTCACCGATGGCAACGGACGCTTTTACACGACTTACGCTCAGGTAGTTCCGCGGATTTTGAGCCGCCGGTACGAGGCACGTGGATTAGAGAGAGAACTTTTCGAACAGGTGTCCAGGCTCAAAGACACGGGTTTGGAGATATCCCACCTGGATTCTCACCAGCATCTGCATTTATTGCCCGGGATTCGCGATATGGCAATCCGGATCGCAAAAAAATTTGGCATCAAGTGGGTACGTGTGCCCCGGTCCCATCGTTGTTCCCCAGGTGCATTGGGTATGAATTTTTTAAGCCGTGGGCTGAAGCCAAGACTCCGACACCACCACCTGCGCTATACGGATAATTCCCTTGGATTCGACGCTGGTGGAAACATGGATGAGAGCACCCTGGCGACCTTGATTACACATTGCCGCCAGGGAACGAATGAGCTGATTTTTCATCCCGGTCATGATGCATCCCACCTATATGATTGGGGATACAATTGGGAGCAGGAACTTCGGGCCGCCAAGTCGTCCCGGATTCGCCGGTTAATCGGTGAACAAGATATCATCTTAACGGACTATTCGAAAATCGAATGAAATCGGATTCAACTTATACGGGTTTCAGCTTTTTAACGATATTCGTGTTTCTGGCATTCAGGCTTTTCTATATCGCCACGACACCCTATGACCTGATCGCCGATGAAGCCTATTTCTGGGACTGGTCCCGCCATCCGGATCTCAGCTATTATGATATGGGCCCAATGGTGGCCTGGATCATCCGTTTTTTCACCTCATTGGTGACCACATCGGAATTCTCAGTTCGCATGGCAGCCCCAATTTTTTCATGCATGACGGCGGTTGTTTTTTATAAGCTGGTTTCAGAGATCCAGGACTCCAAAAAACTCACGTTTTACACGATCCTGCTATTTCATGTCACCCCCATCGCCACCGCAGGCGGAGTGATTATCACCTATTATACGCCCCAGTTTTTTTTCATGACGGTCACGGCGTTCTTTATGTGGCGGCTGATAAAGGAAAACAAGGGTTTCTGGTGGTACCTGATCGGGTTGAGTACGGGACTGGGGTTTTTATCTCACCACCTGTTCGCCGTCTTTTCCGCAGAGATCGTACTCTTCATTCTATTGTCACCCCATCAGCGTAAATGGTTGTTTCGTAAGGAACCGTACCTGGGATTGGCCATAGAGCTCCTGGTGGCAAGTCCGGTGTTTATCTGGAATATGACCCATCAGGCCGTAATGGCGAAACATGCCATCGGCCTCATGGGCGGCGGCAACCCGTTTCAATTGTTCGGGGATTTTCTGGCCGGTCAGGCGGCCATACAGACGCCACTGTTGTTTGCCGCCGTCCTGTATGGTCTATGGGTTAGTGGATATCGCGGATTAAAACACAAGGAAGATCTCCACCTCCTGTTGTTTTGCCTGTCCGCCCCGTTGCTCCTATTCATTGCATTGCTGAGTCTTGCGGGCAGAACAGAGGCCAACTGGCCGGTCTCTGCTTACGTTACCGGATCCATTGCGGCGGTCATGGCCATCAATGGTTTGTATGACCATGGAACCCGACTTAGGAAGAGACTGATTACCGGCGGCATCTGCTTTACCCTATCATTGGGTGTCTTTACGATGTGCATAGCCACATATCCGGGACTTTTGTCGGTTTTTGGGGTATCCCTACCGCCACGTCTTGATCCGGCAAATCGGTTGTACGGCTGGGAAGAGATGGGAAAAGAAGTGAGCGCGCAATTGGCAAGCCTCCCCGGAGATTCGTTTATCAGCGCACGGGATTATGGTATGGCCGCATTGCTGGCATTCTATGTTGAAGGTCGCCCCAAGGTCTACGCTATCCCGGACGGACGGCGAATGAGCCAGTATGACTTCTGGAACGGCGGCCTTTCCGTGAAAGGAAAAGATGCCTTGTTTGTGGACCTGAGGAAGATGAGGCCGAAAACACAGGTTTTCTTCAACCGCATCGAGCTGGCGAAAAAACTGATGATAACCACTGATGACGGTGGTGCGGTCCGCAAAAATATTTATATTTACAAATGCTATGGATATAAGGAAGCTTCTGAAAATCCCACTTCCTACTAGGCCGATGAACAAACTCTCGACCATTCGATATCTTCGCCAATGCTACACCGGGCTTCCGTTTAGGATGCAAGTGTTCATTCTTGTTCGATATCTGGTCTGCCCCTGGCATCTTCTCATCGAGCAGCTTGACGGCATGAAGAACATCCTGGATGTGGGATGCGGCCATGGGTTGTTTCTTTGCCTGGCGCAACAACGCTTTCCCGCGCTGCGCTGTTGCGGTTTCGACCATGATGAAAAAAAAATTCGGCTCGCCCGCCAGGCAAGACCACATGCTGATATTAATTTTTCGTCGGACCCGGATGGATTGATCTCATGGCAGGAGAAATTCGATTGTATTTCGTTCATAGATGTACTTTACAGCATCCCGCCCGCACAATGGATCGAAATACTTCAACAGTTCAGGAGATATCTGAAGCCGGGTGGAACCCTGATAGTGAAGGAAACCGTTAATCATCCGCCATGGAAATTCCGTCTGTGCATGGCCCAGGAAAAAATGGCGCTTCAAATACTCAGGTATACAAAAGGCGACGCCCCGACATTGCCCTCTCCTGGTGTCTATACCTCAGCCTTGAAAGCGGCGGGATTCATCGTCTTGAACCGGCAGCGGCTGGATAAGGGATACCCCTGGCCCCACTACCTGGTGGTCGGCAAATCGATGACAGATTGATATTCTGATTCCTCAGGATGGCGTCGCGTTGTTGAATTGCATCTCGTAGAGCTTATGATATTCACCTTGAAGATTCAAAAGCTCTTCATGCCCCCCCTCTTCGACGATCCGGCCGTTTTTCAGGACGATGATGCGATCCGCATAGCTGATGGTGGACAACCGGTGAGCGATTACAAAGGTGGTGCGGTCCTTCATCAGATTATCGAGGGCCTTCTGAACCAGGTTTTCAGCGGTGGTGTCCAGTGACGATGTCGCTTCATCGAGAATCAGAATCGGTGCATTTTTCAAAAGTGCCCGGGCGATGCAGAGTCTCTGTTTTTCACCTCCGGACAAGCGGCTGCCGAGTTCACCGATATTGGTATTGAATCCCTGGGGGAATCCTTCAATAAACTCACAGGCGAATGCGGCTTCCGCCGCCTGGATAATCTCCGCTTCGGTTGCCCCCTGATTACCATAAGCAATATTGTTTCGTACCGTGTCATTAAAAAGGATCGGTTCTTGTGTCACTATGGCAATCTGGTCTCTCAGCGACCGTAGCGTTACATCGCGGATGTCCACGCCATCGATACAGATCCGGCCGTCGCTCACATCGTAAAACCGGGGGATCAGATTCACCAACGATGTCTTGCCGCCACCGCTCATCCCCACCAAAGCGAGTATTTCATTGGGATTCACGTCGATATTGATGCCTTCAAGGATGTAATTGTCATTATATTTGAATTTAACATTTTCAAAAACAACCCGGTGCGGTTGATGGGGGATCTCAGCGGCCTCATCGATTTCCTTTATCTCGGATTCCGTTTCCAATATATAAAAAATTCTATCCGTGCCGGCGAGCCCCTCCTGTATTTTATTATTGAGTTTACTGAGTTTTTTAACCGGACCGTAAAAACTGACCATGGCCGCCATAAATGCGAAAAAGGTACCGGGTGTTGATAATCCGTTGATGACCTTATACCCGCCAAACCAGACAACCATGGCCACACCCACGCCCCCAAGAAACTCCATGATGGGGGAATTTAACGCCTTGTATTTAAACGCTTTTAAATCAATTTCAAATAATCGCCGGGTCTTTAAAAAAAACCGTCGCCGTTCGTAGTCTTCCATGCTGAAGGCTTTTACGATCTTGTTCCCGGCAAAGGTTTCATGTAGAAATGTCGTGATTTCCGCCATATTTTCCTGATTTCGACTGGACAGGCGCCGAACCTTCCGCCCCAGGGTGAACACAGGGAAAAAAGCGACCGGTAATATGACCAGTGTTAAAAGCGCCAGTTGCCAATCCATTATCAATATCACGATCAGGAAAAATATAATCTCAAAGGTATATTCAAAAACACCGGTTACCACCGATGACACCATGTCCTTGACCAGATTCACATCATTGGTGACCCGGGACATCAAGGTGCCGGTTTTCTCTTTTTGAAAAAAAGCGACCGGCAGGTCTTGAATTCGAACATAAAGCTGGTTTCTCAGTTGCATGATGATATGGCGGCCCACGTAATTCAGGAGATATTCCCGACCATACAGACCAAAACATTGAAAAAAGAAAATGAGAATCAGGGCCACTGGCAATATTGACAGCATGAGTTCATCTTTATTGATGAAAATCTCATCAACCACCGGTTTCACCAGATAGGCACTGGCGGCCTTTGATGCGGCCACCAGAACCATACACACCATGGAAATTATCAAACGGGTCCGCTGCTCCTTGATCAGTTTGAGAATTTCACGATGTTTGTCTTCCAATTTAGCGTTAATGAATTTACGTAACATGAGCCTTTTCTGTATTTAAAAATTTCATGGCAATGTCCGCAACCCGGTCGGATGCCCCGGGCCCGCCCAATTTATCACGGGCTGCGGCGATATTCCGCCGCATGTTTTCGATCCGGCCACTTTCATTCAATAATTGGTGGACATGGCCCGAAATATTTACGGGGGATGCATCATCCTGGACCAGTTCGGGCACAATGCGTCTGCTGCCGATCATATTGATCAGGCCTATATGTTCAACCTTGATCAACCGTTTGCCCAGAAAATAACTGAACGGCGACACTTTATAAATGATGACCATTGGGACTAAACCAATGGCCGCTTGCAGTGTGACCGTACCGGAAACGGCTATGGCCATGGTGCTTCGCTGTAAGACCTTTTCTATACCCGAACCGACAATTTCAAATTGAAGGGTATCAGCGTATCGACCGACAATTTCATTGAGCGATGTTACGTCTACCGATGCCGCACAGGATATAATAAAGCGTAGATATGGATTTCTTTTTTTGAGCAACTTTGCAGATTCGATCATGACAGGCAGGTGCATGGCGACTTCTTTATGCCTGGAGCCGGGCAACAGGGCAATGGTCGTCTGGGACGGAATATTCACGCCACCCTCTTCGCAGGACGGCACCTTCACTTTCGCATCCATGAGCGGATGCCCCACAAATGTCACCGGAACATCGTATGCCTCGTAAAAGGATTGCTCAAAGGGAAATATGACCGCCATATGATCCACGCGTTTCTTGATTTTTTTGACACGATTGGATCTCCAGGCCCATATTTGGGGACTGATATAATACAATACCGGAACATTCAGTTTTTTAGCCGTTCCCGCGATATGAAGATTGAAGTCCGGAAAATCAATGAGGATCAGCAGATCGGGCTGTTTTTCACGGAGCGCCCTTTTCGCTGTCGAAATACCCTTCAAGAGTGTCCCCAGTTTGGCAAACGCCTCTGTTATGCCCACCACCGAGAGCCGGGCGGCGTCGAAAAGAATCCGTACCCCCGCTTTTTCCATTTCATGGCCACCGATACCAAAAAAGACGGTCTCCGGTTGACGACGGATCATACTGCGGACAAGCCTTGCACCATGCATATCACCGGATGCTTCACCGGCAATGATCATCACCCGCGGTCGATGTGTCATGAAATCAATCCACTACTCTGCTGTTTAAACTTTTATATCGCTCAGTGATAGCCAATCACCTGTCTTTAACTCGGCTTTTATGCATAAGCGAAAAAAGGAATATGACGGCATGATTTTCGCCAGTAAAAGGCCGGGTTCAGCCGACAATTTTGCCGCTGGTTTCGCTTATCTGATGCATGATGCTCAGTGCAATATTGAGCGCATCACGCCCCATGTGTCCGGTGACTTCCGGTTCCCGGCGAGTCTCAACCGAGCTGATGAAGGACTTGATTTCGTCATCAAGCGCATCACCTTTGGTGAAACATCGCTTATCGATGTTCATGCCGGGAATAACATCATCGCTGCGGGCCCGGCCGTCCCGGCGAATGGCCGTAATCTCATGGTTGGCGAAATCAACTGAGATGTATGCATCCTGTTGAAACAGTCGGATTTTCCGTTCATTGCGTGTGGAGATCCGGCTGGCGGTGACATTGGCGACACAACCGTTTTCAAATTCCAGACGGGCGTTCGCAATGTCCACTTCATTGGTGATCACCGGTATACCGGCGGCATGCACCGCTTTTACTTCCGACCGGACATAATTCAATATGATATCGATATCGTGGATCATCAAATCCAGAACCACGCTCACATCGGTTCCCCGGGGTTTGAATATGCCCAGACGATGGGATTCGATGAATCTCGGGGTATTCACCAAATCCTCCATGGCGACAACTGCGGGATTGAACCGCTCGAGATGACCGACTTGAATGAGGAGCCCGTTGGCCTCGGCGATTTCCAGCAAATCGTCGGCTTCGGCAAGTGTGGTGGTGATCGGTTTTTCGATTAACACATCCACACCATGTTTCAAAAAATCCCGGCTGACGGCAAAATGATCGGATGTCGGCACGGCAATGCTAACCGCATCCACCTTGCCGAACAACGCCTGATAGCTGTTGAAATATCGGGTATCATATTGTTCGGCAATTTCCCGGGCGTTGCTTTCGTTGATGTCCACTACACCGACAAGGTCGACATTTTCCATCCGGTGATATTTCTGCGCGTGGAATTTTCCTAAATATCCAACCCCCACAACACCCACTCGTATTTTTTTCATTGAGTTAACCATAGAGGCCTTTCGGGCCTAACGTATCAAAAATCTATTCCGGTTCCGATGCCAACCCGACGATGCAGATACCGGCTTCATCAGCGAGATTTATCATCTCGGATTTATCAAAAACAACCGCCCTTCCGGCTTCAATCGCCAAGGTGCGAATTCCGGCTGCCGCCATCCTGCGGATCGTCCCGGCACCCACCGCGGGAATGTCGAACCGGGTATCCTGATTCGGTTTACAGACTTTCACCAGCACCGCTTCCCCATTACCTATGGATCCGCCACGGTCGATGGTTGCGTCGGTTCCGTCTATGGCTTCGACGGCCATCACCGATCCACGCGCCACAACAACACATTGTCCGATATCCAACCTGCCGATCTCCTTGGCGATACGCCACCCCAGGGCGACATCTTTTTTTTGTGCCCTGGAAGGTTTCGCGCGGGTCCACACCCCTGCCGGGGCAAGCAGCTCCGGCAGCAGAAAGGTCGACGGCTTGATGTGAATACCTTCGTCTTCCAATGCCGAGGCAAAAGCACGGAGGATACCGTCGTCATGGGTGCTTCGCATGGTGGCAATCATGGAGAGTGCCTTGATATCCGGCTTAACATCCTTAAACAAACGGGTTTTATTGATGGCCCCCATCATGACCGCTTCCGTGATGTGGTTGTCCTTGAAAAAACGGATCAATTTTTTTATCTGACCCACGTAGAACCAGTCGATGGCATCGACGTGTTGTTCCAACTCAGGGTCCGCCTCCTTCAAGTAGGCGGCGGCATATACGGCAAAACCGTTTTTTCTAGCAGCGTCGGCAAAAATAATGGGGAACTGGCCGCTCCCCGAAATGAGTCCGATCTTTTTTGACATGTATGCATCCGGGATGAAAAAGATGAAAGGGAACCCGCAGGACCCCATTTATCCAATTCAATCGTCTATCGCGTTATACCGCGTTTGGAGGCTTCAATGAATTCCAGAAAAAAAACAAGCTCGGGAAACAGTTCCACCTCGGCCTTCACCCGCTCGATGGCCTCATTAAGCGTCAATCCGAATCGGAATATGATGCGATAGGCCTGTTTCAATGCGGACAATGTGGACGAAGAAAATCCATGCCGGTTCAGACCCACGCGGTTCAGGCCGTGAAGCCTCGCACGGTCTCCGGCGGCGATGACATATGGCGGAATATCTTTTACGACGGCGGATTTACCGCCGATAAAAGCGTAATCGCCGATACGTACAAACTGGTGAATGGCCACCAGGCCTCCCACCGTGGCGTAATCACCAATGGTGATATGACCGCCCAGGGTTGCATTATTGGATAAAACGACGTTCCGTCCAATCCTGCAGTCATGCGCCACATGCGTATAGGCCATCAAAAAACAATCTTCGCCAATCTCGGTGATACCGCCACCGAAACCGGTTCCGCGATGGATCGTCACAAATTCCCTGACAATAGATTTCTTCCCGATTTTGACGTGGGTTTTTTCACCCTTGAATTTAACGGATTGGGGGATGGCGCCAATTGCTGCATATTGAAATATCTGACAATCCGAGGCTATCGAAACATTGGCGTCGATGACCGAATGACTCCCGATGCGGGTGCCGGAGCCGACGAATACGTTTTCACCGATAACACAGTAAGGTCCAATCTCCACATCCCCATCGATTTCCGCTTTAGGGCTGACAATTGCTGTGGGATGTATCATTTTTTTTCTCCGATGGTGGCCATCAGTTCAGCTTCGGCAACGACCTCTCCGTCTACCTTGGCAAATCCGGCCAATTTGACAATCTTCCGGCGGTGCTTGAGGATGGACACTTCCATGACAAGTTGATCGCCGGGAATTACGGGTTTACGAAACTTGGCTTTATCGATTCCCATGAAATACATGGGGGCGCCTCTATTTTCCGCCGGTAGTCCGGAAACCACCAGAACGCCGCCGACTTGCGCCAGGGCTTCGATAATCAGGACCCCCGGCATCACCGGCAACTCCGGAAAGTGCCCGGTGAAAAAAGGTTCATTCATCGTTACATTCTTGAGTGCCACCGCTTTTTCATTTGGAATGATCTCCAAAATTCTATCCACCAAAAGAAAAGGATAGCGATGCGGCAGGCAATTTAATACATATCCGATGTCAAATTCCGCTTTCATGGAACACCTCCGTTGACCTGATCATCATCGTTTTTCGTCTTCGATGCGAAGCAACTGTTTTTCAAGCTGGGCAATCTTCTTCTTTAATTCAGGCAGACGCGGCATGATGCGCTGAACCCGGAGCCATATTTTGTGGGGCATGGCCTCCGACCCGAATACGACCTCCCCGCCGGGTACTGATTTGGCCACGCCGGATTGCGGGCCGACCACGGCATTGTCTCCAATGGACGTATGATCGGATATTCCCGACTGACCGGCGATGATGACATTTTTACCGACCCGGACACTTCCGGCTATGCCGGCCTGGGCAATAATGATTGTATTCTCACCGACCACGACATTGTGGGCGATATGGACCAGGTTGTCTGTTTTAACGCCATTCTTTATCCAGGTCTTACCAAATGTCGCCCTGTCGATGGTGTTGCCGGCACCGATCTCCACATCGTCACCAACCTGTACAATTCCGGTATGGGGTATTTTTACATAAGAATCATTATCTTTGGCATATCCGAAACCATCGCTACCGATAACAGTGCCGGCATGGATGATAACACGATTGCCGATCCGGCAACCTGCCAGGATGGTAGTATTGGGGTACACGAGTGCGTCTTCACCGATGCTGACACGATCACCGAGATAGGAATTCCCCATCAAGACCGATCCGCGCCCAATGATGACGTGATCGCCGATGGTTACCGCTGGGCCGATGAACACATCCCCGGCAATATCCGCACTCCGGCTCACCGTTGCCTGTGGATGAATGCCCGGGTCGGGACGATGCCGGGGGGAAAAAAGTGATAGGGTCCGTGCGAAGGCAAGCTCGGGATTGTCTACGAAAACAAGCCTTTCGGAATTATCCTGGTAATGGCTCGGCACAAATACCGCGGATGCATGGGTCGATTCCAAATTCCGTAGCAATTCGGGTTTAACCGCATAGGTAATCTCCCCTGCGGCAGCCTGGGCAAAGGGCGCCGCACCGGTGATAGGAAGGTTTTCCGGACCGGTGAATCTTCCGTCTACCAATTCGGTGATCTCTTGAATCGTAATCGTCATTTGCAATGCCGTTTTTTCCGGGATAAATTGAGCTTCACGATTTTGGGTTGTTCGCGAAAAACTCGTTGTAACCCTGGATCACCTGATCGGTGATATCCAAAGACGTGGGGGCATAAAGGACGCCGCGTTGTTCCATGATCATCAGATATCCCTCTTTTTTACCGATAGCTTCCACGATTTTGAGCACTTCTTTACGCAACCGGTCCACGATCTGTTTCTGAATCCGTTGCATTTCCAACTCGTATTTTTTTTGAAGGGTTTTAAAATCATTCACTTTAATCCGGAATTCACGCTCTTTCGTCTCTCTCATGGCCTTGTCCATCAGAACCGCTTCCTGTTCGAACTTCTTCTTGAGTTGATCCAACTCACCGCCCTTGGTTTTCAAATCTTCTTCCATCTTTTTGCCCTGCTGATTAATTTCAACTTTTGCTGCTTTTCCAGCAGCCGAGTTTTCAAAAATTCTCTGAAAGTTTACAAGGCCTATCTTTGCAACATCCGCTCCATAAATTGACGAGCCGATGAATAGTGTCAGCACTATAGAAATTAAAATAGTTTTGGCGGTTTGCATGCTTATGCCCCCTTTGTATGTTTAGATTTGAAGCTACTGGAGTCCGTATATTTTTTAATATTCGATTTTATCGATGCCATCCAATGTCCCGAAAACGACGCTAGAAAGCCTGTCCCATGGTGAATTCCCAACGGCCACCTGTTTCTTCCCCGTCCCGCGGGTCAAGAATATATCCATTCTCGATGCGCATGGGGCCAAGGGGTGAATACCACCGAAATCCATAACCGGCGCTTTGCCTGAGGTTCTCAACATCGATCGCCTCCTCGCGGCCGAAGACATTGCCCGTATCGTAAAAAACGACCCCCATTACGCCGGCTTTTTCAAAAATCGGGAAAATGAGTTCAAGGTTTCCCTGAACATAGGTATTACCGCCGATTTTATCTCCATCGCTATCTTCCACATGAATATCTTTGTAACCGAACCCGCGCAGCGAGTTGGGTCCACCGAGATAAAATTTTTCATAATCCGGCAGCTTTCCCGTGGGGTTCTTATACACATACCCGCCTTCGCCATGAACAAAGCCAACCAGACCTTTATAGATGGGTACATACCAACCGGTTTCGGCCAGATACTTCGTAAAGGCAATGTCGCCGCCAAGCCCGGTATACTCCGCGGAAATACGATGATTCGCCCCCTCGGTCGGGTTGAACAACCGGTCCCGGGAATCATATCTGAGGGCACCGGTTACACCGCTGGACACATTCTGCCCGGACAATTCTTTTACATTCTTGGAAGCATCATCTTCAATATCCTTAATATCCGTAACATCGTAAGCATAGGTTAAATATGCCCGCGTAAAATCAAATACCGGATATCCAAAGCCGACGCTGCCGCCGATGCTTTCGGTTTTGTATGTCAGTTGATCTTTATACTGGTTATATGCGCTTATTTTTGCGGATAAAGGCATATCAAAAAGATATGGTTCTGTAAAACTCAAGGTATACCTGTTGGTGACCGCCCCAAAGTCAGCTTTAAACTGCAAGGTCTGACCCCGCCCAAATAGATTTCTCTGTGCGACGGATGCGGTAACAAAAAAGTTTTCAACGGAACTCCATCCACCACCGAAGGTAAACAATCCCGTTGGTTTTTCAGTGACGTCAATTTTCAGTACCATGAGATCGTCTGCCGATCCTTTGACCGTATCAATCCTGATGTCATCGAAAAAATCCAAGCGATACAGATTGCGTACGCCGCGCTTCAGTTGTTTGCCGCTGAACAGGGATTGCTCATATACCGCCAGTTCGCGCCGGATCACTTTATCGCGGGTGATGGTATTGCCGTTGATAATGATTTTTTCAAAATATACGTGTTCCCCTTTTTTAATGGAAAACGTGATATTGGCCACAAGATTTTCAGGATCCTCATCAATGCGGGGAATTATCTCAGCGTATGCGTATCCTTCATCAGAGTAAAGGTCACTTAGGGTGGTAACATCGTTCCGCACCACTTCACGGTTGTAAAACTCTTCCTCGTTAATCAGAAGTGACGCCAGGAGTTGTTCTTTCTCGGCGACAAGATCACCTTCAAGGTCAATCCGGCCAACCTTAAAACGGTCGTTTTCCTCAATTTTAATATCTACGAATATCCACTCATCGGTGTACTCCACCAGCGGTTCCCCGACCTTTGCATAAATATATCCATTGTTATGATAAAATGCGGTGAGTGTTGCGATATCCTGATCAAGATCCTCGTTTTTCAGGTCACCCGAAGAGGTAAAAAAGGAAAAAAATCCTTTCTCGGAAGTTTTCATCAGCTTTTTTAATTTCTTATCATCGTAAGCATGGTTACCCTCGAAACTGATGGTTTTAATGCGTACCTTTTTTCCTTCCGAAATGATGAATTCTAAGTCTGCCTGGGACTTCTTGAGTTCATGGACCTTATATTCGACCTTGACGTTGTGATAGTTTTTTTCCTTGTACAACAACTCTATCATACTGATATTATTGTTTATTTTAAAAAGATTGAGAATTGCGCCGGTATTCAGCGTCAGCACTTCCCTGAGGTCATCATCATCAAGGATATGATTTCCGGAAAAATTGATACGTTTAATGGTCGGTTTTTCTGTAACCTGGAACGTAATGGCTTTACCATTCGCCCCTTCCTCGGACAAAATCCGAATATCCTCGAAATATCCCAGCGCAAATATGGCCTTTAGATCATCGGCCATGCCTTTGGGAGAATATTTTTGCCCGGGTTTTGATTTGACCACCCGTAATATGGCGTCCGTTTCAATTCTGACATTTCCGGTGATGGCAATATCGGAAATGAGCTGATGCTTGAACAATTTATTACCCAACAGCTGCGACAGTCTCTTTACCGAGGCCAGAAGCGTCTCAATCCCCTCACCTTCCGTATAAAAGTCCACGGGGCCGGCCGCAGTGTCAAACACATCGATCACACTGGCATCCAGGCTGTATTTTTCCTGTATCCGGGTTAAACTACCCAGGATCACGAAATCGGCGTTGGCGGCAACACCAAGTTTTTTCACTGCCGACGGGGACAGGTCCCCCGGCTGGAGCGCTTCCAGGGCGGTTTTGTCCAACTCAACAAGGGTCGCCCCTTCTTGTTTAAGGTAATCCCCCAGGGCCCTTTGAATCTCAGAGCGAAGATACTCCAGCCCCTCATCCGCATAAATGTCAAAGGGAAACACCGCCACATTGATCATTTCATCGGAATGGCAAGGCGTTATCAGCAACGCCACAATTAAAATGGTTGACAGGCAGAATCGCAGGATCATGAATAGTACCTCAGCCTATTTTCAGATAAAGTCTGTTGACCACACTATCCGACAACATGCGGATCGGATGGTTCGGGTGTCTGGTTGTGTCCGTTTCTATTGTCAGTCCAGTTCCATCAGCCGGCCGTCGGCAATTGTCACCCGCCTGGACATATAAGATGCCAGCTCAGGATTATGCGTGACCACCACCATGGTCATTTTCAACTCGGCATTTAAGCTCATCAACAAATCATGTATCTGGTCGCTATTTTGGCGGTCCAAATTTCCCGTGGGTTCGTCGGCCAACAATATCTTTGGATTCATAACGAGCGCCCGGGCAAGCGCGACCCGTTGCTGTTCTCCACCGGATAATTGGGTTGCTTTGTGGGAAAGACGTTCTTTCAGACCGACCCGGACCAGGATGGATTCGGCGGTCTCATTTGCAGTTTCTTGTCCTATTCCCTGAATCAGAGCCGGCATCATCACATTTTCCAGAGCGCTGAATTCCGGGAGCAAATGATGAAATTGAAAAACGAAACCGATGGACTGATTTCTGAATCGAGCCATTTTTTCATCATTGAAGCCCAGCACATCTTCATCAAAAAAGCGGAGTTCGCCCGAATCCGGCCGATCCAAGGTACCAAGGATATGCAGCAGAGTTGATTTTCCGATGCCGGAGGCACCGATAACCCCCAAGGTCACACCGGTATCCAAACGAACGGACAAGTTGTTGAGAATATGAATCGTCGAGCCGCTGGATGAATATGATTTGCAGATTTTTTCGCCAATGATCACAGTTAGTTATCCCAATAAGTCGCTATCAAGTACAGTCAATGATCCAGATTTATCCGTAGCGTATGGCATCGAGCGGATTCAGGCAAGATGCTTTTCGGGCGGGATAAATGGTAGCCAGAAAACAGATGACCATGGCCGACACCGCTATAAGCCCTACATCCACCATTTCGAGCTGCACAGGCAGCCGGGTAATATAATACACATCACCCGGAAGTTTGATAAATTGATATTTTTCCAATAAGATGCATAAAAGACATCCGAACAGGGTGCCAAGGACGGTACCCATTGCCCCGATAACCAACCCCTTGATAATAAAAATTTTACCGATATTTTTATGGTTGGCTCCCATTGTCTTCAGGATGGCGATGTCCTTGGTTTTCTCCATCACCATCATGATCAGGGATCCGGCGATATTTAAAGCGGCAACCAATACGATTAAGGCCAGAATAATAAACATTACCGTCTTCTCCAGCTTCAGCGCGGAAAACAGATTCTTATTCATCTGCATCCAATTCCTGGCGATATAATCGATACCGATGCTGTCCATGATACTTTTTCCGACATCCGCCGCGCCATAGATATCGTCCAACCGAATCTCCAACCCGGTAATCCCATCAGGCATCCGCATCAATTTCCGGGCTTCATCCAAATGGATAAAGGCATATGAACCATCATATTCATAAATACCGGAATCGAAATATCCGACAACTCTGAATTTTTTCATGCTTGGCAGGTGGCCGATGGGAGCAATCATTCCGCGGGGTGAAATCAGACGAATGGTATCCCCCTTCAATACACCGATACTCCTGGCCAGTTCCTTACCTAAAATGATACCCGGCGCTGGTGCCGGTTTCCCCTGTGTAACCTTGGTATGAACAAGCTCCAGAGCCTTCGGTTCCCAATTGGTACCTTTGGGGGAAATGGCATTGGGTTGGACACCATGAACAAGGGCACCCGATAACCGCGAATCCGATCGCAACATCACCTGGGCTGAAATAAATGCGGATGCTGATTTAACACCCGAAACGGCTGAAACCTTCTCCTTTACATTGTCGCCGTCAATGAATTTCCCTTGTTTTTTTTCTATCACAAGGTGAGGTTCCACACCAAGGATCCGGGATTTTAAGTCGGTTTCAAATCCGGCCATAACGGCAATGACTATGATGAGCGCCATTACACCGATGGCGACACCGGCAATGGACAGCACAGTGATGAGAGAAATAAACGATTGTTTTTGTTTAGTTCTCAGGTAACGCCGGCTTATGAAGAATTCAAATCCCATTCGTCGTATTGGTCGGACAGTATAAAGACGGGCAACAGGTTTGCCCACATATTCAGGCCTTGGCTGATCTCATGTGTGGGAATAAAATCACCTCACGGATGGACGCGGAATCGGTAAGCAGCATTGCGAAACGGTCTATTCCTATTCCCTCGCCGGCGGTGGGCGGCATCCCGTACTCGAGCGCCTCAATGTAATCATGATCCATTTGATGCGCCTCTTCATTGCCGGCTTTCCGGTCCTCGACCTGTTGTAAAAATCGGCCATTTTGATCCTCAGGATCATTCAACTCGGAAAAGCCATTGGCAAGCTCGCGCCCGGCAACAAACAACTCGAACCTGTCCGTGAGATGCGGCTGTTCCGCATTTCTCCGGGATAAGGGAGATACTTCCACCGGATATCCCGTGATAAAGGTCGGTTGGATCAATTTTGGTTCCACCAGTCCATCGAATAATTTGGTCAGAATCTTGCCGATGCGATTGGTCTTCGTTATCTTGATATGTTGTTGCCGGGCGAAATTCAACAACCCCTCCCTGTCATCAAACAGGGCAGGATCGATACCGCCGATTTCAACCAAGGCATCAAGCAGCTTCAAACGCCGCCATTTGCCGCCGAGATTGATCTCATTTCCCTGGTAAACAATCTTATCAGATCCGTTCACCCCGCGCGCCACATATGAAAACATTTCCTCAGTCAAGGTCATCAGGTCTTCGAAGGTCGCGTAGGCTTGATAAAACTCGAGCATCGTGAATTCGGGATTGTGCTGGGTGGATATCCCCTCATTTCTGAAGTTTCTATTAATCTCGAATACCCGCTCAAATCCGCCAACGACCAATCTTTTCAGATATAGCTCCGGTGCAATTCGTAAAAACAAATCCATGTTAAGGGCGTTATGGTGTGTTTTAAATGGCGTGGCCTCTGCACCGCCGGCGATGGGCTGCATCATTGGCGTTTCCACTTCCAGGTAGTCTTTTTCCAACAGGAATTGACGAACGGCCTGAATAATTCCGCTTCTTTTAATGAAAATGTCCTTGGTCTGGTCATTCATTATCAGATCGAGATATCTTTGCCGGTAGCGCTTCTCCGGATCTTTCAGGCCATGGAATTTTTCCGGTAGCGGGCGAGTGGATTTGCACAGGAGCCGCAAATCCGAAACCAGCAAGGTCCACTCCCCGGTTTTGGTCTGGAATATGCCGCCGGTGAGTCCTACAATGTCCCCGATATCCATCTGCTTGAACAAGGCATAGGAGTCATCTCCGACCTTATCTTTCCTGACATAGGCTTGAAGAACGCCATGGCGGTCACGAAATCGGATGAAACTGCTTTTACCGAAATTATTGATCGCCATCATACGCCCGGATACCGTAAATACCGGTGAATTTTCCGTCACCTCTTCCGGTGTCGTTTCAATGCAGGACTTGATCTCTTTAATCGTATGGGAAACTCGAAAATCATTGGGAAAGAGATTTATCCCCCGGGCTCGCATTTCCACCATCTTTTCTTTTCTTTTGCTTAACAAATCCGTAGCGTTGTCCATGTTTCCCCTTCACCCTCAGGATAGTCTGTCAACTGCTGGATATAATCCCTGTGCAATTGGTAATGGTGTTGTGGACGATCAATTGTCAGATCAATTCAGATCAATAGGGCCTCCACTATCTGAATAATTTAAAATCATAGTGATTTCCGGCACTAAATAATAAGGAAACAATCCAACAAGAAAGCTTCGTCGAACAGTGGTAAGTAGCTTAAAGTACCATACCTGTCAAGGTATATCAAAATCTGGCGGGAAAGGAAAACGGGAAAACAACTGAGAATGACCAGTTTTTTAGGGAAGGGGGAAAACAGCAGTGCCGGCAGTCTGTTCTTATCGGATTATTTCCGACGCTGCTATTTGAATTAGGTAAACAATTGGGGGGTCGGGGAGTTTTTCCAATTGAGCCGCATGCTGGACAATAAAAACTCCCCGACGATCCTCAAACAATTGAATTGGTCTCGCTCACGTGAGGCCTCAGGATTTTGTTTCCCGATTTCGTTTACGGGCAAAGGCATTCAATCCGGCAAGCAGGATTATCATCAGGACAGCGATCAGCATACTGTGGGAATCATTAAAATCAGCAGGAAAAATTGAAACAGTGCTAATAAAGCATGAATCAGTGGCCGCCCCAATCTGAACACCACTGTTCGATGTGGTATGATGTGATGTGGTATCGGCAGAACCCAGTGCCAGGGCCGATGGATCTACAATGATCCCATTCGCGACACCATCATCATCCCCTGCGCCGCCATCCTGGAATGTGAGGGTTACCGATGATCTGTCTGCGCTGAATTCAGCTCCTTCGTAAATATACCATCCTTGTTCCACATCGAATTTATACCAATTCGCGTTTTGTGGTGCCGCCTTGTTTAAATGAATCCTTACACGAGCGGCGGAAGCCCCATTCCGGAGGTAAATTTTAAAACTCAGAATACCCGAGGTCATCAACGAAGGTTTATTGTCGGTATCATAAACCGAATCTTCGCTGATGGATTTGAAGGAAACGATGTTCGCATTGTCTGTTATGGATTCAATGGCGATCGGTTCATGCCCGGTCTCTGTCCTGATGATCAACACCTCGTTTTCCAATACGTCAGGTTTCCCATTGGCGTTGAGGTCCAAACTCATATCCGACACCGACTGGTTGTCCACGATACCATCGGAATCCGTATCCCGGGAATCTTGTGCCGACACTGTCGTGAAAGACAAGGGGTCGGCCCAGGCGGATTTGGAGCCGTTCCCGTATCCGTGTCGTGCCCGCCAATAATAGGTGGTTTCGGCATCAAGTATCAGTTCCGGTATAGTCAGGTCTTCGAGGTTGGTCGCCGATTCGAGTTCAAATACAAGATCGCTGAACTCCGGGTTGAAACTGACCTGCCAATGGGTCTTGTGGTGCAGTTCACCGTTGACACCGCTTGTTGTGTTTGCAGCAAGTGAAGGGGTCAGCTTAACGCCAGTGGTTGATTCCGGCCCGCTCAGATCAGGTTGAACCGAAGCATATTCAGATCCATTGGCGTGCGGGACAAAGTGTACCTCATTGGAGTCAACACTTTCATCATCGCCATCGTATGCCCGGACCACAAAAAAGTATTCGCTTTCCTCCTCAACGTTTATAATGCATGTGGTCCGGGTGCCATCGTATACCCGATCCGTGTAATCATAGGCTTCGCCCATTTTACGCTTGAAAACCCGATACCCCTGAGGAGTGGGCGTGTTGGTATCCCAGGCCAGGGTGACCACGGTAGCTGCAAGACAATGGGTAACGGTGAAAAAAAGGAAAGACAACGCTACAACGGCAATTTTCTGAAGTGTCGGACATAGTTCTCTCATGGAGTATCTCCCAAGTAATCGTTAGGCCGTGCGACCCACGACTTCATTGGGAGGAGCCATGTTCGCTCGGCAACCCTGCTGCCATATCCTATATCAGGAAGTAGGCCAGTGGCTTTGCGCCTCACCCTTTCGGGATGATTTGCCTTTTTCGAGCAAGAAAATCATAAGGTTCGATTTTCTTTATAGTTTTCTTTAATATAAAGCAAAACGCATACCAGGCGGGAAAAAGGATGTTTTCTATCGATTCGAGAGATGCAGACAAGCGAACTCGGCAATCGGTCCTGTATATTGAGCTATAACTTTCCGAATTATTACGTAATTTTAGTAGAATGCGGATTGAAGCCAATGGCATCGTATTGGTAAAAAGGAAACCCATCGGCAAACAACAGAATTGAGATGAAGGAATGTATCATAATGTGCACAGGCGCGTGCTGTTCAATGTACACCGGAAGACCTGATTTCCCTGTTAGTCCGGACTGCACCTGCAGGTCAAGGCAGACTGCGCCTTAAAGTGACGATTACCCGTGTGCCCTTGTTCTGGGGTTGTATATCCAACCTGCCGTCATATGCCTCGAGGATGCGGTGGACGATTGACAGACCCAATCCGGTACCATTGGGTTTGGTCGTAAAAAACGGATCGAAAATGGCTTGGATATGCTCCGGGGGGATACCCGGCCCGGAGTCTTCAATGGATAAGACCAGAAGCGAATTACTCCTGGCGCTGACCCGGACATCAATCTCACCCGCACCGTCGATGGCTTCCGCTGCATTGAGCAGCAAATTCCAAATGACCTGGCGGAAATGAACCGGATCGATATGAACCAGGCAATCCGGTGCAAGGGTTTTGGTGATATGGACTTTACCGGATACCAGATTGTCCTTTTCAAAAAGAGATATGATTTCATTCAGGGCGTGGTCCAAATGCACCGTCTCCGGCTTCCCATCGGGAGGTCGGGCAAAAAGTAAAAAATTATTGACCAGAGCACTCAGGCGATCCGTCTCGCGAAGGACGATTCGCATCAGTCGGTCCTGGTCCGGGCTGTATTGGATTTCATCTTTCAACAATTGGATGCATCCGGCCAGGGAGGCCAGCGGGTTTTTGATCTCATGGGCCAGCCCCGCCGCCATTTCACCCATCGACGCCATTTTTTCGACGCGTTTAAGATGCAGGCTTAACGCATTCAATTCAATCTTTGTTTTTCGCGTCTGCTCCGCCAGAAGCCCGCTTAAAAAAGCGACGGCAAAGCAGGCAACCACGGTGATAAGCACCTTGAACAGGATAGTGCTGAAGTCCATGTGCAATAAGGATGTTGAATTCTCAACGGAGTACGGTACGACTAATCCGGTATATTGCATAACGACCAGAATCCCGTATTGCGCGCTGCACAAACCGGCCATAACCAGCCCGCCCTTACGATACAAGAGTATACTGGCGTATATGATGACCACTAAAAACAGGAAAGAGAAGACACTCCAGAAACCACCGGTGAGATAGATGATAAGCGTGACGGTGAAGGTATCGAAGGAGACCTGCCAATAGGTGAACAGGTGCAATCGATTAATATGTTTCAAAAAAAGGGTGTAAAGCAGGGATAAGGTGAAATTTCCGCTTATCAGCACATAGAGTATGAATAGGGATCCGGAAACCGATGCCTGGGTATTTTTTAGATGGAGAAGAAGTGTTGCCGCCAGAAGAAATGACGTGAACAACACGCGAATCAGCATCAGGCGTTTTAGTCTGGTGTAAAGTTCCTTATCAGGTTTACCAAGCGATGGATCCATTCGACCGTCATTTTTACCAGTGCTTTTTCAGTGCACCGAAATCGAGATGTTAACAACTACTGAGCGCAGTAAAGCCTCCGCATCACATGAATCCATCCGGTTGACATCGCCCCGTACCCTGTTTAGATCGCTCCGGCCATCTTGAAAATCGGGAGATACATCGCAATGACCAGCCCACCGATCACCGTACCCAGAAAAACCAGCATGAAAGGCTCGATCAGGGATGTCAAATTATCCACCGCCTGATCCACTTCCTCATCATAAAAGTCAGCAATCTTCTCGAGCATGGCGTCCAGGGCACCGGTGGATTCACCGACAGAAATCATCTGACACACCATTGCCGGAAATACCCCGCTCTCGGCCAGCGGGTCGGCCATGGTCCGGCCTTCGGAGATACCGGAGCGGACATTGTACACCGCCTTTTCGATGGTTTTATTGCCGGCGGTCTTGGCGACAATGTCGAGCGCTTCCAGAATGGCGACACCACTGCCCAGCATGGTGCCCATGGTTCGCGTGAATTTGGCCACCGCCACTTTACGGAGCAAAATACCGAAAACCGGAAGCTTGAGCAAGAGTCCATCGACGGATTCCCGCCCCTTTTCAGTTTTATAGTACTTTCTGAATGCGAAGAAAAAGAGGACCATTCCAATGATCAAATACAGGATCTTGGATTTAACGAATTCGCTCATCCCCACTACAATCTTAGTCGGTCCTGGCAGTTCACCGCCGAAATCGGCAAACATCTCCTGAAACACCGGGATGACGAAGACCAGAATAACGACGAGCACAAGAAAGGCGATTATCAGGGTCACCACCGGATAGACCATGGCGCCCTTCACCTGTGACTTTAACTTTGCCGCTTTTTCCATATAGCCGGCTAGCCGCCTCAAGATGGTGTCCAGGATACCGCCGGCCTCGCCCGCCGCAATCATATTAACGAAAAGATCATCAAAGTGTTTGGGATATTTTTTTAAGGAATCGGCCAACGTCGCACCACTCTCCACCGACTCTTTGACCGTCTTGAGCATGCCTTTAAAAGTTTTATTTTCCTGCTGGGTATGCAGAATTTCCAGGCATTGAATGATCGGCAGGCCGGCATCTATCATTGTCGAAAACTGCCGTGCAAAAAGAATGACATCTTTTTCTTTTACCACGGGTTGCAGAAAGGCTACATTTTCAAACAGATCCTTTGGTTTTTTCTTTACTTTCGTGGGTGTTATACGCATCCTGGCCAGAGTTGCCCGGACCGCATCCTCAGTGGCGGCTTCCAATTCGCCTTTCTGAATCTGGTTATTTTTAGTTTTGCCTTCCCAAATAAAAACCGGCATTCTAATCCCCCTTTGAATTCTTCAAACCGAACACAAAAACCATATGAGCAACATTGATTGATGAAACAGTGTAGCTATAGGGACAACAATTCAATTGATCGGCCATTGTCACAAGATACTTAACCGATTTTATTTTTTTTAATAACTTTCTGCGCGGCCATCCATTCAAATTTAAAAAACATACGGCAAAGAATCAAAATCTTGACAGGCACGACTATTAATCAGTCATTCTTATCGAGTTGGAAATGAAATGCGCCTAAGGAATATTTTTATTGATTCTGGTAACATAAACATAATTAAAGGACAACCTCTTTATAACGGCGAGCAATGGTAAACCGCGCCTCAATGCCTCAGCATTGGAAGCAAATGATGTGCCAGTCTCTCGAACTATGTCCCCCACGTTTCACGACAATGCCGGTCCTTTTGTACGATTCGTCAAATCAGGTTTGGCTTGATAATCCATGGAAGGTATGTAATTCTTTATAGGGGCCTGAAATATTTGAAAAGTTTTTAGTATTACCCCGAGCGGATATTCATAATAGAACAGGGGAACCGGCGTGTCGAAACAGACGAAAACACCCATAACCGGCGAGACGATCATCACAACCCATGTGAACGCCGATTTTGACGCCCTGGCATCAATGCTTGCAGCTCAAAAGCTCTATCCGGGGTCGCTGGTGGTCTTTCCGGGCACCCAGGAAAAAAACCTCCGGAACTTTTTCATCCAATCCATGGTGTATCTTTTCAATATCATCGAAATGAAAGACATCGATGTGGCAAGGATCAAAAAGCTGGTTCTCGTTGATACTCGTCAGGCCAATCGAATTGGGCAATTGGCTGACTTGCTGGATACACCGGGTATTGAAATTCATACCTATGACCATCACCCGCCTAAAAAAAACGATATCAGGGGCCAATTACAACTGCATGCGTTAACCGGTGCCACAATTACCATACTGACGGAAGTGATAAAAAAGAAAGGGATTCCCATCACACCGGATGAAGCCACCATCATGTGTTTGGGGATTTACGAAGATACCGGATCTTTTACATTTCCGTCGACCACCGAAAGAGATTTTCAGGCGGCGGCATTCCTTTTACGGAAAGGCGCCAATATAAATATAATTTCAAACATGGTTTCAAGGGAGATCACACCTGAGCAAGTCAGCCTTCTGAACGATATGATCCAATCAGCAACATATCTCAACATCAATGGCGTTGATCTTGTGGTAACCAATGTGAAAGTGAATCAATACCAGCCGGATTTTGCTTTTCTGGTGCATAAAATGGTGAAAATGGAAAACATCAATGCCATTTTTGCCATCGCCCTCATGGAAAACAAGGTGTATGTCGTGGCCAGGAGCCGCAATAGCGACATCGATGTCGGAAAAGTCATCTCAGATCTTGGCGGAGGGGGTCATCCGTCGGCGGCATCCGCGTCCATAAAGGGGAAAACCCTGGCGCAGGTCGAGCAACACCTGATAAAAATATTGTCAAAAACCGTAAAACCCAAACATGTGGCCAGGACCTTGATGTCCTCACCCCCGATAAAGGTCCTGGACGACAAATCCTGTGTGGCCGCAAAAAAATTGCTCACCCGTTATAATATCAATGCGCTATTGGTGATAACTTCAAATAATGGGGTCGATAACCTGGTCGGCTACATTACGCGCCAGGTTATTGAAAAAGCGATTTTCCATAAACTGGGGAAACTTCCGGTCAGGGAATATATGACCACAGAGTTCAATACCGCCACCGCCGATGCAAATCTTCCCGAGATTCAAGAAAAAATCATCGGCAGCAAACAGCGGATTTTACCCATCGTTGATCAGAAAAGCATTGTCGGCGTCATTACCAGGACGGATCTGTTGAACATTCTGGTAAGCCGGTCGCATTCGCCGGATGGCAAATCCTTTGATCCCACGAAAGAGACTGTCATAGCGAGAACCAGACGAATAAAAAACTTCATGCACGAGCGGTTGTCCAACCGTATCATCGACCTGCTGGAGTCCCTGGGGAAAGTTGCCGATGAACTCGGATACAACGCTTTCACAATTGGTGGTTTTGTCCGGGACCTGTTTTTATACCGCAAAAATGAAGATATTGATATCGTCATCGAGGGCGATGGTATCAAGTTTGCCAAAACATATGCGGATCTGGCAGACGCCCGCATTCACGCCCACAAGAAATTCGGTACGGCGGTCATTATATTACCTGATGGTTTTAAAATCGATATTGCATCGGCAAGGATGGAGTACTACCGCTTTCCGGCCGCCCTCCCTGATGTGGAAATGAGTACTATAAAATTTGACCTGTACCGGCGGGATTTCACCGTAAACACACTGGCCATCCAGATAAATGCGACACATTTCGGGAGGCTGATTGACTTTTTCTCGGCCCAGAAAGACCTCAAGGACCGGGTGATTCGCGTACTTCATAATCTGAGCTTTGTAGAAGACCCCACAAGGGTGTTCCGGGCCATACGGTTTGAACAAAGATTCGAATTCACCATCGGGAAATTGACCTCAAGCCTTATCAAAAATGCCGTCAAGATGGACTTTTTTAAACGTCTCAGCGGCCGGCGGGTATTCAGCGAACTGAACCAGATTCTGGAAGAGGAAGATCCAATTCCGGCTATCGCACGCCTGAATGATTACCAGTTGTTGACCGTCATTGATCCATCCATAAAACTGGACAAAGCCCTGCTGGCCACGTTGTCTTCGGTTAAAGAGGTCATCGCGTGGAAAGAGCTGCTGTTCCTTGAAGAGGAATATGCGAAATGGACGGTCTATTTCATGGCGCTTATACGGGCTTTCGACCACGCAACCAGCAGAAATATTTGCGCGAGGCTCGAGTTGGCACCGCGCCATTGTAAGATTGTCACGGATGAGCGGCTGGAAGCAGAACGCTGCTTGGCTGACATGGAACAAATGTCAACCATCACCAATAGCCAATTGTATGGTTTTCTTGCACCATTCAAGATCGAGCTGCTCCTGTACATGATGACCATCACCCAATTGAAACGCATAAAAAAAGCCATATCCTTTTTTTATACGCAATTAAGAGGTGTCAAACTGCAAGTGACCGGTCAGGATCTTATGGCATTAGGCATAAAGCCTGGACCGATTTACCGGCAATCTTTGAATGCGGTATTAGGCGCCAAACTGGATGGAAAAGTGAAAACGCGCACAGAGGAACTCGCCTATATGACAAAATTTCTGACAAAAGCCTCTAACCTTCTGAACCAAGGATAAAAAAATACGGGCAAAAATATAGCTTGCGTCCACCCTATCCAGTCGGCTATTTATTTCACCCGAATACAACCCGGCAGTTTTTTGCACACTGTTGATGCCGCCATGGAATTTTCGTACCTGAATGAAACGCCGCAGACAAATTCCAGAAAGGTAGATAAAGGCCTGATCCGCATGCACGACGAACTCTATCACGTGAACCTTAAAGACATTTTCGAAGGTCCAATGGATCTTCTTGTGCACCTTATCAAAAAAAACGAGGTTGATATTCATGATATTCCCATCGCCACGATTACCCATCAATTCCTGCGGTATGTGGAATGGATTAAGCTGATGGACATTGATCATGCCGGCGACTTTCTCCTGATGGCTTCTACACTGACCCATATCAAATCCCGAACGCTGCTACCAAAACATGAGTTGGAAGAAGATGAAGATCCCCGCCTTGAGATTACCAGACCACTGATGGAGTATCTTCAGATAAAATCGGCTGCCGAACAGCTGAGTGACCGTCCAATTTTGGGTGAGCATACGTTTGCCCGAAAAGTAGACAAAAAGTCCGCAGATTTTTACACTGAAGATCAAATGATCAATGTCGGACTATTCGAGTTGATAGACGCATTTCAGAAAATACTGAACAAAGCCGGCGGTGAGCATCGAATTGACTTTTCCGAGGACACCATTTCTGTTAAAGACAGGATTTCAGAATTGGTTGATATACTGGAAAAAACAGGATCGGTAACCTTTGAAAGTCTTTTCTCCGGAAGTCCGAGCAGGAGCGAAATCATCGTCACTTTTCTCGCCATTCTGGAAATGGTGAAATTATCGCTTATACAACTCATTCAACATGTTCAAACCGGTATTATAAGACTTTTTTATCAATAAATGGACCTATGCCAGGCAATGGTCGGAATGTTTTTCAATCTTACATCGGATTACACAAGCAGACGCTGACCCCGTAATGGAAGAAATTAAACATATTATAGAAAGCCTTCTATTTGTCTCGGAAGTACCGTTAACTTTAGAAGCAATCAAAAAGACACTCAACACTGCGGACGCTTCCATGGTTAAAAATGCGATAGCGGCGCTCTCGGTGGAATATGAAGCCCGTGGCGGCGGTTTTTTCCTGAATGAAGTCGCAGGCGGCTATCAACTCAGAACCCGGCCGGAATACAACGAATACATCAAACGGTTAATTCAACCCCCGGCACCAAGATTAAGCAAAGCCGCTCTCGAGACTTTGGCAATCATTGCCTACAAGCAACCGATAATCCGGACGGATATCGAACATATCCGTGGTGTTGACAGCGGTGGGGTAATCCGCATGCTTCTGGAACGGAACCTGATCAGGGTGTTGGGCAGAAAGGAAATCCCGGGTCGCCCGCTGATCTATTCCACAACCAAACAATTTCTCGAAATTTTCAGTTTAAAAGACCTTAAGGATCTCCCGACACCCAAAGAGATTGAAGAGTTAACAGGCCAGCAGGAAGAATTACCGGAAGAAACCTCACTGGACCGCCGGATTCAAGAATCAGCGGAACAGATTGAAAAGACCCCGGACGAAACTGAAAATGATGAGAATAATCCGGATCCATCAGCGGAAACCATGGAAATGAACAATGAAACACCGGCAATTGAAGACAACGTGGAAACGTCCGAATCCGAAATAGTAATTGACAAGGATTCCAACGATTCACTATAGAAACATATACTTAAATATCTCTGCGAATCGACACGAATGGGCGGTTAACTCAGCGGGAGAGTGCCACCTTCACACGGTGGAAGTCACTGGTTCAAATCCAGTACCGCCTACCACAATAAAAACAAGAACTTAGGCCGGATTAAAAATCCGGCCTTTTTCTTTTCGTGATCTGCATCGGACCATCGACCGTGGCGTTCGGGCAGCGGGTTCAAATCCGGTACTCCATGAAATCGCTCATGGATGCCAGACAAAATGCCCCCTTTGTCCGTACATTTTTGAATAAGGAACTATCCGAACTGAACATGTTGGTGGGGCAATGGCTCAGATGTCATATCACACCCTGATAGTGTGATCGCGAATGATCTGTTTTAGTTGGCTCTTTTGCGCAATGGAGAGATTCTCAAATTGGACACTCTGGCGCTTGATCTTCTTATTCTGAAATAAAACTTCACCGGTTACTGTATCCGATACGGTCTTGAAGCCGATATGCCCGAGAGATATGCGGGCATTGGTGATCAACGAGAGTTCATAGGTGCCCTTGTCAATTTTCAGGCCGCTATCAACGTAATAAAATGAAAGCCCGCCCATACTCAGCGAGTCAACCTGATTCTTCAGGTAGGATTGTTCGTAAACGACAAATACGCCCGTTTTTGCTTTGAACCTTTTCTTCAAGCGTATTTGGAATAAAAGCATCCTTTTTAAAAAAGAGACCATTCAATTGAATCCGGTAACACTCATCTTAAAGACCGACCGATTTTCCGGGGTTGGTGCTTATGAATATGATGTTTTTCAAGGCGTGAAAGATAAACTCACAATGTTTTACTAATGGTTACCATTTTTCTAAATCAGGCAATGGGAGAAGTCAATTTTTTATTTCGCGATATCGGGGTTTGGCAACAGAAGCATAATCGATTCGTATGACCGTCCGTTAATTGTCGGAAGCTCTAAAATATCATGCACCGGGGTGATTTGTCGACCAGCCCTAAGATAGGCGAATAGTAAGTCCGTCGTTTAGACTCACGCTGATGGTATCGTATCTGAAAAACCATACTGATGATCAATTTGTCATCAGTCAGCAGTGGCAGACAGGTGATAACGCAAATCGGATTGACGCTGTTAAATACGGGTCATTTTGAACCACATGTTCACTTTGACCCAGTCATTATGAGCTATATGCAATTATTTCCTCGAACCTGGCCATTAATTCTGTTCTTATAACATACTATTATATCTATGATATTATACATTATTACTGCAATTGACGAGCCTTGGCATTTATTTTGCTTATCTAACCGGTAGAAAATAAGCCGCTGCAACTCTTGTCTCTCGAATGGTTACCTGAAGCTGTTATTCCACTTACAGATGTGCACCCGCGACGCTCTTGATTTTCTCTTCTTCGCCTGAATGATTACCGGACTCTCGACTGATGGCTATACCTACTGCTGAAAAGTATTGCAGCGGCTTGTTTTTCCATTTATGTAGGAAAATGTGCAAATTAATGCCATAACAATGCTCAAGCTTGCTGGCAAATCACCCAACCCGCTTGGCCTTCGCAATTCCAATGTAAAACTCCCCGATACTTATCTGTATTTTAGAAAAACCGGCATGACATGGGGTTCAAACCCGGTAACATACCTTGTTTTGACAATTGTCATTCTTGACCGGGGATTTTCACGATCTTCTCTGATAAAAGGAAATCGTCAAAAATATAAGCTGCTTTCAAATACGATTGCCCGGAATAAACGAATTTAATTCCTTGACTTATGATTTTCCGGAATGATAGGTAATTAAATTTTTATGATCATAGCTGTTTCTTTTATCCTTGCTCTGCAGATGCAGGGCTTAATACCCAAAAGGAGGTTTTATGCGACGTTACGAAACCCTAGTTATCTTCGATCCTGACATATCTGAAGAGGATCGTACCAATCTTCTCGAAAAAATCTGCGATCTCATTCCCAAATTCAATGGTATATTTTTGATTCAAGACGATTGGGGAATTAAAAAGCTTGCCTACGAAATTAAGAAAAAAATTCGTGGATATTACGTACGCCTTGATTTTTGTGGCGACGGCTCTCTGGTGGATGAACTGGAAAGGTTCTTTCGCATTGATGACAGGGTCATGAAATACATGTCCGTGTTATTGGACAAGGATGCGGACCCGGAAAAAATAAAAGAAGAAATTGCCGCTGAAACAGCAGCCAAAGCATCTGAAACTGCCGACAAACCGGACACCTCCGTGGAATCAACCGAAGATGTGTCGCCGAAAAAAGATGCAGACGCATCCACGGAAAAAGACGCCGACACATCACCTGAAAAAGATGCGGATGGAGACAGTGACGCAAGCAAACCAGAAACAAAGGAAGAGGAGTAATCATGGCCGCATATCAGCCCAAAAATAAAAGAAGAAAAAGACGGGTATTTCATCGACGCAAGGTTTGCCGTTTTTGCGCAGATAGCAACGTGAGCATCAACTACAAGGAACCCAGGACACTGAAATACTTCATAACCGAACGCGGTAAAATTATTCCTCGGCGCATTACAGGTACTTGTGCGAAACATCAACGGAAATTAACTCATGAGATCAAGCGGGCGCGAACCATTGCGCTGTTACCGTTCGTCGGTACTGTCGAATCATAACGGCAACTTCCTTATATAAGGAGCAGCGGGGGCGTGCCACAAGCGATAAATACAGAATTATTGAGGGATATTGTTACCGGAACGGCAATTACCTGTTGCATTGTTGCCGTATCGCTCATGATGCCCATAGCCGGTTTTTTCATATCGCTTCTCATCCCGCTGCCTGTTCTTTTCTATAGAGCTAAACTGGGCAGGAAAAACGGTATTATTATTCCGGTACTCACGGCTGGAATTCTAACGGTCACCGTTGGCCGTTTGTCCTTGGATGTTTTCTTCCTATTGGAAATGATGGTTCTCGGCCTTATTCTATTTGAACTATTTGAAAAAGAGTTATCCATCGAAAAAACAGTCGGCTATACCTGTATTGCAATTGTCGGCATCAGTTTGGCGGCCATGTTGGTTTACAGCGGCTACACCAATATCGGTCTCATTGATTTAGTTACACGATATGTGGTAAAAAATCTTGAGTTGACCATATCCTGGTATGAAAATATCGGCGTATCAGACGAACAAATTTCGATTATCAAACAGTCCTTTAATGGCCTGCAGTTCTTTCTGGTCCGTATTTTGCCGGCGTTAATTTTTGTATCCGCACTGTTCGTAACCTGGACGAATATGGTTATTTCACGTCCGGTACTCAAGGCAAAATCCTTATTTTACCCGGACTTCGGTTCATTGAACCAATGGAAGTCCCCGGAAAAACTGATTTGGGGGGTTATCGGGACCGGTTTCTTACTATTAATCGGTGGCAGCAGTATAAAGATGATCGGAATGAACGGCTTGTTCATTTTACTCGCCGTATATTTCTTCCATGGGATCGCCGTGGTTTCGTTTTTCTTTGAAAAAAAAAATATCCCACGGATTGTCAGAATTATCCTCTATGCATTTCTGGCGGTGCAGCAGATCCTATGGTTATTTGTCATTGGACTGGGTCTGTTTGACTTGTGGCTCGATTTTCGAAAACTGAATCCACCCGAAATTGAAAATAAAAATCCTAAATGAGCGCATTCGGCTTTAGCAATTTGGAGGTTATCAAATGAAAGTAATATTAAAAGAAACAATCGACTCTCTCGGCATCATCGGCAGTGAGGTCAAAGTCGCGAATGGTTATGCGCGGAACTACCTGTTACCGCAAGATAAAGCCGTGCCGGCAACGCCACAATACCGAAAAATCCTCGAGCAGGAAAAGAAGAAGTTTGAACTCCAGATCGCCAAGGAAAAAGCCTTCGCAGAAGAGATGGCCAAACGGTTGGAAGGCGTTCAGGTTCAGATAGCGGCAAAGGTGCATGAGGAAGATCGGTTGTATGGATCGGTTACGGTTCGCGACATTCTCGACGCATTGACAAAACAAGACATCGAAGTAGAAAAACGGATGATCCTGCTTAGCGAACCCATTAAGACAATCGGCACTTTTAATATTCCTGTTCGTGTTTATAAGGAGGTTGAGCCTGAAATCGTAGTGGAAATCGTGCCTGAATAACCTTTCGGTACGCACCGAATACGTATATGAATCTCTAATTTTAGCCCCCATGGAACCGCCCGGAATGTTAATGATACCGGGCGGTATAGCACCGTATTGTTATGGTTGAACGTCATACCCAACAGCCAAAAGACCCCTCGCTATTCACGCTGCCCCCACAAAGTGTTGAGGCTGAGGAATCAATCCTCTCCTCGATTTTAATAGACAACAGCACGCTGTTGGATATACTTGACATATTGTCACCGGAAGATTTTTATAAAACCACACACCAAAAAATCTTTACCGCCATCGCCGGACTTTTCTCCAAAGCCGAGCCGGTAGACCTTGTCACCCTGTCCAATTATCTTCGTGAAAAAGGCCATTTGGAAGACATCGGCGGTGCAGCCTTTCTGGCCAATTTTGTCGACTCCATACCAGTGGCCGTCAACCCGTTGCACTATGCGAAAATTATACGTGAAAAAGCCTCTCTGCGACGACTGATACAAAGTGCGACTGAGATCGTCAGAAAATGCTTTGAGGATCAGGGAGAGCTGGAAAACATCATCGATTTTGCTGAAAAAGCGGTGTATGAAATCTCCGAAAATTCGAGCCGCCAAAGCTTTTCACCGCTGGGGAAAATGGTGGAAACCAATATTGAGGCGATTGAAGAACGCGAGGGTAACCGCGCACTGGTAACCGGCGTACCCACCGGATTTTCAAAGCTGGACAACCTGACCGCAGGGTTTCAAAGATCTGATTTGATTATTCTTGCGGCTCGACCAGCAATGGGTAAGACCGCTCTCGCGCTGAACCTGGCCAGAAATGCAGCCGTGGTCGGCAATACACCCGTTGCGATTTTTTCCTTGGAAATGTCAAAAGAGCAATTGTCCATGAGAATGCTTTGTGCCGAAGCAAGAGTAGACTCATCCCGCATTCGCAGTGGTTTTTTAGGGCAGGACGATTGGTCAAAACTCACGGATGCGGCAGGCATCTTATCGGACGTTCCGATTTATATAGATGACTCTCCGGACATATCCGCAACAACCATCAGAACAAAATCCCGCCGATTGAAAATGGAAAAAGACCTGGGATTGGTAATTATCGATTACCTTCAACTAATGCGAGGCGGCACCAAAAATGAGCGGAGAGATCTTGAGATTTCAGAAATATCAAGATCCCTGAAAATCCTGGCTAAAGAATTGAATGTACCCGTTATAGCATTGTCTCAGCTAAATCGAAAACTCGAAGAACGCAGTGACAAACGCCCGCAACTTTCAGACCTGCGAGAATCCGGCGCTCTGGAACAGGATGCGGATGTTGTTGCATTTATATACAGGGACGAAGTCTACAATAAGGATGAAAACAATCCGAATCGTGGAACAGCGGAAGTAATCCTCGCCAAACAACGAAATGGCCCAACTGGTGTTGCGCACCTGACATTCATCAACAGATACACCCGATTTGAAAACCCTGCGTCAGATACCCCATGAAAAAACTTTTCGGCAATTCAAAAGGTTTGAAATCAAATCAAATCAAACGCCTTGAGAACTTGTATCGCCGGAAAACGCCCACCAATTACATCATCGGACGCGAATTGGCGCGCGATACGGCGCGGCTCAGTTACGAAATCCGCCGCCAAATCGGATTACTGATCGATAGGGGCGGCAAGATTCAACACGTTATCATCGGTGATCAACAGAGCATTCTGATTCCGGATACAAGCGAATACAGATTGGCCGCCGGCCGGCTGCGGGGACTGAGATGCGTTCATACCCATTTGAAAAATGAACCGCTGACATCAGATGATTTGATGGATTTATCCCTGTTGCGCATGGACCTCATGGCGGCAATCACGATTACTCAGCAGGGAGACCCGGAGTACATACACTGGGCACAGGTTTTACCATATGCCGCCGATGGCAAAGCATACCAGGTGCTGCCTCATTTGAATCCGGGCGAACTGGATATCGATTGTCTTCGCACAATCCAAGCACTTGAAACCGAACTTTCACAACAGCAGGCCACTTTTGATGTCGACGGTGGTAAAGAACGCGCTGTTCTTGTGAGCATCAGTACGGCATCAAAAAAAGGGGCACGGGATTCAATGAACGAGCTTGCTGATCTGGCGAAATCAAGCAATATCAGCATTGCACGCACCATCATTCAATATCGAAAATCGGTTGACCCGCGTTTTTTAATGGGACGTGGCAAACTGAGGGAACTTGCAATTCTCGCGCTTCAGGAAGGCGCCACCCTCATCATATTCGATCAGGACTTGAATCCATCACAAATCAGATCAATCACCGATCAAATTGAGCTGAAGGTAATCGACAGAACACAATTGATCCTGGATATTTTTGCCCTACGTGCAAAAACCCGTGATGGGAAACTGCAGGTTGAGCTTGCCCAGCTGAAATATTTATTACCCCGGCTGATAGCCAAAAATACCGCAATGTCCAGACTGACCGGCGGCATTGGGGGCAGAGGCCCCGGTGAAACCAAACTTGAAGTCAATCGGCGGCGGGTGCGGGATAAAATCAACCGGCTCGAGAAAGCCCTCAAACAAGTTCAAAACCAAAGGAAACAAAAGCGGCGACTTAGAGAAAAAAGAGAATTACCCCTTGTCAGTATTATCGGTTATACAAATGCCGGGAAATCCACACTTCTGAATACCCTGACGAAAAGCAAAGTACGCGCTGAAAATCGACTATTTGCAACTCTGGATCCCTCCAGCCGGCGATTGAAATTTCCAAAAGATGTGGAGGTGATCATATCCGACACCGTCGGGTTTATCCGGGACCTGCCGAAAGACTTGATGGCCGCGTTTCGCGCCACCCTGGAGGAACTGGAGGTGTCTGATGTGCTGTTGCACGTGATTGATGTGTCAAATCCCCGGTGCATCGACCAAATGGACGCCGTGGATCGCATCGTTGTGGATCTGAACCTATCTCATCTCCCTAAAGTAATTGCGCTAAACAAAATAGATCTCGTCGCCACCGACGTGGTGGAAAAATATAAAAGACAAACCCGGGGGATTCCAATCCAGGCGAATGACAATCGTTCATTAGTACCGATATTGACCGCTCTCTCGGCAGTTATTTCCGATGACAGGGACATCCCTTCGAACCCCCTGTAATGCATGATTTGTGGTCGTCATGCATGGTTGAAGTGATTGACGGCCGCCGGAAATCACCGGAATTATCATCCGCATAATTGGGTTGACCACCAAAAAAAAACCATATAAGAGTCATACTTTATGAATATGGACAATATCTTACGGACGGGAATCTTGGCGGCACACCAGGGCGGGGAAAAAATACGATCCTGGTTCGGCAGTATAGAAACCATAGGGAAAAAAGGCGCAATCGATCTCGTAACGGATGCAGATACCGATTCCGAAGAGGTCATCGTTCGGCTTATCAAAGAGCGGTATCCAGATCATTCGATATTAAGTGAAGAGACAGGTGCCATCGACGGCAATCCTGAGTGTCGATGGATCATTGATCCATTGGATGGAACCACCAACTTCGCTCATGGCCTGGGTATTTTTGCTGTATCCATTGCATTTGAGTTTCGGGGGCGAATTCAGGTCGGCGTCGTCTGGAATCCCATTACTTGTGAATTATTTACGGCCATAAAGGGACAAGGGGCTGAACTGAATGGCGTAAAAATTCATGTCAGCAATGCTGAGAATGTCTCAGACAGCCTCCTGGCCACGGGTTTCCCGTATACGATTAAAAATGAATCCGAATCTATCTTTCGCCGGTTCTCGAATTGTTTGCGTTCATCCCGCGGCATTCGACGGCTCGGTTCAGCGGCATTGGACCTGTGTTTCGTCGGTTGTGGCCGATTTGATGGCTTCTGGGAACAATATCTTAAACCATGGGACATCGCGGCCGGGTTATTAATCGCCACGGAGGCGGATGGCATGGCCACCGATTTTTCCAACAACCCTGTTTTACCGGATTCGAATGAAATTCTCGTGACCAACGGCAAAATTCATCAAGAACTGGTTTCGCTTCTGGATATAAAGGACAATACATGAAAAAGACAATTGTGGGGCAGGTGGCATCTATTAATGAATTGGGATGCTATGGAGAATTTCAAATAGAAAATCCGTTGTGTAAAAAGTATTGTGTTTTAAACATTCGCTGTGCAATAGAACAGGAACAAAATGCCAGAATGGAAATTCTGGAAGAGTTGGTCGCATCTGAAGATCTCTCCACCTGGACCCAGTAACCCACCCTTTCATATTCCAAAATCATATATATGGGCTTCGGTAAAAAGCACTCCGGGTAAAACCATATTCTCCCGACAGTAAACAAAGTGAACACAGATTCAGCGCATAATTGATCCGGAAACCGGATGATCCTCCAATTAGTGCATACTGAGGATTAGGCCGCGGTCATGGATGGGCGGCATCAAGGTAAAGTTATCGATGGCATACAGGGCTGGACACCTGCGGGTTAAAAATCACATGATTCGATTTTCCTGGAAAGAAAGTCCACTTGTTGCTGAATAACCGGATTCTTTTTGATGCCTTTTTCAACAGTCCCGATGGCATGCAAAGCGGTTGCATGGTACCTGTTAAAGCATTTACCGATACTCTGCAGCGGTTGGTCCGTATACTTACGTGAAAGAAAAATGGCCACTTGTCGTGGACGTACGATGGCCTGCTTGCGGGATTTTGAGATCAGGTCCTTAAGGGTGACATTGAAATGCTTGCACACAATTTTCTTTATAACATCTATGGTGATCGTTTTTTTCTGGTGAATCATACATTTCACGACACTTTCGGCCAATTTAACATCCACCGGTACACCAAGCAGAGAGCTTTTCGAAATGACCCCCATCAGGCCACTGTTCAGTTGCCGGACATCTTCAGTCAACTCGCCGGCCAAATAATTCAGGACATCATCGGTAATCCGAAAACTTCTATTGGCGGCCTTTTTCCTGAGAATCCGAATACGGGTTCTATAATCAGGCGGATCAATATTAGAGATAAGTCCCGATGAGAGCCTGGACCTGAGTTGATCATCCAGCCTGGGTATGTCCGTAGGAAGGTAGCAGCTTGAAAAGATGACCTTCTTTCCGGAATTAAACAAGGTATCGATGGTCTGCGCCAATTCTACCTGGGTGCGTTGTTTTCCGGACAGATAATGGATGTCTTCCATTAGCAATACATCGCATTGATCCTGATACTTCTTCTTGAAACGGCCAACCATGTTATTGCGGAATGAGTCGACCATTTCATTGGTGAAATCTTCAGCTGTCACATAATAGACACGCTCAGTGGGAAACTCGGACAAGATATGGTGGCCGACGGCTTGTGACAAGTGACTCTTACCAAGGCCGGTCTTAGATAAAAGGAAGAGCGTATTCTGATCGGATTTCTTTTTGGCTGCCAGCGATAATGCGGCGGTGTAGGCAAAATCGTTATTACCGCCGACAACAAATTGATCGAAGGTATAATCTTTCTTCAGGAAACGACCGCTGTGCGGCTGAACCTGAATATTCGGCAGTTGAAGCTGTTGGTTTAAGGATGGCATCTCTTTTCGTTTTTTATCACGGCTGAGGGTTGTAACCTTCAAACCATGTACGGTGCCGGTCAACAATTGCAGTTCGGCTTCGATGAGACGACTATATTGTTCTACGACCCGCCGTTTCGAAAATTGGTTCGGGCATGATAGGGTCAATACCCCTTCTTCACATTTCTCGAACACAATAGGCTCAATCCACATCCGGAAAGTATGACTTGCCAGCCGCTGCTTCAATGCCTTTTTTAGATCAGACCAGAGATTTTCCATAGAACCCCGAATTAAATTCATTAAACAAAAATCATTCAACCAAAAGCCACAGATCAGCCAGGCGCCGAAAAGGAATTAGTTTTTACCATCCTGGAAGAAATATTATTGATAGCCGGAAGGTTTACATGGGCCTGAAAGTTAGTCGCTTATTTATTGTATCACCTCCGGGATGTCAAACCTAATGATCAATAGTTTAATTGTGATTTACTCACACCATCCTATCAATAGGTATATACCTGTTATTATTGTTTATTTTAAACTACCGCCAAATAAATACTCTTAAATACACAGTTTTTACTCTAAAGTTTTTATTCAAACATTTTAAGCATATCCGGAGTTATTGACAAGGCCGGGGCATTCAGGTATCTCTCATTTTCTACTGTTTTCTTCTAATATCTACAGATTTGAATTTTTAACAATTGCTGACTCCTCGCGGTAAATCACAGGGGATGCGCTCGCTAGTGCGCTTAAAAAAAAAGCGATATACTTGACTGAACAAGCATATCGCTTTTATGAACAACACATCGGTGGCCACGACAGGCAAACATGAACGTGGCCGTAATAATACTACCCGAGCAGCTTGTCCAAACCCGGAGTTTTACCAAGCAGCATCAAGGCAATTACCAGCGCATAGATACACAGTGACTCGATCATCGCCAGACCGATCAGCAGTGTTACGGTCACCTTACCTGAGGATTCCGGATTACGCGCTATACCTTCAACAGCGGATCGCAGTCCAAGCCCCTGGCCAATACCGCAACCAAATGCCGCAATCGCGATTCCAAAACCGGCAGCGGTGGCGCATGCAACAAAGAAAGTAAATAATTGAGGTTCCATTCTTGATTCTTCCTCCTTCTAAAAGTTAATAATAAAGGCTTCTTCCTGTTCCCAAAAATTTTGAACGGCCGGTCACAGGTAACCAAAGGTATTCCCTTATGGTCCGGCCGGGATTTACACCATAAATTTAGTGAAGAACGATCCACCGGCGTTCCATTCGCATCAATGGGCGTGTTCCATTGCTCCTGAGAAATATATAATGGACAGTAAAAAGAACACAAATCCCTGGACAAAGGCCACAAAGATCCCCAATGCCATGATGGGTAGCGGCGCAAAGAACAATCCGGCCAAGGAAAACAAAATACCGAGGACTATCTCATGGCCCATCATGTTTCCAAAGAGACGAAATGAAAGCGAAAGAATTCTGGCCGCGTGTCCGATCAGCTCTATGAGGAAAATCAGCGGTGCCAGCCACCATACCGGCCCCATAAAATGTTTGATATACTTGATGCCATGGTATTTGATACCGATCACGTGGGTGAACACCACAACCACCAATGCACATGAAGCCGTGGTGTTTAAATTGGCGGTGGGCGGAAAAAATCCCGGGATCAACCCGATAAGATTACTAACAAAGATATAAATGAAAATCGTCGCCGCCAGGGGAAACAGCCACCGGCCTTCGTCACCCACGATATCGACCATGAACTCTTCGATACCGGAGACCACCACTTCAAAAAAATTCTGCATACCGGATGGCACCAGTTGTATGCTTTTTGTTGCCAGTGCACCCAGGGAAATCAGCAACGCCATTACCAACCATGTATAGATCACATGTGTGTTCGCGTGAGCGAACCCTCCCAATCCAATGGCTTCAAAAAATTTGACCAGAATAAGATAAGGGTGTTCCATCCTTAAATAGCCTCCTTAAAAATCAACTTTTTAAGTTCACGCAAGGTCGCGAGTATAATGCTGATGACCACGACAGATAAACCAAATACCAATCCAATGGGATCCACAAACTTTTTCGACAACAAAATATAAATGATGACCGCGCTGGCAAGGAAACGAATATAGTATTTCACCAGAACCACGTTCGGAGAAGCCAGATGAGGCGGCGTCAGTGCTTTTTTAAGGGTGCGGGACAGGAGTGTAAAATTCAACGTGACAATTAATCCCCCGATAATTACACCTTTTGCAAACGGGATCGAACAAAGGGAAATCGTTATCGTACCACCAACCAGTAGCAGCCACCAGTTGGCATGGGTAACGAATTTCAATAGGCGCTGTTGAATATTCACAATATCGTGCAGGTCCTGTTGCCGTTTTTAAAAATTTCTCAGTTTTTTGATCGCCAGACCAATGTTTCTGTAACCGGCGGCTATCCCCAACACCAAAAAAATATATGTTAACCACGGGGTGGTATCGAATCGTTTATCCAGATATGTCCCGATGCCCCAACCAATGAATACGGCGAACGCAACGGACAGGCCGATACTGCTGAAATATGCGAGCTCTTTTATCTGACGTCTGCTTTCCCGCTTCATAATACCATAAAACTATCTGCCATGATTCCCGCCGATAGTGTCCCCATTAAGGAAAGACCAGTTAACATACGATACCCCCGAAGTCAATGTATAAATCCGGATTCCCGGTGTGTTTTCATCACGCCTCATGGGGCGCCGGAATCGGTTCAATCCATTGATGCCGCTGAAAAAAACTATATTTTTAAATCCTGAATATTGAAAACAGGGCCGTCTATGCAAACGTGCTTATACTGCTCATTTATATCCTTGGCCCGGACCACACATCCCAGACAGGCACCGATGCCACAGGCCATTGCGGATTCTATGGACGCCTCGCAAAGAAGGCCGTGTTTTGAGACGATACCGCCGATGCATTGCAGCATGCTCATGGGGCCGCATGCATAAATCATCTGTGGTGGATTTACCGAAACACTCACTTCCCAGGGATCTGTGATCAGGCATTGATCCCCGGACGAACCGTCATCGGTGGTGATCTGTACGGGTAACCCCAGGTCTATGAATTCTTTCGTACATAGAAGGTCCGCGTCGGATCGACCGCCGAGAAATACCTGCGGTTTGACTTTTCCCCCGGTAACCCTTTCTATATGCATCGCCAAAAATCGCAAGGGAGCGACACCGATACCACCGGATACGATATGAATCCGTTCATAAGACTCGGATATCGTAAACCCGTTTCCCAGCGGCCCGATGACGTCCAGGGAATCGCCTTCCCGGTATTCGGACAGGCGGAATGTCCCCTTTCCCACAACCTTGTATAACAATTCAATTCCCCGGGGATTTCCCCGGCTGGTGACAATGCCGTGGATGGAAAAGGGGCGTCGAAGCAGCAGATCATTTCCGGCCTTCAATCTGACCATTATGAATTGGCCGGGGACCGCCCGCAGAAGAGTCCCCTCGCAGGATAAGCCCATTCGATAATAAGCCGAATTGACGTTTTCATTCCATAATATGGTTGCTGGTTGTTGAAACATGACGCTCACGCTATCGGGTTATTTGAATAATCCCAATCTGACATAAAAGGGGTCGAATTGCTATCAAAATCCTGGTGGTGAAATTGAAGGGCCCGGACGGCGGTGCGGGAAGCCGATGAACGCTCCGAAACGGCCGGTGCGGACCTGTCCACGATAGCTGAAAAAAAGATGCGGGTTGCAACGGGTGCACGCCTGACAGATGTCGATATTGTCCGGAGCAAGTCCCGCAGTCCTCAACTGATCCTGGCTCAAAGCCCAGAAGTCAAAATGAGTCCCGCTGATCCGATATTTCCAGAGCGGTGAAGGGATTTCCGTTCTGTAGTTGATAAATTCAGCGCAGCAAGGCCCCAGAGAAGGGCTAATGCCGGCCACCAGGTCCGCCGGCCGGCAATTGAAATGGTCCGTCATGGACCGGACTGTCCCTCCTATTATATTACGAATACTTCCCCGCCAACCGGAGTGGATATTGGCAACCACTTTTTTAATTGGATCAGCAATCAGCACGGCCTGGCAATCGGCGACCTGAATGACGGGGAATACGCCCGCCGAGGCCGATATCACCGCATCGGCAGCAGATGCCTTGCCGGTTTCCCGACAATGTTCATGGCCATTGTTGTCCCTGACCACGCACACAGAAATCCCATGGTTCTGATGAACATAAAAAATATTTTGGCTGCCGATGGCTTGAGAGACGGTCTTTCGGTTGTGGAGAACGTTACGCCTGTTGTCCCCCACGCCATGGCTCAAATTCAGACTTTCAAAGTCTCCGGCACTGATACCGCCTTCACGGAGAAAAAAACCATGACGGAGATCCGCAACCCTCAACAGGGAATTGAGTTGTAGATAGGAAACACCTTTTGCTGTTTTTAATATCATGTCGACAATTGCTCACCTGTTGTTCACTTACGGTCCACCTCGGGTGTGACGCGGAATGTCCGTAAGATTTTTACGTCAAGGCGCAGCCACACGGGCCAGCGTAATCACGTCAACATCCAATGCGCCGTTTCCGAACAGCACCCTGGCACATTCGTTCAGGGTAGCGCCGGTGGTGTATACATCGTCCACCAACAGGACATGCTTTTTCTCAATCCGTCGTGCCGCATGGATGCGAAAAGCATCACGAATATTTCGCTGCCGCTCTTTTCTGTTTAATCCCTGCTGCGGCATCGTGTGCCGGTGGCGAACTATCAGGTCATTATAAATGGGAATTTCAGCCAATCCGTCTCCAACCCCGGAAAACAAACCGGGCCATTCGGCTACCAGCAAATCGGATTGGTTGAAACCACGCGTTCTCAGTCGTTTACGATGCAGCGGCACCGGTACGATGCAATCGATATGTCGATGTGTGTATTGATGCGTATAGGTCCAAAACAAAAGCCTGCCCAAGGGTTTGGATAAACAAAAATTGCCATGGTATTTATATACATGTATGGCGGCCCGAAGCGCTCCCGCATAAACGCCTGAAGCGCATGCACGTCCGTACACGGGAGGCGTTTCATGGCAATTACCACACAGGTGGTCCTCCCCTTGCCTTCCCGCAAAGGGAAGGCCGCAGCAGCTGCATTTCGGAGAAACGATCGGCTGGATTGCATTCAGGCACCGGGGACAAATCCATGAGGAGAGCTGCGCCGGCATCGTTTCCGTATACGGTGCCTTGGGGTCATGGACAATCTGACCGGACCGGTCAGGCGTGCGGGTAACAGGCGGACGTTTAAATAACAGATCACAATTCAGACATTTCAAGGGGTATACGGCATCACAAAAACACCTTGCAATCCTGTCCCATACACGATGATATCTGCCGGCCAGCCGTTTCACATTTCAACTTCCGATCACACCGGTTCAGGATGAATCAAAGCGCAATCGATTCATCCAAGCATGGAATTCACCCCATATTGTCCACTATTTTTTGTGCAAATTCGGAACACTTCAGCTCCGTTGCCCCCGCTATCTGGCGGGCCAGATCATAGGTCACGGTACCGGAACGAATGGTTTTTTCAATGGCGGCGCGAACGGCGGCGGCGGCCGCCTTCCAGCCCAGATAGTCCAGCATCATCGCCCCGGACAGAATCAGCGAACTGGGATTTACCTTATCCAATCCCGCGTACTTGGGGGCTGTGCCATGGGTCGCTTCGAACACGGCGCAGCGATCGCCGATATTCGCACCGGGGGCCATCCCCAGTCCACCGACTTGTGCGGCCAGTGCGTCCGACAGATAATCTCCGTTGAGATTGGGTGTGGCAATGACATGAAATTCGGCCGGCCGCAGCAATACCTGCTGAAACAACATATCGGCGATTCTATCTTTGATCACCACCTTCCCGGCCGGTGGTTTCCCCCCATGAGACTCCCAAACCTCAGCCTCAGTGATGGTTTGGTCACCAAATTGCTCATGGGCGGTTTCATAACCCCACCGGGCAAAAGCACCCTCGGTGAATTTCATTATATTTCCCTTGTGCATCAAGGTAACGCTGGGCAAATCATGTTCTATGGCATGGGTAATCGCAGCGGCCACAAGTCTTTTTGTATTTTTCTCACTTATGGGTTTAATGCCGATACCCGCATCCGGTGAAATTGAAGCCCCCATGGATTCAACCAGGAATTCAATGACACGCCTGGCCTCTTCGCTTTTTGCAGGCCACTCGATCCCAGCGTACACATCTTCCGTGTTTTCTCTGAAAATGACCATATCTATTGATTCCGGATGCTTCATCGGGCTGGGAACCGTCTCAATGTATTTCACCGGGCGTATGCAGGCGTATAAATCCAATACCTGCCGAATGGAGACATTCAAGCTGCGTATACCCTTGCCCACAGGTGTCGTCAGCGGCCCTTTAATGGCCACGACATGCGTTTTTATGGCATCAAGGGCTTCCTCGGATAACCATTCACCGGTTTCGTGGAACCCCTTTTCGCCTACCATCAGCTCAAGCCATTCAATTTTCCGGTCACCGCCGAACGTCAGCATCACAGCATGATCCAAAACCTTTTGCGTGGCACGCCAAATATCCGGTCCGATACCGTCCCCTTCTATAAAAGGAATAATTGGAGAATTGGGAACCATCAGGGTTCCGTCAGTATTTTTTCTTATTTTTCCGGCAGTCTTCATAATATCGTCCTTGTTAATTCAAAATAATGTTATAGATTTTCCCGCTGCCGGAAGGTCTCATATAGCACGATACCGGCCGCCACCGAGGCATTCAACGAATTCAATTTTTCTTTCTGAGGTATTGAGATGAGAAAATCACATTGTTTTTTCACCAGCGGCCTGATTCCCCGCTCTTCCCCACCGATAACAAGGGCTATCGGAATGCACAGATCGGTCGCAAAAAGAGACTGTGCGGATGATACATCGAGTCCCGCAATCCACAGGTCATGATCCTTCAGTATTTTTATGGTCACAGCCAAATTGGTAACCCTCGCTATGGACATATACTCCAGAGCACCGGCAGAGGCCTTGGAAACCGTCGGATTTGGCGGCGCAGACCGGTCTTTGGGGACGATCACGCCATTGACACCGGCACAGAGGGCGGTCCTTAAGATGGCACCGTAATTGTGAGGATCCAGAATATTATCCAGTATCAACAAAAAGGGGGCGCCGCCGGTTTGCCGGATGCCCGCCAACAGGGTTTCAATATCGAAAAATCGGACCGGTGAAACCGCCGCGCATATTCCCTGGTGCGATGATCCACCTGTCATGTCGGATATCTTCGCAGATGTGGTCCGCAGGACAGGGACTTTTCTGTCGTTGGCAAGCGATGCCACCCCCTGCAAACGCGGTGCCTGTTTATTGTCTGCAACGTGAATGGCTGTAATCCGCCGGCGGCCGGCACATAACGCTTCCGTTACCGGATGCAGACCATATAAGTATTCCGTTTTCTCACTCATAATCGTCTATCGAACCAGTTCATCCATGTACCAGCCACTACACCAGATGGGTGGCCACAATACCGCTGATCTCCTGTTTTGCCGTCTCCAGGTCATCGTTGACGACAACATGCTGATACATCCCTCTCTTCGCTATCTCCATTTTAGCGTTTGTTATCCGTTCATCGATGACTTCCTTTTGGTCCGTATCCCTTTTCTCAAGTCGGCATCGCAATGCATTGATACTGGGCGGCATGATGAAAATGGACACCGCGTCCGGATACCTGTTTAACAATTGAGCGGCTCCCTGCACATCAATATCCAATAGGATATGATTACCCCGGGCCAGTTGGGCGTCCAGAAAAACCGCCGATGTGCCATAATAGTGTCCATGAACTTTTGCCCACTCCGCCCATCCGCCGGCTTGAATCTGCGCCTCGAATTCAGACCTGCTCAAGAAAAAGTAGTCCACGCCGTCAATTTCCCCTTTGCGTGGCGGACGCGTCGTACTGGACACAGAATAGGTCAGTTCGGGGAATTTCTGCCGCAACGCCTTGCATATAGTTGTTTTACCCGCACCCGATGGCGCGGAAATCACAAACAGATTCCCGATATCTGCAGGCGGGACCTTGTTATGGGTACGACGCTTGAAGTCGTTCGAACTATCCATAAGGCGTCAATCAGGCTCCGAGAGCGTTTCGAACCGTTGCGATATGGTCTCGGCCTGAATGGCGGACAATATAATATGATTGCTGTCCATGATGATGATGGAACGCGTTCGCCGGCCGTGCGTGGCATCGATCAGATGCTTTTCATCCTTGGCTTCGTCTTTGAGTCGTTTCATCGGTGCCGAATTAGGTGCCACAATTGCCACTACCCGGTCAGCCACCACCGTATTGCCGAATCCGATATTCAATAAATTTTTCTCCATAGGCCTCCCTGCGTTCCATTCATCATCCACAATCCATTGTGAACCGGTTATTCGATATTCTGAACCTGCTCGCGTAGTTTTTCAAGTTCGGATTTAATATTGACGATAATATGCGAAATTTCCGACTTGCCGCATTTCGAACCCATGGTATTGAATTCACGATTTAATTCCTGAAGCAGAAAATTCAATTTACGCCCGGTCGGCTCACCGGAAACCATGATGGTGCGAAATTGTTCGATATGGCTCTCTGCACGGACGATCTCCTCGGAAATATCGCTCCGATCGGAAAGGATAGCGGCCTCCTGAGCAATTCTTGACGGATCCAGTTCAACGATCCCATTGGTAAGCTCGCCGATTCGTCTCTCCAGACGTTCCTTGTAGATGTTGACCAACCCGTTTGACAGTTTTTTCGTCTCCCCGAGTTGCGACTCAATATATCCAAGCCGTGCGGTGAAATCGTTGAGGAGGAATTCCCCCTCTCTTTCCCTCATCTCTGAAACTTCCGCCAAGGTCCGTTCGAGGCACGCCTGTACAACCGGCCAGCATCCTTCCACATCACCTTCCACATCACCCGGTTTGATCATTCCCGGGATGGAGGTCAAATGATCGATGGTGACGGGGCTGTCAAGTTTCAGTTCTTTTTTTATGCTTATCAGCGCCTGATGAAAAGCACGGATCCTGGCGAAATCAATTTCATATGCAATTTGTTCATCCGTCGCATCATCCTTGATCTGGAGATTGACTTCTACGCGTCCCCGGGCGATCCGGACGGAAATCAAGGATCTAATCCGCTCCTCCAGTGGTTGATATACATGGGGAAGCCGGAAGACCATGTCCAGATTGCGACTATTGTATGAACGTATCTCGGCAGTGACGTGAACACCATTGTTAGTATAATCCGAACGGGCAAAGCCAGTCATGCTTTTAATCATTGAATCAATCCTTTCAGGGGGATGAGAATGCCAGGTCCACCAGATATTTTTTCCGGGCCGACCATAAAAAATCCAACATGGGTGCGGCCGCATAATCCGGGTAGGTCCAAGGCAGCGTTTTAAAACTGTTTTTACGGTAAATCAGGGTCAAATCCGCAAACATCCGTTTACCGATGTAGATTCTGTGGGTAAAATTTTTACCAGTGGCCAATACGAATCGTTCCGGAGACAGAATACCGGGATCAATGTTGACCTGTCGGTGGGTATTTTTCGTAAAAGAGAGCTCAATCTCATTTGTAAGCAATTTGATATCCGCCAGGTCCTCCTGAGGTACCAGTTTTGAAAAGCCCAGTACCCGCCTGAACAATGGTGAGCCCATTTCCGACGTATAATACGATGTATAGTCGAATTCAAACCAGGGGCTGACCAGATCGATATTGCTGAAGGCTGCTTTTAATTTTCGGACAACCGAATCTGCCAGGGTTCTATCGTTTAAAAAAAAGCCGATCAGTAATTTAGCGGGTTTAGGTGTTTGAGGAAGACTCATGGGACCTTAACGCATATGGTTGACAATTGTGCCGATACCAGGCAATTCATTTTTCAATTTAATCGAATCCGGCTATACGCATGCGAGTATCAGTCTTTGATTTCCGTTGCTTCATCGATCAGCATAATCGGAATATCGTCTCTGATTTCATACAACAAGCGACAGGTATCGCAGATTAAACCATCCTCGGCCGTATTCAAGTGAATCTCGCCTTTGCATTTCGGGCAGGCAAGTATTTCCAATAGTTCCCGATCAAGTGTCATAAATTGTGTCCTCGACGATTAAATTACCATTAATAACATCCAGCCGCCCGAAGCCAACTCGGGACGGGAAATAGTATTCAGCGGAAAACATACCAAATTAATGGATCGAATGCAAAATTGAATCTGTTATCACCATCAACATAGCTAAGAAATAGCTAAAACGCCTTGACCCTGATGGGTTTGAAATGATAATGATACGCATTGACCTGTTTATTCGAGTGGCTGATGTAAATGTGCATGTGCCGATCAGAGGCGCCGTTGCTTTCCCACAGATTAAGCCTCAAAAATGGTCACATTGAGGAAACCGATGCCGACTACACGGCGAAGTATTGGAAAATGCCTATATTATTTTTGGAAATAGATTACTTTTGGAAGCAGCGTCGCGGATCAATTAAATAGGAAGACAGTGATTCTAAAAATCATTCCTCAAAAACCATTTGAAAAAGGCGATGACAGTGCCCGAAGATACTAAAACATCCCAAAACACAGACACACCTGCGGATATCAATCCCCCTAAGGTAAAATTTGAGATTTATGGCGAGGAGATGATTGAGAAGCGGGTTAAGGCCAGCGGGAACAGTGGACGCGTATATTTACCCCCAGGTTGGGTCGGCCACCATGTTAAAATTATTAGAATCGACTAATCTTTCAGTCCGGAAGTGATGAGGAAACAATTTTGAATAAAATTATCATTCGAAGTCTAGAAGAGAAAGATGCATTGAAAATAAGGGACATCTATGCGTCTATTATTCAAAAACCGGTAAAAACCGATTTTGTAAGACTCATCGAAGCCCACGCTCAACGGGATCAGGATGCCTGTTTTGTAGCTGAACTCGACGGCAAGGTGATCGGTTTCATGATCAGTTATATCCTCACATTGGGCTTTGGTATTGAAAAAAGCGCCTGGATAGCGACGCTGGGCGTCGACCCCACTTTTATGGGGCAGGGCGTCGGTGCCAGTATGGCCCAGGAAATTTTCAAATTTTATAAATCCCAAGGTATTACATCCGTCTATACCTCTGTCCGCTGGGATTCTCCGGACCTGCTCTCCTTTTTCAAAACCATGGGGTTTGACCGCAGCAACTTCATCAACCTGAAAAAAGCCATCTAATCCATAGATCTTTGTCTCACCAATGATCGGAAGCGCCGGTAATCGACCGACGTTTTCCGTTGAGCCCCTCAAAAAAGATCATCGAGGTCATCATCGCCGCCGCCCGGCATCTCGCCATGCACCTGAAGATGTCTTTGTATCAGTTCACTTTCACGCTGCGTATACATTTTATCCTCTTCGTATTCAAAAAAGACCGCCGGCGAGCCATCCTTCAACTCATCGAGCAGCTCTTGCTTCAGATTTGCAGTGCCCTTGATGGAGAGCACTTTTTGATTTTCACCGATAAGCTTGAATACACCTTCTGTTTCGGGAACGGTTTCAATGATATCGGCATGAAACCCGAGTTTATGTACGGGGGGTGAAGGATTATACCCGATGCTTAACCGAAGATCGCATTGGAGGCAACGACCTGCTTCAGCCATGGCCTCTGTTTCATCATATCCCCGTTCAATCTCACTGAAACCGCGGCGTTCGGACAGTGGAATTTTCCGAACACCAACGCGTTCGAGTTCCGCAAATCCATCATACCGGCCCAGGACAGGGTTCATCCCGGCGCTGCGGTACGCGGTTTCATCAATGTCGCCGGTTCCGCCCAAGGCGGTATCAATGGCGATCGCCGCCCTTCTGCCCGCGGCTATGGCGTGTATGACCGCCCCTGCCGACGCCGCCACATCTCCCCCGGCATAGACACCGGGTATAGTGGTTTCCAGTGATTCATCGTCAACGACCACAAGTCCGTTTTCAATCCCAACGGGGATGCCGTCATCAAGGAAAGCAAGATCAACGGCCTGGCCCACGGCAAGGATAATCTGATCCACGAGCAGGCATTCCCTGGTGCTGTCATCGAATTCGGGACAGAAATTACCATGGGCGTCAAATACACAGGTGCAGGCCACCAGGTCCAGACCGGTAACTTTCCCATTTTCAATGATGATCTTTTCAGGCCCCCAGGAGGGAAGGATATTGACCCCTTCGGCCGCTGCGCCTTGAATCTCCCTTTCACCGGCAGGCATCTCCGCTGCGGTTTCCATACACACCAATGACACATTCACCGCACCGCATCGTAAAGCGGTCATCGCCGCATCCACGGCCACATTGCCGCCGCCGATGACAACGATATTTTCTTTGAGCCCGACATTTTTGCCCCGGGCTACATCCCTGAGGAAATCCACACCCCACAGGACATCCGGCAGATCACAGCCTTCCAGTGGAATCCGGCGGCTCAACTGAGCGCCAATTCCCAGAAAGACCGCATCAAAACCTTCCGATCTCAACTGCGCCAGTGTGAAGTCTTTGCCTAATCGTTGATAGGGCGCAAAGGTGATACCTGAATTAAATATATACTTAATCTCCTCGTCCAGGACACCCGGTGGCAGCCGGAAGTCGGGAATGCCATGTCGGAGCATACCGCCGGCCTGACCCGAGGCCTCGAAAAGAGTGACCGCATGCCCTTTGCGCCGCAGATAGAAAGCGGCGGTAAGACCGGCCGGTCCGGCCCCCACCACTGCGACGGTCTTGCCGGAATCCGCTCCACCGAAATTTGCATCACCGGAATCCGAATTTATGGATATCCCGGATTTCCCGGACGACTTACCCGCATCGGCGGCATAGCGTTTCAATGCACAAATGGAAATGGGATCATTGACGCGTCCTCGTCGGCATACCTGTTCGCACGGTCGAATGCATACCCGTCCCAGCACTCCCGGAAACGGCACCTTTTCCCGAATAACGGCTAAGGCTTGGTCCTGCCGCCCCAGGCTGATCAGACGAATATATTCCGGCACATCGATGCCGGCCGGACAAGCCGACCGGCAAGGTACGATTTCCCCGGTCTTGCGTGCGGCAGAGACCCCTTTGTCCACGATAGCGCCGGTGGGACAAACTTCGACGCAAGCCATACAAAACCGGCAACCGGATTCGGCAAGGGTGGGAGACAGCGTTCCGACCTGAGCAATCCCTTTGCTATCATAGACAAAACCAAGGGCTTCAATCCCGCGCAAATCCCGGCACGCGCGCACGCAGCGCGTGCAACCGATACAAAGGTTGTAATCCCTTTCAAATAAGGGATCCGTCTTCAATTGCGGTAAATCGGTGGGGACCCACTTGGGCGTTGAATCGGATATTCCGATATAGTCGGCAACAGCCTGGAGTTCACAATGTCCGAACCGGGTGCAGCAACGTTCGTTTTCCGGCACATTTGATGAGCATTGGGATCCACTGCACCCCGCCTGCTGAGCGCATGTCAAGCATGCATGCCGGTGCCGGCTGAGAATCGGTACCAGATTTTCCCGTCGTTGATCACAAACGCGAGGGGTGTTTGTCTCCACGACCATGCCGTCGGTCACCGCCGTTGTACACGCACAAACAAGATCTTCCTGTCCAAGGATTTCCACCACACATAGCCCGCATCCCTGTCCCGATTCAGCGGGAAAGGCATTCTCCACTTTCAGATCACCCTGATAAATGGCGGGTGATGCTACGCTGCCCCCGGTCGCGGGCAAATCCGGGTGATAGCACAATGTCGGAATGTATATGTCGGCCAGTCTGGCGGCTTCAAGTATCGTGGTACCGGATTGAATATCAATTTTCCGGTGGTTAATTGTCAGTACGATCATACTCATGCTACTCACCTAATCCAAAAATCAATTTAAGGAAAAATCGGCAATACGAGATTGGATATTTTTACACATGCGTCACCAGGAGTGTGAAATGGCCGCCGTAGCGCAAGCGGCAACGCAGGGCAGCGGAGGACGATTTGCTTCCGGTTTGCAGGGATTGCATTCGTATTTCACTTTATTCTTTTTGGTACCGGCGACAATGGCGACAGGTTCGACGCGCAGGGGATCATTGGGATCTTCGTCCATGCCGGCGAACAAATCCACCGGGCACACTGCGGCACAATCTCCGCAACCATTGCATTTATCCGTATCAATGGTAATGAAATAATCACCTGAGGCGTCTTTATAGCCATAATTTGCGAGCATTGGCGTCTCCTGTATAGTTGAAACCCCACGGTGATTGGGAAAAATTAATCCATGACAGGAGGCTGCACTGGTATGGTCATTTTTTACGGCCCTTGCCTTTCATACAAAGCGCATGGCTGAACAGTGCAGCCCCCACCGCACCTGCTATCTGGGTATCCCATGGTGTCGTCAACCGATCCATGCCGATCAAGGGCATGATACGATCCATCACCCCTCGGTTTTTGGCCATCCCCCCGGTCACGGCAAATTCCGATTTTACACCAACACGCTCAACCAGTGAGTATATACGCTCCGCCATGGCCTTGCAGTAAGCGGCAAGGACTTTTTCCCTGGCCCACCCCATGCGCAGAAGACCGGCGGCCTCGGATTTGGCGTACACCACACAGGTGGAAGACACCGCCGGTGGCTCTTCACCCTTGAATTCGAAGGAGCGATCGCCCACCTCCTGAATGGACACACCCAGCATATCGGCAAATACCTCCATACCACGACCCGTGCCGGCGGCGCATTTATCATTCATCAGAAAATTGGTCACTTTACCTTTCTCGTCACATTGGATCGCCTTGATATCCTGACCGCCGACATCCAGGACGGTGCGGACATTCGGTCCGTAGATAAAGTTTGCGCCGCGCGCATGGCAGGCGATTTCAGTGATGGTTCGATCGGCAAAGGGAACATTCACTCGGCCATAACCAGTACCGATACAATAATCCATGCGGTCTTCCGGCATATCACCAAGCGCTTCCATGGCAAAATTCAGTGCATTTCTGGCGCTGTTCGGGCTGTCGGAGCCGGTGCGCATATTCCCGTATGCAAGCACCTGACCGTCGGCCATGATAACCGCCTGGGAACTCACGGAGCCAACATCAATCCCAACGCTGATAAACTGTGCATCTTTCCATTCCATATCAGGATTTTTCCAGTTGGACTCGGTCCACCGCCAGAATTCTTTTTTATCTTCGGTCATGCGTTTTATCCCCCCAGCATGGAAATGGGTTTTCCGTTTATCCTGCCACCGTGGCTATCCAACTACCAGCTCACGCATCTTCAGCGGCCGCAGCAGCAGCACCGACGGCTGAACCAAATTCCGGGGCTTCCGGAATCCATATGGTATCCAGGCTCAAATCTCGTCGCATGGCTTCCAGAAAGCCGGGATTGTTGCCCACTCCCCCGAGCATCACCACTTCCCGGTTTATGCCGATCCGCCGTATCATGGAAACAACACGACTGGCCATGGCATCATGGATGGCTTTACTGATATCGTTTTTGGCGGTGTTGGCGTGGATCAGCCCCACCACTTCGGATTCGGCGAATATGGCACACTGGGCGTTCATGGGAATCTCTTTGTTCGAGGTCAATGCCAGGGGACCCATCTCGTCCAAAGGTGTTTCCAGCGCCCGGCCCATCGATTCGATAAATGTGCCGGCGCCGGCGGCGCACTTTTCATTGATGGCGAAGTCCTCCGGGATTCCGGATGCATTGATCTTGGCAGCCCTCCCCTCTTCCGCCCCCACATCCGCAACGGTACGGGCATCAGGAAAAAAAAATACCGCCCCTTTGGCCATGGCCTTGATCTCATTAATTTTATCATCAGCCATGGCGATGGCATTCCGGCCGGACCCCGTGCCACATATTTTTTCAATATCTTCCGTTCTTATACCGGCATCGGCCACAGCCTTTTCCAGGCTTTCCCTGACAGCCTTCTCCTGATCGAACCCGGTCGCCACCAAGGCCTTTCCCGTGATCTTACCCTTGTCCAGGATTATGGTTTTGGTGTTTTTCGCACCGCAATCTATGCCCGCAGTAATCATATTATTACCTCCCGTACCTCAATATAAAATTCGATTTAGTCATAGATCCATAGGTTTTTCAAGATCCAAGCTTTCCCGGAACAGGGTGATCGCATATGGATTCGGCATGTCATCAGCCCCAATCGAATTATAACTTAAAACAAACCATTGATGAAGATAACTTATGTCTGACATCAAGTTGACAAAGGATGGACACTATTCCGGTGCATCGGCACACCATATCGGATCGGACACCGGAAAAAAAATCAGTGAGAATTTTCCCTGAATAATCCTAAACCAGCGTTCGCCGGCCGTTCAAAGATATGGATAGAAGATAATGATGGCGGGGTTGTTTTCGGACTCGGTCGCTACCGGATGCTGGATGCCATTCGCAGATGCGGATCCTTGCAGGCATCCGCAAAAGAGATGAAAATGAGCTACCGTGCCCTGTGGATGCGGATACGGTCGTCGGCACAGCGAATGGGAAATACCTTGGTGGTCCGGAAAGGCAAAGGCTCCGGTCTGACCCCATTTGCCGAGGAGTTGATGAAACAGTTCAAACGTCTCCAGACAATTATAAGGACCGAATCCGATGAGATGTAAGAAAACCTGGTCTCAGACAAGCTGTAAAAACAATACGCGCAAGCCCCAGATCCGCGATACTGCCGAAACACCCCGGTAGCTCAAATACTTCTCTCCAGGTTAATGGTTTTGGAAAGACTGAATTGGTTCGCGCTGAAAAAATGTATCAGTTGAGAATCGTCCCAATTCACCAGGGTGTTGACTTTTCGTACCCCCAGGCTTTTCAAATGATCCATATATTCATCGATCAACCGCTTCCCGATACCCCTGTGCCGGTAAGCGGGATCGATGCCGATGGTATCCAGGCTGGCCTCTTCCTGGAAGATACCGTATTCCCCCATATAAATGGCTCCCATGACGAATCCCACCACCGTTCCGTCCGCGTCCTCCGCAACGAGGGACGTGGGCAGATAATCCGTGGATTTGAAAAGCTTGTCAAACCTCATTTCATAGTACTTCGGGCGGGATGTGGTTAGAACCTTTGCATCAATTCCGACCACAGCATCAAAATCTTCAGCCTTCATGAGTCTGATGTTAAAATTGATCTTGTTCATGCGGCCTCCTTTTTTCATGCGGTTGAATCACCGCACTAAAAAAAACGGGAATAATGATACGCTCGAATTGTCCGGGTGAGTCGATGATCCCGGCAGGCTCTTGCGGTAAAGTCAACGCGCTGCAGCGTTCGTATTTCATTGTCCATGCTTTTTCCCTGATGTCAACCCATTTGATCTTTAGGGTCATCGTTGTATGAATGCATACCAATATTAAAAAGTATCCGATGACATGCCAATTCTGCATGCGATTACCCGGACCCGCGTTACCTTTACCGTTGACACCCCTGAGATCTTTATCGTATCTTGCTTCACGTCAGACCGGTACCGATTATCCCGATCCATATCCTATATTCCATCCGGCAGTATCAAAAAAGGAGGCAATCCATGAATAAATCCCTGTTGTCCATCGTCATGTTGTTTTTGGTCAGTATCGCGGCCTATCCGGGATATACCGGTGCGGAAACCCTTTCCCTCCTGACCTGGAAGGGGTATGCGCCCAAGGTGCTGGTGGACAAGTTCGAAACGGAAACCGGTATCCGGGTCAATGTCACGTATACCAACAATGAGGAAATGATCGCCAAGCTGAGGGCAACCCGCGGTGCCGGATTCGACCTGGCCCAGCCAAGTCAGGACAGGATTTCCTCGGTTCAGAAAAAATACCGGATTTATCAGGCCATGGATATTCGTAAAATCGATACGGCACAGATAATCCCTTCCATGCTCGCTTCGGTAAAAAAGAACACAAGCGTGGGCGGAGAATTCCATGCCGTACCCTTCTGCTGGGGAACCTCCGGGCTTGTGGTCAATCGCAAAATAGCCCCTGATGCGCTGGATTACAGTGACCTTCTCAACGACAAATACACCGGCCGGATCAGTTACCGCCTCAAACGCCCGACATTGATCGGGCTGGCCTTTGCCATGGGCAAGGACCCATTTTCCCTGTACAACGATACCGATGCCTACAAGGCCTTAATGGAGGAAGTCGGTCAGGCCATGATTGCCGCGAAACCCCTGGTGAAAAACTATTGGACCAACGGGGATGCGCTGTTGCAGTCCATGCGTTCAGGCGAAGTCCATCTTGCCATGGCCTGGGACAATGGCGGTTGGAAACTGCACGCGGAAAATCCCGACATCGATTTTGTGGCACCCAAAAGCGGTGCCCTGGGCTGGATAGACACTTTCGCACTGCCGGCCAAGGCCAAGAACATCGATGCCGCCTACCAATGGATCAATTTCATGCTGCGGCCGCAGAACGCGGCGACCTTCACCAATCTTGAGCGGGCACCCACCGCCTCCGCCGGGGCGAATCAACACATGGACGCCGTGGTTCGGGCCAATTTCGACCGCAGCTTCCCCCAGGCGGTTATCGACAACATCAAGTGGTATCCGCCGGTTCCGTCCAAGTTGGAAGGTATCGAGGGAATGATTCTGGACAAGGTCAAGGCTTCCAGGTAAGACGGCTGCCGCCATGATTAAAACCGTGGCGGCGAAAACACCATGGCTGACGATATGCAGATTGATCTGGGTGTAGAAAAGGTCACCAAAAAATTCAAGGACTTTACGGCTGTGAAGGCTGTCTCGTTCGAGGTCGAACAGGGCCGGTTTTTTTCCATACTCGGGCCTTCCGGCTGTGGAAAAACAACCCTGCTTCGTATGATCGCCGGTCTGGCCGAGCCGGACAACGGCCGTATCACCATCCGGGGTCTCAACATGGCCGGCATTCCTCCCAACAAACGGCCGGCGAACCTTGTTTTTCAGCATCTGGCCCTGTTCCCCATGATGAATGTGGCCGATAACATTGCCTTTGGGCTGCAGCGCCGGGGAGAAAAAAAGGCGACCGTTTTCAAAAAAGTCTCGGCCATCCTGGAACGGGTGGACCTGCCCGGCTTTGAAAAGAAAAAAATCCATGAACTTTCCGGAGGCCAGAAGCAGCGGGTGGCCATTGCACGATGTCTGGTGCTGGAGCCGGCCGTATTATTGCTGGATGAACCCCTGGGTGCGCTGGACCTGAAACTGAGGGAACAGATGAAAGTGGAGCTCAAAAAGCTCCAGGCCAAGGTCGGCACCACTTTTGTGTATATCACCCACGATCAATCCGAGGCACTGGTGATGTCCGACCAGGTGGCGGTGATGAACAAAGGGCATTTTGAACAACTGGATACGCCGAAAAATCTGTATAACCGCCCGGCAACACCTTTCGTGGCAAGATTTGTCGGCGACAATAATATCTGGTCCGGACACATCCGTGACCGCGACAACAATACATGCCGGTTCGAAACCCCTGATGGAAATGTTTTTCACATATCCGGCGATCAGCCATGGCGGAACGGGGCTGCCGTCGATCTCTTCCTTCGGCCCGAGGCCATGATCATACAACCGGACCCGGCGCACACCGGACTCAACCGGTTTGAAGCACACATTCGTTCCCTTCTGTTTGACGGTGCCAACAGCCGTATCATCGCTACACCGAAGAACTCAGACCGGGAGCTTCTGGTGGCCCTGCCCCAAAACCGTCAACATGACGACCTGTGTCCCGGCGACATCGTGGAAATCGGCTGGGATAAAAGCTCCGGGATCTGTTTTGCAACCGAAACTGAAACATCGCCATGACACAACACCGCAAATGGGGTCTGTTTTTCTTTTTGACGCCGGTTTTACTCTGGCTGACATTGTTGATCGTTCTCCCCCATATCGACTTGCTCCGCATGTCGTTTATTCTGGAGACCGATACCGGTGAGACAGAATGGCGCCTTTCCAACTACGCGAGTTTTTTCAAAGAACCCATCTACTGGCTCACCTTTGTCCGTACGGCGATCTATTCCATCATCGTCACTCTGCTGACCCTCGTGGTTGCGCTGCCGGTGTCGTTTTTCATCACCAAGGTCGCGCGGCCGGGAACCCGGGGATTTCTCATGCTGCTGATCCTGTTGCCCTTTTGGGTCAGCGAGTTGGTGCGGGTCTATGGTTGGATGATTCTGTTGCGGGAAAGCGGTGTGATCAACCATTTTTTACTCAAACTGGGGATTCTCGACCAGCCGGTGGAAATGCTTTACAATGATGCCGCCATGATCCTGGGACTGGTCTACACCTCAATGCTGTTTATGGTAGTGCCTCTGGTGTCGGTGCTCGAAAGCCTGGACGACAGCCTGATTGAAGCCGCCTATGATCTGGGCGCGGACATGGGCACTATTGTGTTTAAAATCATTGTCCCGCATGCAACGCCCGGAATCGTTTCAGGGGCCATTGTGGTATTCATGCTCACCCTGGGTAACTACCTGACGCCGAATCTGATGGGCGGCAAGAACTCCCTGTGGTTCACCGAACAGATCTATAACCAGTTCATTGCCAGCTTCAACTGGAACCAGGGCGCGGCGTTCGGATTTCTGCTGCTGCTGCTGTCCTCGGGCATTGTCTGGCTGGGCTTGAAACTCAGTGGCCAGACACTTGGGAAGGTGGTCCGATGATCCGCACCCTGCCGACATCCAGGACCTATGACTTTGGTTTCAGGTTATATATCTGTTTCTATTTTGTCTTCCTGTTCGCACCCCTGCTGGTCACCTGCGTCCTGGCGTTCAACGACTCCCTGTTCCCGTCCCTTCCCTGGAAAGGGTTCACACTGGACTGGTTTTTCAGCAATCATGCCGAACGGATCGGGATATTCCATGACCGCATCAACCTGGACAGCATCTGGGTCAGCGCGCGGGTGGCATTCTTCGTCACCCTCCTGTCGGTGAGTGTCGGCACCTGTGCCGCATTTTTATTCGAACAGGAGGATTTCCCTTTCAAATCGCTGCTCTATTTTCTCATGCTCGCGCCGCTGGTGATACCGGGAGTGATTCTGGGCATTTCGATTTTATTGGTCAGCAACACTTTGGGAACGGCCCTGGAAGATAGCTGGCGGATGGATGTGGGAATTTTGAGACCGGGATTCTGGCTGGTGGTGCTGGGGCAATTTTCCTTTATCACCACCCTGGTGACGCTGGTGGTTTCGGCCCGGCTGAAAAAATTCGACACCACCCTGGAGGAAGCCGCCCTGAATCTCGGGGCCAACCGGATGCAGGTAATCTTCCACATTACCCTGAAATTCCTGCGGCCGGCCATCATAGGGGCCGCGGCAATGGCATTTCTCATGTCCTTTGAAAACTTCAACACCACCCTGTTCCTGGTGGGTTCGGAAGCCACCCTGCCGATCAATCTCTATCTCCAGGTCCGTGACGGCAGCACCCCGGTGATCAATGCCGTCAGCTTCCTGCTCATCGCCGGCACTTCCCTGGCGGCAATGGCCATGCTCTACATGTCCGGGAAAAGTGAGACCTGACCCGATATCCCCTATGGTCGTATTCCAGCCTACCGGTCCTGAATCTCTGCATGGGTATCACGGATGTGGGTGATCTCGTCTTCTGCAGTGTACATGAAGATTTCGTCACCATCTTTAAATTTCCAGTAGACGTCCACACTCAATTGAATCGTCTCAAACCAGCAGACAGCGCGAGCCACTGCACCTTCATTGTTATCTAACGTTAAATCAAAGGATTCCGTCACGTTTTCCTCATAGGTGTATCCCGATAGATCAAAAGCGGCTTCGATATCTTCGTTAACGGAATGTTCTCCAGTGAACGTTTCATTTACATCAAGTGTCACCTCGACCGTATGACGGGATCCGTTGAACACTTCATCTCCTTCCCGGCTTTCGGTAAAATCTTCAGCGTTGGATTGAAGATTTTTATACACAACCACTGCGTCATCATCAGCATCCGGGTCAGTATCAGGATTACCCGATGGTTCCGGCGTTGTCTGCGCATCAGCTTCTTCCGTGTTACAATTACAGAAGTTGTGGGCTTTGTAGCCGGGAATATCGACATAATCCGACATGGTATCACAATAATCGCAGCCGCCACTGCCGTCGAAATAAAAACAGGCGGGACCATTTTTTAAATCGTTAATTAGTGCCATGGGAACTCCTTGTCTTTAATACCGCCTCGATTTAAGCGAAACTTTCATTCCTCGCAAACGGTAAAAAGTGGTGATTATTTCCTCCCGAAAATCGCGCACGGTTTTGTCGGATTTGACCAATTCATTGTTTTGCCAGATAAATAGCTGCCCGATTGGGGCGTTTGCTTCCACTTTTGAACCTTCCGTTCTCGTGCGCAGCCTTTCAATGACATTTCCAATGCGTTTGCGGTGAACGCTGATGAGCTTGATATCCTCATTTTTGTACCGATACCGAAGAACAAGAGGCGTCCCATTCTCGAAACTTGTAAAATCGACATCTTTAAAAACGATTTCGTCTCCAGCACGAATCAAAGGCAGGGGCTCACCTTTCTTTTCTTCAGAAATCACGATCTTGTCCTGCCCTGGGCTTACTTTTACCTCAAGGGTGGTGATTCTGCCCGGGTCGACCTTAATCTTTGCCGAAAAGCTTTTAAAACCGTCCTTTCTTATAATTATCCGATTGATGCCATACGGCACCACCGGAATCCAAAAGCGTCCACGCTCATCGGTGTAGGCATCCTCAAACTGACAGGTAACTTTTGCATCGTTTACCGGCACGGACTCATGAATAACGGTTCCGGAAACCGTACCGGTATAGGCCACGGTCAACGCCCTTTTTTGCCAGCTAACCGCTTTTTTCCCGTCGATGGTTTCCGGGATAATTCTTCCATTTTTTGCATTATCGAATATCTCGACAAGAGTATCCGGTGACAGGCCGGCAAACTCAACCAATGTCTGTCTTTTGGCGCGTATCAATGCCTCGGCAAATTGTCCCGTTAAACCCTTAACCTGCATTAATTCAGCTGCGCAACGGTATTCAAAAACGTTTGCCGCCGGAAAGTGACCACGGCGGCTTAACATATTACGAAGAAAGTCCTCGGACCGAAGGAGTAGATCTTCGGTACAAAAAATATTTACGGATCGCAGGACATCAGCACGGGATGCGCCAACACCTTCAATCTGATCAATCGGGTGGACCGTGTATGCCATGATTTTCACCTTAAATTAGGGGGTTATATATAAAAGAATGATATATCTAAATACCACATTGTGGCATTTTGTCAATCTTTTTTCACCACCCCTCCTTCTAATCCGGTTATAACCGATCATTGCGTGAAACTTGCGGCTTTGTCTCACTTCTGCTTTCGCTGGCGTAAAAGAAATGTAAAAATAATGAAGCGATAATTTGTATTTCTTTGAATTGTTATTATTTCTACACGCATATAGTATTCAGTCATTGCCTGTTCATAATCTGCAAATAATTGGACCTTACACATAAAGGAGGAATCATGCGGAAACTTGTATGGTTGATAATCATTTTGTTGCCACTTGCCGCCGTTGTATCTTTAAGTGTTCCCCCAAATTCTTCGGGGCAGGAGAATAGTGAGAGGTTCGATAGCGAATTGATGGATAACCTGAAGGAAAAAATTGACACATTTGATATTAAACGTCCGGAAGACCGGGTTTACCTGATGTTTGACAAACCTTTCTATTATCCCGGTGAAACCATCTGGTTCCAGGCATTTGTCAGAAATGCGTCCAGTATGAAAGCCTCGGAAATGAGTGAAATTCTCCATGTGGAGCTGATCAGTCCCAAGGGCACAACGGAAAAGGAACTGAAACTCATTGTAAGGGATGGGACCGTTTCCGGGGATTTCAGCCTCGATCCGGATATTTCCGGCGGGCTGTACAAAGCCAAAGCATACACAAACTGGCAAAAGAATGCGACTGATCCTGCTTTTTTTGAAAAAGAGCTGCCGGTTCAACGAGTGGTCCTGCCCACCCTTAAAATGAAACTCGATTATCTGAAAAAAACCTATGGGAAAGGCGATCGGGTAACCGCAACACTTGCCCTTGAAACACTCGACAACAAGCCGCTGATTGAAACCGGCTTCACCTATATCGTATCAATCAACGGCGAGATACTGATTGAAAAAAAAGGAGCAACGGATGACCGGGGAACCGGTATGATCCGGTTCAAACTGCCGGACACGCTTTCAACCCCGGACGGTATTTTGAACATTGTCATCCCCTACCAGGGCAAGAAAGAATCCATATCACGGTCCATACCGATTCTGCTGAATCATTTGAGAGTCGATCTGTTTCCCGAGGGTGGGGATCTGGTCGCCGGTTTTGAATCGCGCGTAGCCTTTAAAGCCATTGATGAATTCGGATTGCCCGTCGATTTCAGCGGCGTGTTAAAAGATGATACGGGAAAAACGATCACCGATTTTCAAAGCTTTCATAATGGCATGGGTGATTTCAAGTTCACACCGGTATCGGACACCGACTATTTTGTGGAGGTCACAAGTCCGGCCGGCATTGATAAGAAGTTCCATCTGCCTGAAGTGATGCCGCGGGGCTATACGCTGGCGGCTTGGACCGGAGACGACGGCAATATGGAAGTAAACGTGAATTCCACCGAAGCAGAAGTGTTATCCCTTATGGTTAAATCGCGATCCAACCTTAAAGACGCTTTTTCGTTTACTGCAAAAAAAGGAGAAAATCGTTTTACCATCAATTCAAACGCCTATCCCATGGGCGTCGCCATCATCACCCTGTTTGATTCAAAACATATTGAAAGGGCCGAACGCCTTGTTTTTATGAATAAAAATAAAACCATGGACGTAGAGATCACAACGGACAAGGAAAAATACCTGCCACGGGAAAAAGTGACCATGGATATCCGTGTTACAGACGAGAGGGGCATGCCGCTTCCGGCGCAGCTTTCGCTGTCCGTCACCGATGATAAACTGATATCTTTTGCCGATGACAAATCCGGTACGATCCTTTCACAACTCCTGCTTGAACCCGATCTGTCGTCTGAAATTCACGAACCGAAATTATATTTTGACCGGAATGACCCCAAATCCGGACGCGCCATGGATTATCTCATGCTTACCCATGGCTGGAGGCGGTTCACCTGGAAAGAGGTCCTGAATATTGACAACTACACGCCGGAACATGCATCCGAAAAAGCGGAAATAAAGGGCGTCGTTTATAAAACATCCAATGGAAACGAACCGGTGGGCAATGCCGTTGTAACGGTTAAATCGACCGGAAAAACATACATTACGGACAATGCAGGCAAATTTGTAATTCGGGATGTCGATCTTTTTGAGACGGAGATATTAACCGCATCGTCCGGCCGGAAAAAATCAGCGGAAGTTTATGTAAACCAATACGGCGATATCACCATCTATCTGGAAAACCACCTCAGGTATCGAACCCTGAACAAGGACGGTGTCATAGTTGAAAACGCCTTGCCGCCGGCGGCCATGGCCATGGCAGGAGCTGCCATGCCTGAAATAAAGGATGATGGAGCCGGTATTGCATTCAAAGATCTAAAAGCGGATCAGGCTCTTGAAGGTGAGGTTTTGGATGACAGAGTCCGCCCCCAAAAAAAGGCCGAGTTGGCACCGGGAATGGCCGAAAAAAAAGCGTTGATCGAACAACCGGTATACTACCGGGCCAGGGTATTTCCGGCACCCGTGTACAAACAAACGCAGACGGATATCCGGACGGATTCCAGATCCACCATTTTCTTTAAGGGCGATATTGTCACGGACAGACGGGGCAAAGCCTCCCTTGAGTTCTATAATTCCGATGACATCACGGCTTTTCGTTCAACCGTTGAAGGCATCGGCGTTGACGGGCTTGTCGGCAGAACCGAGAAACGCCATTACACGCAACTGCCCTTCAGTATTGATGCAAAGCTTCCCGTTGAAGTGACCATGGGGGATCGGCTTGAGCTTCCCCTGACCATCGTCAACAACAGTGACAGAGACTTAAAAGGAACCCTAAACGTTCGGTTACCTGAGGCATTCCGTACGGAAGGCGGTAACAGCTTAGCGATCGAGGTCGGTAAAAACGGGGCGAAAACCGTTTTCATCAGCGCCACGGTATTAAATGTGCCGGGAACCGGATCTTTCACAGCTGAATTCACCAGCGGGATAGACAAGGACGCCTTTGTCCGGGAAGTGAATGTTGCATCAAAAGGTTTTCCGGTGAAAACCGGACTGTCATCCCGGGAAATAGAGAAAGAATTCACCGTGAACATCGCAAAACCGGTTGAAGGCAGCGTCCGTGCGACCTTCACCGCCTACCCGTCGGTACTGAGCGACATGCTCAAAGGCATCGAATCCATACTCAGAGAACCCCACGGATGTTTCGAGCAGACGTCATCAAGCACCTATCCCAATATCATGATCCTCAATTATTTAAGGGAGAATGACTATACTGACGTAAGCGTCATGAACAAAGCCAATGACCTGATCAAGAAGGGGTACAAAAAGCTGACCTCCTTTGAAACGGAACAGAAAGGATACGAATGGTTCGGGGCGGCTCCCGGACATGAAGCACTCACCGCCTACGGTCTCATGGAGTTTTCAGACATGAAACGCGTCTTTCAGGGTGTTGACGATGAAATGATCAAGAGAACCGGTAACTGGCTTCTCGGTAAAAGAGACGGCAGAGGCGGGTTTACGCGAAATCCGCAAGCCCTGGACACTTTTGGAAGGGCATCCGAAGACATTACCAATGCATACATTGTTTATGCACTTTCCGAAGCCGGTTTTAAAGTTGAAATTCAAAAGGAACTTGAATGGGCCTATGCAGCGGCGGACAAATCTGACGACCCCTATCAACTGGCCCTTGTGACCAATGCACTTTACAATGTCGGCGATGACCGGGCGGAATCCTTACTCAGAAAACTCTATCTACACCAGCTCAAGGACGGCGGTTTTACCGGCAAAACCCAATCCGTAACCTCTTCAACGGGTATGGCACTTAAAATAGAAACAACCTCTCTCACGGTACTCGCCGCCCTTAAATCCGACAAAAAAGAGACCAATATAATCGAAAACGGCGTCAAATTCATCGTTGAATCGCGGTCTCCACACGGCGGTTTCGGCAACACCCAGAGCACGATCCTCGCCTTGAAAGCGCTCATCGAATACACGAAATTTTCAAGGAGAACGGATGAAGCGGGTACCGTGGAAATTTATGTCAACCGGAAAAAAGTCGCCGGGACATCCTATACGGCCGGTGAAAAAAATGAAATCGTCATTCCAGAAGAAACACTGTCGCCACGGTTTGGTGAAGGCGAATATAAAGTGGCAATCAAATTCATCGGTGTCAAAAAGGCGCTGCCCTATACCTTTGCACTGACCTACAACACCTACCTTCCGCGTTCTTCGGAAAAGTGCGATGTGCAGATTAACACATCACTAAACAAAAACACCATAACCATGGGTGATACCGTCCGGTTCAAAACAGCGGTCAAAAACAATAAAGAAACGGACGGGCTTCCCATGACGACGGCCATTGTCGGTATTCCGGGAGGACTCTCGGCCCAATCCTGGCAATTGAAAGAGCTGATGGAGAACAAAACCATCGATTTTTATGAAACCCTGGGAAGCAACGTGATTTTTTACCTGAGACAGATGAAACCCGGAGAAGCAAAAGAGATCAATCTTGATCTCAAAGCCGATATTCCCGGAACCTATGAAGCCTCCGCGAGCAGCGCTTATCTGTATTATACCAATGAGTTGAAAAGCTGGTATGGCGGGGAACGTATCACAATCAAAAAGTAAATGACTACCGGCTGACAACCAGCGGAAACCACCGCATGACAATGGTGATCAAATTAGAAAGTCGATACGCCCAACAGCTCCATAACAAAGTAGAGGATTTTCTTAGTGGACGACGTGTCTTCATACACGGCAAAGGGGAGCGTGAATACGGCCTGGGAGTGATTTTCCCACAGCCGGGTGAAATAATCGTCCACTTCCTGAAACAGCGGGTCTTTGGATGGCCCTTCCACATAAACATCTGTTTCGAGATTCAAATCATTCAAATTTCGCCGGGTAAAGTTCGCAGATCCGATAATCAGGTTGCTGCTGCCGGCGCCGGAAGTGGTGGCGATGAACTTTGCGTGACATTGCTCTCCCCGGGTGTCGTACCATTTAACGGCGATACCCGACTTGTGAAGTTCGTTGGCCACCTGGCGATTGGGTATCCCGTTTTTCTCTCTGCCGAAGGCATCCTTGTTGGGGTCAAGGATTATCCTGATGTCCACACCGCGGTGATGGGCGTTTTTCAATGCCCGAATGATGTCGCGGTGGGAGAGATAGAACATCACCATGCGGATCATATCACCTTGTCCGGTTTTTTCGATGGTGTTTATAATACCCGTTCTGATTTTACTTTCAGTCAGGAGTCGCATCCTCATCTGTCCGGCAACGGTATCCTCAGGAACCACGGCATTGATTTCCGGCCCCCCGGAGAACGCGATCACCGCGCGTTCACTCTCAATAAGATCCCGAACAGCCGGACCACTGAACCGGACAGCCACATTACTGTGAAAACTCGAGCCGTCATGGGCATTCGCCGAGGAGACGAGCCCGACATAGCCGTCGGCTGAATCGGCGATAAGTATTTTCCGGTGGTTGGCTTTAAAATTCAAAAGGCGCATATAACTCCGCAAGCTGACCCGGCCCTCGCCCAATGGATTGGGGAGTTTCCCATTGCGGGTGTTTCCGAAAAACCTGAATAAAGTACGCCATATTGAAGAGTACAACGGATTGCTGTCCCTCATTTTATCCAGTTCGGTCATAGCCACGTCAATACCCGACGCCTCAAGCCGTGTCAGATGGTCAGCCTCAAGTCCACCATAGACGGTATTGATCGGATCGGTGATCACGATGATCTGCATCTGCGGATATTTCTTTTTCTGTAAGACCAGAAGGTCGGTCAGTTCCCCGGACAGCGGGCGCAGTACAGGACCATCCGGCTCTCCACCGAGATCACTGAACAAAAACATGTCAAGAATGATGGTCTGACGAGCGGAGGTAATGATATGAACAATCTCGTTGAAAATTTCATGCTCATAATAGGCTTTACCCTCTTGATCCCGATAGGTAATGTCCTTGAGAAACCGGATATTTCCGGCAGTGACAAGTTCCCCCTCGTATGAAAGCCCTTCGGGTAACGGCTTATACACATTGTAAACACCCACAATTACAACGATGAGTAAAAAAACACCCAATATCCGGTACTTGTGCTTTAATATGTTCATATTTTTTTCATCCTTGTCGTCTTTCAATCGCGTCGAAGCGATTATGATAATACCATTTGTGGATGATTTTGTCTGTATTCTTTCTTCGTGAACATCCGGAGAGTTGCGGGAATATATAAACGAGGCGTGATAATGAACTGGGAAACGCCATGGAAGGGCTGTATTCAGACGGCTTTTCGGGCAGTGCCGGGAGGAGTCGATATCTTCGGGCATTTTTGCCCCAGCGGAATCTGCGGTGCCCGGTGGTGTTCGCGGTTGCCCCCCTGCCGATAGTTAAATGAATCGATGGCGGAAAAAGAATCCACGGCAGAGAAGGAATCCGTTGACCGCCGGTAAGCACCGGGAATATCATGGAGATCAATCCCAAAAAAAGGTCGGGTCGACGGAAGAAGGCGATTAAGCCTGGTCAGCAAAGACTTCATCGAAAATCTGATCATCAGCCTCGATACAACGCTGTTTTAATTTCCGGTACTTTTCAAGCAATATTCTGCCATCTTCGGTGAGTTCCGTCCCTTTAGTCCTATCGGCAAGAACCACCGGTTTCCCAAAATTTTTTTCCGTGGATTTGATCTTGCTCCATACTGTTTTATAGGCCATTTTCAGTTCCTGGGCGGTTTTGTTTATGGAACGGGTGCGATCAATGGATTCGAGAATCTTCATTCGCCCCGTTCCCATGATGATACCGCCTGCCGTGTTGACCAGCAATTGTATGGATTTGATTTTCATACGATCCCTTTTTTACTCTCCTTTAATTTGCCCTGCGGTCGCAAAGGTTTTCAAAAGAGTATAAAGGCTAGACGGGCAGGGTTGAAAAAACGCCTCGATACATGAATAACTCGGATCTATATACCTGCTATCATGGGATGTGTACATCTTTTTAAACATGATCAAAACGTTCCTTTATATTAATCCGGCAACTAAACAGGTAAAGTGACGTATCGCTGATTCGCGTAATGAGTTTCCGGCGGAACGTACTAGGGACAAGCCTTCTTGGCGCCACCGCCTCCCATAAACCAGAAATACGAGTTTTGCGTATTTATCCGCCGGAGCAATAATAGATAGCATACCGCCATTTGAAATTTGAGATTTGTCATTTGACATTACATCATCTGTTTTCATCGGACACGATTCCAACCCTATCATCCGACATGCGTTTGCCTTGATACATACGGCATATTTCCTCTTGACCTTATGTTAAGTTTAACATAAGGATTCTCAACTAGGCCCATTACGTGTTTTTTCAACCGGGAACCGCACATGCAAGACTTTGAAACGCTACTCAAAGGATCAGCCAACGCACACGGTCACCTTTGCCCCGGCCAGGTCGTGGGGGTGCGAATGGCACGGGAAGGCTGCCGCCTCATCGGCCTGGACAATCCCAGCGAGCTGCCCCAGATAAAAAAGCTCATCGTCTATGTGGAGATGGACCGCTGCGCCACCGACGCCATCTCTTTTGTGACCGGCGCATCATTGGGCCGACGTTCCCTGAAATTTGTCGATAATGGGATTCTGGCAGCCACCTTCGTAAATCTTGAGACCGGCGCCGCCTACAGGATCGTTTCCACTGAAAAGGCCCGGGACCTCGCTGAACAATATGCACCTGAAATAGCGGATAAAAGCGAACAACAGCTCGCCGCCTACAAAAAAATGGACCTTGACGATTTATTCGACATCAAAAAGGTGCATGTGGATGTAAGCGCCTGCGATATGCCTGGGCCCACACGATTCAAGGCCACCTGCGAAAAATGCGGCCAGGTCGTCCGCGATAAAAGAGAGGTACTTAAGGATGACCGGATCCTTTGCAGGCCCTGTGCCCTTGGCACCTATTTTCTGCCCGCAACAGGAGAGTAAGGTATGACGAAAGCCGGTATCGAAGCCTCCGGATTCAAGGACATCCAGTATTCGACCGCCTTGCTCCCCGGTGCCATGTTCCTTCCGGGATACAACGACAACACAGCCATCATGGGCCTGCCCGCCTGCGGCCTGTACCACAAAACAACCATTTTCGACTTGATCCTTCCACGGCTGATGGCCGGCGAAAGACCAGTGCCCAGGGATCTTGCCAGACTGAGCCACGGCTGATTGTGCCTGAACTGCACCCCCTGCCGATTCCCGGCATGTTCCTTTGGAAAAGCATGACGGAACTGATAATCGTCCTGCGATCTGATTACGTCCAGGTTTCCCGGGATTCAGCCTTGCATTGATTACCAAGTGTTCCGGCTATCGGCTGGCCAATGTATTAATGGCGGTGATTAATCGATCAACTTCCGCTGAGGTGTTATAGACGGAAACACCCACTCTGGTGACACCGCCTTTTTGCAGGTAGCCGAAAATTTCGGTGGGACGGATACCATAAAAATGGCCGTTCCAGGCGCAAATTCCTTGTTCGCCCAGATAATTACATACTTCCGCCGGCCCCACACCTTTGATGTCAAACGAAATGGTGGGTGCTTTTGTTGCTCCGGGATCAGTGGGTCCAAGGACGGTTACATTTTTCAACTCATTCAATCTTTTAAATATATCCTTGGCAAGCGCATCTTCATACAGATTTATTTTCTCCATGGCATCGACAATCCGCGCCCTGTTTGAATCACCTTCTCCGAAAGATCCAATATAATCAATGGCGGCATTCACGCCTGCGATGGCCGCATGATTCAAAGTACCGGTTTCGATGCAGTATGGCGCATGTTGCAATTGTGTCCGCAAGTTGTACATTGGTAAACGATTGAGTATTTCTCCGTTAGAATAAAGAATCCCGACATGAGGACCATAGAATTTGTACGCGGAGCACAAAAGGAAATCAACACCGAGTGCGTTGACATCCAGCGGAAAATGAGGGGCATAGTGGACCGCGTCAACCAACAGCAGCGCTCCAACCTTGTAGGTCATCTCTCTTACCAACGGCACATTGTTAATCGTACCGGTGACATTGGAAGAGTATCCCATGGCCACCAGCCGCGTTTTTTCATTCAATTTGCACTCAAAATCATTATAATCGAGCGTCCCGTCAGGTAGAATCGCCACTTCACGAACGACAATTCCCTTTTCCCTGAGCGCCAGCCAGGGTCCCCGGTTGGCCTCATGATCCAGCTGTGTAATCAATATCTCGTCTCCGGGAAGCAGATATCTCCCGAAAGCACGGCTCAGGGAGAAATTCAGGGTGGTCATATTATGACCATAGGAGATGTTTTTCATCCCATCGGCGCCCAGAAACCTAGCGATTTTTCCCCGGGTCCCTTCCAATACCTCATCCGTGCGCCGGGAAGTGATGAAATTTCCATGGAAATTGGCGTTGCTGGTGTAATAATAATGTGAAACCGCGTCTATCACCGTCTGCGGCACCTGGGTACCGCCGGGGCCATCAAAGTATGCCAACGGGTGTCCATTAATCTCTTCTTTCAATGATGGGAAATCTTCTCTGCAACGGACGATCTTTTCAAACATCGGATTCTTTTTCATGAATCGTCTCCAATACGTTTGTTTTTTCTTATGTTAGCCCAAAAACGATATTGCCTCAGGCGGCAATTCGCTCGAGCCTCCGGTTAAAAGTAATGCCGTCAACCTGGCCCATGGTGCCATATGCCACGGGGATCGCCTTATCACCATTTACCAAGCCAAGGCACTTTACAATAATTGCCGGTCAGAAAACAAGCACATGCTGATTCTCCCCCGTGCCGAACATAACGATATCATCGCCAAGGCACCCAATGAATAGCTGTCTGCAATGGAGCGTTTTGTAAAGAACTTGACGAAAGGACATCCGGCCATATCATTTCCTTTATGAAATCGATGAATGGAGAGGGCAATCAATCATTTTCGGAATCGGCACAGGCAGGGTGCCTCGGAATGGATTTCACTTTTCCCATGGACCACATTCAGATATAAAAAAGGAATTCAATCATGACAGATACCTTATTCACGCCTTACACCCTTGGCGACCTCACCCTGCCCAATCGCATGGTCATGGCGCCAATGACCCGAAACCGGAACGACGAAAACGGCGTACCCAAACCCATGGCCGCCACCCACTATGCCCAACGGGCTTCGGCCGGGTTGCTGATCACCGAAGCGACACAGGTCTCCGAAAAGGCCAATGGATATATGTTCACACCCGGTATTTACACCCAATCCCAGGTTCGGGGGTGGCAAGCGGTCACCGATGCTGTTCACGAGAAAGGCGGCCGCATTTTCTGCCAATTGTGGCACGCCGGACGTGTTTCGCATCCATCCCTGCAACCCAACGGCGGAGATCCCGTCGCACCATCGGCTATCCAGGCGGACACCATGGTGGTTACATCCAATGGGTATGAGCCGCCCACCAAGCCCAGAATGCTGGCCATCGAAGAGATCCCTGCAATCGTGGATGAGTTCGCCCACGCGGCAAAACTGGCGGAAAAGGCCGGATTTGATGGCGTGGAAATTCACGGCGCCAACGGTTATCTCATCGAGCAGTTTTTGAAGGACGGTGCCAATCAGCGGGCCGACGCCTATGGTGGTGACATTTCTTCCCGGATGCGGTTTGCGCTGGAGGTTGCTGCGGCAGTATTGGAGGTGTGGGGACCCGGGCGTGTGGGATTCCGCATTTCACCACGAGGTGTCTTCAACGGGATGCACGACTCGGACCCGCCGGCCCTCTACAGCCAATTGGCCGCCGCGCTGAAGGACATTCCCCTGGCCTATTTGCACGTTATCGAACCGCTGCCCGGCCATGAGGCGTTCAAAAGTCAGGAGGATACTGCGCCTGTGGCGGGTACCATTCGCAGGATCTATGAGGGCACCATCATCATCAACGGCGGTTATGGAAAGGAATCCGGCGAAAAGGCCGTTGCTGAAAACGAGGCGGATCTGGTGGCCTTTGGTGTGCCCTATCTGGCCAATCCGGATCTGGTGGAGCGCTATCACCGCAACACCCCATTGAACGAACCGGACCAGGACACCTTCTACGGCGGTGATGAAAAGGGGTACAACGACTACCCGTTTTTGGTGGAGTAACCTTAAAAATTCAATTTGGATCTTTGAGTCTGAATATCTAAATACCTGAGGGGTCGTGGCGTTTTTTTTAAAAGCTGAGGGCAAGCGGGTTTGATGATTTTTTCTACACGCGGCTCCATGGGAAATACGCCCCACACCACGATGACGCCGCACTTACCACTGCGGCTGCAGGGAACGAAGAAAGGCCGCCTCATGGCGGTATCGGTCGATGGTTTGTGGATGGGCGGGAATGGGATTACGGGGGAGGTCCGGAGCGGGCATCCGGAACCGGTCATCAAACGGGGTTTGTTCGACCTTCATGTTAAATGCTGTGACCATCAATGATTCCAGGTTGAGAACATCCTGAAGGTTGTAGGATAGCAGGGTTTCCAGCGCCCGTTCATCCCGGTTGCGAAGATAGGCCTGCCAGAGGACAACAGCAAAGAGTCCGTCGATGTCTTCGAGTGCGCCACGGTTGATGCCCAATCGCGCCTCGCAGCGTTTAAGCCCACCCTTCAATCCCAAACCGGCCAGCACATACCGCAGGTCAATGTGGGCATGGTCGAGCGGCCGGCCGAAATACCGCTCGATGACCGGCAGGTCGAAACACTTGCCGTTGTAAGTCACCAGAAGTTCATAGCGGCGGATATGGTCCATAAAGTCATCCAGGTTCCGTCCATAAACGTAGGTGAACATCCCTTCCCCGTCGTAAACGGCGATGGTGGATATCGTGGAATCGGTATCCAATCCCGTGGTTTCGATATCCAGGTAAGCGGTACGTCTTCGAAAATCGCCAAACAGGCGCCATTGCTCGCTGGCGGGCATGCGCCTGGCGAAGAATCCGGGGTTGCGCAGATCCAGTTGACGTCCGGATTCGGTCAGCACGTCACCAATGGCCGCCCGTTTGGATGCAGTCAGTTTCAATGATGCCTCGTCAAAAAAGGCATCCCAATCATGGACACCGGCTGCCCAGAAACGCTTCTCGGTTGCCGGCCCGATACCGGGAATATGTAGAAATGTCTGTCTAAGCATGCTCTGTTTCTTACCTGATTTGAGCCGGATTTGAAAGTAAATCCCGATTCCTTAGCCGGTTTCGGTGGTATTGGATGGATGTTGGCGGCGGATGGATTGAATCACCCTGTCGAGCTGTTGAAGAAAACGTGATCGATCGCGCTGTTGCAGAGGCGGGGGACCGCCGGTGATCTCACCGGTGCTGCGCAGTTCTGCCAGCAGGTCCCGCGTAGCGACGGTGGTACCGATGTTGTTTTCCGTGAAAGGTTTTCCGGTAGTCCCGATAACGCGTGCACCTTGCTCCAGGCAGCGGCTCGCGAGGGGGATGTCGGCGGTCACCACGATATCATTGGATTCCACATGTTGGATTATCCAATCATCGGCCGCATCGAATCCGTCCGACACGACTTCGAGCGCAATCCATGGCTCATCGGGAATGCGCATCCAGGTGTTGGCCACCAACGTGACCTCAAGGCGATAGCGGTTTGCCACACGGTACACTTCGTTTTTAACCGGGCAAGCATCGGCATCTATATAGATGTGCAGCAATTGAGAATCCTCATCAACTCGATGCGGTATGGTTTATATAAATGAAACGTCGAAGCGTGTTTTATTGAAATGCAGAAGACAAACGGGTTGGGTGATTCTGCAGTACGCGGTTCAAAGGAAAAAACACCCCGGTACCCAATAAAAATATCTTACCAACCGGATACACCACCATCACTTCCTTCATTCCGCGACCCACTTCGTCGATTTGAAAAGAAAGCCCTGATTACCTTCCTTTGTTCGCCGGCTGTTTCCAATACTGAAACCTACCTTTTGATGGTGTACTTCAGACCACTTGCCTTGGATGGAGATGTACAACTTTTTT
>JABDIN010000048.1 GCA_013003715.1 Desulfobacteraceae bacterium | reverse complement strand
GGTGGATACGGTGGAGATTTTTGTGGAGGTTATCCGCAAGTCCCGGAGCGGCAAGGCGATTTACTGCACGGACGGGGTTCATTCGTTCTGGTTGCCGTTGTCGGTGATCGAGGTGACGGATTATCCGAACGGCAATGCGGGGATCGTGATGCCGGTGTGGCTGGCAAGGGAAAAGGAGGTGATTTGATGCTGGTTTATGATTTGGAGATTGTGAACGCGATTCCGCCGAACGGGCGTCCGGGGTCGGCTTCGGATTTGTTTTACGATTTTTACGATGGGCGGTTGGGCGGGATTTCCTATTGCGGGGGCTGGGAGGATTACGGGCGGATGGGGATCGCGGTGATATGCGCGTACGATTACGGGACGGATGCTTTCCGAGTGTTTTGCAATGACAATTTGTACGAGTTTCAGAATCTGGTGGACGGTCACGATGTGGTGGCGGGTTTCAATATTGTGCACTTCGACAACCGGGTTTGCCGGGAAAACGGGATCGTGATCGGTCCGGATCGGTCCTACGACTTGTTGTGCGAGATCTGGGCGGGGTTGGGTATGGGGCCGGAGTTTGTGCCGGATACGCATTGCGGTTACGGGCTGGATGCGTGCGGCCGGGCAAACGAGCTGCGGCTGGCGAAGAACGGCCGGGGCGACCGTGCGCCGGTGATGTGGCAGTGCGGCCAGATCGGTTCGGTTATCGATTATTGTATGCGGGATGTGTGGTTGACGAAGCAGTTGATCGATCGGGTGTTGGCCGAGGGGCGGCTGAGGAATCCGCGGCGGCCGGAGTCTTTTATCAATGTTCGTAAACCGGGAGGGGTGTGTGATGAGTGATTTGGGCAGAATCAAAAACGCTTACAACAACATTGGGCAGTTGTTGGGTTTTTTCGGCGAGTTGCTGGCGGATGTGGATTTGAACCGCTTGCGGGAATCCGATCCGAGGGGGGCGGATCATTTGGTGGCGCTGTGTTTCGCCCAGGAGAAGCTTCAGGAGGTGCATGGCCGGCACGGGATCTCCGGGGGTGGTTTGGGATGAACGGCGATTCGGGCAATATGCTGGTACCGGTGAGGATCATCGATCTTCGCGAGGTTTCCGGCGACGACCGGCGCATCGATGTGGTGCCGGAGTGCACGGGTATGCCGTTGCGGCTACGGCGTGACGCCATCGATTTTATGCCGGGCCATGTGCTGATCCCGCTGTGGCTTAAACGCAAGGTGTTCGGGGCGGGAACGAAAACGGCTTGAAGGGGGGTGATTTCCGATGATCGAACGGTGTGAGAAGTGCGGTGTCGAGGGCGAGCTTTTCTATGACGACGATGGTTGTTTGTTATGCGCGGACTGTCATTTCGAGGATCAGTGCATCGACAGCGGCTGGGGGCCGGAATCTTACTATGAATAGCGGGAGCAAAGGAGATAACCATGCCTGTAATTGAACTTACACCGGAACAGGAATCCATTGCGGCCATGAGTCTGAGTATTGCCAACGACTTTCACAAGGTCGGGCGTACCGGGGTTGTTCTCGGTCAACTTTCGGCCACCGAGAACGGTGAGGTGATTTGCGATTTTAATTTTGTTCCCCGTGAACTGGCTGTGCCGATAATCCGGATTATTAACCAGAATCCAATCCGCAAGCAGGTTCAATCCGGAGATTTTGTGGAGTACGGTCCGGAATGGGAAAAGGAAATGATGAAATTCAGGAAGGATCATTTGGTCGATCTGCTGCGCGAGCAATTTAAGATGAATGGTCGGGTTCAAAGCGGTGTCCGCCGGCTGTGGTTGAAATGGGTGAATAAAAAGGCAGACTTCGGGGTTCAGTTTCAACGGGTGTGCGATCTGGTGGGAGTTCCTTTTGCGATGTTGGGATGAATTATTCAAATTAGGTACCATCCGTGTTGACACCTACTGTGCATAGTGACTATTACACCCTTCAAAGGAGGGAAATAGTCATGCTTGGAAATATTTATACGCGGCAGAAGTGCCCTGTTTGCGGGCAGCGGATGGTGTATGATGAGCGGCGGGGGAATTGTTTTTGTGAATCGCATAGGGATATTCCTGCAAGTGGCGGGTATTATCTTAAATTCAAAGGTTTGAATTTATCGTTTAGCCGGTCGATCCGTTTGGCTGAGCAAACTTTAAATGGAATGAGGGCGAAAGAGGCGGAGGGGTATTTTGATCAACGTGATTATCAAAAATCTCGGCCATTGGGTTTTATGAATCTGATTGAAGGCTTCCTTGATATCAAGCGCCGTGAGGTTGGTTATTCACAGTTTAAGGACATCGAAAAGGCTTTGTATCGTGGGGCTAAGTTTTGGGGGAACCAGAATATTAAGGGAATCCAGGAGGCTGAAATCGAGGATTTCATTTTTGCTGACCATAGGGTGCCTTCTGGTGATCCGATTTCAAGCACCACGCGGGCGCATATTCGGTCTGCGATTCATCAATTTTTCAAATGGGTATGCCGTCGTGATCGATCAATAAGAATGCCTGAAATCCCTCATGTAAATCATAAGAAAAAATATCGTGATGTTGTTTCAATTGCGGAACAACAGAATATTATTCAATGGATTCATGATCGGACAATTCATTTAAACCCCAAGATTTGGTTGGCAATTCATATTTTGAGTCACAATAGCGACTTGCGGCCGAGTGAGTTGTTGAAAGTTTGCTATGGGCATATCATGCCGGATTTGGGTGTCATCGTCATAAGAGAGCCAAAAGAGGGTGATATGAAGGGCAAGTACGCAAAGTTATGGCCGGAGGAGGTCGCTCTGATCGCGTTATTGCCGAGGAGTCTGCCTCTTACACGGTTTTTTGTCCACCCTAAGGGCGTGGCTGGTGTTCGCCCTGGTACGCCTATGCATACGAGGGTGTTAAATCAATGGATACAGCGGGCAAAGAAAGATCTTGGTATCTGCACCAATGCAACACTTTACTCAGTTACCAGGCATTCTACGATTACGGCAATGTCGTCTATCATGTCCCCTGAACAGATTAGACGTGGCGGCACTACGCATTCGAGCAAGGCTATGGATCGATATTTGATTCCGAATGCAGATGAGTCCAAAGAGTATCAGGATAACGTAAGACTACTACAAAAAGGTTCGTCAAAAAAGGAGGGCTTGCGGTGATGGTTTTTACACCTTTTTTACACCACTATTTGTAGGTGGGTAAGTATAGATACTACCAATAATTTCAGAGGGTTTAATGGAGGCGGCATCCGGATTTGAACCGGAGAATGGAGGTTTTGCAGACCTCTGCCTTACCACTTGGCTATGCCGCCAAAAAAAATGGAGCGGGAAACGGGATTTGAACCCGCGACTTCGACCTTGGCAAGGTCGCACTCTACCACTGAGTTATTCCCGCTCAGTTACAAACCGCATAATTAGTAATTTCGATCGGATTTGTCAACAGAAAATCTGAAATTATGTCTGTAGCAAATCCTTGTTGCGAATAAAATAGTCTGCCCCCGACCATATGGTGAATATCAAGGCCCCCCATAGGAAAACCATGCCGATGACATGCAGTTCGACCCCGAAATACGGGTAATGGAACAGCAGCGGAATGATGGCGGCGATCTGGAACCCGGTTTTATATTTACCGAGGTTGCTTGCCGATACGTCTTTCCGGTTCTGGGCAATGATATTCCGCAGCCCGGTAACCGCCAATTCCCGGCCGACAATGACACAGACAACCCAGGCCGGAATCCAGTTCAAGGCCGCCAGCATGATGAAGGCGGAGGACACCAGCAGCTTGTCCGCCACCGGGTCCATGACTTTTCCGAGATTGGATACCAAACCTTTCCGCCGGGCCAAATAGCCGTCAAAGTAATCCGTGATGGCCGCCGCACTGAAGATCAAGGCAGCAAAACAAGTCGTTATCCGGTTCGGCTCGAGCAGTAAAATGATGATGACCGGCGCAGCCAGGATGCGGAACAAGGTAAGCTTGTTCGGGTCCTTCACTGCATCTTTTATCCATTGACTGGGGGACATGGTGTCGTCGCCTATTTTATTTATTGGCCTTGTTCCAATCGTCGAGGAAGGCTTTGATGCCCTTATCCGTGAGGGGATGCGCAGCAAGTTTACTGAGCACATTGAATGGTATGGTGGCAATATCCGCTCCGATCATGGCCGAATCCAGGACATGAAGGGGGTTACGGATGCTGGCCACTATGATTTCGGTCTCAAAACCATAATTACCATACATCTCCACGATCTGTTCCACCAGCAGCATTCCCTCGCTGGACAAATCGTCGAGCCGGCCGACAAACGGACTCACGTAGGTGGCGCCGGCTTTAGCAGCCATGAGGGCCTGCAGGGGGGAAAAAATCAAGGTGACATTGGTCTTGATATCTTCGGCCGTCAGGGTCCGGACCGCTTTGAGCCCGTCCACGGTCATGGGAATTTTAACGACGATATTTTTATGAATTTTCGCCAGTTCGCGGGCTTCGGACAGCATGCCTGCGGTCTCAAGGCTGATGACCTCCGCGCTGATGGGACCATCCACGATTTCACAAATTTCCTTGATCAGCGGCGCGAATTCCCGGCCTTCTTTTGCCACGAGAGAGGGATTGGTGGTCACACCGTCAACCATCCCCATCGCATTGGCTTCCTTGATTTCGTCGATGTTCGCCGTATCTATAAAAAACTTCACTTAGCGGTTCCTCCTTTTTCGGATTGCTCGGCAATAAATTTGTCCCGGCACTCTGTCTTGCAGAAATACAGGTCCTCTCCGTCGTGTCTCAGATGGATGCCGTCTCTTTTTGGAAAATAAATCTGACAATGGGGATCTTTCACCATGACATCATCCACCTGATCCTGGCCGGTTTGATTGGCGGACCGGCCGGAGAGGATATTCTGGTGCAGCCACTTCTTCCCCATCTGGTAGCACAGATATCCCAGGATGAACAATATGACTAATCGCAACATGGTTGTAAAATCACTTTCTGGTCGTCATCATCCAGTTCGGACAGAAGCAGATCTGCACGTTTTTTCAGCACGGGATGAACAACCGCTGGATCTATATCACAAATGGGTTTTAATACAAAGCGTCTTTTATGCATGCGGGGGTGCGGCAATTCAAGCCTCTGGGTCTTGACCACAAGGTCATTGAAAAAGATGATATCCAGGTCCAGAACACGTGGACCGAATCTTATTTTCTGACAGGTTCGGCCGGTGTTTTGCTGAATTGCCAGCAAAAAGTCGAGCAATGCCTCCGGTTCAAGCCGGGTTTCGACCTTCACCGCCGCATTGATGAACCAGTCCTGATCCAGGTAGTCCACCGGAGCTGTGGCATAAAACCGGGAGGTTACCAGGATGCTGCAGACGTTATTCGCGGACAATTCGGATATGCCCCGCCTGCAATTGGCTATCTTATCACCAAGGTTGGAACCGACGGAAATAATGACGAGGTTCAATGGATGTCGGCCCATGCGTCATCCCAAAATTCTCCCTGATAGATCACCCGGGCATCACCCTCCAATTGCATTTCCCGGTAAACCGCCCCATCTTTTTGAAAATAGACCCTGAGTCGTGACCCGCTGCGGGTGATCAAACTCACCGGAGATGTGGCGGCCAAGGTTTCCGCTATAACTATGGCGGCGGCCACATTACCAGTGCCGCAGGCCAGTGTTTCACCTTCAACACCCCGTTCGTAGGTTCGGATGAAGTAGGAACCGTCTTTGCCCGGGGCGATGAAGTTCACGTTGGTGCCCTCCGGAGTAAATTGTGGATGAAAGCGTATCTCCCGGCCTAATCCCCGGACATCGACTGCATCAATGTCCGCAGCGGTGATCACCACATGAGGGACCCCGGTGTTGACAATGCTGACAACGGCCGCTCCGCTTTTCAATGGTATTGTGGTGTTGATCTTCAAATCAACGGGATCCGTCATTTTTACGGTCACCGTATCGGGGTTTACCCGGGCATGGATGATACCGGCGATGGTTTCGAACGACATTTTCGGACCGGCGATGCCATTGAGGTGCGCGTATCGCGCTGCGCATCGTGCACCGTTTCCACACATTTCGGCAACGGACCCGTCGGAATTGAAAAATTGCCATTTAAAATCGGTCTCATCCGAATTCTCGATAAGGATTAATCCGTCGGCGCCTGCGGACATTTTCCGCCGGCAGACCCCGCGCACGAAACCGGGAATATCTTTCACCGGAAGGGAGCCGTCCCGATTGTCAATGACGATAAAATCGTTGCCCGCACCACTCATCTTGAAAAATGATATGGATCGATCGATCATTCTATCTCCTGGTTCATTGTCTCATTTTTTGATTTGCTCATGGGTTTAACATCCGATTAAAAATGAAGGGATATTCTCGCCTTCGATCAGATCCGGGTATGTTTCCCGTGACCGGATCACGGAATGTTCGGTTCCCCGGACCATCACTTCCGCCACACGAAGCCTGGAACAATAATTGGATGACATGGCGAACCCGTAAGCACCGGTGCTCATTACCGCCAGTAAATCCCCTGATTGAACGTTGTGGATCGGTCGTTCCTGGGCCAGGAAATCGCCGGACTCGCAGATGGGTCCGACCACGTCCGCGACGATGGTGTCCTTACTGTTTTTAACCACCGGGATGATGGCGTGATATGCATTATATAAAGAGGGCCGCATGAGATCATTCATGCCCGCATCGGTGATGATAAATTCCTTCTTTTTACCTTGTTTGCGATACAGCACCTTGGTGACCAGGATACCGGCATTGCCCACAATGACCCGGCCGGGTTCGAGTATCAATTTCAAATCGCGTCCGTTAAGCGATGCCGCAATGGCCCGGGCATATTCATCCGGTTCCGGCGGTGTCTCTTCTCCATAGGTAATTCCCAGTCCACCCCCCATGTCCAGATACTTGATATGAATACCTGTTTCTTCCAGCGCGTCTATGAGTCCGCAAAGACTGACCAGGGCGTCTTTAAAGGGGGCGACTTCGGTGATCTGGGAACCGATGTGACAATCCAAGCCCACGGGGTTTACATTTTTAAGGCCTGCTGCGGCCTTGTAGACTTCGACGGCACCTGCCGTATCAATGCCGAATTTGTTTTTGGATAAACCGGTTGAGATATACGGATGGGTGCCTGGATCCACATCCGGATTGACACGTATGGCGATATCGGCTGTTTTTTTCAGTTCCCCGGCCCGGGCGTTGATGACGTCGAGTTCCTCCATGGACTCCACGTTAAAAATGAGTATCTCCTCGCTCAAGGCATAATCTATCTCATCGATGCGTTTTCCGACACCTGAATAAACGATTTTATCCGGTGGATAACCGGCTTTCAGGCCTTTGAAAAGTTCCCCGCCCGAGACGATATCCAATCCACTACCCAATTGGCGGAACAACGACAGAATGGACAGGTTGGTATTGGCCTTGGCACTGAAACAGACCAAGCGGTCAATGCCTTCAAAGGCGTCGTTGAAGGAGTTGTAATGGCGGCAAAGGGTCGCATGGCTATACAGGTAAAATGGCGTGCCAAGGGCATCGGCAATGGACCGTACGGCCACATCCTCGCAATAAAGATTATCGTTTTTATAAGTGAAGTGATGCATTTTCGGCCCCTCTTTCGGCCAGAACATGATTTATGGTGATATCCCCGCCACTCCCATATGAACAGTATATACCGGTGACGCGGCAATAGGCATCAATAACTGAACTCAACTATATTGGAATCGGCTCCTTCCGGGCCGATGGGCGGTTTGACAATGACTTTATACCTGTAGTTGTATCCCTCGTTCAATTCCTGACCATAGGTCATGGGTATTCGCCGTTCGGTTGACGCCGATCCATGGGGTACGGGGATACTCTCCATGCGTTCGAATATCACCGGACAATCATCACATGGGGTTGCGGACGAACCGACAGCCGACCGGTATATCACGACGGTTGCATTTTTCAATTGCAGGATTTCCTCAGGTAATGTCCAGGAGAGCCTTACGGTGTTACCGGCAAGACGGGCCGACAGGTCCGCCACCACCGGCACCGGCATCTGTTTGGGCGGCACCGGCATACGCTTCACCCCGCATGCCGCCCCCGTCATCAACAGGAGCGCGAACAGAAGGCAGATCAGTATGGCGGGGGCGGGTTTCATATGATGACCAGTTGAAATCTCAATGTTTTTCCTTGTCAAGCCGGTGCTGCGCCTCGGCGATGGCCTTTTGCACGTTATCCGGCGCCGTCCCCCCTGCGGAGGTGCGCCGGTGAACCATTTGCTCCAATGTCAAACGCTCGAAGATATCCGCTTCCACCCGGGTGGAAAATAGTTTAAGTTCCTCAAGGGTGAGCTCATGCAGTTCCCTGCCCTCGGACAATCCGAAAGCAACAGCCTTCCCCACGCATTCATGGGCTTTCCGGAATGGAATGCCTTTACTCACCAGATAATCCGCCATATCCGTGGCATTTAAATAACCGGTGGATGCGGCATTACGCATCGTGTCCTGCTTGACCACGATATGCGGTATCATTTTGGCATAAACCGACAAGCAGGCGGTCAAGGTATCCACGGTGTCGAACAACGGTTCCTTGTCTTCCTGCATATCGCGGTTATAGGCCATAGGCAGAGACTTCATCAAGGTCAGCAGCGCCATCAGGTTGCCGAATACCCGGCCGGTTTTTCCCCTCACCAGTTCAGAGACATCGGGATTTTTTTTCTGGGGCATAATGCTTGAACCGGTGGTAAATGCATCGGGCATCTCGATAAAATCAAATTCGGATGACGACCAGTAAATCAACTCTTCGGACATTCGACTCAGATGCACCATGCAGATACCGGCGGCGGCGTTGAATTCGAGAATAAAATCCCTGTCCGAAACCGCATCCATGCTGTTGGCGGATATTTCAGGGAATCCCAGCAACTCGGCGGTATACGCCCTGTCAATGGGATAGGTGGTGCCGGCAAGCGCGGCAGCGCCCAACGGCATGACATTGGTCCGTTTATACCCCTCTTCGAACCGCTGCACATCCCGGGTGAACATCTCGTAATAGGCCATTAAGTGGTGAGACAGAACAACCGGTTGAGCACGCTGCATGTGTGTATAGCCGGGCAGAACAACGCCCAGATGTTTCCTGGACAGGGCGACGATGGCACTTCTCAGTTCAAACAGATGGTCGATGATGATTTCCGTTGCCGCCTTCAGATACATGCGGACGTCCAGTGCCACCTGGTCGTTTCGGCTCCGGGCGGTATGAAGTTTTTGCGCGACACTGCCGACATCCTGGACTAGTCGCGCCTCGATGTGCATGTGAATATCTTCCAGGCTGTCACTGAAGGTGAAGGTGTTGTGATCCAATTCGCGCTTGACGTTAATGAGTCCCTGGATCAATGCTGCGGATTCATCCTCGGTAATAATTTTCGCCTTGGCGAGCATCTTACAATGGGCGATGCTTCCTTCTATATCGTAAGGATATAATCGCTTGTCATAGTGAATCGAAGCACTGAAGGCCTCGACCAGCGAGTCGGTCTTCTCTGAAAACCGTCCGGCCCAGGGTTTATCTGACATATCAAGCCTCTGTCACGTTGCGTTGCAAAGATAATTATTGTTAAACGGCAGAATATCCTGATGAACTAACGCTTTTCCATCATTTTCCGGATTCTGAGACGTAGTGCATTGAGGCGGATAAAGCCTTCCGCGTCTTTATGGCTGTATACATCATCATCCTCAAAGGTGGCAAAATCTTCACGGTAGAGTGAATATTCCGACTTTCGGCCCAGCACCGTGCAATTGCCCTTGTATAATTCTAAGCGGACCGTCCCGGTCACATTGTGTTGTGTATCATCGATCATATTCTGCAACATCACCATTTCCGGTGCGAACCAGAATCCATTATAGATCAATTGAGCGTATTTTGGAATCAGGGAATCCCTGATGTGCATGACCTCCCGGTCCAGTGTAATCGTCTCCAGGGCCATATGGGCTGCTCTCAGTATCGTTCCGCCCGGTGTCTCATAGATACCGCGGGATTTCATTCCCACAAACCGGCTCTCAACGATATCCACCCGGCCGATGCCATGTTTACCGCCCAACCGGTTCAGCTCCGCCAACATTTTGGCCGGTGACAAGGCCTGTCCACCGATGGACGTGGGATTGCCTTTTTCGAAAGCAATGTCGATGATTTCACTCTCATCCGGCGCCGCCTTGGGTGATGTGGTGAGCGTGTACAAGTCATCGGGCGGCGCAGTCCAGGGATCCTCTAACATGCCCCCTTCATAGCTGATGTGGAGGAGATTGCCGTCGGTGCTATAGGGTTTGTTATGGGTTGTGGGCACGCTGATACCGTGCTTTTTCGCGAATTCCATGAGAATGGTCCGGGAATTCAGGTCCCATTCACGCCAGGGCGCAATGATCTTGATATGCGGATTCAGGGCAAGATATCCCACTTCAAATCGAACCTGATCATTGCCCTTGCCGGTGGCGCCGTGGCTGACGGCATCGGCGCCTTCCGCAGCGGCGATTTCGACCTGCCGCTTGGCAATAAGGGGACGGGCAATGGAGGTACCCAGGAGATATTGTCCTTCATAAACGGCATTGGCGCGAAAAGCCGGAAATACATAATCCCTGACGAACTCTTCTTTCAAGTCTTCCACATAAGCTTTAGTTGCACCGGTCTTTATTGCATTCGCACGTACATCATCCATGGCGTCGGTCTGGCCAAGATCCGCTGAAAATGTAACCACTTCGCAGTCATAAGTCTCGATCAGCCATTTGAGAATGACGGAAGTGTCCAATCCGCCTGAGTACGCGAGAATCGTCTTATTAACTTGTTTGCCCACTGATTTTCTCCTTTACGATAATAAACAAGATCAGGTCCGTGATTTCCGCTTCATAGTTCCTATTCGGACAACAGGTTGTCCAGGCAATCCACAAGCGCATCGATTTGAGATTTTCCGATGATCAGTGGTGGAACGAAACGCAATACCGAGTCCTGGATACAATTAATCAGAAAGCCCTCTTCCATGCAGCGTGTCACCAGTGATCCGGCTTCCTGTTTCAGTTTGAGACCGACAAGCAGTCCCTGGCCGCGCACCGCTTCGACGCAGCCATGTTTTTCCTTCAGTCCTTGCAATTTGGATTTAAAATAGGTTCCCATGGCCGCACAATGGCCCACCACATCATCGTTGGTCAAGGTGCCCAGTGTGGCCAATGCCGCTGCCGTGACAAGGGGACCACCGCCAAAAGTGGAGGCATGGGCACCGGGGCCGAAGGCGGACGCCACCTCCTCTACGGCAAGCATGGCGCCGATGGGGAGCCCGTTTGCCAAGGCTTTGGCCAGGCTCATGATATCCGGCGCCACCCCAGAATGCTCGTACCCGAACAATGTGCCGGTTCTCCCCATCCCGGTTTGCACTTCATCGAAGATGAGCAGCACCCCATTGTCATCGCAGAGCCTGCGCACCTTCTGAACAAAACCGGGATCCGGACAAATTACACCGCCTTCCCCCTGCACGGGCTCCATCATCACCGCACACACCGATGCATCCATGGCATTCTCAAGCGCGCCGATATTGTTGTAGGGGATAAACTCAAATCCGCCGAGCAGGGGATCGAATCCTTTCCGAATCTTATCCTGACCGGTGGCGGAAAGGGCCGCCATGGTCCGGCCATGAAATGATTGTTCCATGGAAATGATGCGGGTGCGGCCCGGTTCACCCTTCTCATAAAAATATTTCCGCGCCAGTTTGATGGCCGCTTCGTTGGCCTCAGCCCCGGAGTTGCAGAAGAAAACCCGGTCGGCGAAACTGCGGGAGACCAACATCTCGGCCAGTCGGGTTTGGGGAATGGTATAGTAAAGGTTGGATACATGACATAATTGCCGGGCCTGGTCCGCCACCGCAGCAGACACCGCCGGATGGCAGTGCCCGAGGCTGCAAACGGCGATACCGGCCACAAAATCAATATAGCTGCGCCCCTGGGTATCCCAGAGCGTGCAGCCCTCGCCCCTTTCAAAAACCACGGGGAATCGATTATAGGTTTGCGCAATCACACGATCCGCCAATTGCATGAGTTCAGCCGTCATGGTGTTTTACCTTGAATGGATTAAATTGGTATCACCGGCGGACAATCCGGAATTCAGCCGGTTAGTTTTTCGTTTCCGGGCGGAGATGGGCACACGACTTCGGTACCGATGCCCCTGTCCGTGAATAATTCCAGCAACAAGGCATGCCGTTTGGTGCCGTTGATGACGGCCACTTTCTGAACACCGGACATCACAGTGGACACCGCACATGTCATTTTGGGAATCATCCCCCCGGTAATCTGTCCGTCCGCTATCATCCGGTTGACCCGATCAACCTCAAGTGTGGACTGCAACCGCCCGGAGTTGTCGAGTACGCCGTCAACATCGGTGAGCATTATTAAACGCCCGGCGTCAAGGGCTTCCGCCATTTTTCCGGCCACCAGGTCAGCATTGATATTGTAGGTTTCGCCACCGGACCCGACCCCCACCGGTGCGATGATGGGAATGAAGCCATCACGGGTGATGGATTGAATAATGGCGGGGTCAATATGGGAGACCTCCCCGACCATACCGGGATCGATGATCTCGGGCGGGTTATTTTCGCCATGGCTGTCGGTGATGGTCATCTTCACCGCCTGTATCATGCCGGCGTCTTTTCCGCTCAACCCGACGGCTTTGCCGCCCTGGCGGTTTATCTGAGCGACTATGGCCTTGTTCACCTTGCCACCCAGCACCATTTCAACCACATCCATAGTGGGACCGTCGGTAAATCGCATGCCCCGGACGAATTTGGTTTTGATTCCCATCCGGTCTAATACGTCGTTTATCTGGGGGCCGCCGCCATGTACCACCACAGGATTCACACCGATGAATTTGAGCAAGGTGATGTCGCGGGCGAAATCCTCTTTCAATTGCTCGTCCACCATGGCATGGCCGCCGTATTTGACCACAATGGTCATCCCCGCGAATTGCCGGATATACGGCAGGGCTTCCACAAGAATTTCACTGACAAGTTGGCTGTTGTCCATGGGTTTTTCCATATATTTACAGAATAAACCGGCTCAGATCTTCATCTGCCCGTATATCCTTGAGTCTCTCTTCCACAAACGAGCCGTTGATAACGATATTTTTCTCTTTCAAATCCGGCCCTTCGAACAACAGATCCTCCAGGAGCTTCTCCATCAGGGTGTGCAGCCGCCGGGCGCCGATGTTCTCGGTCAGATTATTGACATCCTCGGCTATGGCGGCAATTGTCTCCACCGCATCATCGGTGAATGTAATGTCCACGCCTTCGGTTCTCAGTAGTGCCATATACTGGAGGAGCAGGGCGTTTTTAGGTTCAGTGAGGATTCGAATGAATTCTGTCTTTCCCAACGCATTGAGCTCCACACGGATGGGGAACCGGCCCTGCAGTTCGGGGATAAGATCCGACGGTTTGATGGTGTGGAAAGCGCCTGATGCAATAAACAATATATGATCGGTGCGCACCGGACCGTATTTCGTATTCACGGTACTGCCCTCGACGATGGGCAGCAGGTCCCGCTGTACGCCTTCCCGGGACACATCCGGACCGTGGCTGCCGTTTTTCCCGGCGATTTTGTCGATTTCATCGAGGAAAATAATGCCGGATTGTTCCACTTTTTCGATGGCCCGGGAGATCACCTTATCCATGTCCACGAGGTTCTGGGCCTCCTCCTGTGCAATCGTCTGCAGGGCTTCCGGAACCTTTATTTTCCGGCGCTTGGTGTTTTTAGGCATCAGGCCGCCAAGCATGTCCTTGAAATTGATCCCCATTTCCTCCATACCGACATTTGAAAAAATCTCAACCATGGGAATGTTGCGGTCCGCAACATCCAGATCCACGTACCGGCCGTCAAGCTTGCCGTCATGCAGCATTTTGCGCAATTTTTCGCGGGTCGAGGATACATCCTCAACCGGCGCCGGCTTTACTTCGGCATCCCCCTCCCCTTTTGGGACAGGTACGGTCGTGTTTTTCGGCAACAACAGATCCAGGACGCGCTCTTCGGCAATCTGGGCGGCTTTTTCCCTGACCGCCTCCTGCTCCTGTGTCTTAAGCGTGTTCACGGTAAGCTCCACAAGATCTCTCACCATGGACTCGACATCACGGCCGACATATCCGACTTCGGTGAATTTGGAGGCTTCTACCTTCGAAAACGGTGAATCCGTCATTTTGGACAATCGCCGTGCGATTTCCGTCTTGCCTACACCGGTGGGTCCGATGAGGATGATATTTTTCGGTGCGATTTCATCCCGCAAATCCGGCTCTACGTGTTGACGGCGCCAACGATTCCTCAGGGCAATGGCCACACTGCGTTTGGCCTGATGCTGGCCGATGATGTATTTATCAAGCTTTTGGACGATTTCCGATGGTTTTAAATTGCTCATTCTATTTTTTTACTCGCTTACACAGGTTAAAGTTCTTCCAACAAAATATTGTCGTTGGTGTAAACACATATGGAGGATGCGATTTTCATGGACGAGGCCACGATGCTCCGGGCATCCAGGTCGGCATTATGCTCCAGCAGTGCCATGGCCGCCGCCTGTGCCGCGACACCGCCGGAACCGATACCGATCAATCCTTCATCCGGCTCGATCACATCACCGTTTCCCGATATCAGGAACATGGCTTTTTCATCCAGGGCGATCATCAGCGCCTCCAATCGCCGTAGATATTTATCGGTTCGCCAATCCCTGGCCAGCTCTACTGCCGAGCGGGTAAGATTTCCATTGAAGCGTTCAAGTTTGGCTTCCAATCGTTCCGACAAGTTCAGTGCATCCGCCGTGGCGCCGGCAAACCCCACAAGTATCTTGTCGTTGAAAATTCGCCTGACTTTTCGGGCCTTGTGTTTGATGACCGTATTGTTGAGGGTCACCTGTCCGTCACCGGCAATGGCGACTTTTCCCTTATGGCGCAGGGCCAGAATCGTGGTACCGTGAAATGCGGTGACCGAATGGTTTTCAGCATGATGTGGCATAATTCCCTTTTCCCCTATTTCCTCGGATGGGCGCTGTCATAGGTGGCCATCAGACGATCGATGCTCACATGAGTATATTTCTGAGTGGTCGAAAGGCTTTTATGGCCAAGCAATTCCTGGATGATACGAAGATCGGCACCGGCATCGAGCATATGCGTGGCAAAACTGTGGCGCATGGTATGCGGCGAGATGGACATCGGCAAACCGCATTGTGTTACCAGGCGGTCAAGAATACGCGCAATGGAGCGTGTACTCAATCGCTTGTTATAGCGGTTCAGAAACACGGCCAATTCGCTGTCGGCATCCATATTCAGCGCCAGTTTCCGTCGATATCCATCAATGGCTTTCATAGCGGTTCTGCTGATGGATACCACTCGCTCCCGGTTTCCTTTTCCGAGAACACGAATGGTCTGGTTGGAGAAGTCCAGATCCGGCATGTTCAACCCCGCCAACTCCGAAACACGGATGCCCGTCGAATACAGGGTTTCGAACATGGCGCGGTTTCTTAAATCCAGGACCGATGTAATGGGCATGGAATTGAGGAGACGGAACATGTCATCGACGGCAAGAAATACCGGAAGACGCTTTTCCAGTTTGGGTGTCAGAATTGACGCTATGGGATTCTCGGCAATGATGTTGTGCTTTTTCAAGTGCCTGAAAAATGTTCTGAGAACCGAGAGTTTCCGTGCGATGGTGATCTTCTCATTCTTTCTGAACAGATGCGCCAGAAATTCGCGGATCATCAAATTATCGACATCGTGAATGGCTGTAGCACCGACACTATCACGGTTTCCCACGGCATCATTCTGCCGGTTGATGTACCCGAAGAATTCAATCAAATCATGGCGATAGGCTCTGCAGGTATTGTCCGAGTAGCCTTTTTCAGCGGTCAGGACCTTTACAAAATTATCGATTGTCGACTGAACCGATGGTGTTTTCATGTGAATTCGACCATGGCTTCCAACTCTTCCCAGGAGCTGATTTCTATGAACGGATGTGGCTCTCTGTTCCACGGCTGCCTGAATAGAATAGGTGTTATATCCGCCCTGTCAAGCAGATGGCAGGTTTCAAGCCTGTCTTCCACAAAACACGAGATGGACCGTTGCTTCAACAAATCGATCTTTGCGGCCGATGCCCCGACAGCAATTATCTCGACGCTGGTACCGTTGGTACTGAAAATAGAGTTCATCCATTGATCCAGCGGCCCGGATTCAGGCCGCGCGGTTACCAGCAGCAGTGGGTTCCGGAACCGACTGATGCGGGACAACACACGAACGGCTCCGGGGATAGGATTCAGTACCGCAGTGTAATGGCCGTCGATAATACGGGAGAGTATCGCCTGTATGAGGCCCGGGTCGAGGTCCAGACACTCTTCCAGTTCATAGGTCCGGATATCGTTGTAGTGAATATGATGGATATTGTAGTCCTGCCGGAGGATATCAATAAACAATGACATGGTATCCGCAATCACACCATCCACGTCAAAACCTATGGCAGAAGCAGGGTCAATCATTATTTAGCGTCCATCCATAAATGGCATCTTGCGGCTCATATCTGCGTTCTCGCGTTTTAGAAATACTCGACGTAAGCCCATTACGACTGCGTTTTCTAAAACGCTGCGGCCTTGATCTGAACCGCAAGCTACCATCTCTGGATAGACACTGTTTAACAGGATACGGCATCAGGGTTCAGTCAACCGCTTCAGAAATACCGGTCGCAACAGGCGACAATGCCGCTATGAAATCAAAACCGGCTGCCATAATCGAAACCACCATCATCTTATCACGGGATCTATTTATGCAGCCCGACGCGTTTTCTTTTTCAATCTGGAAATCCGTCTTTTATAGATCAACGCCATTTTGTCATCGTTGGATGCCAGGGCGGATTGCCGTTGCTTTTTATATTCGGAAATTTTTGCTTTTAGCTCCCGGACCGAGGATCTGCCGGTTTTCTTGGGCGCATCGTCGATGCCCTTCGCTTTTTTGATTTCCGACAGGAGGTCCTGTTTATTCATGCCATAAACACCTGTTATTTCAGGTATTTCCTTAGCAACCTCTTTCAACTCCTTTACCGTCATCTTGTCAAAAGGTTTTTCCTTTGCCTCTTTCTTTGCACCCATGGTTTAAATCTCCTTTCAAAACCATTAACCAATACGATGGATCGATTGAAAAGCACGAACGGAGGCCGTACAGCCCCCGTTATGAAGTCCCGATAATACAATGTTAAAGGTTTTTTTATTAAACTGTTTTCCCTTTGATTGTCAATAGTCGATTCTTACAATTGTGTCAGTCCCCGGCATCCCGGCCGTCAGTTTGATTCGCCTTGACCAGCAGACCACCGGTACCATTGATGGATTTACCCATCCGGGATTTTTCAAAACCGGCTTCGGCAATCCGCACCAGCGCGACAACCATGCGGGACGGGATAAGTACCCCAATGGATGTTGCATTCAAGGAAGGAACAGGCGTTCACCGGGAGGGCGGATTGCCTGACGAAAAGGCCTCAGGGTGGCTCGGAAATCCTGATGACGGTGTTTTGAACATATAATATCAAGGTGTTGCGCCTAACTCAGCCATAATCTTTTTGATATCTTCCCACACATCCCTTTTTTTCTCGGGATGCCTGAGCAGATGAGCCGGATGATAGGTCGGCATCAGGCGGATGCCCTGATACCGGTGAAATCGCCCCCTGAGCATGGTAATGCTGTTATCCGTGGACAACAGTGTCCGGGCCGCAAACCCGCCGAGTGCGCAAATGACTTTGGGTCGAATAAGATCGATCTGGCGCTTCAGGATGGGCGAGCAGGATTCAATTTCAATCGGCAGCGGATTCCTGTTGGAGGGGGGTCGGCATTTGACGATATTGCAGATATACACTGATTCACGGGTGAGTTTCATTGCCGATATGATTTTGGTCAGCAGTTCCCCCGCCGGTCCCACAAACGGGCGCCCCTGAAGGTCCTCCTGCTCACCGGGCGCTTCCCCCACGAAGACGAGATCCGCATGGGGATCGCCTTCGCCGAAAACGATGGCGGACCGATTCTTACTGAGTGCACATCGCCGGCAATCTTGATACGCCTGTTGCACCGAGGCCAGGGTCTGGCCTTCCGTTGCCGGTTTCCGATCCCAGCTTTTCACCACTTCAAGGATATCGCTGGAACAGTCCACCCCCGCTACCCCCAGTGTCTTCATGAATTCGAGGGTATTCACTATTTCATCGAGGGTGTTTTGTATTTTCCGGTCGGACATCATGGATACCTGTCGGTTTCTTTACTGAAACGTGTGGCAACAATGGGGGCGTCACACGGGCATCAATCGCGCCACCCGGTCCAATAGAACATGGGCGGCGGCGTTTTTTTCCATTGTATCGAGATGCTCGGTGCTGCCGTCCCTGAAAAATAAAGTGAGCCGGTTTTTATCGGACCTGAATCCGGAATCTTCCGGTCCGATCAGGTTTGCCGCAATGATATCCAGATTTTTCGCTTTAAGCTTGGCCTGGGCATTGTTTTCAAGATCCTGGGTTTCGGCTGCAAAACCAACCAGGATCCGATTGCCCTTTTTTTGCCCGAGCGCTTTCAGAATGTCGTTATTTTTCACCAGTTCCAGGACCATCTCCGATTTGTGCTTCTTCATTTTTTGATGCGATGGCGCTTTTACCCGGTAATCTGAAACGGCTGCGGATTTGATGACGACATCCATATCGCCGAAATTATCAAACACGGCTTCGGCCATCTCCGCCGTATTTGTCACCCGCAGGGTATTCACATTGAACGGATCGGTCAGATGCGATGGTCCGGTGACCAGCGTAACCCGGGCGCCGCGATGTTCCGCCGCACGGGCAAGGGCAAATCCCATTTTTCCGGAAGATGGGTTACTGATAAAGCGGACAGGATCGATCTCTTCCTGGGTGGGTCCGGCGGTGACCAGGATGTTTTTACCGCGCAAATCCTTGGTGGTCAGATGAGCGGTAAATCTATCGAGGATCTCCTCGGGTTCCGGTAATTTCCCGGGGCCGGTAGTACCGCAAGCCAGTTCACCGGCACCGGGCTCGATAATTTTAAACCCGTCTTTCCTCAAAATATCCAGATTGCGCTGAACCGCCCTGCTCTCATACATATTCGTGTTCATGGCCGGGCAGACCACCACCGGCGCTGTCACCGCCATCAGGAAGGTGGACAGGGCGTCATCGGCAATGCCATTGGCCAGTTTCCCGACGACATTGGCCGTGGCAGGTGCAATGATCACGGCATCTGCCTCGGCGGCCCATTCGATATGGCCGATGCCGGCATCATCGCTGTCACTGAACAGGCTCGAGTGAACTTTTAAACCTGAAAGGGCTTCGAAGGTAAGCGGCCCCACGAAATGTCCGGCATTTTCAGTCATCAGGACCCTGACAGCCGCACCTTGTTTGATCAGCAGTCTTAACAGCAGGACGCTTTTATACGCAGCGATCCCGCCGCTGACGCCCAGAACAATCTTTTTATCTCTCAGGATATCAGAGCCGCTCGTGGTCGATCCCATGTGTGTTGCCTATTTCCGTCCAGGTAAGTGCTCGAGTTTGCGTTGATGGGTAGTATATCCGATTAATTCAAACCACCGGCAGAGAAGCTGAATGGCCTGTTCTTTGGCATCAATCCCCTCCGGATTGATTTTCGCCTCCACCCCGGCAAGCGCCTGCTCCAGATCCTCTCGTTCCGGAGACCGGGCTAACAGGTGACGGTATATGCGGGCGGCTTTTTCATAATGCCCTTGTTCCGCATATACCTTTGCCATCGTGGCAGTATAAATGATGTTGTCGCTTCCCATGGGTATCTCCTCAGTTGCGGTTTGGAAGTTTAATGACCACTTCATCTTTCCCGATCATGTGAAGTTCCTTTCGGGCTATCGCTTCGATGTAGGCCGGGTCATGTTTCAACCGGTCAATAATTCGGGATAGGTTGCGGTTTTCCAACACCAGTTTCGCATTTTTCGAATCAATTATCGCCCGGGTGTTCTTCAGGCGGTTTAACTCCATGAGCCCATTGTCCGAGAATACAATGATCAACAGCAAATTCACCATGGCGAATACAACAACGCTGAAGCCTATTTTCTGTAATATACTCATGGTGTTTTGGAACCCCTGCGTGTCAGTGCCATGACGGTTTTAAGTTCAGGTGATCTCATTAAATAACAGATAAATGCATATCCGGCCATCCCGGATAGAATGCAGACCGGTAAACCGATCATCAACCTCAGGCGATCATGAAAACCGTCCGGGAATATGAGCCGAACTATCAGGTATACCATAACGCCCATTGCCGAAGCGCTCAGCAATGTTTTTAACAGAGATGCGATGATTGCCCGCCATCCCATTTGTCCCATCTTCCGTCTCAGCATATATAGCAGTAATCCAAGATTCAGAATCGAGGACAATGTTGTCGCCAACGCCAGCCCGCCATGGAGAAGCGGCCGCATCAATATAATACTGAGTATAACATTGGCAACCAGGCTGATGACCGCAATGCGCACCGGCGTCTTGGTATCCTGCAGTGCATAAAACGTCGAAACAACGATGCGCACCGCAGAAAATGCCCAGAGACCCAAAGCATAATACAAAAGAGCGGTTGCCGTCAATCGGGTGCTCGAATCATCAAATGCGCCCCGATTGAATAATACGGCCACGATGGGTTCCCGCAGCACGATCAGCCCGATCATGGCCGGGATGGTGATAAAACAGACGAGCCGCAAACCATGGGCAAAAGTTTCCTTCATGGATTTGTAATTCTGTGCCGCTGCCTGGCGGGACAAACTGGGCAACACGGCCGTTGCCAGTGCGATACCAAAGACACCCAATGGGAATTGGACCAGGCGATCCGCATAAAACAGGAAGCTGATGCTGCCGGCGGGCAGCAACGAAGCCAACAAGGTGCCCACCAGAATATTGATCTGGTAGACCGCCGCACCGAATGTGGCCGGCACCATTAACACCCCCACACGTTTAAGCCCCCGATGGAACAGGGAGGTATGGCGCCAGAATTCGATCTTGTAACGAATGACAACCCAAAACTGAAGTGCGAGCTGAAGCACCCCGCCCACCAGTACTCCGATACTCAACCAGACCACCCTTGAAATTTGGGAGTCGGTGAACGCCCACCCGGCAAACATGGCGCCGATCATGGCCAGATTCAGCAGTACCGGCGCGATTGCAGGTCCGGCAAAATGCCCCAGGCTGTTCAGTATGCCCATGCAAAGGGCCACCAGGGAGATAAAGAAAATATACGGGAACATAATCCGGGTCAGCAGAATCGTCAGGTTCAGTTGATCCGGTCGTTGACCGAAGCCCGGCGCAATGAGGTGGACGATAAAGGGGCTGGCCAGCACACCGGCAATGACGATAAACACAAGAATCACGGACAGCAGTCGAATTGCCGCCCCGGCCAGTTTGAATGCTTCCGGCTTACCGCTGCGCAACAGGTATTCCGTAAACACCGGGATAAAGGCGATACTCAGGGACCCCTCACCAAATAACCGGCGCAGCAAATTGGGAATGCGGAAGGCGGCAATGAAGGCATCCGAGATCAGTCCGGTACCGAAAAAATAGGCGAATACCATATCCCGGACATACCCGAATATACGACTGATCAAGGTGGCTGAGCCGATGGTGCCGGCAGCTTTGGTGACGCGGGTATTTTCTGAATTTTGACGGATGGTTGGGTGGGTCATTCCGGATTTAATTTCGTTATAATTTGGCTTGACAAGATTTAAACCGTTTTATATTAAATATCTTTTAGTTTTGCAATCGACTATTTTGTAACCCGTCTGAAAGGAGCAAAGGGACATTGGCGAATCATAAATCGGCACTGAAACGTGCGAAACAAAACGACTTGCGGCGATTACGCAATAAAGCTGTCAGAACGACAGTTAAAAATACGATCAAAGAGCTTCGTGCTGCCGCCACTGAAAACAGCACAAAAGAGGCAGCCGAAAAACTGGTCAGCGCAAAATCCATTATTGACCGGGCTGCTAAAAAAGGTGTGATCCATAAGAAAAACGCTGCCCGCAAAATCTCCCGACTTTCCCGGTTGGTGAATTCCATCAGCGACTGATGGTGAGAACGCGCGGACAGCTCTGAGCGTCACCCCCCTATAAATCGATCAAAAGCCGGGCCATAAGGGTCCCGGCTTTTTATATTCGGCCCCGGAACAAAAACCCGGTATTTAGAAATCATCCGACAACCGGTTATACGTGTCCTCGGCCAACCGTTTTGAAACCAGCAGAATGGCGTCCTGCTTATTTCTTTCCGTCCCCGTATCACTATTGGGATCCACATCATAGGTTTCGTTTGCGGTGATGTTATCGGCACGCCACAACAACCTGCCCGAGTCGTTTCGAATCAACTGCAGCCTCAACCGGATAATCAGCCGGCGTTGAGCGGCGGTGCTGCCGCTTTGCCGGGACACGGTCTCTGTTCTCAAGGAAACAATAGTGCCGGAGAGCACGGCGTCCGCTCGATCATCATCGGATACCGCCGCCTTGTTGTTTCGCGTGAATTCGTATAGCAAATCGTTGGTGAGGGTATTCTCCAACCCGGTTTCACCCGTACGATTCTCCAGCCCCCGGATTGCCACACGTTCCACGCCCTCGGGCAAGCTACCGCCGCCCGAGAACCGGTATCCGCATCCCCCAGGCAGCAAGCAAACGATAACAATGAAGGTGATAAAACGGACGGCTTCAACCGGGCAGCGGCCGATGTCCCCGATCGCCGACACCGCTTTCGTTCTGGACATCCAATACCCGTGTGCTGTTTTCATGGTTCGAATAATCACATCATGCCCCGTCCGCCCGGCAGAACCCGGTGCTTTGTTATACAACGATGTTAACCAGCTTCTGTTTGACGACAATGACCTTTCTGACCGGTTTGTCCCTGATGAACTGCTTTATGCGCTCATCGTTGAGCGCGGTTTGTTCGAGTGTTTTATCATCCGTGTCGGCAGCAACTACACACCGGCTCCGGAGTTTACCATTGACCTGGAAGACGATGGTTATTTCATTTTGAACCAGGGCGTCTTTTCGATAAGAGGGCCATGGGGATCTGAAGGTACTTTCCGTATGTCCCAACTCCTGCCATAATTCTTCGGAAAAATGCGGCACAAAAGGGGACAACAGGAGGGCCACCGTTTCCAGCGCAAACCGCATGACGCCATCGACATTTTCCGATTCGGAATTCGTATGGATGCCGTATACGGTGTTCACCAACTCCATGATGGCACTGATGGCCGTGTTGAAATGAAATCGCTCTTCGATATCAGACGTCACCTTCTGGATGGTTTGATGCGTCTTCTGGTATGCATCCCGGAGTTCCCCCGACAACGATTCGGGACTTTGGGTATAAGGCTCGACACTACGGATACGGTCCATCCACAAAAATGCCAGCCGCCAAACCCGGTTCAGAAATCGGGCACTACCGTCCACCCCCTGTTCGCTCCACTCCAGATCGCGTTCCGGGGGGGCGGCAAACAGGCAGAACAATCGCGTAGTATCCGCTCCGTATTTTTGCAGGAGAAGGTGCGGATCCACCACATTCTTTTTGGATTTTGACATCTTCTCAACACGTCCGATGGAGACAGTATTGCCGCAGGTGTTGCAGACCATGAGACCGTCTTCCTGCCGCGATTCATCGGGAAACAGGTATCCATGTTGTGTACAGGTATGGGTTTCCTTGCAAACCATACCCTGGGTGAGCAAACGGGTAAATGGCTCTTTGAATTTCACAAGCCCCAGCTGGTTGAGAACACGGGTGAAATATCGTGAGTACAAAAGGTGCAGGATTGCATGTTCCACGCCACCGATGTATTGATCCACCGGCATCCAATAATCGACTGCCTTCCGGTCGAAAATGCCGGTGTCATGATCCGGGCTGCAATATCTCTGATAATACCAGGATGACTCGACAAAGGTATCCATGGTATCGGTTTCCCGCCGGGCACCGCTGCCGCCGCATTTGGGGCAGATTGTCTTTGAAAACGAATCGAGGTTCGGCAACGGTGAACGGCCACCGTCCAATAAATCCGCATCCTCGGGCAGCAGGATGGGCAGATCTGTCTCCGGTACGGGGACGATTCCGCAGGCATCGCAGTGGATCATGGGTATGGGCGCCCCCCAGTATCGCTGCCGTGATATTCCCCAGTCCCGCAGCCGATAGCTGACGGTCTTCCGGCCCAAACCATGCTTGTCCAGATGGGCGGCAATTGCTTCGAGTGAATCCTTGTTTTGCATTCCGTCAAACGCTCCGGAATTGATCATGATGCCCGGGTCCGAATAGGCCTCCCCCATGGTCTCAGCGGTCAGGGGCGCATCCGGCGGATTCACCACCACGATGATTTCCATGCCGTATTTTTTCGCGAAATCAAAATCACGCTGATCATGCGCGGGAACGGACATGACCGCGCCGGTACCATATTCCATCAACGCAAAATTGGCGGTCCATATGGGCATTCTTTTGCCGGACATGGGATTGATGCAGTAGGCGCCGGTAAAGACACCTTCTTTTTCATGGGTTTCAACGGCCTTGCCGGATCTGTCCTGCAGGGCCATACGCTCGACAAATTCGGCGACCGGTTTTTCTTGCGACGTGCCGCCGGACAACTTCGAAACCAGGGGATGTTCAGGTGCCAGGCATAGAAATGTGGCGCCGAATACCGTATCCTGCCGTGTGGTGAAAACCGGAATGGATTCTTCGGTGTTCTCTATGGGAAATCGAATTTCCGCACCGATGCTCTTGCCAATCCAGTTTTTCTGCATGGTGGTCACTTTGTCGGGCCAGCCTGGCAGCTTATCGCAGTAGACCAGCAGATCCTCCACAACATCGGTGATTCGAAAGAACCACTGCTGTAATTTCTGCTGTCGCACCGGCTTACCGCATCGCCAGCACATGCCCGCTTCAACCTGTTCATTGGCCAATACCGTCTGGCAGGGTTCACACCAGTTGACGAACGACTCCTTCCGATACACCATCTTTCGCTCATACATTTTCAGAAAGAGCCATTGTTCCCATCGATAGTATTCAGGAGTACAGGTGGCCAACTCCCGGTCCCAGTCATAGGAAAACCCGAGCTGTTTGAGCTGATGCCGCATGGCGTCTATATTGTCATAGGTCCATTTGGCCGGATGGGTATTATTGGCAATGGCGGCATTTTCAGCCGGCATGCCGAAGGCGTCCCATCCCATGGGATGCAATACGTTGAATCCCTGCATGGTTTTATACCGGGCCACCACATCTCCGATGGTGTAATTCCGCACGTGGCCGATATGGATTTTTCCGGAAGGATAGGGAAACATTTCAAGCACATAATATTTTTCCCGGGTGTTATCCACCGCCACTTTAAACATATTTGTTTCAGCCCAGCGGGCCTGCCATTTCTCTTCAATGGGTTCAGGGTTGTATTTCTCGTCCATGGTTTGCATACCTTATCTGTATTTAAGTTGCTTTTCAGTGTTGTTTGGAGCTTATCCATGTCATAGTATAGCCTTAATTTCAAGATCCATGTCATCGATCATTCCGGTTAAACACAGCGAGAATGCGCCATGGTGGCGCCCCTGGTATCAGGGGATACCTATTTGGGATTATGCTGATTTCATCCACAACGGCGTCTACGGGATAAGGCATGTCCATGGCCCGATTCAATTTTAGCTATATTATCATATAGTTAAATCTTTTATTGTCTCATATACCGATCCGGAAAAGGTATATTTCAATGGCAACCGTTGCCTCTCCTGATGTCTCATCAGGATTTTAGGTTTGACTTCATAGCAATAATTACCTATTCAGACTCCAGAATTACCTGCCGCCAACCATCACCATATTCCTTTATCCACGGACAATGCAGGAGGAACATAAGGACACGTCTTATATGAACGAAAAAATATTGATCAATGCCATTGATCCTGAAGAATGTAGAATTGCGAAAGTCATAGACAGCAAGCTTGCCGATTTTCACATCGAAAGCGCTTCCAGAGAAATCCTTCATGGTAATATATATAAAGGAATCATAACCAGAGTTGAACCCAGCCTCCAGGCGGTGTTTGTGGATTTTGGTTCTGAACGGCATGGATTTCTCCAGATACAGGAGATTCATAGCGATTATTACCAGGAAACCAAATCCGGTGAAATCCATATCGACAAGGTAGTCAAACGGGGACAGGAGTTGCTCATCCAGGTCACCAAGGATCCCATCATGAGCAAAGGCGCGATGCTGACGACCTTCATTTCGCTGCCGGGAAGGTATGTCGTTTTAATGCCGGGCAGCAAAAATCATGGCATCTCCCGGAAAATAGAGGATGAAGAGGAACGTAAACGCCTGAAGGAAATTGTTTCCAAGACGAATCTTCCCGAAGACTTCGGTATCATCATCCGGACGGCCGGTGAAGGCTGCAGTAAAACAATGCTGTCCAAAGACATCCGTTATCTGATGCGTGTATGGCGAAATATAAATCAAAAGGGCATTAAGGCAAAAGCCCCGGCAACACTGTTTAAAGAAAGAAATCTGAGCGTACGGGCGATCCGGGATTATTATACGCAGGATATCTCGGAAATATTGATCGACGACGACGCGGTTTACAATGAAATAAAAAACTTCGTCCACATCATTTCCCCGAAAAACAAGAAAATTGTTAAGCTCTACAAGTCCGACAAGCCGATTTTCACCAAGTTCCAACTGGAGGACCAGATTTCCAGTATCTTCGAAAACCGGGTTTCTCTCAAGTCCGGTGGATCCATCGTCATCGAACAAACCGAAGCCCTGGTATCCATTGACGTAAACTCCGGAAGGGGTACCCGAAAAAAAAATATAGAAGAAACCGCCTTGATGACAAACCTGGAAGCCGCCGAAGAAATCGCCCGGCAATTGAAATTGCGGGACCTGGGAGGGCTGGTGGTCGTTGACTTTATCGATATGAAAGATGCCAAACACCGGTACCAGGTTGAAAAAGTCATCAAGGATCAACTGAGAATAGACAAAGCGCGAACCAAAGTGGGCAGAATATCCAAATTCGGGCTACTGGAGATGTCCAGGCAGCGGTTGCGACCGTCCATTGATTTCGGTAGTTTCGAGAATTGCGCCATCTGCAGGGGTAAAGGTCAGGTGCCGTCCAGCGAAATGCTCGGTCTCAGTTTTTTGAGAAAATTAAAACTGGAAACACTGAAGGATAATTTAAAAATCGTTAAGGGTATTGTTCCGGACACTGTAGCCTCCTATCTATTGAACAAGAAAAGAAAAGAGATCCTGGAATTGGAAAATCGGCGGAAATTATCCATTATCATAGAAAGTGATGGTTCAATGAGGCCCGGCGAGAGCCGGTTCGAATGCCAACCGGACGCCTGCGAAATTGAATAAGACCGGGGAGTCGGTAAATCGAAAAAAGGCTCATCGTACCGAACGAGCGACCATAATAACCTTGAATTCAAAATGGACGTCCATGCCGGGCTGGAAGCGATTAACGCAATGGAGGCTGCATGTCTGAAATAAAGCGTTCACGAAAACCACTGATTGTCATCGGAATTATCGGAGTCGCTATTTTAGGGGCTGTTCTGTTCAGTGTCATTGATCCGCCTGATTCACCTCGGGCACCGGAGCCGCCATCCGAAGCCGGCGCACCGGACCAGGTAGAAGCACACACCACCACATTGACGATGCCGATAAAACCTCAAGCCGTGCTCGACTATAATGAGCTGGGAGCGGACAATGCCACCAGCGCTTTAATCGATCAGCGGAAACAGGAATACGGGATTGGCGATGGCGTCGATTTAATCGCCGAGCCGGGAGAATCCATTAAAGTCGGCCGGTTTGAAGTTTCCATGACGGATATACTGGAACAAATCAAACTTCAAAAAGAAGAGCTCATTGAATCCGATCTTGGTGAATCATCCACCGGTTCCCCCGGCAGCTACGGTATTTATGTCGTGCAGAGGGGCGATAACATCTGGAACATACATTTTAAGTTTCTTCAAAACTATTTAACACATCGGGATATCGACATATCGCCGATAGCCGATGAACCTAATAAAAGAGGCTTCAGCTCCGGCGTCGGTAAATTACTGAAGTTTTCCGAAAAAATGGTTCACATCTATAGTATCCGTGAGCGTAAGCTGGATGTCGATCTCGATATCATCGTTCCCAACAGCAAACTAGTGGTCTATAATATGACGGATGTATTCGCACTGCTGGATCAAATCGATTACAGCGTGGTGAATCGTCTTGAATTCGACGGGGAGAATATTTGGATCCCAGCCGAACAGGATTAGCCTTGAAATTAAAGTGTTAGAGTCTTATTTTTTCCTGATACCGAAGTCTGAAAGAACCATTTGACCTTGTCCGGCTTTTGCAGTATATCATCGCCACTCGATTCATGATCAATCACAGGTAATGTTCCGCCGTTTTGATGACACCATCGGCTACATTACCTTTTTCATTAAAAATATGAATTCTTGCACACTTTTTCCCAAATACCTTTGGAATCTGTGCGCTTTTCTGATAGGGGATACCGCCGGTTCAACAACGGTATCGCCGGTTGCGGTTGTTTAAAAATACATATTTGCCAAGGAGGACTCGTTTTGACTGGAATAGCTTATGCAATGGGGCAGAGCGGCGCCGGAGGCCAGGGCGGCGCCGGGGGATTTGCATCATTCATCCCCATTATCTTAATGTTTGTTATCTTTTATTTTCTGCTGATCAGGCCCCAGCAAAAAAAGGCCAAAGAACACCGGGAGATGGTAAGCGCGCTGAAAAAAGGCGACCGTGTGGTAACCAGCGGCGGCTTGCATGGACGGATCACGGGTGTGAGTGACAACACCCTGACCGTGGAGATTGCGGAAAAAGTCCGTGTCAAAATCAGTCGCGCGAATGTCAGTGCGCTGGCCCAGCCTGCACAGACACCTGCGGCAAAGTAGGACAAGCGGTGCCGCTGAAATCCGAATGTCAGCAACAGCACCGCCGGTATCCGTTTAAAATATATGAGATGAGGTAAACACCTTTGAAGAATTTTTCGTGGAGAACCGTTGTCGTGATTATAGTGGTGATCGCCGCTATTATATACATCATGCCGAGCTTCAAGCCGAGTTTATGGCCCTACAAGAAAATCAATCTCGGCCTGGACCTGCAGGGAGGTATGCACATGATTCTTGAAGTGCAAACCCAAAAGGCTGTGGAAAACACCATGGAACGCATTGTTCAGGAGCTTCGGGAACAATTGCGCAAAAGCCGCGTCCGGTATTCCGGTCTGGATCTGATCAACGGCAAGGCGATTGCCGTATCGGTATCGGGCGACGACAACATCGGTAATTTCCGAAAAGTACTGGACGATGATTTTTCCGAGTTGCGGGAATTGGAGCGTACCATTGAAGACGGGACACTCTCCCTTCAACTGGATCTGCCCGATGTGGAGAGCGAACGAATCCAGACCCTCGCCGTGGAGCAAGCACTGGAAACCATCCGCAACCGGGTGGACCAATTCGGTGTAAGTGAACCGGATATACGTATCCAGGGCGAACGCCGGATACAGATTCAACTGCCCGGGATCAAAGATACCCAACGTGCAAAAGAGCTTATTGGTAAAACCGCTCTCCTTGAATTCAAGCTGGTGGATGAAAGCAAGGATATCAATGCCGCGATCAGCGGGCAGGTGCCGCCGGGCCTGGAGGTGTTGTACCAGGATGAAGAAAATACGGAGCTTAAACGCGTCGATAAAACCCCGTTTTTAGTCAATAAAAGAGCTTCCCTCACCGGCGCTTACCTCACCGATGCGCGGGTGGAAATCGACAGCCAGTACAATGACCCGTACGTCTCGATTACCTTGGATAAAAAAGGCTCCCGTCTTTTTGCCCGTGTCACCGAAGAAAACGTCAATAAACGTCTGGCGATCGTTCTGGACAATAAAATATATTCCGCCCCCACGATTACGGAAAAGATCCCCGGCGGTCAGGCACGGATTACCGGATCGTTCACCATGAACGATGCCAGGGATCTGGCCATTGTGCTCCGGGCCGGGGCCCTTCCGGCCCCGGTTGAGATAATTGAAGAACGGACCGTGGGACCGTCGCTGGGCTTGGACTCCATTCGCATGGGATTGATCTCCATGTGCGTCGGCGGCATCTTTGTCATCTTTTTCATGATAGTCTATTATAAATTCTCCGGGCTGATTGCCGATTTTGCACTGATTCTGAACATCCTGCTGATCGCCAGCGGTCTGGCGGCGTTCCAGGCGACATTGACCCTGCCCGGAATTGCGGGGATCATCCTCACAATAGGTATGGCGGTGGACGCCAATGTGCTGATCTTCGAGCGCATACGGGAAGAGATGAACCTTGGCAAGACGCCCAGGGCTTCCGTTGATGCGGGTTATGACAGGGCGACCCTGACCATACTGGATGCCAACGTCACGACCCTGATTGCCGCTCTGGTCTTGTTCCAGTTCGGTACCGGAGCCGTCAAGGGATTTGCCGTGACATTGAGCTTGGGTGTTGTTGCCAGTTTATTTACGTCATTGATTCTCACACGTTCCATTTTCGATTATCTCTTGATCAAGATGAAACTGCGCAGGATAAGTATTTAGTCAACGGTTGATTTTTTTTAATTATTACACAGCCGCGAATTTGCGCATGTTTGGAACGCATTTGAGCATAGTTGCTGAAAGGGAAAGAGTAGATGCAATTCATTAAATCCGACATTAATTTGGATTTTATTGGAAAACGAAAGATCGCCTTTATATTTTCCGTTGCCATGATTTCCATATGTGTTGTCTCATTATTATGGCACGGCGGTCCTAGACAAGGCATCGACTTTGCCGGGGGGACACTTGTTCAGATAAAATTCAGCACAGCCACCGATCTAAAGAGTATCGCAGCGGGTCTTGATGCCGCAGCCCTGGGCAACTCTTCCGTTCAGCAATTCGGCGCTTCCACAAAGAATGAGTATTTAATCCGTACGGACTCGTCCATTACGACAATGGATGATTTCAACGGTCAACTCACCACCGCGCTATCGGCTTCGACAGGCGCGGAAGTGGAGATTCAGCGGGTTGAAATGGTCGGCCCCCAGGTGGGCAGGGACTTGAGAGAGAAAGCCCTCTTTGCCATGTTTTATGCCTTGCTGCTCATCACCATCTATATTTCCGGCCGGTTTGAATTGAAATGGATGCTCAGCGGAATCGTTGCAGCCGCACTGGCGACTGCGGTATACGTTCTCAATATATTTGATGTGAGCATCCCCTTCTTAATGCTTGCCGCCCTGATTGTCAGCCTGATCATTTTCTGGACCCTCGAATTGAAGTTCGCCATGGGTGCCATCGTCGCGCTGATACATGACGTGACGATTACAGTCGGCATATTCTCCTTGTTCGATAAGGAGTTCACCCTTCCGATAATCGCTGCGCTTCTCACCATTATCGGCTATTCATTGAATGACACCATCATTGTCTATGACCGTATCCGTGAAAACAATCGGAAGCTTCCGAAACAGCCGTTATCATTTATAATCAACAGAAGTGTGAATGAAACCCTCAGCCGTACGATCCTGACCTCTCTGACGACACTGGCCGTGGTGATGTCCTTGTTTGTGCTCGGGGGCGGGATAATTCATGATTTTGCATTTGCCCTGATTGTCGGTGTAATGGTCGGTACCTATTCAAGCATATACGTTGCGAGCCCAATCTTGTTGGCATGGCAAAAAAAAGCGAGATAACCGGGGAGAAACAGCCAATATAATTCGAAAATCATGGAAAATCTGCTTCCGTGGCTAACCTTAAAAAGTGTACCGGGAATCGGTAACCTGCTCTTCAACCGTTTACTCCGTCATTTCCAATCACCGGATCAGGTATTATCAGCTTCTCACGGTGAGTTGACCCAGGTCCAGGGCATATCCAGTCCTCAGGCAACAGCTATCCGGCGGCATGCGGTACCGGATTGGGCAGCCGAAGAGATTGAGACGGTTTTCAAATCCGGATATCACATTATTCTTCAAACAGACGATCGGTATCCAACACTGTTAAGCGAAATTCCGGATCCCCCGCCTTTCCTTTATGTTTACGGGCGCATCGATAGTCTTGGACCTCCGGTCGCGGTGGTCGGATCGAGAAACGCCACCTCCTATGGAATACAAGCGGCTGAACACCTGGGATCAAGCCTGGCCGGCAACGGTGTTACGGTGGTGAGTGGGATGGCGCGCGGTATCGATACGGCGGCGCACCAGGGCGCACTGGCGGGAAAAGGGAAAACCATCGCGGTACTCGGCAGCGGGTTGAAGAAAATTTACCCGGCGGAAAATACTAAACTATTTCATCGAATTGCCGAAAATGGTGCCGTAATCTCCGAGTTTCCATTGAACAGTGGTCCGGAACCGCATCATTTCCCAATTCGAAACCGCATTATCAGCGGCATGACCTACGGCACGGTGGTTGTGGAGGCCGCCCGTAAAAGTGGTTCGCTGATCACGGCCCGGCTTGCTGCGGAACAGAATCGAGAAGTATTTGCCGTGCCGGGCAGCATAAATTCTTATAAAAGTACCGGCACCCATACCCTGATTAAGCAAGGCGCCAAACTGGTGGAACATGTACAAGACATTCTGGAGGAGTTACCGTTCATCAATATTTCAATTCAGAATGATGACGGACAAACCAGTGGTCACAGCGACAAAATGAATGGTCTGACGACGGATGAAGACAGGGTCGTGCACCTGCTGGAACCCTATCCGATGCATATCGATGATATTATCCGGAAAAGTGAGATGGCACCCGGATTGCTCTCAAGCGTTTTGTTACAACTCGAAATCAAAGGGATTGTCCAACAATCTCAGGGTAAGCTTTTCAGCATTGTGAAAGACGCCGGTACCTGAAAAAGGACGAGTCATCGTTCGTAAGGGAAACCAGATTTTTACACCGGAAATTCGTTCACAGGGTTGAATTTTGGAAATCTGCGATTACAATATCAACCGGTATGTGGAGACCGGTACACCGGGCATGGGGCCAACTTCGTATTTTCGGTCTTAACCAGTGCAACTGAATCAATGAACAATGAGGTAATTACGTGGCAAAACCATTAGTCGTTGTTGAGTCACCAACGAAGGTGCGAACAATAAAAAAATATCTGGGCGGTGAATATAATGTGGCTGCCACAGTGGGACATATCCGCGATCTGCCCGAAAAAGAGATCGGTATTGATATCGAAGATGGATTCAAACCGAAATACCGGGCCATAAAAGGCAAGCAGAAGGTGATCTCGTCATTGAAGACCGCTGCAGGTGACTGCAAGGACATATACCTCGCCCCCGACCCGGACCGGGAAGGAGAAGCCATTGCCTGGCACACAGCGGAGGTACTGAAAAAGAAAGACCGTACTTTTCATCGCGTCTTGTTCCATGAACTCACGAAAAACGCAATTCACAAGGCCATGGCGTCGCCGGAAACCTTGAACAAGGATAAATACGAGGCGCAAAAGGCCCGGCGCATCCTGGACAGGCTTGTGGGATACCAGATTTCACCCCTGTTATGGCGAAAGGTAAAGGGAGGGTTAAGCGCAGGTCGTGTACAATCCGTAGCGGTTCGAATCATTTGCGATCGTGAACGGGCCATTCAGGCATTCGAACCGGAAGAATATTGGTCAATCACCGCCCTGCTCAATGGTGAACTGCCACCCGCCTTTGACGCCAAATTGGTGAAAAAAGACGGTAAAAAAATTCATATCCCGAACAAGGAGGCGGCCGATCAAATACTCGATGATCTGAACGCTGCCCAGTTTGTCGTTGATAAAATCGTTAACAGAACCATACGCAAGAACCCGCTTCCCCCGTTTATCACCAGCAAATTGCAGCAGGATGCAATCCGCAAACTTAGATATTCCGCTAAAAAAACCATGGTGGTTGCCCAACAATTGTATGAGGGCATTGATTTGGGACCGGCTGAACCTGTCGGATTGATCACTTATATGAGAACCGATTCCATCCGGATCGCAGAGGAAGCCGCGTTGGAAGCGCAATCTCTGATCCGGGATAAATTCGGGGATAACTATGCCTTGGAGAAACCCCGGTATTTTAAAAATAAGAAAAAAGCGCAAGATGCGCATGAGGCCATACGGCCGACATCAGTCTGGAATACACCGGAAAAAGTGGCACCACATCTGAATCGTGATCAATTGTCATTGTACAAATTGATATGGCAGCGATTTGTCGCTTCCCAGATGACACAAGCGTTGGTCGACCAGAAAATGGTGTCGATAAAAGCGGGCGATTATACCTTCACCGTCAGCGGTTCCACCACCAAGTTTCAGGGTTTCATGAAAGTTTACCTATCCGCCGATCAGGAAGACGAAAAAGGGAAAAAGAAACAGGAATTACCGGAATTCTCGGAGGGCCAGACACTAAGGCCGGAAAAAATCGACCCCAAGCAGCATTTCACCCAGCCACCGCCACGCTTCTCGGAGGCATCACTGGTCAAGGAACTCGAAGAGAACGGTATCGGCAGGCCCAGCACCTATGCCAGTATCTTATCCACGATCCGGGACAAGGGGTATGTGGATCTGATAAGTGGTTATTTTCGTCCCAGCGAACTCGGATACATCGTCAATGAGTTGCTGGTCGATAATTTCCCCGGCATTTTAGATGTGGCCTTTACCGCCCAGTTGGAAAACGATCTGGACCGTGTCGAGGGTGCGGAAATTGAAGCCCTTAACGTGCTGAACCAATTCTATGGCCCGTTCAAGGACAGTCTGGACAACGCTTCCCGGGAAATGGTCAGTGTAAAAGGCGTCGGGCTCCCAACAGATAAAATTTGCCCGCAATGCAACAAGAACAAGTTAAGCATTAAAATCGGGAAAAATGGTCATTTCCTGGCATGCAGCGGTTATCCGGAATGTACCTACTCCAGAGATTATGTACGGGATGAAAAAGGCCGTATTCAAACCGTGGAACCCGCCGAAGTGACCGTTACCGATGAAAAATGCAGCCAGTGCGGCAATAATATGGTCGTCAAAAGAGGCAAATATGGTGAATTCCTGGCCTGCTCGGGATATCCGGATTGTAAAAATACGCGTTCTTTGACTTCAACCGCGAACGGGAAATCAATTGGTGTCAAATGTCCCCAGAAGGGGTGTGAGGGAGATGTTGTTGAGAAGAGCTCCCGGCGGGGAAAGATATTTTATGGCTGCAATAAATATCCCGACTGCGATTTCGCCACCTGGGATATGCCCGTGAACAAACGGTGCCCGGCCTGCGATGCTGAGATAATGACCGAAAAAACCACCAAAAAAAATGGAACTTTTCTCATCTGCATTAACAAGGAATGCGGTCACAGGGAACCTCTCTGATCGATCCGGCAGTTTATCATTGCACCCTGCCCCACGCACTATTCAAATGCGTAGGTGAACCTCACCTGGACGTTGAAATCCGGTACGGTACGGGTCAAATCCTCCGACAAGGCCAATTCGACGTCCATCTTCGGCGTCAAGTCATGGATAATACCGATAGTCAGTTCAAGGCTGCCTATTATATGCGCGCTTACAATTAAATGTATTAATTCACTTGACATCCTACCCCGCCTTTGTTATCGCTCCCGTAATTGAGGAGATTTTTAAATTATCATGAATACACGGCTCGTCCTTGTCACCCTTATTCTTATTCTTGTCCTCGTGGTCGTCCTTATTAGCGACTACGGGGCACCGGGGATGATAATGGCTTAGCTAAAGACCACCCAGAAAAACACAAAATCCGTTATCAGCCCCAAGGCTGGTAACGGATTTTTTTTGGGCAAAAAAGGAATCCGTCCATGCGAAGTGATAATGTTAAAAAAGGAATTGAGCGAGCTCCCCACCGATCTTTGTTTAAAGCCATGGGCTATACCCGGACAGAGATCGAACGCCCGTTGATCGGGGTGGCCAACGCATCGAACACCATCATACCCGGTCATATTCATCTGGACACAATAGCCGATGCGGTCAAGGCCGGCATTTACATGGCCGGCGGCACCCCCATTGAATTCAGTACCATCGGTGTTTGCGACGGTATCTCCATGAATCATGACGGCATGAAATATTCACTGGCCAGCCGCGAGTTGATAGCGGATTCCGTGGAAGTCATGGTCAATGCACATGCCCTGGACGCCGTGGTGTTCATCCCCAATTGCGACAAAATCGTTCCCGGTATGCTAATGGCGGCTGCACGGTTGGACCTGCCGGCCATTTTCATCAGTGGCGGCCCCATGCTGGCCGGTGAAATATCAACTGAAAACGGGCGGCGCAAAATCGATCTGATCACCGTATTTGAATCGGTGGGCGCGGTGAAAACCGGACGGATGTCCGAGGCGCAATTGGAGGAGGTTGAAAATGCCGCCTGCCCCACTTGCGGTTCATGTGCCGGCATGTTCACGGCCAATTCCATGAATTGCCTGACCGAAGCCATCGGTATGGCCCTCCCCGGAAACGGCACCATTCCGGCGGTGATGTCCGCCAGAATCCGATTGGCCAAAGAGACCGGTATGAAAATTCTTCATCTGCTGGAAAACAACATCACCCCCCGGAAAATCCTGACACCCCAGGCCATTGAAAATGCACTGGTTGTCGATATGGCGTTGGGCTGCTCCACCAACACCGTCCTGCATCTGACCGCCATTGCCCGGGAGGCCGGTTTGGCCATTGAATTGAATAAGATTAATGAGATCAGCCTGAAAACACCTCATCTATGTGCCCTGAGCCCGGGCGGATCGCACCGGATTGAAGATCTGAACCGGGCGGGAGGTATCGGGGCTGTTATGAAAGCACTCCATGGTATGGGCCTCATTCATGAAGAATGCATGACCGTTTCCGGTACTCCGCTTAAAGAGACACTGAAAACAGCGAAGATAACGGATCCGGAAGTCATCCGGCCGGTGGATCACCCCTACCACGAGCAAGGCGGCCTGGCTGTCCTGTTCGGGAATCTGGCGCCGGAAGGATGCGTGGTCAAACAGTCCGCCGTATGCAACGACATGCTTCGCCATAGCGGTCCGGCGCGGGTTTTCGACTCGGAAGAAGCCGCCACCCGTGCCATCATGGAAGGCGACATCCAGAAAAAAGACGTGATCGTCATTCGATACGAAGGCCCCAAGGGCGGTCCGGGCATGCGGGAAATGCTCACACCGACATCGGCCATCGCCGGCATGGACCTGGATGCTCATGTGGCGCTGTTGACGGACGGACGGTTTTCCGGGGGCACAAGAGGCGCGGCAATCGGCCATATTTCTCCGGAAGCCGCCACCGGTGGCCCGTTGGCGATGGTTGAAGATGGCGATGAAATTGTGATCGATATTCCGGGCAAATCCATATCGGTTTCGTTGACACCGGATATCATCAAACAACGCCTGGCGGACTGGACACCGCCGGAACCCAAAATCAAATCCGGATACATGGCGAGATACGCCAGCATGGTGTCTTCCGCACACCTGGGCGCCATCGTCCGGAGTAGTCCCGGATAAACATTAATCACCACAACATCATTCGGTATATCGGTATAAAGGGACAACGTAAAAATTGGGAAATGAACTGAATGAATACGACCTTAGAGGAACGAGGTGGAATTATGAAACTGAGTGGATCGCAAATTTTAATAGAGGCGCTAAAAGAAGAAGGCGTGGGCACTATTTTCGGATTTCCCGGCGGTACGGTGATCGACATTTATGATGCCCTGATGGATACGGATATCCATCATGTCCTTGTTCGTCATGAGCAAGGCGCCGTTCATGCGGCCGATGGATATGCCAGGGCATCCGGCAAGGTCGGTGTGTGCCTCGTCACATCAGGTCCCGGTGCCACAAACGCCGTTACCGGGATTGCGACCGCATACATGGATTCAATACCGTTGGTGATCCTCACCGGACAAGTGCCGACACATCTGATCGGCAATGACGCTTTTCAGGAGGTTGATATCGTCGGCATAAGCCGTCCCTGCACCAAACATAATTATCTGGTGGCCAGTACCGACGATTTGGCGCAAACCGTCAAGGAAGCATTTCACATCGCCCGATCCGGCCGTCCGGGTCCGGTGCTGATCGATATTCCCAAGAATGTGTCCAGCGGTACGGCAGAATATGAGAAACTCGGACCGGTTAAAATCAAGTCCTACAATCCGAAATATGAACCCAATGCCAAACAACTGCGAAAAGTGGTTGATCTGATCAAAACCGCACAACGGCCGATGATTTTTGCCGGTGGTGGTATTATCCTGTCGAAAGCGGCCGGGGAACTCAGCCGCTTTGCGCGAAAAACAAAAATACCGGTGACCATGTCCCTCATGGGGTTGGGGGGATTCCCCGGGTCCGACCCGCTGAGCCTGGGGATGATCGGCATGCATGGAACGTATCGGGCCAACATGTCCACCGGACATTGCGACCTGATGATCGCCGTGGGGGTGAGGTTTGATGACCGCGTTACCGGCAAAACCGATTGTTTCGCAGAACAGGCCAAAATCGTTCATATCGACATCGATCCCACGTCCATCCGCAAAAATATTTCGGTGGCGGTACCTGTTGTGGGCGATTGCAAGACGAGTCTCAAAAAATTGAATTCGCTCATTGATAAAGCCGACTTAGGTGATCTTACAGGTATCCGGCAACCCTGGCTGGACCAGGTCGAAGAATGGAAACGCGCCCATAAGCTGGCCTATGTTCAAAAGAAAACCATAAAACCCCAATATGTGATCGAAAGATTGTTTGACCTGACTGCCGGGGAAGCCATCATCACAACAGAAGTGGGACAAAATCAGATGTGGGCGGCCCAGTATTTCCACTACGACCGTCCTCAGCAGTTTCTGACTTCCGGCGGATTAGGGACCATGGGGTTTGGCCTGCCTGCGGCCATTGGCGCTCAAACCGCATTTCCGGACAGTCTGGTTGTGGATATCGCCGGGGACGGCAGCATCCAGATGAATATTCAGGAGATGGCCACGGCGGTTCAGCACAAGCTCCCGGTAAAAATTGTCATCCTGAACAACGGCTACCTGGGCATGGTCCGCCAATGGCAGGAATTGTTTTATCAAAAACGTTATGCAGCAACCTGTATGGACTGTGCGCCGGATTTTGTCAAACTGGCGGAAGCCTATGGGGCAAAGGGACTGCGTGCCGTGAAACCTGATGAGGTGGACTCGGTATTGAAGGAAGGCCTCGCATACAATGGCCCGGTAATTATGGATTTTGTGGTTGAAAAGGAAGAATGTGTTTATCCCATGGTACCGGCGGGGGAACCGATCACTGAAATGCTGTTGGTATAGGAACGGAACAGACACCTGATGAATTGAATCGGATCACCACGCCAATGGCAACGGGGTCCAGTGAGCAAGCGGTGGAAAGGAAACGTATCGTGGATATTGAAAAGCATACGATTACCATGCTGGTGGATAATAAACCCGGTGTTTTGTCACGGGTGGTTGGGTTGTTCAGCGGCCGCGGGTTCAATATTGAGAGTTTATGTGTGGCGCCCACCATCGATCCGATGGTATCGCGGATTACCATCGTCACCATGGCGGACCCGCCGCTGATGGAACAGATTGAGAAGCAACTTCGAAAACTGATCAACGTCATCAAATTGAGGGATCTGTCGGATACCCGCGCGGTGCAGCGGGAGATGGCCTTGATTTGCGTGCGGGCCCAACCCAGAGACCGGGATGAAATACTCCGCATCGTTGATATTTTCAGATGCAAGGTCGTTGATGTGGGCCCCGAATATTACACCATTGAAGCCACGGGGAATGAGGAAAAAATGACGGCTCTCATCAATCTGCTCAAACCCATGGGCATAAAAAAAATAGCAAGAACCGGCGCCATTGCGTTATTTCGTGAGCCGCCGGTAAAATAGGATAATCAATGCTGAGGATCGATACGCATAAAAATCAGAAATCACACAATATTATATCTTTCCGGAATACCCGGATGCCGGAGAACGGTTATCCGGGCACATAAACCGGGAAAACACATCAAAGGAGAAAATAATGGCTCAAATCGATTTTGGCGGCACCACTGAAGAAGTGATCACATCCGAGGAGTTCACTCTGGAAAAAGCCAGAGACGTCCTGAAAAAAGAAACCGTTGCCATACTGGGATATGGTGTTCAGGGACCGGGACAGGCATTGAATATGCGCGATAACGGGGTCGATGTTATCATCGGCCAGCGTGAAGGCGGCGTATCTTGGGACCGGGCCGTTGCCGACGGTTTTATTCCCGGAAAGACATTGTTTTCCATCGAAGAAGCCGCCAAACGCGGCACCACCATTCAATACCTGTTGTCCGATGCAGGACAAGTGGCCATGTGGCCGAAGGTAAAAGAGTGCCTGAACCTGGGTGATGCGTTGTATTTCTCACACGGTTTTTCGATCGTTTACAAGGATCAGACCGGCATCATCCCCCCTGATGATGTGGATGTGATTCTAGTGGCGCCCAAAGGATCGGGCACGACTGTCCGGCGCAATTTCCTTGACGGCAGCGGTATCAATTCAAGCTTCGCCGTACATCAGGATCATACCGGCCGTGCCAAGGACCGGACACTGGCGATGGGCATCGCCATAGGTTCCGGTTATCTGTTTCAAACCACCTTTGAAAATGAAGTCTACAGTGATCTCACCGGGGAACGCGGTGTTTTGATGGGGTGCCTGGCGGGTGTGATGGAAGCCCAGTATAAACTGTTGCGCAAGCATGGGCACAGCCCCTCCGAGGCTTTCAATGAGACCGTGGAAGAACTGACGCAGAGCCTGATCCGCCTGGTGGCCGAGAATGGTATGGACTGGATGTTCGCCAATTGCAGCACGACGGCGCAACGGGGAGCGCTGGACTGGTCTCCCAGATTCAGGGATGCCGTCGCACCGGTATTCGATGAATTGTATGAGAGTGTCATCTCCGGAAAAGAGACGAAACGGACGCTTGACAGTAACAGTGCTCCGGATTACCGGGAACAATTGAAAAAAGAACTGGATGAAATTCACAATTCCGAAATGTGGAAAACCGGAACTTCGGTCAGGTCCCTCAGACCGGAGAACAGAAAATAAATCAAATTGTGCCGTTTGTCCTGTCGTTTCGAGGCCGCACGAGCGAAGCCCACAGCATCCACCGGCTATGTCCCGTGTTGTCTCCCTCGATGGACAAGCGGTATTCAGGAGAAATAAATGGAACCCACGCTTATATACGACACCACCTTGCGGGACGGCACACAGGGAGAAAACATCAATTTCAGCGCTGCTGAGAAGTTGAAAATCGCCAAACGGTTGGATGAGTTGGGTATCCAGTACATTGAAGGCGGGTGGCCGGGCTCCAATCCCCGGGACATGGCCTTCTTTGATATGGCCCGTGGGGAATCATTTGAAAACGGCAAGTTGACCGCATTCGGTGCCACGCGCAAACCAAACTCACAATGCCATGAGGATAAGAATCTGATAGCCCTTCTGGAGGCGGAAACACCAGCAGTGGCCATTTTTGGAAAAAGCTGGATGCTTCATGTTGAAGAAATAATGGAGAATTCGCCCGAGGAAAACCTGGCCATGATAAGGGAGAGTGTCCAATACTTGAACGCCAAGGGGCGTGAGGTGATTTATGACGCCGAGCATTTCTTTGACGGGTTCAAGGATGACCCGGACTATGCGGTCCGGACGCTTGAAGCCGCCATCGAGGGAAAGGCGGAATATCTGGTACTTTGTGATACGAACGGCGGTTCACTGCCGTTTGAAATTGAATCCATCATGCAATCGGTTCGCAACAGGCTGGCGGAACACCAGGGTGTGGCTCCGGATGATCTTAGCCTGAAATTCGGCATACATACCCACAATGATTGCGGCCTGGCCGTTGCAAACGCCGTCTCAGCCGTTCGCGCCGGTGCGGTATTGGTACAGGGCACTGTAAACGGCTATGGTGAACGTTGTGGTAATGCGGATTTGACATCGATTATTCCGATCCTGTGCACCAAAATGAGCAGCGCTTGCATCACCAGTGCTAACCTCGCCAAATTAAAGAACCTGTCAAGATTCGTAAGCGAGACCGCCAATATGACCCCCATGAACTCGCGGCCTTTCGTCGGCCGTAGCGCTTTTGCCCACAAAGGCGGGATCCACGTGAATGCCATCATGAAAATGCCGGTGGCCTATGAACACATACGCCCTGAAACCGTCGGAAATATTCGGCGGGTGCTGGTGTCGGACCTGTCCGGAAAAAGCAATGTGGAGTACAAGGCAAGGGAGCTGGGGGTGGTTCTGGGCGCCAATGGCTATGACAGCCGGAAAATCGTGGATGAAATCAAGACTCTTGAAGAAAAAGGATATCAATTCGATGCAGCGGACGGATCGTTGAAAATATTATTGGAAAAATTCACCGAACAATTCAAGCCGTTGTTTGAATTGGAAGCCTTTCGCGTGACCATTGAAAAAGACAAAGACCGGCCCTGTACCGCGCATGCCACCATGAAAATCGCGGTGGGCGACAACCATGAAATAACCGCTGCTGAAGGTCAGGGGCCGGTGAGTGCCCTCGATAACGCTTTGAGAAAAGCCCTTGGAAGTTTTTTCCCGGATCTGGATACCATGCGACTGGTGGATTTCAAAGTACGTGTGATCGACGGCCGTAAAGGCACCGAAGCCCTGGTGCGGGTGCTCATCGAATCCAGGGATCAGGATGAAATCTGGTCTACCATCGGTGTTTCCGAAGATATCATTGAAGCAAGCTGGCAGGCGTTGGCCGACAGTTTTCAATACAAACTGGCAAAAGAATCCCGGCAGAAACATGGTGAGAAAAAATGCCGGGCGGTGTAAACCCGGACGCATGAAAAACATGATCAAGAGGATTTATAGTTTTGATAATATACATAAAAAATAGTTTAGATGTGGAGATTATCGCCGCAGGGTGTGATATCACTGGCACCTTGCGGCATTTGCTTTGATCATTGCTTTACCGGTGATGACGCTGAAATATATTTTTAACTCATATTGAATTTATAAAAGTGAGGGAGTAAAGCAATGACGGAACGTGTGATCATATTTGATACGACCTTAAGGGATGGTGAGCAATCGCCCGGTGCCAGTATGAATACCGCGGAAAAACTGCGACTGGCCACGCAATTGGAAGACCTGGGGGTCGATGTGATCGAAGCCGGGTTTCCCGCTGCATCGGACGGCGATTTCGAAGCGGTTTCAAAGATCGCCGCAAAACTCGAAAAAACCCAGGTAGCCGCACTGGCACGGACGAGCAAGGAGGATATCGACCGGGCGTGGGCGGCGATACAGCATGCTAAAAAACCGAGGATACATACTTTTATCGCCACCTCCGACATTCATTTGAAATACAAGCTTAAAATGAATCGCGAACAGGTAATCGATACCGCCGTCCAGGCCGTGCGCTATGCGAAATCCCTTACGGATAACGTGGAATTCTCCGCCGAGGACGGATCCCGATCGGACTGGGAATATTTGTGCACGGTATTCGGGGCGGTCATTGAAGCGGGGGCAACCACCATCAATCTCCCGGATACCGTAGGATATGCCATACCCGAAGAGTTCGCGGAGCTGGTAAAATATATCAAGGCCCACACCCCTGACATCGATAAGGCGATTCTCAGCATCCACTGCCACAATGATCTGGGACTGGCCACGGCCAACACCATCTCCGCCATCAATTGCGGTGCCCGCCAGGCAGAGGTCACCATAAACGGTATCGGGGAACGCGCCGGTAACACCTCCCTGGAAGAGGTGGTCATGGCCTTGCACACCCGCGCCAATTATCTGCCGGTCACCACCAATATCAATACCCGGAAAATATATCCGGTAAGCCGGCTGGTGAGCATGATCACCGGCATCATGGTACAACCCAATAAGGCCGTGGTCGGTGCCAATGCGTTTGCTCACGAAGCCGGCATACATCAGGACGGTATGCTGAAAAACCCCATGACATATGAGATAATGGAGCCTGAGACCATTGGACTGAATAAAAACAAACTGGTCCTGGGCAAACATTCAGGCCGTCATGCAATGCGTACGCATCTCAAAGACCTGGGCTACGATCTGTCCGATGAAGAACTCAATATTGTATTCAAAAAGTTCAAGGATTTGGCGGACAAGAAAAAGCACGTCATGGATGAGGATCTCGAAGCACTGGTGACCGAAGGCATTCTCCGTACGCCCGATATATTCAAACTCAACTATATCCATGTCACCAGCGGCAATACGGTCCTGCCCATGGCCAGTGTCCAACTCGACGCCCGCGGAGATTCCGTGAAAGGCGCCGCCTATGGCAACGGTCCCATCGATGCTGCATTCAACACTATTCTGGAGCTCACCGGCTCCACCTGCGAACTGGTGCGATTTACCGTCAGCGCTTTAACCGGCGGTACGGATGCCCAGGGGGAAGTTACCGTGAGATTGAAGGAAAACGGCCTGGTGGCCTTGGGACGCGGTTCTGATGCGGATATCATCACCGCCAGCGCCAATGCGTTTATCAATGGCCTGAATCGATTGGAATACCTGAAAAACCACCCGGTTAAAGCCGCCCAGGGTCTCTGACCCCATTCATAGCCGAGTCACCGCTTTCAACCAAAAAAAGGCAGAGACTTTTGGTCTCTGCCTTTTTAGTGGTTCAGGAGAGGGTTAACATGCTATTGTTTTTTCTCCTGATTTGCCCGGCGTGGGCATATCCCGCTATCTCGCTATCTCATCTGTTTCTTTTTGTCCTGCTATACAAATGGTCACCAATCGGAGTGAACCATTGCGCTATCTGAAGTATTGTTTAAAGCAAATATAATGCCGGACGGCCAGGGCATCGGCTCCAAGGCTTTACCAAAAACATAACAATTCTATATAATTAATAATATATCACTACAAAATGAAATAAACGCGGACCTGAAGAGGTAGATCGGCAGTTGAATACCCACCCAACTATGGAAAAAAGGTTAGAGAACTGCATAAACTAGGAGAAAAATTACTTAACCGATGTGATGAAGCCTAAAGAACGGCAAGGGGTGGCCACGGAATTTTCATCGATCCGGGAGCGGATTCGGTTTAAACCCGAATCGATCCGATGATCTCATGGATATTCTCGATTTCATTGGCCTTCATCCAGGCTTCGATGCCGTCCACCACCTCGACGGCTGTTTTCGGATTCACAAAATTGGCCGTCCCGATCTGGACGGCACTGGCACCCGCTATCAAGAATTCCAGGGCATCCCCGGTACCCATAATACCGCCGACACCGACGATGGGTATGTCGACCTTTTGCGCAACCTGCCAGACCATCCGCAGGGCAACCGGTTTAATGGCCGGTCCGGAAAGACCACCGGTGATATTCGCCAGTATGGGACGCCGGGTCTCCACATCTATGGCCATGCCGGTGATGGTGTTTATCAGGGAGAGCGCATCCGCACCCGCGTCCACGACACTGCATGCAATATGGGTAATATCCGTGACGTTCGGGGAGAGCTTTACCATCAGGGATTTCGTGGTCTTCCGGCGCACGGCGGTGACGACGTCATGGGCGGTAGCCGGATCCGCACCAAAAGCGATACCTCCTTTTTTCACATTCGGGCAGGAGATATTGACTTCAAGGCCGGCGATCTCGGGAATTTCCTCCAACCGTTGGGCCAACTCGGCGTATTCGGCAATGGTGGTACCATAGATATTGACGAAAACCGGCGTGGACAGTGTTTTCAAAAATGGCAGTTTCTTCTCGATAAACGCATCAAGTCCCACGTTTTCAAGCCCGATGGCATTGAGCATGCCACAGGCGGTCTCAACGATACGTGGCGGTGGATTGCCTCCGGACGGTTTCAGCGACAGTCCTTTTACGATGATGCCGCCCAACCGATTCAGATCCATGAACCCGGCGAATTCCCCGGCGTATCCGAAGGTTCCGGAGGCGGTCATCACACAATTTTTCAAGTCGGCCGGGCCAATACTGACCGCGGTTTTAGGGTGATTGGCCATCGGTGTCTGTTTTCCTTTGATGAGTGTGAATGTCCACGGTTAATCTCCGCTTTGATCCTGTGTGCCCAACGGACGGTTGTAATATAGATGAGCTGCTCATTTTAATCAAGATACCCGGGAGATCTTTCCATCCCATGCCCTTTCAAAAATACACGCTGGATAAAAATTGACAAATAAGCGGCCTGCCCATACCATACCGGCCGACCGCTTTGGCTTGGTCAGGTGCGGGATTGCCAATCGGGCCCCTTCCCTCCCCGGTCGAAACCGGACCCGGCATTTGATTCTTCAGTGATTTAGAGCAACCGGCGGCATTCCCGTCAAGGAAAGCAACGGCTTGCCGATAACCGCTCAACAAGCGAACAGGAAGGCTCCAGGTGAAAAATATACTCGGTATCATCGGATCCCCGCGTAAACTCGGCAACAGTGAGCTTTGCGTCAAAGAAATTTCCCGGAACATACGCCCGGCACATCAATTGAATCTGATACGATTATCGGATTTCCAGATAGCATCATGCCGGGCCTGCTATCAATGCCTGTTTAACGATGTACCTTGCCCTTTAACAGACGGGCTTTACGCGGTGGTGGAACAAATCGCTGCCGCGGATGCCCTGATCGTTGCGGCTCCGGCCTATTTTTTGGCCCCCCACTCCCTGTTGAAGCGGTTCATCGACCGGGGCCTCTCCTTCTATGCGTATATCGATCAGCTTTGGGGCAAGCCCGCCGTGGGTGTTGCAGTGGCAGGTATTGACGGCAGGGAAGGACACGCCTTGCTGGGTGTCCAGAATTTCGCAAAAATGGTCATGGCGGATCTCAAGGAAAGCCGAGTGATATACGGTGCCCTGCCGGGTGAAGTATTCCTCAACGATGACAACAAAGCCATTGCATGTGAATTGGGACGATCCTTGTTTGAACCCGCGAAACAAAAATCAACCCCCCATTGCAATTTGTGCGGCGGGGACACCTTCCGCTTTCTGGACCACAGAACGGTTCGGTGTATGCTCTGCAGCAATACGGGCGCCTTTTCCATGGAAGGGGATAAGACCATTCTGACCATATCCCGGGGCGATCATGAACTCATTTTAAGCAAGGCGGACGCCCTGGCCCACAAAAAATGGTTAATGGGCATGAAAGATCGATTCATCCGTGATAAACAAAAACTGAAGGATATCGTCATTGATTACCGGAAGGAAGGAACCTGGGTTAAGCCCTGACATACGGTTGAATGACCGGCCCCGGCGTCATTCACACCGGCCGGCGCCCTTTGAGCCCCACCTCCCATTCCCAAAAGCACAATATATAGCCACATTGCTCTCTTGACACGCCATATATGGGGTATTAGGGTGAGTAACACAACGTTGAAAGTCCACATCAACCCGAATCGGATAAAAAGGAGAAGTTACATGGCCGGAATGAGCATAGAAAGGGTCTGGGAACTCATAGACAACAGCACCATCAAGGATAATATCACCTGGGAAGGCAAGTGTCATGACTGTGAAACCGAAGTCAAGGTCAACGCTATACGCAAGGGTGATGAGCTTCAAATCAATGGCGGCAGCGTCTACGAACCGGCGGCGGACCGGTTTCTGGTAAAATGCGACCATTGCCATGAAAAGGATCCTGTCCTCACCAATTATCAATCCTGCGAAGTCTACAGCCGGGTGGTGGGATACCTGAGACCGGTGACGCAATGGAACGATGCCAAGCGCGCTGAATTTGATGACCGAAAGATGTACGATAGCATACTGGGCAATAATAACAGTGGGTTGTAAATCTATATAATATATGCTATGGAAGGGGCATTCTGCTTAAAGTCATGGGGTCGTCGCCGATGGGCGTCAGGCGGCTCATTCGAAAGGGGAACAAAGATTCATGTCAGAAAAAAATCCCGAATGTCCACTATATAATCCGCTGAATTGTAAAGAGTACTACAACCCCAAGCTCTGCGCGTTTGTCCGTAAGGACAAGGTCTGTTTAAAAAAAAAGAAGCCAAAACAGAAAGCTAAAAAATAAGATGACTTCAGGGGGCGAAAGCCCCCTTTTTTGTGGCAACTATCGATTCATTGGACTAAATTTCAGCAGCACCGGACTGGACAGGAGACAATATCAGGCATGTCCTGCCGCATCCGAAAGTAACGCCGGATCGATTCCCATTCGCGTGATCGCCTCTTCCCATCGCCGATCGGTGTCCAGTTCAAACATGATATCATGGGCGTATGGGCCGTTCAGCCATACATTTTCCTTGATCTCGAATTCGAGCTGACCCGATCCCCATCCCGCGCACCCCAAAGATATGATATAGCCGTTTGGCCCTTCGGCTTTGGCAATGGCCTCGAGTATCGATTTTGAATTGGTTATGGCTATTCCCGGATTCACTATGATACTCTGTTCATAGTCAAGGGGGGGGCCGTGCAACACAAATATTTCATTCATGTGAACCGGACCGCCGATGTGAATGGGTATGCCGGCAGTTTCATCCCGGTAGTCTATTGAAAGCTCTTGAAAAATAAGCCTGCTGGTGATGGAGGTGTGCACATTGTTGATGACGATTCCGATGGCGCCTTCGTGGGTATGTTCAAAGATAAAGGATACCGAACGGTAAAAATTGGGGTCCTTCAAGCCCGGCATGGCAATTAGAAATTGGCCTTTCAATGAGTTGGGAATGAGTGTCGTCAAAGCGTTCTTCTCCGAATTTTCAAGTGGTATACTTCACTCATGCCATTTTTCCAGGACATGAACAAGAGCTGTTTCATTCTTATCGTATTTTATCCGCATGGACAAAACAATGAAGCGGGATCGAGATCCGGTGATATCAAAATGATTAATATTGTTGATTTCACCTTGATGAGTGCATATAACATCTTGTAAATCATAGCTTATGTTAATCAGCGGATATTGCCATGGTTATGATCTTAAGTCGATTTTCAGACGGTTTAGGGATTTGTCGCTGTTATTCACATCTGTGTTTTGGAGCTATTCATGTATCGTGAAAATTATATCAATTCCCTGCGCAACGAGTTACTCGAGATGGTCGCCGATCAGATTACCCCGGTCGCGCTGAAATACGGCTATAGCGAAGTTCCCATGGAAACGAACATCAAATGGCGGCCGCTGGTGCTTGTTCTGGGGAATTATTCGTCGGGCAAATCCACCCTGATCAATGAATTTTTAGGCGGCAATGTCCAATCCACTGGCCAGGCGCCGACAGACGATTCATTTACCATCATCACCTTTGATGACAATGAGACGAATCCGGACACCATTCGAATCGGTGAAGAACGCGATGGCAAATTTCTGTTGAATGACGCGGAATACCCGTTCGAATCATTGAAAAAGCATGGTCAGCGTTTTGCATCTCACTTCAAACTTAAAAAAGTCAATTCCCCCTTCCTGAAAAATCTCGCCATTATAGATACACCGGGGATGCTGGATAGCATCACGGAACGTGACCGGGGATATAACTACCAGGAAGTTATCGGTGATTTTGCACAAATCGCGGACTTGGTACTGGTCCTCTTTGACCCGCACAAGGCTGGTACGGTTCGGGAAGCGCATACCAGCCTGAGGGATACCCTGCCGTCCCGCACCTTCGAGGATCGCGTGTTGTTTGTTCTGAACCGGATCGACGAGTGTGCCTCCATGATGGATTTGCTGCGCGTATACGGGACCCTGTGCTGGAACCTGTCGCAAATCACCGGACGCAAGGACATCCCGATGATTCACCTCACCTACTCCTCCCACGCAGCCGGCAAGGTATCAAATGAAGAGGGCGTTTTTCACAATTACCTGCAACATCTGGACAATCAGCGCGAAGAGCTCAAAAAGGCGATTCTGCAAGCGCCGTGTCACCGGCTGGACAACCTGGCCAGCTTTGTGGAAACGCACGGTGAACGCCTGTCCCATTTTCTGGAGGCATTGATCAGCTATCGCAAGAAGGCGCGCACCTTTCGATTGAAATCCTTCTTTTCAGGTTTCATGGTCAGCCTTATGGCCGGCGGCGCCGGTTTTCTGTTTATACCTTCCGGATTGCCCTTTTTAGCTGCTGACCCGGTTGTACACATCAGCGCTGCAGGCACCATCGCCCTGGCGGTGATGTTCCTCTGGCTGTTCGGCATCAGAAAATATCTGTTCAAGCGATTCCATCGAAAATGCTTGAAAAAAATTGACGATCTCACCCCATTGAATAATCAGACGCGTAGGGATGTTTGGGATTCCATAAGGGATCTGGTTTATGTGAACCTTAAAAGTACAAACGCCCGTTTCAGCCTGGGGGATGTTAAAACTGAGTACACCAGAATGCGCGAAATACATGACCGCGGATCAAAAGAGATACGCGAGGCATTGAAAGAGTTGGCCACATTGAGCCCCGATGAAATCGGGTCGGCAACGGGACCGTCCTCACCCATGGGCTTTTTTGATGCGGAAAATGTTTATGATGGCGAAGAACCGGTCTGAGACTGTCGCACATGTGGACAGACCGTGGTCACGGACACATAAAAATCCTGTCGGATACCCGGGAAAAAGGTGATGGAAATGAAACAACACGCCAATGCCATGCTCATGGCTTCGTTTGCAGCGGATGCGTTATCGCTGGGCGCACATTGGATTTACGATACAAATGAAATCAAGGAAAAATTCAATCGTGTGGACGGCTATTTTCAACCATTGCCGGAATCTTACCACCAGACGAAGGTCAAAGGCGATTTCACCCATTACGGCGACCAGACGCTGCTGCTGCTCGAAGCCCTATCCGAAACATCGTCGTTTGAATTGGATCGTTTCTCACGGATGTGGCGGAGCCGTATGGCGGACTACACCGGTTACAAAGATCACGCCACCAAAACCACTTTATCCAATTTGAGCGATGGCGCCTCGGCTGAAACGGCAGGCTCCGCCTCCACTGATCTAGGCGGCGCATCCAGAATCGCCCCCCTGGCGTATCTCTATTGCAACAGCTTAAACGAATTGGTCGGGTCGTCCAGACAGCAGTCCGCAATGACCCATAATGATCCGATGGTTGTGGAGGCCGCTGAATTTTTCGCGCGACTGGTGTATTTGGTATTGCACGGGGAAGCCCCGAAAAATGCTGCTGATAAAGCGGTTTCGGATATGGGACAACCGGCGGCCCTAATCAAAGGCATTGAAAAAGCCCTGTCGAGTGTACCGGACAATACCATCGACACCATCGGCAGATTCGGCCAGTCCTGCGGTATACCCGCTGCGTTTCCATCGGTAATGCATTTGATCTTCAAATTCGAAATGGATCTGAAAACCGCTCTCGTGGAAAACGTCATGGCCGGTGGCGATTCCGCGGCACGCGGGATGCTGGCGGGGATGGTGCTCGGTGCCCACCATGGTGATGACGCGCTACCGGCGCACTGGTTATCGGAGATGTCACATCTATCGACAATCCGGACGCTGACCGGAAAAATCAATATCCAACCCTGAAGCGAACAGAGGGCCATAGGCACATGAATGATGGTGTTACCGATTCTGCCATACCGAATCGATCCACATTGACACAGATGGCGCAATCCCTTATCGATGCGCAGCGAACCATGACCCTGGCAACCTGCAACGCGGAATCGCCATGGGCCGCCCCGGTATATTACATTTTCAGGAAAGGTGCGTTCTTTTTTTTCTCATCGCCGGAATCGCGGCACATCCGTGACACCTCTTTTATCGACAAGGCTTCAGCCGCCATATATGCTGATGCCGCCACCTGGCAGGCCATCAGGGGTATTCAAATGGCGGGCAGGATTGAGCGGATCGCCGCGGGTGTCAATGCGTTAATGATCCTGAAGGCGTATATGTCCAAATTTCCGCTGACAAAGAACCTGCTGCCGAACGAAAAAACCATTGACCTGGATTCATTCACCGCTAATTTTCGCGTCCAATTGTTCGGTTTCAAACCGGACACGGTGTTATATCAGGACAACAGCATCAAATTTGGTTTCCGGAAGGAGATTACCCTGTAGTTTGCACCCCATCCGCGTCATCAGACGCATCGCCTAAATATTCACGGGATAACATTCTGTAATTGTTGACCGGCTGGTTGAAACGCTCATGGGCATTCGCTGCGAGACGGCGTTTCACTTGCGCCGGTATTCCGGCCGCAAGTGCGTTGGGACCGATGATCTGGTTGGTTTTTACAACCGATCCGGCGGCGACAATGGATCCTGTTTTGACGCAGGCACCGTTCAACACCACCGCATTGATGCCGATCAGGCAATTGGACTCGATGGTGCAGCCGTGAATCACTGCGTTATGGCCCACGGTAACCGAATCATACAACCGTGCGGGCATCCCGGCGTCGGTATGAATGGTACAATTATCCTGGACGTTGGTATTCTTTCCGATGGTCACCGGCGCCAGATCCCCCCGTATGACGGCGTTAAACCAGACGCTGGCCCCATCTTCAATGGTCACGTTGCCAATAACGACAGCCGTAGGTGCGATATACACGTGCTTGCCGATGATCGGGGTGTTGTCTTTAAAGCTGATAATCACGTAAACGCTCCTTATCTGTTGCGGCGTATCCCTGGCGGTTTAATTCAAGTTCAAGGATAATACCGGCTGCAATGCCCAAAGACAACGAATAACTTTGCTGGTTGTCCGGCCGGATTCCCAGAGTGATCGCATGTAAACTTGACAGGGAATCAGATATTTTAGAATTTTGGTATGCGTTGATACAAGCTACGCTTATAATGTCAAATGACAAAATCCAAATGCCAAATGAAGGAATGCTGCGGTTTTATCTTCACTTTATCGTCAAAGCGATCCTATAAAATGGATAGCATGCCGCCATTTGAAGTTTGAGCTTTGTCATTTGACTTTACCTGTTTTCATCGGACACGATTCCAACCCTATCATTTTACAGGCGGTAACCCTGCCTGGTTACAGGCGGTAACCCTGCCTGGTTTCCCGGCAGGTATTGTATCATCTGTGTCGATCGTGATAGAGATTAATCCGGCAACTCAACAGGTAGAGTGGCGTATTTATCCGCCGGAGCGATAACCTTCCGGATAACGGCCGGAGGTACACCTGAAAACATGTCATTGTTCAGGGACTATAAAGAAACCATAAGGACTCAGATAACGGAGCGTGTCCATGCGTATAGAGGAGATCGGCGGAGAGTTTTCGCTCATCCGGCAACTGGCGGCACTTATTCCCCATGACCATAAAAATCTCGTGGCCGGAATTGGAGATGATACGGCCGTCATTCGCCAGGATCATGACACCCGGAGATATCTTCTGGTAACAGCGGACACGCTGGTGGAAGGAAACCATTTTAAAACCAATTGGTCCACACCGGAACAGATAGGGGAAAAAGCGGTCGAGTGCAATGTGAGCGATATTGCCGCCATGGGGGGCAGCCCGACACTATTGTTTATTTCCCTTGTTGTCCCGAAGGATATTCATGTGGAGTGGATCAACGGCCTTTACAAGGGCATATCAGCTGCTTGCAAGCGATACGCGGTGGTGATCGGCGGGGGCGATACCACAAGGGGGCAAAACATTATCATCGGAATGAGTTTATTGGGCTATGTCCGAACCACCGCCCTATGTCTTCGATCACATGGCCGCCCCGGTGATCTGCTGGTGGTCAGCGGCACATTGGGTGCCGCCGCCGCAGGCTATGAACTGTTGATGAAAAACACCCCTGTACCGCCCTATTTATTGAAAAAACACCTGACGCCCAGGTGCCGTATGGATATCGTGCCGATGGTTTCCCGATTGGCCAACGCCATGATCGATATCAGTGATGGATTGGCGGCCGAGGTCAATCACATCTGCTCCCAAAGCCGGACCGGTGCTATTGTATTCGAGGATCACCTTCCCCTGCATCCGGAATTGTTTTCAGCGGCCGGTATTCTGGGTTTATCACCTGAAGGAATTGCGCTCACCGGGGGTGAAGACCTGGAACTGCTGTTCTCGATTCCGGAGAAAAATATGGACGAACTGAGACAATCAGGCATCGAACATCATGTGGTGGGAAAATTGACAGAAACAAAAGAAGGTGTCCTGCTGGAACAAAAAAATGGCCGCAGAACACCGTTACTCGGGGGCTATAATCATTTCACGCCTGTTGCCGGTTAATCCGGCGGGGTGTTTTTCATATTGAAACAGGGGGAAGGGCGGCTCCCCCCGGTATCAGGATTGGCACCAGTTACTGTTACGCAACTTTTACTTACTTCCCGGCGGATTTCTGGCTGGCATGCCGGGGGTTGGATTTATAGGGCCGCTTAGTTGCCGTGCGCCGATTTGACGGCTTTGAAAAGGGTTTGCCGCGTCTGGATGGTGGTCTTTTCTCCCCCGTCCTTTTCCGTTTCGGCTGCCGGGGAGGTGCGGGTAAGGTCAACCACTCTTCCGGGGGCTGGGTGCATTCCAACTTGCGGCCGATGTATTCTTCGATGGCCGGCAGATAAAAGGAGTCTGCTTCACACGCAAAACTTACGGAGGTGCCGCTGGTGCCGGCACGTCCGGTGCGGCCGATGCGATGTACATAGTCCTCGGCGTCATGGGGAAGGGAGTAATTGATGACATGGTTCATGCCGTCAATGTGAATACCGCGCCCGGCGACATCCGTGGCCACCAGGAATCGAATTTTTCCCGATTTGAAATCCTCGAGCGTTCGGATCCTTTTTTTCTGTGGCACATCTCCGGAAAGGATACTGCAACTCAGCCGATAACGTTCCATTTTTTCGGAAAGCCGCCGCGTTTCATCTTTGCGATTACAGAAAATCAGAACCCGGTCCAGATCTTGATGCTTGATATAATTGAACAGCAAAGCGAACTTTTCTTCCGTGGTCGTAATATAGACCACCTGTTCCACCGTATCGACGGCCACCTGCTCCGGCTCGATTTCCACGGTGACGGGATCTCGCGTCCATTGTTCGGCCAGACGCATCACTTCAGGGGTCAGCGTAGCGGAAAACAACATGGTCTGCCGTTTATTTTTATGGGGTGTGCTGTGAATGATGCGGCGAACATCCGGAATAAATCCCATGTCCAGCATGCGGTCCGCCTCATCGATGATCAATGTTTCCACCTTGGCCAGGTTCGTATCCTTATGACGATGAAAATCAAGCAGTCGGCCAGGGGTGGCAATGATGATATCGGTCCTCCCTTTGTGAAGACGACGTTTCTGTTTCTCATAATCCATGCCCCCGAAGACACTGGCGATGTTCACGTGACGGTACCTGGCCAGGGCCTGAGCCTCTTCGGCTATCTGGATCACCAGTTCCCGGGTCGGTGCCAGTATCAAGGCCCTCGGTGTTCCGGTTTCCGGTTTGGAAGTCAATGGATTTTTGTGAAATTGGGTCAGAATGGTGATGAGGAAAGCAGCGGTCTTCCCGGTCCCGGTCTGAGCCCGGCCAAATGCATCCTTTCCGGACAGAATACTGGGGAAAATCTCCGCCTGAATCGGCGTACAATATTGAAAACCGGCATCGGCAATGGCGTGCATCACCGGAGAGGGCAGATCAAGATCATGAAATCGTGTCAGGCCTTCTTGAACCGGAACCTCAAAATCGCCGATGGACCATTTTTTTCTGGGCGGCTGTCGGGTCGACGAGTGCCGTGATGGTCCGGTTTCGGAACGGGGTGTTTTCGTCGATGGCTTGGATTTGTGTTTATGGGATGAGCGTTTGGAAGTGGTTCCGCTTACTATGGCCGAACCGGCCCCTCCGTCTTCCCGTTTCCTGGTAATGCGTTGTTTTTCTACCTGTTCTGACTCGGTTTCACGCTTCAGTTTTTTCCACAGGTTTACAATAAACTTCTTCAAATTGTGTTATTATCTCCTTTATACCAATAAAAATGTAATCATACCGATATGTTATTTTAAATGCAACCTTATTGTTCAGTCACAGTGCCTGATCAAATGGAGATCTGTTATGGAATTACATACGTTTCGGTTTTGGTCGCGTTTGTTTGCAGTGCACGATTTAAATACCAAATGGCGGCAAACCCTATTATATGTACCTGTTGGCCCAGGCGGCAATAATTGAGCCGGCGTATCGGGAATCCTCCGCATCCGACAATAGATGATCAGCAGTATCAAGGGAGATGAAGCTTTTGGGATGGCGGGCGATCCGGAATATCTCGGCTGCATTTTCAATGCTCACCACTTCGTCCAGTGGAGAATGCAAAACCAGCAGTGCTTTGTCCAGACGGCGGACGACAGGCTTAAATGTGGGTTGATCCAAATCATCCAGAAATTGTTTTTTAATAGTGAATGTCCGGCCGGCGAGCATAACCTCGGCCACACCCCGGACTTTGATTTCCGCCTCTTTTCCGGTCAGCAGGTGTTTTAAATGATTCGGATCGCCAGGAGCGCCGATGGTTACCACCGCCTTTACCCGATCCACCTTTCCAGCGGCCATGAGGACCGCTGCACCTCCCAGGGAATGGCCGATCATTATTTGCGGCGGTTCGTGCGCTTTCGCCAGGTATGCCGCCGCCGCCATCAGATCATCCACATTCGATGAAAAATTGGTATCGGTGAAATCCCCTTCGCTTTCGCCCAAACCGGTAAAATCAAAACGCAATACGGCAATTCCCGTTGCCGCCAGCGCCCGGCTGATATTGACGGCGGCCTTGATATTTTTTGTACAGGTGAAACAGTGCGCAAAGATGCAATACGCCTCCGGCTTTCCATCGCCGGGCATTTCAAGCATACCGGACAAGGTATGTCCTTCATGGTTGGTGAAATATATTTTTTCAGCCATACCGTATGCCTTCCACAGGGTCGAATTTAGCCGCGTATCCGGCGGGATAAAGGGTAGCGACGAAGCAAATCACAAGGGTGGCTGAAATCGTTATGATCGCATCCACAATATCGAGTCTGACCGGCAAGGTGGTCAGAAAATAGACATCACCCGGCAGATCGATAAATTGATAGCGCTGCAGAATGAGGCACAATATAAATCCGAGGATCAATCCGGAAACCGTTCCGATGGTGCCGATCACCATACCTTTGAAAACAAATATTTTCCGGATACTGAAATTCCCGGCCCCCATGGTTTTCAAAATTGCAATCTCTTTTGTTTTTTCCATGACCATCATAATCAAGGCACTGGCGATATTGGACGCAGCCACCAGTACGATGAGCGTCAAAATGATAAACATCACGGTTTTCTGGAGCCTTAACATGGAAAACAAATTTTTGTTCATCTGCATCCAGTCCCGCGCCCAATACGGAAAATCCAGGAACGATACAATCTGTCCGGAAATTTCACCGGCAGCGTATATATCATCGACACGTACGCCTATTCCCGATACCTGCCCGGCCATATGAAAAAGGGATTGGGCGTCATTTTGATGGATAAAGGCAATGTTGCCGTCATAATCCAGCATGCCGGTTTCAAACAATGCCGCCACCTTCAGCCGTTTCACAGCCGGCATGCTTAGTGTCCCCCCGTCCCCGGTTTGCGCCGTGATCATATGGACGATGTCACCAGGCCGGACATTGAGATCCTCGGCCAGCGCCTTGCCTAATATAACTCTGGGAGGAACCGGTGTGGATGACGGTGTGGTTAACATCTTTGAAAAGCAATCATCCCCTGTGGTTTTCATACCGCATCCGAACTCATCCGGCACGATTCCCCGGAGCATTACACCGGAAACACCTTTTGCGGATCGAAACATGGCCTGGGCATAGATGAAAGTGCTGACGGTTTTAATATTATCAAGTTTTTTGATCCGCTCGACAATGGGTTCATAATCCGACATGGGCTCACCATAACGCATGACCAGGACATGGGGCTCCACACCTAGTATTCTGGATTTCAGCTCCTCTTCGAATCCGGTCATCACCGCAATGACGACGATGAGCACCATCACCCCCAGTGCAACGCCGAGAGTTGACAGGCTTGTGGTGGTGAAAGAGACAAATCCGTCCCGGGTGGTGGATTTCAGGTACCGGCGACCAATAAAATATTCAAATTTCATCATTATTGCTCCGGCGGATATATACGCAAAATTCGTGTTTCTGGTTTATGGCGGACGGCGGCTGAAAGAAGTGTGTCCCCGGTACATTCCGCCGGAAACGCCTTACGTAATTCAGACATACGTCACGTTAACCATACAGTGTCCATCTCTGGATGGACACTGTATGGTTGCCGGATTCATATTAATCTATTGACAGTGGTGGAAAAAAACCATAACTCTTTTATCTGTTGTAATTAATAACGTCACCACTAACGGATGATGAAGTCATGGCAACGCTTAAAGAAAGACGCGAATCAGACCGTATCCGTCAGAAGCGCTGGAAAGAAAACCAAAAAAACAAAGGTAAAAAAATGATTTCGGCGATGATTTCGTTAAAAGCCCAGATCATATTGAACCGGGAAAAAAAACAGACCGGTGAAAGCAATTCAGCGGTTATTGAACGCGCCATTCTGTCCCTTGCCGATTTACGGAAAAAATAACGAACCCATCGCTGATATGGCTCTTCATAAAAACGTGTGGACTTGATTGCATAACCTTTCAGCCTTCACGATCTTCCACTTGGGGCAACAGGCGATCCATGCTTCCGGAGACATATCCGTCCAAATCCATCGTTACATACTGATAACCGATGTCATGCAGCCGTTCCACAATATGCCGGCGCACAGCGGCAACCATCATTTTATCGAATTCCGAGGGCAATACCTCAATCCTGGCAACAGGGCCGTAATGGCGGACACGGCAGGTGGTAAAACCGGCATCCATTATCGTATTTTCGGCGGATTCAACCATCGCCAGTTTCTCCCGCGTAATCGGTTCTCCGTAAGGGATGCGGGTGGCCAGACAGGCCATGGCCGGTTTATGCCATAAGTCAAGGCCCTGGTCTTTGGCCAATAGCCTGACATCCGCCTTTGTGAATCCGGCTGACACGAGGGGTGCAACAATATTGAACTCATCCGCCGCTTTATGCCCGGGTCGATATTCTTTAAAATCATCAACATTGGCCCCATGCGCGATATCGCCGATACCAAGCCTATCCGCATGTTCTTTTAACTGGACAAAGAGATGCGTTTTACAGATATAGCATCTTTCGATTGGATTTAATACAAATGAATCAGCCCCGATTTCCTCAGAATGCAGGACAATATGCCGGACATTCATTGCCCGGGCAATGGATATGGCCTGGCGGGTTTCCCGCCTGGGATGTACAGGCCAGTCCGCTGTAATTGCGACCACCCTGTTTCCGAGGATTTTACAGGCCATGTGGAGTAAAAGTGTGCTGTCTACACCACCGGAAAAGGCGATCATCAGGGTTTCAAACGATTTTATTATATCGATCAATTTTTCTCTTTTTTTATTGATCATTGTGGTCTTTTCCATGGATATCCGTGCGGGCTCAGGAAAAAAATGTTTACAAAACCATTAGTATTTTTTATTTAAACCGGTTATAAATGAACCGATTATAGGCGAACAAAATCCAAATTCAAAGGGGTTTTTTATGGGAAAAGACAGTCTGACCAAATCCACCTCCAAAAAAAAATCAACCGGCACCAAAAAGGTTGCGGATAAAAAACAAAAAAATACCAAACCCAAAAAAGCAACGACAGCTAAAAAGCCGACGGCAAAAAATACGAAAAAACCTGCTGCCGTAAAAACCACCCCTAAAGCACAGTCAGCAAAGCGCCCGAAAAAGCAACCGCAGAAATCAGCATCAGACGCCCCGAAGAAAACAATGCCTTCCCGCAAGGAGTTGATTTTCAAAAAATTTGACAAACAAGCCCCGGCAAAACGCTATACACCCCCGAAACCCTCCGCGGTCCCGGTTACCCCCGCCCCCCCCTTTTATACAGGACGGGACGAAGCCGACACAAAACGCGTTCGGGCCCTGTTATTCAACAACTATAGTATGGCTGATGTCAGGGCCGCTGCTGAAAAAACCGTTACCGATAAAACCGCTGCCGATAAAAAATACAGGGAAGAAAAACCAGCGGCTATCAATGTCACCCCACCGAAAACCCGGCGCAGGGAGTTGGATTCTGTGGAGAAATCCATGTTGGCGGCCATCGCGGTGGTGGTTTTTTTGTTTCTTCTCATCATTGGCGCCAGTATTTCAAATACCAGAAAATTCTATATTCACGAAAAAGACGGCGGGATCGAGATTCTTCAGGGAAGATTCTCTCCATTGGGCGAAGAGCTTCTCATCTCCCTGCCCGGTGTGGATGCATCGGAAAATCAACAGGATGTCTACACGAAAAAGGAGGTCTTTCCACTCATTTTCAATCATTACGTGGATAAAGCGGACACCTTGCTCAATATACCCGGCATGCCTGACTTTGAAGGGATAAAGCGATACCTCGAAACGGCAATAACCTATGCTATCACGACAGAACTCAGGGCTGCGGCAACCATTCGATCAAATACCATCGACCAGCTGATACTCATGTATAAAGCCGATGTGGCTTTCAGCCGCAATACCATTGATGATCTCGAAAATGGATTGCAGCATCTTGAAAAAGCTAAAAAGCTCACAACCGACAAAGCCCAGGTGTCACTGATCAACAGTAAAATTGCCGCGGGCAAGGAACGTCTCACTGCGCTGAGAAAAGAAGCCGATGAAACCGCGGCGGCTGAAGCCGCAGTTGAAGAATCTAAAAAAGGCCAAGCCGAAGAGGCCACCGAGCAACCGGAACAGGCGCCGACTGATTAGTTTTCGATAAGCGACACGATAACCCGGGGCCGGCCATCGAATGGCCGGCCCTTTGTCTTGGTGCATTATCACCAATACGGCATTCCTTTATATCTCCCCGGCGCGGATACAGGCAACCAGATGCTGTTCTCCGGATGTGCCGGGCGCATCTTTTAATCCGGGCGGTTCGACACGGCATCGATCAAGGGCATACGGGCAGCGGGTATGGAAATGACAACCCGGTGGTGGATTTATCGGTGACGGGACATCCCCTCTCAATACGATTTTATCTGCCTTTCGGAATGGATCGGGAATCGGAATCGCGGAAATCAATGCACGGGTGTAGGGATGGAACGGTTTCTCATAGATGCTGTCGGCATCACTCATCTCCACTATTTTTCCCAAATACATCACGGCGATTCTATCCGATATATGCTTCACCACCGCCAGGTCATGGGCAATAAACAGGTAAGTCAATCCAAGCGTCTCCTGGAGTTCAAGCATCAGGTTCAACACCTGTGATTGAATGGAAACATCCAGGGCGGAAACTGGTTCATCACAGATTATCAATTTGGGATGCAATGCAATGGCGCGGGCGATGCCGATACGCTGCCGTTGACCGCCTGAAAATTCATGGGGAAATCTCATGAGTGAATTCCGGGGTAATCCGACCCGGTCCAAAAGTTCTCTGACCCTGGCCACACGCTGGTTTTTGTTTCCGATTTTATGGATGATGAACGGCTCTTCCAATATCTCCTGGATGGTATGCCGGGCATTCAGGGATTCAAACGGATCCTGGAAGATGATTTGCATATCTTTTCTACTCTCACGCAAGGCTTCATGCTGAAGCGAAAGCACGTTGCGGTCATTGAATACGACCTTGCCCGCGGTGGGTTTATACAACTTCAATATGCACCGCCCGACGGTGGTCTTGCCGCAGCCGGATTCGCCGACCAATCCAAGGGTCTTGCCATGGGGCACGCTAAAGCTTACATCGTCCACTGCGAACACTTTGGCCCGGAGCCGCCTGAACACCCCGCCTCGAACCGGAAAATGCATTTTCAGGTTTTTAACGGTCAATAGAGGGGACAATGCCTTGTTTTCCACTTTCATAAATTTCAGAGTCCAATGGATCGTTTGTCAGCTGAAAATACGTATCAGCCGCCTGCTGATTCATCTTTGATATTATCGTAAAGGTAACAGCTCACCGCGTGTCCCGATCCGACGCGGTACAACGGCGGCGGCTCAGTTTCACAAATGGGCATCGCACGGGGGCACCGGTTCTGGAATCGGCAGCCCGCGGGTAAATCAAAAAGACTCGGCACCATGCCATCAATGACCGGCAATATGGTTTTTCGGCGGCTGTCAAGAGTGGGGATCGAACGGAGCAGCCCCTGTGTATACGGATGTTTCGGCGTGCTGAAGAGGTCCTTCACAGATGCCGATTCGGCGACCTTTCCCGCATACATGACCAGAACATCGTCGCACATTTCAGCGATGACCCCCAGGTCGTGGGTGATGAAGATGACGGCCATTCCGGTCTCGGCCTGGAGGTCCAGTATCAACTGGAGAATCTGTGCCTGTATGGTGACATCCAGCGCAGTGGTGGGTTCGTCGGCAATCAATATGTCCGGTTTCCCGGCAAGGGCCATGGCGATCATCACTCGCTGGCGCATGCCGCCGGAGATCTGGTGCACATATTCGTCCATCCGGGATTCCGGATCCGGAATCCCCACCTTCTGAAGCAGTTCGATGCATGCGGTCCGTGCCTGGGCTTTACTCAAGTCAGAACGATGAATATCAAAAACCTCGCGGAGTTGTCTGCCGATTTTATGGACCGGATTGAGCGCTGTCATGGGTTCCTGAAATATCATGGAGATTTGTCTTCCCCGGATGTGATTCATCCCTTCGACGGGCAGTTGGGCGATATCCTGGCCCCTGAGCCGTATTTCCCCACGCTCGATCACACCGGAGGGTTTGGGAAGCAGCCGCATGATGGAAAGGGCGGTGACACTTTTTCCGCATCCGGATTCTCCGACAATCCCGAGTATCCGCCCTTTCCTCACAATAAAGCCGACGCCTTCGATGGCTTTTATGCGTCCGGCTTCGGTACTGAAAGAAGTCACCAGATCCCTGACTTCAATCAGCGGTGCGTTGCGGCCGGATGAACCCGGCCCTGTATGAATATCCGTTGTCATGGGATTATTGTTTACTCACTGCTTCAACTTATACGTTTGATTGATTTGTATCACCGGTGAAAAAGACTTCTTGTCCTTCATCGCTTTTCGCGTTTCCGCATACACCGTTTCGTCATACCAGAACAGGCCGCCGGTGGCACTGTCGAATAAGGAGAAAAGGCTTTCGGATTGTTTGGTGCCCGGCACATCGGGCAGCCGCCACCACCGCCAGTAAGCATGGCGGACATAGGGCACCATGAAGGTCGGCACGTAAGAACCCTGCTCATGGATCTTTTCCTGGAGCAGCTTGGCCAGGCGTTTTCGTTCCTCCACATCCAGCGTATCCCGATAGGTATCGATCAGTACATCTATCTCCGGATCATCGGTATTGGTGATATTATTGGTCTGCGGTTTATGGGCATTCACGGAATGATAATGCTCCCAGAATCGCGGACGCAGGGAGGTACTCCATCCCATCCATGCGACATCGTGCTTTTTTTCAAGGACCTTTTTATAGTCCGCTGACGCGTCCAGGCGCGACAATTTCAATTCGATGCCGGCTTTCTTGGCCTCTTCCTTTAAAACCACCAGCCGTGGTGTGTGCTCGTCATAGCTATAGGTCACTTCGGCGGAGAACCGCAGGTCACTCTTTGCCCAGATACCATCGGGTCCGCGTTCCCACCGGGAGGCTTTCATGTACTGATCCACTTTTTCCAGATCGTACCGGCGGGCCCTGATATCGGTATTCGTATATTCCCCATAACCCACGGCGCCATGCTCCAGACGGAAATAATCGTTCCGGAGCACCGTATCGATGACCTTCTGAATGTTCATGCCGTGGGCAAACGCGTATCGGACATTCCGGTCCTTGAAGATCGGCTTGTCCTGATTCAGATACATACCGGAAGAGGGCTGTGGCGTATCGTTGAAAAACCAGATTTTATGCACATATCCATTATCCACCAGATCCATGTCCGATTTCACGTGCCAGTACTTGGGCAGGGTGATGCCGAAAGCGTCTATTTTGCGTTTCTTAAAGTACTCCCACTGGATATTGTAGTCCCGGACCACGGTGAAAATCACCTTGTTCACATTGAACCGGTTCTTGAAATACTTCAAATCCCTGGCCCACCAATCCTTTTTCCGCTTGAAGGTGATGCTTTTGCCTTTTTTATAATCGGAAATGACGTATGGACCGGTAGTGGGGACAATGGACCAGTTGTGCTTCCGGACAAAATCCTTGTCCAGGTCCCCGTAAAAATGCTTGGGTGTGGGGCTGATTCCGACCCTCGAATATAGGTCCGGCAGCGCCTTTGTGGTGCTGACGGAAAGCGTGTGGTCATCGTAAATGACGACCCCCTCGATGTCTCTGGTGTAGTAATCATTGTACCACGGCGCCACGATATGGGGGGATCTCATGAAGTCTATGGTATAGGCAAAATCTTCAGCCGTGACCGGTTTCCCATCCGACCACCTGGCATCCGGGTTCAGCTTGAAATACATGGTCCGGCCGTTCTTGTCATAGGCCCAGTGAGTGGCCAGTTCCGGGATTATATTGTCGGTGTTCGGATGGACTCCCACCAGCCCGAACATGTTTCCCTGTATCAGTCCGCGAAGCGAGGAGTTGGAATCCGGTCCCACCACCCGGAAGGTCAACGGGAAATGAAAGATTGCAGCGTTGAATGTACCGCCTTTGACCGCTTGGGGCGATGCATAAACCGGGTCCGAATCATTGGTCAACCATTCCAGACCGGACGGCAGGCGGGGATTATCTTCCGCCGGGATCACCGGTGCTAAAAGCAACAGTATGGTCAACAGCATACTGCAACCGAATATTGAAAATCCTTTCTCGATATCCATAATACGATTCCTTTCCAATGCAAGTGACGTATATTTTGGTTTTGCCTTGTGGCTGTTTGGGTTGCTGCACAAATTGAGGCCGTTCGTCCTATTCGTATATCGTATGCATTTTAGGGTCAAACGCCTCCCGGACAGCCTCTCCCACAAAGGTAACGGTTATGAGTGTAATGGTCATGGCCAGAATGACAGCCCCGACGATCCAGTAGGCATCGAGGTTGGCCCATCCCTGCTGCAGCAATTCGCCCCAGCTCGGCGTCGGGGGCGGAAGTCCGAACCCCAGATAGTCAAGGGCGGTCAACGCCGTAATGCCACCGGATACCGAAAACGGGATAAAGGTAACAATGATGGAAACGGTATTGGGCAGGATATGGCGGAATATGATTCTGAAATTTGATGCGCCCAATGCCCGTGCGGACAACACGTAATCCCGGGTTTTTTCTTTGTAAGTGATGGTTCTCATGGTCCACGTCATCCCCATCCAGCCGAAGAGCGCCATTATGGCGATCAGCCACCAGAAGGACGGCACCACAATTGAAGAGATAATAATGATGATGTAGATCAGCGGCACGTTGGACCAGATCTCAATAATCCGCTGAAAAAAAAGATCGAATTTGCCTCCCCAGTACCCCATGGCGCTGCCGATGGAAACACCGACCACATAGGTCACCCCCAACAGACCCAGGGAAAACAGGATGGCGATACGGAAACCGTAAATGAGGCGTGCGGCGATATCCCGGCCCGAGGTGTCCGTTCCCAGATAATGCTGTCTTTCCAGTGAGGGTGGATGCGGCGGATAAAGATCTTCAGGCAGGTCATTTTCAAACGGATCGTAGGGAATGAGAGGCAACAATACCCAATTACCGTTCTCCTCGGCATCAAACTTCTGTTTTAGTTGCCGGTAGTTGGTTTCGTAATCATACGACAGCCCGAAAGTCTTTCCGGGCAGCATATGCCCGTATGTCGGAAAGAACAACTTTCCGTCATATCGGACGGCGATGGCCCGATTGTTGACGAGAAGTTCCGCGAAAAAAGACGCCAGGATCATCGTCAAAATGACAAGGAAAGAATAAAAACCCCTTTTAATGGATTTAAATCTTTTGAATTTCTTTATGGTTAACGGATTAATGACCATGATAATCGTCTGCATGTCCTTTATTCGAACTTCACGCGGGGGTCCACCAGGGCGACACAAATATCGGATAAAATATTGCCGATCAGAAACAGCAGGGAAGATACCACCAGGATGCCCAAAACCACCGGGTAATCGCGCTCGACCACCGATTCGTATCCCAACAATCCCATCCCGTTGATATTGAAAACCTTTTCAATGAGAAACGAGCCCGACAGGATGATCGAAATATTGTTCCCGAAACTGGTGGCCAGGGGAATCAGGCTGTTTCGAAACGCATGCCGGAAAACCGCGGATTTAAAAGACAATCCCTTGGCAATGGCGGTTCGCACGAAATCCGACGCCAGGTTATCCATAAGCGTGTTTTTCATGAGAAACGTCATGACCGTGAAAGACCCGAGAACATAGGCGACGAGCGGCAACGCCGTATGCCAGAGAATATCGATCAATTTGCGCACCAGGTTCAAATCCTCGAAATCATCCCCCACCAGACCGCCCAACGGGAAAATCTCGTATTGTGAGGCAAACAACATCAACAGCAATACCCCGATCACCCAGCCGGGGACCGCATAACCGACAAAAACCACGATGGAAGAGACATTATCAAATGTCGACTTATGGCGGATGGCCTTGGCGATACCCAGGGGAATGCAGATACCATACACCAGGGCCAGGGATATGATGCCGAAATACAAGGATATGGGGATGCGTTCCTTGATCAGATCCCAGACCGGATCGTAGTATCGCGTGGAAGTGCCGAGGTCGCCCGTAAGTACTTTTCCCAACCAGCTGAAATAGCTTAACACAACAGGTTTATCGAAACCGTAATATTTTTTTAAAGACTCAATTTGCTCTGCTGACAGGGGTTGGTTTTGCTCTCCGGGCGATGACTCCCCCAAGCCGCCGGCCATCTTCATCTGCTGCGCCTGGGATATCATTCGTTCGATGGGACCACCGGGAACAAACCGCGTGACGGTAAACACGAGGATGGTAATACCCAGAAAAGTCGGCAGAACCAGGATCAATCGTCGAATAAAATATGCTGTCATTTGTGATCTCCGGCTGACGCCCAAGCCGGACGTGCCGTGGTAGGAACGGGATGCCCTCACAAAAAAAGGGCGGCTCCTGAATTCACCTTCTTCGAATCGCCAAGGTAAATGATAAAAGTATCTATATTATTAATCCGGCAACTAAATAGGTAAAGTGATGTATCGTTGATTCGCGTAATGAGTTTCCGGCGGAACGTACTGGGGACAAGCCTTCTTGCAGCCACCGCCTCCCATAAACCAGACATACGGGTCTTGCATATTTATCCGCCGGAGCAATAATACATCAACTATTCCCATATTACAAGGAAGTCCATCATTAGAGAGCATTTAACATCTTGACTTATAAAGAAGATATTTAATAACAAGGGGGATCCCCATGATCACGGCCAATTCGAAAGGATACAAAACATGTTTGATACGGATCGCACGACACCAGTCACCGAACTCACTGCACGGATCGCAAAATTCCAGACGCGTCTGGATAAAGAAGGAATTGACGGGGCATTTATCATTCAGAACTCCGATCTGTTTTATTTCGCCGGCACCATTCAGCAGGGCGTGCTGTATATCCCCGCCTCCGGCAAGGTACTTTTCATGGTAAGGAAAAATGTCGAACGCGCATTGGCGGAGTCAAAAACAGAGCATATGGTGTTCTTGCAATCCAGCAGGGATATTCCCGAATTGTTGAAGGATTTCGGGCATGGGACGCCATCGGCCATCGGCATGGAGCTGGATGTATTACCGGCCAACCAGTTGTTCGGTTTTCAAAAATTGTTCGGCAGCAGCCGGATAACGGACATCTCCACGATGATTCGAATGATTCGTTCCATTAAGTCCCCATATGAATTATCGCTTCTTCGCAAGGCGGCCGCGTGTGCGGACATTGTATCCGGATGTGTGCCGCAATTGGTCGCCGCCGGAATGACCGAAATCGAACTGGCCGGTAAAATCGAGGCGGCGGCCAGAAAACTCGGTCACCAGGGCATTATCCGCATGCGGTTGTGGGGAAGCGAGTTGTTCTACGGACACCTCATGACAGGCCCTGCCGCAGCCGTTCCCAGCTATTTGGCTTCACCCACGGGAGGCCGCGCCCTGTCACCGGCGGTTGGCCAGGGTCCGAGCCATAAAAAAATAAAACCGCATGAACCCATTTTGGTGGACTATGTATTTGCTCTGGATGGCTATCTGGCGGACCATGCCCGTATATTCTCGATCGGACGGCTGGATAGCGGGTTGAGGGATGCGCACGAGCGCATGCTGGACTTACAAGCTGAAATCATGGGGGCTGCCCGGCCGGGTGTGAGTTGCGAGACCTTGTACAATCTGGCCGTCACCAGGACCAGGGAGTTCGGCTATGAGGACTATTTCATGGGAGCCGATGCACAACGGATCAAGTTTATCGGGCACGGGATCGGCCTGGAGCTGGACGAATTTCCTTTTTTGGCCATGGGCCAACAATTAGAATTAGCTGAAGGGATGGTTCTCGCTCTTGAGCCGAAACTGATTTTTCCGGGTAAAGGGGTGGTGGGCATTGAAAATACGCACGTGGTCACCGGAGCCGGTCTGGAACGGCTGACAAAACATCCCGATACGGTGAACCTATGTTCGAGCTGATGGCGGGGTGAAAAAAATAGAGGGAATGGGATATATCCCCATTCCCTCGAAAAATCAGATGGGTATGGATTACCGCTTGGAGAACTGGAACCTTGCCCGCGCACCCTTTTGGCCGTATTTCTTTCTTTCTTTTTTCCGGGGATCCCGGGTCACAAAACCGGCCTTTTTGAGTGGCGCCCGCAGGGACAGATCGAATTCGATCAGCGCTTTGGTGATACCGTGTCGAACGGCACCGGCTTGTCCGGATACCCCGCCTCCCTTGACCTTCACTTTGATATCGAAGGATTCTTCGTTATTGGTCAACACCAGGGGTTGTTTGAGAATGGTAATTGCGGTCGGTACCTTAAAATAATCATCCAAGGGACGATCATTCACCGTAATATCGCCCTTCCCCGGCATCATCCAGGTTCGGGCAATGGCGTTTTTCCGTTTTCCCGTAGCGTAATAAATCGTTTCTTGAGCCATGAAAATCCCCAATAATTGCGTTAATTAATTTATGCTATTTTCAATTCTTCCGGTCGTTGTGCATCATGCGGATGTGCATTACCAGCGTAAACCTTGAGCTTTTTGTTCAGTTTCCGACCCAGGCGGTTCTTCGGCAACATGCCCTTAACGGCAAAACGTATCAGGTCTTCCGGGCGTTTTTCGAGGAGCTTCCCGGCTGATATGGATTTCAACCCCCCGATAAAACCGCTGTGGCGATGGTACATCTTTTGTTCGATTTTTCGTCCGGTGAGAACGATTTTATCAGCATTGATGACAACGACGGAGTCCCCGGTGTCCGCATGGGGAGTATACATAGGGTTATGTTTTCCGCGCAAGCGGGCGGCGACTACACTGGCGAGCCGTCCCAACACGGCGCCTTCTGCATCAACAATAAACCATTTATCCTGATTATCAGAATCTTTAGCACTGGGTGTATATTTCTTCACTGTCTTCACTCCTGTTGTTATAGAATCTGGGACTATTAAATAAAAAAAAAGGATGTGTCAAGAAAAAACCGAGAGAATAACCATTATCGCGTCTCTTCAGCTATAACATTTTATGGAAAAAAGAACAGCTTGTACGTGGGCATAATTCATGCGGCGGTAATACACGTCAAATCGTTACAATTCAATTCATTCTCAAAAACTATGATAACTACATATATATTTTCGAATATCGTACTATATACAGAATATTATTCTTGACTTTTACCTTTTTTATGCGAATAATGCGTAAAAACCGATCAAGAGGGATAAGACGATGCTCGATGATATAAGCTTGAAAATTCTAAAAATACTGCAAAAAAAAGCGAGAATACCCAATGTTGAAGTTGCCAGGCAGGTGGGAATGGCGCCCTCCGCGGTCCTTGAGCGGATCCGCAAACTGGAAAAACAAGGCTTCATCGACGGTTATGAGGTCCGATTGAATCCCGAACGGTTTTCGCGAAGCCTGGTCGCTTTCATCACCATAAAAACCCACTCCGAAAACGACGGCCCCGGATTTGTCGCCACCCTGACGTCACTCCCGGAAGTACAGGAAATCCATTATATTTCCGGAGCAGATGGGTATTTATTAAAGGTCAGGGTTCAACACCCGGCAGCGCTGGCTGCGTTTATTCACGAGAAAATCCTCCCCGCCGGTGCCGTTGAATCCACACAAACAGCCATTGTGCTGTCCACCTTCAAAGAGTCGGCACAAATACCCATCGAGATATCGGATACCGACGGAATGTAATGCCGTAACCTCAGAACACATCCATGGATTAACTGACATCGAGGAACCGCCATGATCACGATTAACGAGCACTACTTGAAACTAGAAGCCTCCTATTTATTCTCGAACATTGCAAAACGGGTGTCCGCATATCAAAGCACCAACCCGGACAAGGAGATCATCAAACTGGGGATTGGTGACGTCACCCTGCCGTTGCCGCCGGTATCGGTGCAGGCATTTCATGCAGCAGTGGACGAGATGTCGAATGAGGCGACATTCAGAGGATATGGCCCGGAGCAGGGCTACCTTTTTTTAAGGGAGGCCATCGCCGCCAATGATTATCAAGCCCGGGGAGCGGATATCTCGGCTGAGGAAATCTTCGTCAGCGACGGCGCAAAGTGTGACACCGGCAACATTCAGGAGCTGTTCGGTCCGGAAATTCGCATCGCTGTACCGGATCCGGTTTATCCCGTCTATGTAGACACCAACGTAATGGCCGGCAGAACCGGTTCTTGCAGGGACCAACGTTACGATGGCCTTGTATATATGGATTGCACGGCCGACAATGGGTTTATCCCCGAATTGCCTAACGTACCGGTGGACCTCATCTACCTCTGCTACCCGAACAACCCGACCGGGGCGACCATTACCGGAGACCAACTCCGGAAATGGGTCGACTTTGCCAAGGATCAAAAAGCATTGATCCTTTTCGATGCCGCCTACGAAGCCTTCATTACCGACCCCGGGATCCCGCATTCCATTTATGAGGTTGAAGGCGCCCGGGAAGTGGCCATTGAATTCAGGAGCTTTTCAAAGACCGCCGGATTTACCGGCACACGTTGCGCGTATACGGTCGTACCGAAAACCTGTTTGGGGTACAGGGCCGATGGAAAGGCTCAATCGCTCCATGATATGTGGCATCGCCGGCATTCAACAAAATTCAATGGTGTGTCCTATCCCGTCCAGAAAGCGGCGGCAGCCACCTACTCACCGGAGGGCCGGAAACAGGTACGGGAACTCATCGACTATTATTTACGAAATGCGCGTACCATCCGCAATGAAATTGCGTCCCTGGGCTATGATTGTGTCGGCGGGATCAATTCGCCGTATATCTGGATCAACGGGCGAGAGGATTCATGGGCCTTTTTTGATCGTCTTCTCGAGAACTCAGGGGTGGTCTGTACACCGGGTGCCGGATTCGGAAAGTGCGGCGACGGCTTTATCCGTATCAGTGCCTTTAACAATTACACCAAAGTACAGCTTGCCATGGAAAAAATAAGAGCTGCCTTGGGTTAAAGGTGATCTCCTGGCAAGCATCTATGGCGGATAGTATTTTCAAGGAATTAGAAGATCATGCCCATGTCAGACCAGTTTAAGAAACGATTGGACCCGATGCTCCCGGAAATCGCGGATCATTTCGGTACACCATTCCATATTTATGACGAAGCCGGGATCTTCGACACCGGTGAACGGCTGAAAAGGGCTTTTTCCGGGATTGACAATTTCCGGGAGTATTTTGCGGTGAAAGCGCTGCCAAACCCTTCGATATTAAAAATCATACAAAAAATGGGATTCGGCTTCGACTGCAGTTCAATCCCGGAACTGCAGCTATGCCGGCACATTGGTGCCCGGGGTGAAGACATCCTCTTCAGTTCAAATAACACGACCCCAGCGGAATTCTCCGCTGCACTTGCGGATGGGGGATGCATCCTGAATCTGGACGACATCAGCCTTGTCCCCAAGGTACCCGATTTCCCGGAGATGATCAGTTTCCGTTACAATCCGGGAGAAAAGCGCACGGGCAACACGATCATCGGCATTCCGGCAGAGGCGAAGTATGGGGTGGCGCACGATCAACTGATACCGGCCTACGCAAAGGCTATGGAACGGGGGGCGAAACGGTTCGGCATCCATGCGATGATGGCTTCCAACGAGCTGGCTCATTCCTATATGGTGGACACCGCCCAGATGCTTCTGAATGCGGCCGCGCGGATTGGAAATGCATTGAAAATCCGGTTTGAAAGCATCAATATCGGTGGCGGCTTCGGCATCCCATATACGCCGGATGATCAACCCCTTGATCTGGAGACCATGGCCACGGAAATGATCGGGCGGTTTGCATCATTTCGTGAACAAAACGACTATATCCCCACCCTGGCAATGGAAAGCGGCCGCTATATGACCGGTCCCCACGGGGTACTGGTGACGCGGGTAATCAATCGAAAAGAAATCTATCGCACACATATCGGCGTCGATGCCAGTATGTCGGCGCTCATGCGGCCGGGCATTTATGGTGCGTACCACCATATCACCAAACAGGGGGAGGATATGGATACCGCGACGCAAATCGTGGATGTGGTCGGCTCGCTGTGCGAAAACAACGACAAATTTGCGGTGCAGCGTACCTTGCCGGTTCTCAATGAGAACGACCTCATATACATACACGATACCGGCGCCCATGGGCATGCCATGGGTTTCACCTATAACGGCCGGCTGCGTCCCAAAGAGCTGCTTCTTGGTGTGGATGGATCGGTGGAACTCATACGTCGGGAAGAAACCGCCGAAGATTATTTTTCGACACTCCGGTATACACCAGATGTGCTGTTGACAGATGCGGACCGGTGTTCCCTGGCCAACTGAACCGGCTCGTCCCTGACCGCTGCCTGTATTTCGGGGCTGCCCCTATGATTTTCATACCACAACGAAATCCAATCCGTGGCCCACGATAAGGAACCCCCCGAAAATGGATTTTCATTTACCCTGTTGCCGGAAGTTAATGGTGGTTGACCGCTGCACCAACATTCTGCTATAGCTGAGTCATGAATCAGTATACGATAGGTTGCGAAGATCAAAGATAGACCAAGCGGGATAGGGATTGCAACATGGCAGACGTTTCACAACCCCTTCAAATCTTCAAGGTAAAATCGATTAAAGTTTCCAATTAGGCTACCGATATCTTAAATACGCGATTCAAACGGACAGCATAGCCGACCTCGCTATCATTCCACAATTTTAAAAACCGGTTCACCATAAGAAATGGTGTCGTTATATTATTTTTTGAATACCTTTTGCCAACCCAAACAAGGATCCGACCTTTCCGTGAAATCCCATGTCACGTGCAATGGTGGTATTATCAAATGCATAGGAGTTAAGTATGGACGATTTTTTACATAATCTGAGAAGCGGAAAACTGAAGCAACCGGATCAAAACCGGCGGCAATACAATGATTCGCAATATAAAAATTCCCAGCGAAGGAATGTTCAAGACCGCAGAAAACGGGAAAGCGAGTCCCCGCTAACCGCGGAGAACATAACTGCATTTAAGGAAGCACTGGAAAATATTGTTGAAAATCAAAAACAGATGGCGGTAGCCCTTCAACAACGCTCCGACGCGGAAGTCCGCAAAGCCGGTGCGCTGGAAAAAATTGCGCAAAGTATCAAAAGTATGGTCCCACCCCAGGCATTTGCCACGGAAGCCCCTGTGGAAGCCCCGATGGATACGGCGGAAGAAATGGCTTCAGCGCCTGTGGTAGAATCGACATCCGGGCGGAACAACAAACTGGTGGGTGGTGAGCGCGAGAAGGTTACGAATATCATCATCAGGCTCCGCGAAGACGGCATGAGCTACGAAAAAATCGCCAAACAAATGGAGACAGCCGGCTACCCTACCCTGTCAGGCAAAGGGAAGTGGCGTGGACAAACCATTAAGCGACTATTTGAAAAGACGGCCCAGAAATGACCGGCATAAGATAAATGCCCACCCCCGAAACTATCCGCCAAAACCGTTACCATGGCGGATACGGCGAAACACAACGACCGTAATTCATCGTCCCCTGACCCCGACACCGGCCCCCATGGGCCGCTCCCGGTATCCGATAATTCCTGAAAATCCGGTTGACTGACGTGCCCGGCATCCGCACTATTGCCTGCTCTCGATGATAATCAGAAGGACACTGAACAGGATGAAGGAACTGCCGATATACCCATAAGATGTAAAACTTTCCCCCCACCATAAAAAAGCGACGACAGAGGCAATAACCGGTTCCAGGGTGGCCGTAATCGCTGCCCGGGTGGCTTCCAGGTATTTAAGGCCGGCATAATAGCAATAATAGGCGCCGTAGGTACAAAAAAAAGCGATACACATCATGGCCAGCCACACCGTGGGTGAAAAACGACTGAACTGAACCCAGGGCAATATGCACAAGGCGCCAACCGGCAACATGTAGGTGAAGAGTGTGGGTGAACTGTATCTGTTGGAAAAATGCTTCCCAAAAATATAATACAGGGAATAGGAAAAGCCGGCCAACAGGCCGAAAAGCACCGCCTCGGACGATATGTTGACGGACGGCTGCCCGCTGGTTCCATGTCCGGTGGAGATCAGCACGATACCGGCAATGGTGAGGACCAGGGCGGCGAGTTTGGACCACGTCAGCCTTTCCTTGAAAAAGATGCGTGACATGAGACCCACCCATGCCGGAGCTGTGTAAAGAAGCACGGCGGCCAGGGCAGCCCCGCCGGATTCAACCGCTAATTGATACGAACCGAAAAAGACGGCCACACCGAAAAAAGAAAATACGGTAACCAATGGAAGGTCCTGCTTCCGGATGACCAATTGCCGTTTGAAAGCGGCATGGGTGCCGAAGAACAGCCAGGCCAATGCCGCCCGCCAGAAAGCGACCTCCAGGGGTTGGACACCTTCACTGAAAATCAGCTTCGAGATCGGACCGATAATACCCCAAAGCAAGGCGGCACACATGATCAGAAGGTAACCTTTTATGCGCACGTTTTCCCCATGGATGGTTGATTGACCGCGGGAGTACCCGTAATCGTTGATGGCTGAATGAATCCTTGTTATAAACAATACTTGTCGTGCAATGATGATATTTGATACTGGGCAGATGAACCAACGGTTTCAATCAACATGAGAACAGGGATCGACATGGGTAAAAAGTATGCAATAACCTGCCGGAAATGTAAACATTACTTTGTTACCTGGGATAGGAATTCTCCGCATGGATGCCGGGCCATCGGTTTCAAGAGTGCCAAGCTGCCGAGTATGGTGGTGTTCCGAAATTCAGGGACACAATGCTTGCAATTTCAGAAAAAAGAGCGCCGATTCAAATCTTAAGGGCACCTAAATCTTAAACCTGCCGACGAGTTTATCCAGTTTGTTCGCAAGTCCGGAAAGCTCACCGGCACTGATATTTATGGTTGAAAAACTGCCGGATACTTCTGAGGCAATTGAATTTATTTCAGAAATTTCATTTGAAATCTTCAATGCACCTTTGGAACTATGGGTAATACGTTTTGAGACGTCCTGGATGCCCGAAGATGCCTGATTCGCATTGACGGAAATCTCCTGTACAGCCGCGGTCTGTTCGCTGACAGCCGCTGCAATTACCGCGGCGATCTCATTCATTTCGTGGATTATTTTCGTGATATCAGCCACCTGTCCCACGGTTCCCTCGGTGGAATCCTGAATACCGCTTATTTTGGTTTTTATCTCTTTTGTGGCGGCAGCGGTTTCTGCGGCCAACTCTTTGATTTCATTGGCCACCACCGCGAATCCTTTTCCGGCCTCACCGGCTCTGGCGGCCTCGATGGTGGCATTCAACGCCAGTAAATTGGTCTGTTCGGAAATCTCGGTGATGGTTTCCGTCACCTTACCAATATCTTCAGCGGCCCTGCCAAGGTCGGAGATCTGTTGGGAGGCCGTTTGTGCGCGACTTACCCCTCGTTCGGTAACACCCCTTGCTTTTTCGGTATTCTCGGCAATCTCGCGCACGGTGTCCGCCATTTGTTTAATGGAATGGGAAACCAGGACGACATTATCCGCAGCCTGCTCCATGGTGGCATTGACTGTTTTGATCTCGTCGCTCATCTCCATTGATGAACCGGTCGCAGAACTTGACTTGACCGCCATTTGATCGGTTTTATCCGACATCCGGTTTGACAATTCAGACATCTGGTGCGAAGACGATGTTAACAAATTTGCATTTTCTGCGATATCCACGATAATGCTTTGCAGTTTTTCCACAAAGACATTAAACCATTTTGCCAGGTCGCCCATCTCATCGTGGCTCTGGACTGAAAGACGGCGGCTAAGGTCACCATCTCCCTGGGATATTTCCCTGATCATGTTCACAACACCGCGAATGGGCCGGGTTGTCGATACCGTACTCAGGAAAGCGGTAAACAAGCCGATCAAAATGGCGGCCACCGTTCCGATGAGCATCAGTGAATTGGCCCTTTTAATCTGACCGGCCATTTTTTTTTGCTGCACATCTTTGGCATCATTGCACAAGTCCTGTACGGCACCGGCGCTTGCCGTCATCCTGCCTTCAGCATCTTCCTGATGGCGGTTTAGCTCAACCACAGTTGAAAATGAGGTGCTGAAATCTTTCACGGAGGCCACCACCGTGTCGATTTGAGTGTTATCCGTATCATTCTCAAGCTGCTTTTTTAATTCACTGGAAATGGAAAGTATCTCCCCGATGTTTTTTTTGGCGGTATCGTAATAGATGGCATCTTTACTGATAATATATTGCTTCTCGTTCATCCGTGAATCTAGAAACAAATTGGTGATCTGGCTGGTATGTTCAGCTATGGCGAGTTTCTCATCGATCAAGGTATCGATGTCCGCCCGTAAGGCCTCGACCTGATCATTGGTGCTGAGTTGAAGCGATGAGATCGCCAGCATGAGGCGTTTGATATAATAGTTCAAACGATTCAGGCTCGACGTGTTTTCTGATTCAAGATAGGTTTCCACCTGGTTCACGGTGGTCTCGTGATTTTTTAATATTTTATCGATGTTCAGGAGATCGTTTTCTTCAGATAATCCGGACTTGAGTTGCGTCACGAGATCGACAAATTGTTTATTGGTCCCCCGCCAGTGTTCCAAGGTGACATCGTTGGTATCCTGAATCAGCGTCGCCCTGCTCGCTTTTCCTTCTATGGCGGCCACGTATATGGCGTTTATCTGCTCCGCCTGGGTCATTTTCGCCTTGATCCGGGATTCGCTGTCCACCCTGATGTTGGTGAGCAGATTTCGGTGGTAATCCCGGATAGTGGAGGTAATATCGAGGGCGTTTCGGGCTTTTTCGCCCATTTGAGCCAGGGACAACTCCTTTTGCCCTGCCAGGGCAACATATGCCTTAAACTCATCGTGATAGGCATCGGCCCTTTCGATTATCTCGGCGCACTGATTGCGGATATCGGACCGGTCCGTAGCGTCCATAATCGAATTGGCCTTTTCTCTGAGTTGCACCAATACGGACGAGAGATTCTCGCTCACTTCGGGTTTTCCGGAAAGTACGAATTCTTTTTCGTGTTGACGCACCTTGGCGATGAGACTGGAAAGCTCGCTCATGCCGTCCGTGATACGGATTCCCCTTACCACAAGGTTAATCCCGTTATACCCCACATATGCCAGTGCGATCAGCATAATCAGGACAAGAGCGAAACCGGCAAAAAACTTCACGCCGAGTGATAATTGTCGAAACATCAAAACCCCTTTCAAAAACATATTTTCTGTGTCCGGAGACTACCGGACTCGAGCGATGCTGTAATCTGTATGCCGGACACTTCAATTGATGATATGAATTGTTCAATGGTGTTATCGACGGAAATTCCGTAATCATTAACGATTAAACAGCATATACCGGTGTTGCGTCGATGTTGATTCAGGGTCTTAAATCCGGGAGTTATTTTCATCCGCGATAATTGCAAAATGCGATTAATTATGACATAACATCGGCAAAAATAGTTGTTATCCGTGTGAATAATACCGGGCGCCACCACACCGGGAAATTAAAGGATGGGTGATTCGGATGTACATCGTCACAGGCGGTGCGGGTTTTATCGGCAGTGCGGTTGTCTGGTCCCTGAACGATCAGGGGGAGGATGATATCATTGTCGTGGACAATCTGGGCCGGTCGGAAAAGTGGAAGAATCTGGTCAACCGAAAGTATACGGACTATATCCATCGATCAGAATTTCTGGACCGTTTGGAGTCAGGCGTTTTCAACAATATCGAGGCGATCATCCACATGGGTGCCTGTTCTTCAACCACGGAGCGTGATGCTGATTTTCTCGCTGACAACAATTTTCATTATTCCGTTCGATTGGCTTCATTTGCCGTGCAGAACCATATCCGGTTCATCAATGCATCCAGTGCGGCCACCTATGGAGACGGAAAAAACGGATTTGAAGATTCCGATGATGCCTTGAATTCCCTGAAGCCCATGAATATGTACGGCTATTCCAAACACTTGTTTGATTTATGGGCTGACCGCAACAAGGTCCTGAATCGGCTCGCCAGCTTGAAATTCTTCAATGTGTTCGGTCCGAATGAATACCATAAAAAAGATCAGTGCAGTGTCATATTGAAGGCGTACCATCAGATTAAAAAAACCGGCAGGGTTCAATTGTTCAAATCCTACCGTGAAATTTATCCCCATGGGGGACAGCGCCGGGACTTTGTCTATGTGAAAGATTGTGTATCGGTTATCCAATGGTTGTTGGAACATCCGGATATAAACGGCATTTTCAATGTGGGGACCGGAATCGACAGATCCTGGAACGCGCTGGCCTCTTCGGTATTTTCTGCAATGAATGTAGAAGAAAATATTGAATATATCGACATGCCTGAACAATTGAAGGACCGGTACCAGTATTACACCAGGGCGAAAACGGACAAATTGGCAGAAGCCGGATGCACAATAGCCTGCAGGTCTTTGGAAAAAGCCGTGGCGGACTATGTTCAACATTACCTGATGGCGGAAGATATCTATTTATAGTCAACGGCCGCAACTACCAATTCTCCTTATCGAAATATGCAACTACTCCCTTTTTCAACTAATTCCGGAAGGCATTGACAGATGATTACATTTCCCGATTTTAACCGTGTTAAAGTCGTTGTGGTCGGTGATGTACTATTGGATCGATATGTATGGGGCCATGTGGAGCGGATCTCGCCGGAAGCACCGGTGCCGGTGGTCAGAATTGAAAGAAAAACCGGCACATTGGGTGGTGCCGGGAATGTAGCGCTGAATCTGAGCGGTTTGAATTGCCGATCGGAGCTCATTGGCATTCGCGGAGATGACTCTCCCGGTGAATTCCTGATGGAGATTCTTGCACAGGAACGGATTGACAACAATTTGATTATTATTCCTCACCGGCCGACACCCACCAAAACGAGGATCATCGGACAGGGTCAGCAAATCGTCAGGCTTGACGAGGAGGTTACCGAACCTTTCAGCAGCAGTGTGTATGAATCACTTCTCAGGATGGTGGATAAAGCCATTATCGATGCCCATGCGGTCATATTGTCGGACTATGGCAAGGGGGTCTTACGTGGTGATGTGACGGAAAATATCATCAGCCGCTGCCGCCGTCGGCGGATTCCGGTGTTTGTCGATCCAAAGGGCAATACCTGGGAAAGATATACAAGTGCCCATTGTATCACGCCCAACGAGGCCGAATTGAGCCTTGTGGCGCCGTTCAGCAGGGGTGACACCGACGCTTTAGCAGCCCGGGCCGTACAAGTCATGCAAACCTATAATTTGAAACATCTCATCGTCACCCGCGGATCCCGCGGGATGTCGGTTTTCGGCAGAGATGATGAACCCATCCATATCCCGACCCTCGCCAGGGAGGTCTTTGATGTGTCAGGTGCCGGGGATACGGTCATCGCCACAGTGGCGGCAGCCGTCGGGGCCGGGATGAAACTGCCTGATGCGGCGGCATTGGCCAACACGGCCGCCGGCGTGGTGATAGGTAAAATCGGCACCACGCCCATCAAAAAAACCGATCTTGAAAAGGGTATCACGGGCGCCGCATCCGGCCGCCGCACAACAAAAAAACCGGAACTGACGCACCGGGATCAGGCGAAACCCATCGTCGATACCTGGCGCAACAACGGCAACCGCATCGTATTCACCAACGGATGTTTCGATCTTTTACACACCGGGCACATAAACCTTTTGAAGGCGGCGGCAAGTTATGGGGACAAATTGATTGTCGGACTCAATTCTGACGACTCCATACGCCGGATCAAAGGCCGACAACGCCCATTAAACTCCGAGACCGACCGGTCCTGTGTATTATCCGGCATTGAAACAGTGGACATGGTGGTGCTGTTCGATGAAGATACGCCGTATCAGATCATTGAACTCTTACAACCCGATATCCTGGTAAAGGGCGGTGACTGGGCGCCGGAGGACATCGTGGGTGGCGATATTGTCGAGGCCCGGGGCGGAAAAGTCATTGTTTTCCCGACACTGGAGAACAGAAGCACCACCGGAATGATCGACAAAATCAAAAACATGCCCGAATAGTCGATAAGAAAATCCCATTCTCACCGCTTACGACCATGAAGCGGCGGAGCAGCATGACGTGAACCATGAAAAAACCATATTGATCACCGGTGGTGCCGGATATGTGGGGTCACATACCTGCAAAGCGGTTTCCGAAGCCGGTTACCTGCCGGTTACCTATGACAATCTGTCCCGGGGACACGATTGGTCGGTAAAATGGGGACCGTTGGAAGTCGGTGATATCCGGGACAAGGATCGTCTGGATGAGGTCATCAGGACCTACCATCCCATCGCCGTCATGCACTTTGCCGCATTTGCCTACGTGGGCGAATCCACGGAAAAACCAGGTCTGTATTATGACAACAATGTTTCCGGCAGCATCAATCTGATCGAAACCGTTCGGCGGCACGATATCCGCTATTTTATTTTTTCCAGCTCTTGTGCGACCTACGGAGATCCCGAGCAAATCCCCATCACGGAAAATCATCCCCTACGACCGATCAATCCATATGGTGAGTCCAAGCTGATGGTGGAACGCATTCTCCGGGATTACCACGCCGCCGGCCAATTTCACACAGCCGTTCTGCGTTATTTCAATGCCGCCGGTGCAGATCCGCAACTGGAAACCGGAGAATGCCATGACCCGGAAACGCATCTGATACCCACCATTCTCAAAGTGGCCACAGGGGAAAACGCCGCATTGGAAATACACGGGGATGATTATGACACCGGGGACGGCACGTGCATAAGGGATTTCGTACATGTAACGGATCTGGCTTCGGGGCATGTAAAAGCCCTTGATTATATCCGGGACCGCAAGGACGCGATCACCGTCAATCTGGGAACCGGCAACGGGTACACGGTCAATGAAGTTGTCCGGATGTCGGAATCCATCAGCAACAGGCCCGTTGCAAGGTCTATCGGGAATCGCAGGCCAGGTGATGCACCGGTGCTGGTCGCATCGGCGGATCGCGCAAAGCAGATGCTGAACTGGGAACCGAAATTCAGTGATCTGAACACCATCATCTCCACGGCCTGGCGGTGGGAGCAGCGGTTAAAACCATATAGGAACAGTGCGGACGATGATTAAAATTTCGGCAGTGATACTCACCCTCGATGAAGAGGACAATATTGAAAGATGCCTGCAATCCGTCCGGGATGTCGCCGATGAAATCGTTGTGGTCGATTCGTTCTCCAAGGATGACACGGAATCAATTTGCAGAAAGTATAAGGTTAACTTCCGCCAGCATGCCTTTACCGGTTTCATCGAACAGAAAAACTGGGCAACGGCGCAAGCCGCCCATGATCACATTTTATCCATCGAGGGCGACGAGGCCATTTCCGACCCACTTAAACAATCGATATTAAATGTAAAACATGACTGGGACCGCGATGCCTACTATTTCAACCGGTGCACGCGGTATTGTGGGAAATGGATCACCCATACGGATTGGTACCCGGACAGGAAACTACGGCTGTTTGATCGCCGTAAAGGACAATTCGGCGGCACCAATCCCCACGATCGCTTCATACCGGCGCCGGGTGCTACAAAAAGACAACTGAAAGGTGATTTGCATCACTACGCCTTCAACAGCATTTCCGAGCATATTCTGCTGGCCAACCGCTATTCGGATATCAAGGCCCGCCTCGCCTATGCCGCCGGGAAAAAATGCCGCTGGTACCACATGGTTTTTCACCCGCCTTTTAAATTTATCCGGTCATATGTGCTGAAGTTGGGCTTCATGGACGGATTTCATGGCATGGTGATCAGCGCCGTCAATGCGTTTTCCAATTTTTTGAAGTATGCCAAATTACGGCGGCTTCAAAATGAAAAGATCATCAGTGAAGATGATTGACCGTTACGGTTGGCGGAATCAGGTATTTAACAATCGGTCATACACCTTCATATACTTGTTAACCGTCCTGTGGATGGAAAAGCGTTGAACCGCTTTCTTAGCTGAACTCCCCAGTGCCCGGCGCCGGCTCTCATCGCGCACCAGGGACAATATTGCGTCTGCCAACGCAGTGGGATCCTTTTTGGGCACCAGAAGCCCGCTTGTTTCATTTTCAACGATCTCGGGTATGCCACCAGAACGGCAGGCAACCACCGGCAATCCGGCGGCTTGGGCATCGAGGATGGACGTCCCCAACCCTTCCAGATGGGAGGACAGAACGAAAATATCAAACAACTTGAAAAAGTGGCCCACATCACTTCGATACCCGGTGAAAATGAACCGCGAACCCAGGTTCAGTTCTTCGGCCAATTGCCGGACCTCCCCCATTAAAGGCCCGTCTCCCACCGCGCAAAAGGTCGTATCTTCTGTTTTGTCGAGCACTATTTTCGCTGCCTTGAGCAAGCTCGGATAATCTTTATGATCCGCCATCGCCGCAACGGTGCCGATTACACAATGATCAGCGGCGATACGCATTGAACTTCTGTAATCCACCGGCAGAATAGTGTTATCGAATTTTCCGGTATCAATTCCGCTATGAATGGTATCAAGCTTATCCATCGCCACCCCGTCCGCTATCAGCACCGTTCTGATATTCGCCGACACGCAAAGTATATGGTCAACCCATGGGATGGTATATTTTCTGAGGCTGAAGAAACTGTTCCGGATGGAAAAATCAACCCGCCGGGTCACAATTAATTTTGCGTTCCGGTAAAACAACTTGACCCATAATCCTATGGCATGAGCATGGGCGGCATGGGTATGAATCACGTTGATGGAGAGATTCCGGCATAGCCTGGCAATCCGGTAACCGGCAAAGATATCAATCTCACCCCGCATCCTCACCGTTGCATGCGGAAGCGTTTGCGTTGAACAATAGGCGGCCAACTCCGAACCGGGCTGGCAGACAAGCCGGGTGGAATACCCGTTTTTATACATGGCCTCCAGCAGGTAGACGACCTGTTGCTGCCCGCCGCGCCAGCCGTACTCGGAATCAATATGCAATACGCGAACTTTTTTGTCATTCATAACGATGGTGCATTAATCTATCAACGATCGGGTTTATGGAACACCAGAATTCAGTTGCGCTATACGGCAACTTAATTTACATATTTCCAGTCACTTGGAGCAAGAGATGAATTCCTGTCCAACAAATAAGCTATAAGCTAAAAACCTTTTTGAAAGGTCTATATATTGTGGAACAGTTCTAACATGGGAAGAGAAAAAGTCAATGGCAAGCCATCCATGAGAAATCAGGGCAATCACATGACACCAGCATCCCCGGCATTTCGAGTGTTGATTTTAATCAATGTACGGTGGTGGAACGCCACCGCATTTTATGCCGTCAACATCGCCCGTATTCTTAAAAAGAACGGGCATCTGGTCTGGGTCGGATGCAATCGTACCTATCCGGCGTACCGCATCGCCCGCGCCTTTGGTCTGAAAGTGGTTCCCTTGCAATTCTACGGAATGAACCCATTCTCATTGGGTCCGAGTTTTTTCAGAATGCTGGGACTGATAAAAAATGAAAAAATAGACATCATTAATTCTCACCGGTCTGAAGACCATTCCTTCGCTTTATTGGCAAAAATGATCACCGGCGTCAAAACAGTGATCACCCGGGGTGATCAGCGACCGATATCCGCGAACTTTTGGTCAGCCTTCCGATACCGGGTCTGTGATGCGGCCATCCTGACCTGTCGGAATATAGTTGAGCAAAACAAACCGATATTCTCATCACCCGGACATAAAAACCGGGTGATCTATGGCTGTGTGGATGAAAATCATTTTTCCCTGAGCAGATCCACGGCGCAAACCGTGGTCAAGTATGGCCTTGATGCACAAAAAATACGTATCGGACTCGTTGGCCGCTTCAGCGCGGTGAAAGATCAGTTTACGCTCATCAAAGCCGCTTCCATCATTCTCGAAAAACATGAAAATGTTCAATTTGTCCTGGCCGGAAAAGAAATAGATATTACCACCAACGACTTGCACGACAGGATTCAGGAATTGGGATTGGCATCACATTTCAAACTATTTCCGGTGGTCGAAGATGTTGCCGATCTGATGAATGCGTTGGATATCGGAATTATAACATCCATCGAGTCGGAAACCATCAGCCGGGTGTTGTTGGAGTTCATGTTCCTGGGGAAGCCGGTTATCGGTACAAGTGTCAATGCCATCGGGGAAATTATCAGACCGGGTGAATGCGGAGAGTTGATCGCACCCGGGGATGCGGCAGAACTGGCGGCAAAAATCATCGATCTTGTGGAATCTCCGGATCGCATTGCAGCTTATGGCCGAAAGGCAAAACAATTGTACAACCAACTCTACTCGGAACCTGTTTTTTATCAGCAGTATATGGCGGTTTTCGATTCGGTGGTGCCCAATGATGACGGATGACGGACATTTTCCACCGGGGATCCGTCAATTCACCACCCTACCCTACGCTGTTTTTCCGATTCTTTTGTAATCGATGGCGGGTTCTTTTCCTGACGGTATGAAACAGGCCGCGCACCCCCGCCTTTTTACCACAAAAGTGGTGCAGGTAATACTTGAGAAATATCATGCGGTCGTGCAGGGTGAGTTTATCCAGATCCATGAAGTTTCGTCCGATCTCGTCCAGGTTTTTCACGCGCCGGCGGGTCGAAATCCTGTGAACCGATCTGATGGCGTCAAGGTCAATCAGGTAAATTTTAAAATCCAGTGGATTTGATGCAGGGGAAAGCAGGATATTATTGGCGGTGAAATCACCATGGTAGATCCCACTCTGGTGCATGTGAGCCATGAAGGCGGCAAATCGATGGATCAGGTTTCTTTTGATCCGGGGGTCCGGATGTTCGCACAAAAGATGATCGTGAACAAAACGGCGCAGCGATATACTATCGGCAATGCCTTGGGACACCAGGACATATTCGGTTGAAAAATATTGGGCTCCGCGCCACAACAGACAGATGGGACGCGGTGTTGCAACGTCCTTTGCCAAGAGTATGCTCGCGGTTTGACACGATCTTTGCGCTTTATTGCAACCGAAAAGTGTTTGAATGCGATGTTTCATCGTATTCATGAAATAGCGCTTGACATAGATCTCTTTATTACCGATCAGAAAACGAAAAACAGATCGTGTCGTTCTCAGGGAAACCGCCGCCGACCGGTCAAATCCACTATCAATAAACGCCTTTAATGCTTCAAAAAACGCCTCGTCGTCAACGCCGTGGAACTGCCATCCGGAATACTCCCCCACGCAAATCCGCGTCCTTTTTAACGGCTGATGCCGGCACGGTTGCATATAAGGTGCTATCCGTGTATTACACTTGTCATTTTTTATCATTCAATCCTGCAGGTATATGAACTTCAATTACACGGTTTTTGTATGATACATGTCGCCATCGACGGAAAACGCTTCTTCATGAATACCTCCGGCTTGGGTCGATACAGCCGCACACTGATTAAAGGCCTTATGGATGACCGGTATGGGGAGCAGATCCGGATCACCCTGTTCCGGCCCAAAGGGAAGGTCCGGTTTGACGCACCTGATCACGCCGGATTGCATATAGAGACGGCGGCATACCGGTTACCCGGTGACCTTGGCAATGGTCTGTGGCGATTTCGTAAACTGCCAAAAATTGTCGATCGCGGACAATTCAGCCTCTTTCATGGTCCGAGCCACGTCCTGCCGGTATCGGCCAAAACACCCATGGTCGTCACCATGTTCGATTTGATTTTTCTGAGATATCCGCAATATTTCAAAAAATGGGATAGAGCCTACTATCAGTTCGCCTTCAGAAAATCCGCCGAGCGGGCGGATCATATCATCAGCTTTTCCATGGCCACAAAAGCAGATCTCGTGAATTATTTCAACATCGACGACAATAAAATAACCGTTGTCTATCCAGGATTTGATGAAGATTTCCGACCATTGCCGGAAAAAGAACTGATCACGTTAAAGAACCACCACACGCTCCCGGAAGAATACATACTTTATGTGGGTACGATTGAACCGCGAAAAAACATCCTCAAGACGGCAACGGCCTTTGACAGACTTCTGTCCGCCGGAGAAATACCGGATAACTACCAATTTCTTATCGTCGGATCAAAGGGCTGGTTCTATGATGACATCATCTCCGGCATACAAAAATTGAAGCACAGTGATAAAATACGTCTCGCCGGGCCGGTTTTCGGCAGGGATCTGGCCGGTATCTACCAACTGGCCCGGATGACGGCATACCCCTCATTGTTCGAAGGTTTTGGATATCCGGTGCTGGAATCCCTGAGAGTGGGGACACCGGTGTTGACATCCAATATTTCGTCCCTTCCGGAGGCCGGTGGTGATGCTGCCGTGCTTGTGGATCCGGCGTCCACGGACGAGATCGCATCGGGCATAAAAAAACTGGTGACGGATGAAGCATTGCGGGCGCAATGCATCGAACGCGGATATGAACACGCCGCCCGGTTTTCACCCGAAAATATGGCGGCCGGCACTATGAAGGTATATCGCCGGATTTCCGGCCGGGCTTAAAACCATTGGGAATGCCGAAGGGACCGAAATAGTATAATGGTCCCCATGGTCCACCACTCACCACCTGAACAGGTATCTAAAAGATTTTGGCCAGCATTGCCTTATTGGATTCAACCCAATGTGCCAGTTTTCGAACCCCCTCGTTCCAGGAGGTTTTGGGTGTCCAGCCGAGCCGGTGTCCTGCTTTCCGAATATCGGAGATATATACGGGTTGATCACCGGTGCGCCAATCGTCGTAAGAGATATCAAAAGTGATCTGCAATTCGGTGCTCAAAAAATCGATCAGGTTGAGCAGTGAGATGGTATTCGCCGGTCCCCCGCCGATATTGAATATATCACCCGAAATTGAATCGATGTTTTGCAACGCCAGGTCATAGGCGTTCACCAGATCGGAAATAAAGAGCACATCGCGGACCTGTTTGCCGTCGCCATAAATCGTGATCGGTTTTCCGAGAAATGCGGCAATGGTGAACCACGCCACCCATCCCTGGTCTTCGATCCCGAATTGCCGGTATCCGTAAATACAGCTTTGTCTGAACACGACCGTTTTCAACCCGTATACCCGGGCATAATCCCGAACGTATTGATCCGCGGCCCCTTTGGAGCACCCATATGGCGAATGAAAATCAAGAAGCCGGTCTTCTGCGATACCCAACGGATAATCCTTATAGGCATATCGATCTGCCTGCTCAACCACCTTGATGTCTTCCATGCCCCCGTACACCTTGTTGGTGGAAGAAAAAAACAACGGGGGCTTGTTTCCCTTGGAATTTCGTATCATTTCCAATACGTTAAAGGTTCCCAACGCATTTATTTCAAAATCTTCCCGGGGATTGGCAACGGAGGTGGTCACCGCCACCTGACCGGCAAAATGGAACACCGCATCGGCTTGTTCGATGGCCGCCACGAATGCGGTATTCGGTTTCAGGATATCGGAAATAACAATGTCCAGATCCGCGGAATTCGTGTGCTGTTGAAGATAAGAGATGTTTTCAAGGCAACCCTTCCGGGATAAATTGTCCACAACAACAACTTTGTGGCCCTGCTTCAGATAGTGGTCTGCGAAATTGGTTCCGGTGAAACCGGCACCGCCGATGATGAGTAAGGTTTTCATTAACGCCTCCAAGAGCAAAATTCAGGGGGGAAGACTATAATTAAAATCCAGTATATTTTCAGCAACCACCGCTTTTTGCAAGCCTATTTTTTTACAGGCGGGCCAAGGGAAAGAATGTCATAATCGAATTGATAAGACCACTTGCGGATTAGAAGATATACCGTACTGGGTACTGCTATTATTGTCGAAGCGATTCGGGCAACACCCTGCTAATGATAAATTGATCAAGGTCAGCCTTGATTGCGTTGAAAGGGAACTCCTTCAAACACGGAATAGCATCACCATAGATGCACACGTTCTTATTGCATGGCTGGCAATCCAGATTCCGGTTTATCCCATGATGATTTGCCGACGGATAGCACCATCCCATGCTGGTGGAGCCGAAAATAATATATGTCGGCGTATGCTGCGATGTGGCTATATGATGCGGCGCCGAACAATTCCCGATGTGTAGTTTCACCATACTCGTCAATACGGTCAGACCCAGCAGGTTCAATTCCGCATCCACGATCAGATTGGCATCGTTATTATTGGAAAATTCCGGGTGCTGCCTGATATACTCATCTTCACCCGGGCCCCAGGTCACAATTACCTTGGCGTTGTAAGTCCGGATGAGGTGCTCGATGGCCTGATAAAAAAAGTCAAGGGGCCATCGCCGGGTACGCCGGCGATGAGTGGGTGAAACGGTGACGATGAAATCATCCGGTCGGATCTGATATCTTCGAAGAAGATCTTCAATTTTTCGTTGATCCGCCTGTGAAAAATAAATTTCAGGATGCAACGGCGGATCTGTTTTGGTGTCGATATCCGGAATAAACGGTGTCAACAGGCTGGACCTGATGGTGGTGGCATAACCGACCTTTCGAGTCACAAGGGTATTGTAGAAAAACCGCCGGGACGAGGTATCGTAGGTCACCTTATACCTCGCACCGCAAAATACGGCACAATAGGTTGAACGCGGGGTGTCCTGAAAATCGAGGACGGCATCATATCCATTGCTTCGGATGCTTCGCAACAGCTTCAGGAATTCAACATTCCCCTTTATTTTGGAATAAATTATAATATTGTCCAGAAACGGGTTTTGATTCAAAAGAGAGACATTGGCCTGGTTCGTCAAAAAATCTATCCTGGCATTTTCAACCTGTTCTTTAAGCAACCGGATCATCGGCGTCGTGAGTATCACATCGCCGATCTGCCTGAATTGTATCAGTAAAAATTTCATTAGTAACACTCGCTGGAAAAATGATGGTCTGGCGCAAATCAACGACCCCTGGCCCGCATGAACAAATGACTGGTGATGTTGGGTTTAAACCGTCAAAAAGCGCCAACTTAAATAATGGTAGCAAAGATCCCCATCCTTTGAT
>JABDIN010000034.1 GCA_013003715.1 Desulfobacteraceae bacterium | reverse complement strand
GAAGTAGTCGCGACATAACTGAATGGGGTGGTAATAATCTCACCTTGTAACTCAAGAGCGCGGATAGCAATCTGAAGTGCTATGGTGCCATTGGAAAGAAACAAAAGATGATTAATGCCAAGATATTTCTTGAGTTTAAGTTCAAGCTCATTCACTAGTGGGCCATTGTTTGTCAACCACTCCCGCTCCCAAACTTTTCTTATGAGTTTTTGATAATCCTCATAAGGAGGTAGAAATGGCTTTGTGACATTTATATTCATAGTAAACCTAACTCGATTTTATTAACTGAGAAAGTTTTTTGCCAACAGATTTTAGTCTTGAAAGCCACAACGATTGCAATTTCGCAAGTTCTGTTTCAACTCTATGGATGTGTGTAGTTTGAACAGTGATGGTTTGCTCAAGCTCTTCTATATATTTTCCACGCGTTGTCAAATCAGCTTCAATATTATGGATGTAAGTGGTTTGTTCAGCAATAATTTGTTCAAGCTTATCTGGATGTTTTTTACGCAATACAGATAGTTCAGTCTCGATACATCGAATGTAGTTAGTGTGATATATAAGGGTTTCTTTAGCAAGTTTAAAGAATTCGATTAATTTAATTGGCCATTTAACTTTCTGGTAATTATAAGCCTTCTCCAAGATTGATACTCGTTTACCGAGTTGTTTTTTTGGATCAAAAATCTTTAGGCTGATACTTTGCCCACGTATGCGTATTCTCTCTAGTAACTCAGAATCAAGAATTAAATTCTTGACAGCTTTTACAATAGTATCTGACACAGGGCGGCAGATAACAATATCTACTCCGTCTGTATAGTGGTAGTTAAGCTTTAACTCATCACTACAAATCATAGCAACACCGCACAGAGATGCCTCTACACAGCAACCTGTCGGAAAACCATCGAAATTGCCTTGATGCAGCAAGAAAGGACGATTTGGAGAAATAATAATGTCCTGTGTAAGAAAAAAATCTTTCAAATCTGCGGTTGTGAGGGATTCTATGAAGGTAATAGACTTTCTGGCCGTATCATCCAAAAAAACATCATCCGCATTAAAATTTCCCACTACAGTAAATTTCAAATGATGAAATTCACGGATAAGTTGATGTACAATCTCAATAAACTGCGGATATCCTTTATTCGCCCCCTTTTCCATGTATCGAGCAGCAACGAAACATATGTTTAAGGAATCATGGACAAAGTGGTTGTCTTTATATTCCTTTCTCCTTTCAAAATAGATTGGATGAACCACTCCGCCATAAATGTAGTGAACGGGAACCTTGCAACCTTTTTCTTTTAGATAGTCTAATGTAACATTTTGAGTAGCAATAATTCCGAGAAGCAACGGTGATTTAAGAATCTGTAACAATTTCGCATCACTTTCTGGTTCCCATAGTCCGAAACCACCTCCAGGATAAAGCGTCATAAGAAACGGAATGCAACGCGAGTGAAGATCAAGCAGAAAATGATGTGCATTGTTAAGGAAATTCATGTATACAAACGTACAGCCATTCAAGGATGAATCATCGTAAGGTTTAACTCGATCAGAATGTTGTGGATAGTGTTGAGCATAGGTTGCATGAACAGAATCAAAATCAGGATTAGTGGAATAAACAACTAATTGTGGAAAATGTCTTAGATACCAATTGTATTCGGCAATACGGAAACCTGACAAAAGATTTGGAAAAAAATCATCTAACACTACTATCGAGTGTTGCTCTTCAACAAGCTGTTTAAGGTATTGAAAACTTGACATCATGTTCAATTTCGATCCAATCACATAGCGGAAAAGGATTTCTTATTCCAACCTCAAAGATCCCGACATCATCTATCCAATCAACAATATTAACATCGGAGTAAGATGATACATCAGCCAGGCTAGAAATTAGCGCCGTAATGGAGTAGCGACCTGCTTGTAGACGAATTGGTAGTTTGAATTCAAGTTTCAATCTTTCACCCTGATTCCACGTACGATCGTAAAGTCCTGTCAATGCTCCGCTGTTGACACCAACTAAATGCTGGTTGTTTGGATCTTTTATGTGAAGGGCCACAACCAGTTGATTGCATCTCTGATTGATCTCAATCAGGCACACAAGTCGCAAAATCGAGCCAAAGTCAAGAGGAGTATCTCCTAACAATTTGTTCCCGGAATATCCTTGAAAAGAAACTATCTTGGCTTGACCTGTACCAGATCGAGCTGAAAATCGAATACCTGTTGCTATATTGCAACTTTCTACCTGGGGCTCGTTAATGTTCGAAATAGGATTTCCCTTTTCTTCTACATTTGTAAGAAAATACTTAGCGTTAGCACGATTAATCCAATCTTCACTGTAGGCCATTGAAACATTTGCAGTTTTACCGAATGCTCGACCGACGCCATTATCTATCCAAAGGGTGCGCTCGCATAAAGCCTTAATCGAATTAATATCGTGGCTAACAAATAAAATTGTGCTACCACTTTCAACAATTTTCTTCATCCGAGACATACATTTTGCCTGAAAAAAAGAATCGCCAACTGCGAGTGCCTCATCAACGATCAATATGTCTGCATCTACATGGACATTTACTGCAAAAGCAAGTCTCACATACATACCGCTTGAATAAGTTTTGACTGGTTGTTCGATGAAATCACCAATATCGGCAAAGGCCGAGATCTCATCAAAGCGAGCATCAGTTTCTTCTCGACTCAAGCCTAATACAGCAGCATTCATGTAAACGTTTTCTCGCCCGGTAAATTCTGGGTTGAATCCAGAACCAAGTTCCAACAAGGCTGCTACTCGCCCTTCGGTGTGTAGTGTACCGCCGGTTGGGTGTATGATACCACAGATAAGTTGTAGTAGAGTTGATTTACCGGATCCGTTTCGGCCTATTATACCTACTGTTTCACCCCTTTGGACCTCAAACGAGATATTCTTAAGTGCCCAAAATTCACGGTGATATTGTTTTGGTTGAGTTCGGATGAATCGTTGCAACTTGGAGAACAATGATTGTTTAAGTCGGTCATGTGGCCGATCATAAATATGGTAACACTTCGATATATTTTGGACTCGGATAGCGATATCTTTTTGGTTTGTTATATTATTTAACTTCTCAAAGCTGCAATTTCTTGTCACAGAAAGTGAGTTTTTCTTATTCTTTTTTTCAGAGAACATCGGCAAATCCTTTCCGAGTTTTCTGAAACCATGCAAAGCCGGCCCATGCGATCAATACACCTGCTATAAGCATAACGATCCACATTTTGACATCTGGTAATTGATTAAATATCAATGAATTGCGACTCTCTCCGATAATAAAAGCAAGTGGGTTAAGTTTTAACCAAACTTGATACTGCTGAGGCAATGCACTTATTGGATAGAATACTGCTGAGGTAAACAATAAAATAGTTGTTAATATACTTGTGATTTGACCGATGTCACGAATATACACACCAAGCGCTGCGATAAACCATATAAAACCTAAGGTGGCAAATACAAGCGGAAGCAGAATGAAAGGAAAAAACACCGTTGTCCAAGGTAGCTGATGCTTGATAATAAGCTGGGATAGTAACAGCACGACTATGCTGATCATAGTATTAAACAACGCTGATCCGAAGGTCACAAATGGAAGAATTTCTAAAGGAAAAATCACCTTCTTGACAAAATTCACGTTTGAGAGGATTAACCCATGTGCACAATTAACACATTCGGCAAAAATACCATGTACGATCAAACCCACAAAGAGAATAATGGCAAAGTCTATCCGGCTTTCCTCTTTGTCTATACCCCATCGTGCATTGAAGACAATTGAAAATATGAAGGTGTATGTAATGAGCATGAGCAGCGGATTCAAAAATGACCATGCAATTCCAAGAAACGAACCACGATAGCGCCCGACTACTTCACGTTTCACCAACGAAGCTATAAGATCGCGATTCCGCCAAAAACTGCAAATTATTTCCTTAGGTAATATCGAAAACTGTTGCATGAAAACTATGCCTCGATTTATGAATTTTAGTGTTATGGCCCTGGTCATTTCATAGGATATTTTTAAATCTTTTTCTCAAGATGTGAACAATGAGGTATATTAAAACAGCGTCTTGTGGATACACAACAATCACAACTATGCGAAACAGATGTTATTAGAAAACAGACATGCTGACGATGCCGTTTCGCAATCATAAACCACATGCTATTTTTTTCTTATAGAAATTAGTATTGAATCCTTCAAACGACTGAAGTTTTGATCTTTGTCCGATAGTATGGGGTTCTTCAATGGCCATTCAATACAAATATCCGGATCATTCCAGATAACACCACTTTCATTCTCAGGTGTAAAGAAATCAGAGCATTTATAACTGAAAATAGCTTCTTCACTGAGGACACAAAAGCCGTGTGCAAATCCTTTTGGAATATATAATTGTCGGCAGTTCTGATCTGATAGTATTTCACCTACCCATTTACCAAAAGTCGGTGAACCAAAGCGAATATCTACCGCCACATCAAAGACTTCGCCTTTCAACACCTGGACGAGTTTTGCTTGTGCGTTTGGATATTGATAATGGAGGCCCCGTAGTGTGTGTTTTTTGGAATAGGAGAGATTGTCCTGTACAAATGTGACATTGATTTTATTCTCTACATACCGGGATTGGTGGTATGTTTCCATAAATTTACCACGTTCATCGGTAAAAACTTTCGGTTCGATGATGAGAACTTCGGGAATCGATGTGGGAATGATCTTCATAGGTATTATTTGTTTGTTAAGAGCCTTTTTAAATAAATGCCATATCCGTTTTTGGCCATGGGTTCCGCGATCGCTACGAGTTGATCGTCATTGATGTAACCTTTGCGCCAGGCGATCTCTTCCGGGCACGCTATTTTTAGGCCTTGACGACGCTCGATAATTTCTATGAATCGCGATGCTTCCAAAAGGGATTCATGTGTTCCGGTATCCAGCCAGGCATAGCCTCTGCCCATGAGGGTTACCACTAACTGGTTCCTCTCGAGATATTTCTTGTTAACATCCGTGATTTCCAATTCGCCTCTTCTTGACGGTTTTAAGTCTGTGGCGATATCAATTACATCATTGTCGTAGAAATACAGTCCTGTTACGGCATAGTTGGAGTTAGGATATTGCGGTTTTTCTTCTATGCTGATGACTTTTCCGTCCGGGTTGAATTCCACGACGCCATATCGTTTGGGATCACTGACCTGATAGCCGAAAATATGCCCACCCTCTTCGATTTTGATAGCGTCACTCAAGAGGGTCTGAAGATTATGGCCCTGGAATATATTGTCTCCTAAAATAAGGCAAACGGAGTCGTTTCCAATGAAATCCTTACCCAATACAAATGCCTGTGCTAAGCCATCAGGGTGTGGTTGCTCTTTATATGAAAAAGTCAGTCCCAGTTGGTCTCCATCGCCTAACAGCTCCTTGAATTTGGGCAAATCGGTCGGCGTTGATATGATCAATATATCTCTGATGCCGGCCAGCATCAATACGGACAGCGGATAGTAGATCATGGGCTTATCGTAAACCGGCAATAGTTGCTTGCTGATAACCCTTGTCACCGGATAAAGCCGAGTCCCGGATCCGCCGGCTAAGATTATGCCTTTCATATCATGAGCCTCCACCTCATTTCGCAATAACTGAGAATGATATCATTTTTTGATTTCTTGATATTGGAACTGCAGTAGCTATTGAACTGCCTCTTTGATCAGTTGATCACGATGAAGCGATACAAACTTATTAAGGTCTTGCTTCCAATCAATCATCTCGTTCGTTTTTTCTGATTTCAGACGGAAATTTTCCAGAATAGAGTTCATTGGCCGTTTGGCCGCTGTTGGATATTCTGGAGTCGTGCATGCGACGATTTCCTTATTGATACCCATTTGACTCAAAAAGGCTTTCGCTAATTCGAACCATGTGCAATAGCCCTCGGCGGTTGCATGATATATTCCATTCGCATCCGAATCGAGGATAGCGGCAATCTGTTTTGCAAGCCGGTACGACCATGTCGGTGAACCATATTGATCATCCACCACTCTTATGACCGGGTTGGAGTCTTTCATGGACAGTCTCAATATGGTTTTCAGGAAATTGCCACCATTGATGCCGTACAGCCAGGATGTTCTTAGAATCACGTAATTATTCAGATTCTGTTGAATCGATTGTTCCCCTGAAAGTTTTGTTTCGCCGTAAACTGATACTGGATGGGTCGGGTCTTTCTCGATATAGATCTCGGGTATTGGTTTTTTACCATTGAAAACATAGTCTGTTGAGATATGGATGAACCTGCCGCCATGGTCGGCCAGACACCGGGACAGGTTATCAGGCCCTATGGCGTTGACCGCATGGGCCAATTCTTTTTGGGTCTCGCACGTATCGACCTGGGTATACGCCGCACAATTAATCACCACATCAGGTCGGAATTCCCCGATGACATTTTTTAAAGATTTGAAATCCGTAATGTCCAACTCCGGCAGATCCAGGGACAAAAGATGGTGATCCGCCTCGAGCACATTCACAACATCATGTCCCAATTGTCCGCGGCTACCCGTAATGAGAATTTTCAATTTCAATCCCAGCAAATTGTACTGTAGTTGTTCATGCTAAATCGCGTGATAAACGCAATCAATCTCAATTCCTTTATTATGTAAACTTCCGATCCGAAATTCTTTTGAATTAGGTGTGACGTTCAACAGCACATCGAATTTAATCCCTGAAAGTCTTTCAATATCTTGAATTTGATAACCAAAAAAAATCCGGCCGATGTCCTTTATAGAATCAGAAACAACCGCGGCAAGGGTAAGATCGGTCTCCTGTATGGATAAGTATGCGATTTCGGCCAATTCATTGGTTCCGAACATTACCAATCGATTCAATCCCTGGCGTTCGAAATCTTCGAGAATGTGTCGTATTTTCCGGCGCGATTGTTTGTAAAAGGATAACGAATACTGAAGATAATTATAAGTTAAACGGGTTTTCTCAGCGAGGCCTCTGGGTGTCAATATGTATTTTATGCGGTTGCTGGGAATTGTGGTGATTTTAAACAACCCCTTGTTGATGAGTCTTTTGATAAACGAATTGACCAATCCCAGCGAAACATCCAGCTTTTTCGCAAGGTCGCGCTGCGTAATGGCATGATTGTTTTCAATTTCCTCCAGGATTCGCAGTGTCCGGATCTCTTTGCTATCCATAGTCTAATATCCTTAGCGGTTTACTCTATTCTCTACTCGGTACCGTCGGATTTAGAGCAGGTTGTGAAATACATGATTGAAATGATAATGTATGGTTCGATGTTTGGTACTATGTGCGTTTCAAAATAGCTCCGCTTGGTGAATTACGCCATTCGTAGTTCACGGATTCAAAACGCTTGATTTTTTACGAAATGCAATCAGGATGAAGTTTGGAAGGAGCATGAGTGTTCACCTTTTGAACACATAAAAGGGTGGGTGTCAAGCCTAAAAAGCTTGTATGCGGAAAAATTGATATGCACATGTTTTGTATATGGAACACCGGTGATGGAATCACCGGTTCAGATCGACCAGATCGGCGGTATGGATAAAACCCCGCCGATCCGGTCAATGTTCATTGAAATCGTCCAACTGTTATTCCACCACTATCCGGTCCTTGTTGGCTTCCCAGGTTTTCAGGCCGATTCCTTTTACCTGCATGATCTCTTCTGGTGTTGCGAATGGGCCTTCAGTGTTCCGGAAATCAATGATCCGTTGGGCGTATTGGGGGCCGATTCGTGTCAGTGTTGTCAGCTCTTCAAGCGTTGCCGTGTTGATATTCACCGGCGCCAGGCTTTCTGCCAACAGGTTGGTGGACATGCAGATGGTGAGTGATAGGGCGAGTAGAACGATTAGACTGAGTTTGGATCTTCGCATAACACCTCCTTATCGATAGGTTTAACATCGCTAACCGCCAGATGGCGGCGCACTTGAACCGAACATGGCCAACGATCAACTGAAGTTTCAACGTAATGTTTCCGCGTCATTATTCTGAGAGGAGTAATACTCTTAAAAGATCATACCCTGAGTAAAAAACAGAATATGTGAGATAAATCAAGTAAAAAATAGAAAAAATTGTCTCTAATCATGTTTTTTTGATTATTGCCTTCTAAAGCATCCTGGGATATAGAAGTGGGTCTGCATACTATACAAGCAACTAACTGGTTAATTTTATATTTAATTTAGATCATCAACATATATGAGCAATCAAGTTCCCATCGCAGTTGTCGGAATTGGTGGCATATTTCCCGGCGCCCTGGATACGAATCATTTCTGGGAGAATCTGCTGAATAAAAAAGATACCGCCAGTGAAGTCATACCGGGCCGCTGGATAGTTGACCCTGATATTATGGTCGATGCCGGGGGACATATCGACCGGGCATACGCCAAGCGATGCTGTTTGATCCCCCACCCCACCCCCCTGCCAGCCGGCTCTCGAATCCCGGAAAAATCGCTGAGGGACCTTGACCCCCTGTATCGAATCATCGTCAAAGCCGGGCTGGATGCATGGGCAGACTGTCAGACATCCGCGATAGACAACGCCCGTGCCGGTACGATTTTGGCCGCCATCGCCCTGCCGACGGATGCTTCCTCTACAATCACTCGCGAAATCTTCAACATTGTTACAGAGACGAAACTTTTTAACGATTCTGACCTGACCCCCTATAATTCCGACCTTCCGGAAAGCTTATCGGCCAGGGTCGTTGGTTTCCCCGCATCTCTGTTATCCGCAGCTCTGGGCGTTTCCGGCGGTGCTTACACATTGGATGCCGCTTGTGCGTCATCCATATATGCCGTGAAACTGGCCTGTGATGAACTCCGGCGCTTCAGGGCAGATCTGATGGTCACCGGCGGTGTGTCACGTCCGGACTGCCTGTATACGCAGGTTGGGTTCAGTCAATTAAAGGCATTATCCCGGTCCGGCCGATGCGCACCGTTTGACGAATCGGCGGATGGCCTGGTGGTCGGTGAAGGCGCTGGTATCCTCATTTTAAAACGACTTTCGGATGCCATCGAACACAAGGACAAAATTTACGGTGTGATACGCGGCATCGGCTTGTCCAACGATATGCGCGGGAACCTGCTGGCGCCGGACACCGAGGGCCAGCTTCGGGCCATGAGGGCGGCTTATCAAACAGCCGGCTGGCGTCCCGATGACGTGGATTACATTGAATGTCATGGCGCGGGAACACCGGTTGGTGATGCGACTGAGCTCAACAGTCTCCAACAATTATGGGATGACTCCGGATGTGACCGGAAAAATTGCGCCATCGGATCCGTAAAATCCATGACCGGCCATTTGCTCACGGCCGCCGGTGCCGCCGGTATGATCAAAACCCTGTTGGCGCTTCATCATAAAATTCTCCTGCCGTCGCTGAATTTCAATCGCGCGCCGGTGAACAGCCCCTTGCATTCCGGACGGTTTAAAGTCCAGACAGAACCAGGGCGTTGGGAAAAGGTGGACTCACAGGATCGGCGGGCGGCCGTCAGCGCATTCGGATTCGGTGGTATCAATGCCCATATTCTGCTTGAAGAATACCGGCCGGATCGCACTGAATCGAACAGCAGACCAATATCGGTAAGCGAACAGGCGGAGAGAAAACCATCATCATCCATCGCCGTGGTTGGCATGGCCGCCGGTTTTGGTTCAATTTCGACCCTTCGGCAATACCAGCAGCTCATTTTCAATAACGATAGTATAATTGCCCAGCGACCGGAAAATCGGTGGAAACTGGCCGATGAGTGTGCCGAAGACATGTTAGCGGGACGTGCAAAATTCGGCGGATACATGGACAAATTACCCATCGATATCGGTGAATTCCAAATCCCGCCCAATGAAATACCCCAGATTTTGCCCCAACAACTGCTCATGTTGAAGGTTGCCAGGGACGCCCTGAAGGATTCCGGTAAGGTTACCCGGGAATACCGTCCCGGCATGGGGGCGATAATCGGCATTGGTTTTGATTTTGAAACCACCAATTTTCACTATCGTTGGAATCTTTCCAATATGGTGAAATCGTGGAATGAGCGCTACGGATTGTCCCTCTCCGGCGAACAGCTTCACGCATGGCTTCGGGAATTGGAAGAAAGCGCCACCGAGCCATTGAATGCACCGCGTGTGCTTGGTGCTTTGGGCGGTATTGTGGCCAGCCGGGTTGCCCGGGAGTTCCGCTTTGGCGGCCCCAGTTTCGTGGTTTCTGCTGATGAGACATCCGGGCTTCGGGCCCTTGAAATTGCCGTCCGCTCGCTGCAACAAGATGAGACCGATTGCATGCTGGTGGGGGCGGTTGATATGTGCGGGGATCTGCGCTCTGTGGTTTGCGCCGACCAAATCCACCCCTATTCGGAACGAAACCTCATCCGGCCGTTTGATTCAAAAGCTGATGGCACCTTACCCGGTGAAGGTGCCGCGGCGCTTATTCTCAAGAGAGAAACGGATGCCGTAGACGCCGGCGATAGGATTTATGCCGTAATCAAAGGCATGGGTGCGGCCCACACCGGTGACCTTGGAACCCTGCCGGACAAACCATCCACATATGTCCGTTCGCTTTCCAAGTGTGTTGCGGATGCCCAAGTCACGACGCCGAATATCAGCTACATCGAAACCCACGGCAGCGGAATACCTGCGGAAGATGCCCTCGAGGCTGCGGCGCTGCAACAATACTTTGGGTCGGGCGACAATTTGAACTCAAGCCCGTGCGCCATCGGAACGGTGAAACCCAATATCGGTCACACCGGCGCTTCGGCGGGCCTGGCCTCTGTGGTGAAAACCTGTCTCTGCCTTCATCAGGAAATGCTGCCCGGACTTAAAAATTACGCATCCCATAAAAAAACAATATGGACTGATCATCTTTTTCATATACCCGTTTCATCCCAATACTGGATGCGCGATAGAAGCAGCGGGCCACGACAGGCCTGTGTCGGCGCCATGACAAGTGATGGGAATTGTGCCCATGTTCTGCTCCAAGAAAGCAGTCTCGCTGATACCGGAACGATACCGCACATCCACAGCAGTGAAAAACGCCGGCCTGCCGGCGCCCAGGAGTGCGGGCTTTTCATCTGTGAAGGAGAAGATAAAAACCAACTGCTTGACGGATTGAAAGAACTGAGACATTTTCTCAGTTTGTCTGATACGCGAGCACAAGCCGGTCTGGAAAATCCGGCCCGCAACTGGTACCGGCAACATCCCTTGAATCCGGATAAAAAGCAGGCCATCGCAATCTGTCTCCGGAATCCGGGAGACATCGGCCATCGCATGGATTTGGCCGAATCAATGGTCATCTCCGGACCCCAAAACGCACCGAGTACCAATGGCGGCATCTATTACTCACCGAACTCCATTGGCGCCGCACAAAAGCTTGCGCTTGTATTTCCGGGATCCGGCAATCACTATGTGGGTATGGGACGGGGAATCGGGATTCAATGGCCGGAAGTCATGCGGGAGATGGATGCATCATGTGAAAACTTCCTGTCCCAATCCCTGCCGCAATATTTTATGCCCTGGCGCACGTCCTGGGAAAAAGGGTGGGAAGCGGAATCGCTGGAACGGATCGAATCCGACCCGCTGCATATGATCTTCGGCCAGGTGATTTACGGCAGCCTGATGTGGAACTTATTCAAACGGTTCTCCATAAAACCCGATGCCGTCATCGGGTACAGCCTTGGAGAGACCGCCGGATTGTTTGCCACGGGCGCATGGCGGAATCGGCAGGAGATGCTCGACCGGATGCGCCGCACAGACCTTTTTTCTGCTGAATTGTCAGGCCCCTGCCTTGCTGCCAGAAAAGCCTGGAACATACCCAAGGACGCGGATTTCCAATGGCAGGTAGCGGCCATCGACCAATCAGCGGATGCCGTCAAACCCGTGATAGCGGAGCATCGACTGGCTCGGTTGCTGATCGTCAATACACCGGATGAGTGTGTCATTGGCGGTGAAACATCTCATGTTCGATCCGTGATCAAACAACTCGGGTGCCATGCGGTTCCATTGCAGGGTGTGGTTACGGTGCATTGTGACGCGTTGCTTCCGGTGGCCGGGGCTTACAAAGACCTGCACCTGTTGACAACAACACCGCCGGAAAACCTTACCTATTACACTTGTGCACAGGCAAAATCTTACGCGGTAACCTCGGAAAGTGCCGCCGCAGCCATCTTGAGGCAAGCCACGGATGGGTTCGATTTCAATAGAACCATTGAGCAGGCCTATGCGGACGGCATACGTATCTTCCTGGAAATGGGACCCCGGGCCTCATGCACCCGAATGATCGGGTGTATCCTGGGAGACAGGCCCCATCTGGCTGTATCCGCCAGCATGCGCGGCGAGGATGACTACCTGACGGTGATCAAGTGCCTTGGCGCCCTGGTCGCTGAACGGGTGCCGGTGGATCTGGATATGCTGTATGGAGATAAGGCATATCCACCACATTTTTTCACAGAACCACCTGAAAAAACCGATCGAACCATGGTCATTCACATCGGCGGCAAGCCCCTCTCCCCTGCGCCACCGCCGATTGCCGGAAAAAGTGATCCTGTGCCGGATAAAATTCAAGCGTCAGTCCAAACCGCCGGTCACCCGCTGTCCGAAACACCTTTTCCATTTAATGATAAGCACAGTGATAAAGCAGGTTTTCCTTTTCACTCCATTATGGATTCAATGAACCAGGGCATCCAAAATACCACTGAACTTCACGAACAATTTCTATCTTTTTCGGACGATGTCTCCCGGAATTTCGGTGACACTTTCGATTTTCAGAACAGACTCCTTTCGCTCAAAATGCAAGATGGTGGTCCACAACCCACATCTGCCGTGACCGACGACCTGATATCCGTCGATGGTGATATTGCCTTTGACCGAAACCAGTGCATGGAGTTTGCCATCGGCAAAGCAGGCAAGGTGTTGGGGCCGGAATTCGATATCGTTGACACGTATAAGGTTCGGGTCCGTCTACCCGACGAACCATTGATGCTGGTGGACCGGATCGTCCGTGTAACCGGCGACAGGTTATCCCTGTCGGCGGGCCAGATCATCACCGAACATGATGTGCTCGCGGATGCATGGTATCTTGACGGCAACCGGGCACCGGTCTGTATATCCGTGGAAGCCGGCCAGGCGGATCTGTTTCTCTCCTCTTACCTGGGCATCGACCACAAGGTAAAAGGAGAACGCGCCTATCGTTTGCTCGATGCGGTGGTCACCTTTCACCGCGGTCTTCCGCAACCCGGCGACACCATACGATACACGATCAATATCGACAAATTTATACGGCAACAGGATACCTACCTGTTCTTCTTCCGGTTCGAAGGCTATATCGGGGATTCTCACCTGATCTCCATGAAAGACGGATGCGCCGGTTTCTTTACCGAGAACGAAGTCCGTGAATCAGGCGGAATCATTTTGACCCCTGAAGAGAAGACACCGGCAAAGGGACAACGACCGGCGGACTGGATGGACCTGGTCTCCATGAAATCCGAATCTTTCACGGACCGGCAGCTCCAGGCACTGAGAACCGGCAAGCTTTCCGATTGTTTCGGTGCGCAATTTACCGGCATCCACCTCCCCGAATCCCTGCGGTTGCCCGGCGGCAGAATGGAATTGATCGATCGCATCTTGTCCCTGGACCCGACCGGTGGCCGTTTTGGTCTCGGCAGCATTACCGCCGAAGCCGATATCCATGGAGACGAGTGGTTCCTCGCCTGCCATTTTGTGGATGATATGGTCATGCCGGGCACCTTGATGTACGAGTGTTGTGCACATACCCTGCGTGTATTCCTGCAACGCCTGGGATGGGTCACGGAAAAAACGGGCGTGCGGTATGAGCCGGTGGTCGGGAATCCGGCACGGCTCAAATGCCGGGGACCGGTGACACCCGATACGCAGCATGTCCACTATGAGATTCACATCAAGGAGATCGGTTTCAATCCCGAGCCGTATGTCATCGCCGATGCCCACATGTATGCCGATGGACACCACATCGTGTTTTTCGACGGCATGTCCATGAAAATGTCGGGCATCACGCGTCCGGAAATCGAACGATACTGGCAGAATCGCCGTGATGGCAATGCGTTTTCGTCCAGTGACAGCTCTCCCAATGTACCGCAACTGGCGCGGCCTGAAGCCGGAACCCGCTCATTTTCATACGATAAGATCCTCGCCCTGTCCGTCGGAAATCCATCGGATTGTTTTGGCGAACCCTACCGCCAATTCGACCATCAACGTCGTGTCGCCAGATTACCCGGTCCCCCATATTGTTTTGTGGACCGGATCACCCACATCGATCCTGAACCCTGGCAATTAAAACCGGGTGGATGGCTCAGGGCTGAACATGATGTCATGGCAAATCATTGGTACTTTTCCGCAGATAAAAGTGGTATTCTGCCCTATTGCATTCTGTTGGAAATTGCGCTCCAGCCATGCGGATTTCTCGCCGCATATGCCGGTTCCGCGCTACGCAGTGAAAAAGACCTCAAATTCAGAAATCTGGGCGGCAGCGGTATCATCCATAGCAATGTGCACCGGTCCGACACCCGCCTGCACATGTATGCGCGGATGACCAAAGTATCCGAAACCGCAGACATGATCATCGAAAATTTCGACTTCAGGGTGTTTGCGGGGGACCAACCCATTTACACCGGGGATACCTATTTCGGCTTTTTTACCGATGCATCCCTTGGGGAACAGAAAGGGTTAGGCGTATCGGACCAAGTGACTTTCTACCCCAGCCGACGGGAATTGAGCGATGGCGTTTCGTACACCTTTCCGGATATCGGCCCATTAACCCCCGAGACCGCTGATGACCATAGTTTAAAGTCGCCCTACATGCTGCAACCACCGGCCAAAGCGATCCGAATGATTGATCGCATCGAGGATTACCTGCCGGATGGGGGACCGGAGGGATTGGGATATGCCAGGGCCATTAAAAAAGTGGATCCGGAGGAATGGTTTTTTACCGCACATTTTCATCAGGACCCGGTCTGTCCCGGCTCATTAGGGGTTGAGTCCCTGATTCAGATATTTCGTTATATGGCCGGACAAAAATGGGCGCATATGGCCGATACGCACCGGGTCGAACTGATCACCGATATGCAGCACAACTGGATCTATCGCGGCCAGATACTTCGATCCAATGCGGAAATCGAGGTGATGGCAGCGGTCACCCACTGCGCTGAATCGCCGATTCCCACTCTTTTTGGCGATGGATGGTTGAAGGTCGATGGCCTTTTCATATATAAGATGGAAAATTTCGGAGTTCGCCTCGTGCCGAACGCATAGCAAGTTACCGTGATCCTGAAAATTAACGAGAAAGATATCAGATGCTCTACAACAATGTTTACATCGACAGGTTCGGGTATGAAATTGCCCCGAATGTAGTCACTTCCGAGGACCTGGAAAACAGGCTGGCGCCTTTGTATGACAAGCTTCATTTTAAAAAGGGCCAGCTGGAGGCGTTGACCGGGATCCGCGAACGCCGGTACTGGCCCGCCGGATTTAAAATGTCCCAGGGCGCCATAATGGCAGGGAAAAAGGCGTTGTCCGGGTCCAGTATTTCATCCGATCAGATCGATATGCTGATCTACGGAGGCGTCTGCCGGGATCTCCTGGAACCGGCCACTGCATGTGCGGTGGCGCACGGCTTGGGGCTTGGCGACCACACGATCTTATACGATGTTTCCAATGCCTGTTTGGGCGTCCTCAACGGAATGGTACAGATAGCCAATGCCATTGAACTCGGTCAGATCCGCGCCGGAATGGTTGTCTCCTGCGAATCAGCTCAACAAATTGTGGACTCGACCATCGACAGGATTCTGGAAACCCGGGATATGACCATATTCAAGGAGACCGTGGCCACGCTGACCGGTGGTTCCGGAGCCGTGGCGGTGATTCTCACCGATGCGGCTGTCGCTAAAACGGGTCATCGGCTGATGGGCGGTGAATCGCGAAGTGCAAGCCGTCATCACGGACTGTGCACCTGGGGTCCGGATACCGGCATTCCGGCCACCCGCGAGCAGATCATGCGCACCGATTCCGTGGGTGTGTTGAACAACGGCGTTGCCTTGGGGATAGAAACATACACGGGTTTTACAAAAAAACTGAATCTGGCCGTGGAAAAGCCGGACAAAGTCATCTGCCATCAGGTGGGATCAACGCACCAAAAGACCATCCTGGACGCCATCGGCATTTCCATGGAGAAAGATTTTACAACCTATCAATTTCTCGGAAATATCGGCACAGTATCACTGCCGATCACCGCCGCCATCGCCGATGATCGTTCTTTCCTCCTGCCCGGTGATATGGTGGGATTTCTGGGTATCGGCAGCGGCCTGAACTGCATCATGCTGGGTGTTGAATGGTAAGATCACAAATAAATACAGCCGGCTTTTCACATCTCTATCCGTTTTCACCGCACTTTGTGAGCTTGAGAGGGATGAATTATCATTATGTGGATGAGGGAAACGGTGAGCCCTTGCTCATGCTTCACGGTAACCCCACCTGGTCGTTTTACTATCGACGGTTGATTGCTGCCTTTTCACCATCCCATCGAGCCATTGTACCAGATCATCTGGGGTGCGGGCTGTCGGACAAACCCACGTCCCGCCAATATGATTTCAGGCTTGAAAGCCGTGTGGAAGATGTCGAATTCCTGGTGGACCAGCTGGATATAAAAGAAAAAATCACCCTGGTGCTGCATGACTGGGGAGGGATGATCGGCTTGGCGTATGCCGTTAAATATCCGGACCGCATCGGAAGGATCATCCTCACCAATACCGCTGGTTTTTTTCCACCGGGGAAAAAGAAGATCCCCCTGCGGTTGCGGATGATCCGGAACCTGGCCTGGCTTGCCACACCGGCGGTGCTGGGTTTCAATCTATTTTCGTTCAGCGCCCTGTGGATGGCACCGAAAAAAAGGTTGCCCAAGCTTGTACGCAATGGACTCACCGCACCTTACCATCGCCCGCGCCATCGGCTGGCCACCCTCAAGTTCGTCCAGGATATACCGCTATTCCCCGGCGATCCCGGATATGCCATTGTAGAGAATGTATCCAAAAAACTGAACCTTTTTGCCGCTGTCCCGGTCCTGATTTTATGGGGCATGCACGACTTTGTTTTCGATCCTGACTACCTGGCGGAATGGAAACGGCATTGGCCCCATGCACAAATCCACGCCTTTGACGATGCCGGTCATTATTTATTGGAAGATGTTCCTGAAAAGGTGATCCCTTTAATCCGGGATTTTTTAAAAAGACACCCATTATGAAACCTGATGAGCATGAAATGGAACCGTCAAAACCGATCATAAACGTTTCGACATATCTGCGGGAAATGGCTGCACGACAGCCCTACAAGCGGGCTGTCGTCTATCCGGTGGGTCGTGATCACGGCGGACGGGTCGCATACTCTCATCTCACCTTCCGGCAGCTTGACCGTGAATCGGATTGTCTGGCACATGGCATGACCAACGCCGGCATCACCCGCGGGGTCAGAACCATTTTGATGGTCAAACCGAGCCTGGAATTTTTCGCACTTGTCTTTGCCATGTTCAAGGTGGGGGCGGTACCCGTTGTGGTGGATCCCGGTATGGGCATTAAACGGATGGTGAGCTGCCTGCAGGAAGGAAAAGCCAAGGCGCTTATCGGCATACCACCTGCCCATGTCCTGCGAAAAATCTATCCCAAATTTTTCACATCCGTAGACATCTGGGTCACCGTTGGGAAAAAATGGTTCTGGAGCGGTCTTACCTTCAAACAGCTACGGCAAACCCCCTGGAAAAAATTTTCCATCACCGACACCGGAAAGGATGATATCGCCGCGATCTTATTTACCACCGGCAGCACAGGTCCGGCCAAGGGCGCCGTCTATACCCATGGCGTTTTCGATGCCCAGCTACAGGCAATCCGGTCTAATTTTGATTTTTCACCGGATGAAATCGATCTGACCACCTTTCCCTTATTCGCCTTGTTTTACCCGGCCCTGGGCATTACGTCCGTTATACCGGACATGGATCCCACCAAGCCGGCCCGGGTAAATCCGCCAAAAATCATCGAAGCCGTTGTTAATCATGGTGTCACCAACATGTTCGCCAGCCCTGCCCTACTGAACCGGGTGGGAACATATGGTAAAAAACACGGGGTCAAACTGCCGTCGTTGAAACGTGTGATCTCCGCCGGTGCCCCGGTCACCGCGGATGTTATCGACCTGTTTTCAAATATGCTAATGAATGATGCCCAGATCCATACCGGTTATGGTGCCACCGAAGCCATGCCCGTGCTGCTCATGGGCAGCCGCGAGATTCTATCCGATACACGGCATCTCAGTGAAAAGGGATTCGGTGTCTGTGTGGGACGGCCGGTTAATACCATCGACATCAACATAATTAAAATCACGGATGATCAAATCGCAGACTGGACCGATGATCTGCCCGTGGAAGAAGGCGAAATCGGCGAGTTGGTTGTCAAGGGCGGCCTGGTTACCCGCCGATACTTTCAGAAACCGCGGCATGATGCCCTGGCTAAAATCCGTGATGGTGAGGGATTCTGGCATCGAATGGGGGATCTGGGCTGGATGGACAACAAAGGCCGGTATTGGTTCTGTGGACGGAAAAATCATCGGGTCATCACCCGGGATAAAACCCTGTTCACCGTGCCGTGTGAAGCCGTGTTCAATTGTCATCCCAGTGTCTTCAGAACGGCACTGGTGGGCATCGGTACGGCGCCGAACCAAACACCGGTCATCTGTGTTGAATTGCAAGCCGGTCATAAACGTATCAACAAAAAAGCGTTTCTGCTGGAAATGAAAGAACTGGCCGATGGCAACGTGCTGACGGAAAATATAAAACACTTTCTAATTCATCCGGCTTTCCCTGTGGATATTCGCCACAATTCAAAAATTTTCCGTGAACAGCTGGCTGAATGGGCGGGCAAAAAACTCAACCGATGACTTCAACTATTGGGAAAAAATGTCTCGTCACCGGCGGTGGTGGTTTTCTCGGCAAGGCCATCGTTCAGCGACTGATTGGGCGCGGAGACAAGGTTCGGAGCTTTTCCCGGAAATTTTATCCTGACCTTAAGGAGATGGGGGTTGAACAGGTACCTGGTGATTTATCTGATGCCCGATCAGTGATCAAGGCGGTCACCGGTATGGACACGGTTTACCATGTTGCCGCCAAGCCGGGGGTTTGGGGCAAGTATGCGGATTTTTACCGAACCAATGCCCAGGGGACAAATAATATCATCGACGCATGCCGGTGCAGCAGGGTTTCCGCTTTCGTCCACACCAGTTCGCCCAGTGTCGTATTTGACGGCAGCAGCATGGAAGGTGTCGATGAATCAGCCCCCTACCCCGCATCCTATTGTGCGCATTATCCCAGAACCAAAGCAATGGCTGAGCAGGCGGTGGTCAGTGCCGCCAGAAACGGCCTTCCGGCCATCATCCTCAGACCTCATCTCATTTGGGGCCCCGGTGATAATCATCTCGTACCGCGAATCCTCGCCCGTGCAAACAAACTGAGACAGGTGGGCGGCGGGGAGAACCGGGTGGACACCATCTACATCGATAATGCGGCCGAAGCGCATATCAATGCGGAAGAAGCATTGCGCAACACCCCGGCGTTATCAGGCAATATCTACTTTATCAGCCAGGACGACCCCATTCGGCTGTGGGATATGGTCAATCGAATTCTGGCGGCAGGCGGATATCCCCAAATTACCGGTACCGTTTCAACCCGGGCGGCATGGGTGGCAGGCGCCCTCCTTGAATTGATATATAAAACACTGGGAATCCGGGGGGAGCCGATAATGACACGATTTGTGGCCAAGGAACTGGCGACTTCACATTGGTTTGATATCAGCGCCGCGAAAAGAGATTTAGGTTATCGACCCAAAATTTCAACGGCGGAAGGGCTTGAAAGGTTAAGTGGGTGGTTGAAAGAGAAAGGCTTAATCTACCATTATGAATAGATATTTCTACATCTAACAGGATTGACTCGTCGGCCCCTTTCCGGCGAAAAGCCTTCGAATAATCCGGTTTTGCAGATAACCCGGCTCGACCTTCCTCTCCTGATTGTACGGTGGACTGAGCCGTTGCTCATTGTGGGATTAATCCGGCAACAGATCGTAGAAATACAGCATGGTGTCGGATCTTGTGATGATGCCGATCATCCGTCCATCCCCGGCGACCACCGGCAAGCGCCCCACGTCATACCGCACCATGATCCGTGCCGCCTGGCCCGGACTCATCCCCGGCTCGATGGTCCTGATGTTCGTACTCATATATGCTTTTACCGGTTTTTTCAGATCCGACCTTCTTCTGATCTTCTTGAAATCGCGCCTGGAAATGATGCCCACCAGTTTTTCATCCTTATCAACCACCGGGACACCCGTGCATCCTTTTTCCCTGAGCAGTCGGGCCACTTCCTGCATCTTTGCATCCGCTGCAATGGATACGACCGGGAAGGACATCAGGTCACTGATCTGCACCGAGGCCTGCTGGTTGCCGTTGATGAGTTCCCGGATCATTTCTTCCACCGTGTCCGGGTTCACTTTTTTCAGCAGCGCTGAGCCGGCCCCCGGATGCCCGCCCCCGCCAAGACTTCTCATCAAGAGGCTCATGTCCAGACCGTCAGTGGAACTGCGACCGATGATTATGGTTCGTTTCCCGTTCTGCGTGGTGAAAATTCCGAAAGATGCGTCCGCATTCATGATATCCTTATACATACTCACCACGAGCGCCAGGTTTTGAACGTGACCTTTGATCTCCATCCGGCCGAAACACACGGTAAACCCCCGGATTTTTTCGCGGATACCGGTTTTAAGGATTTTAAACAGAATATCTTTCTGTTTCTCACCGTAGGCAGGGCTTAAAAATTTGCCAACCACCGTCAAATCCGCTTTTCGTTCCAAAAGGTATGCCACGGCATAAGCATCATCCGCGGTGGAACTCGGAAAGGAAAGGTTGCCGGTATCTTCATAGATGCCGGCCAGAAATAGCGTGGCCTGGATGGGTGTGATTAACTTACGCTCCTTTTGGAGTTGCTTAACGATGAGCGTTATGGTGGCCCCGACTGTCTCCACGCAGGACCAGCTGGAGTCGATGTCGCCTTCAATGGAATGGTGGTCCCATATATGAACGGTGAGACCCTTGCGATCCCGAAACATCTCAACACCGTCCAACCGCTCCCATTTATTGGTATCCACGACGATCAGTTGATCGACGCCGTCCATATCAATCTGGTCCGGATCGTCGAAATCAAAAAGGTCCTTGTGAATCGACAAAAACGCCTTCACATTGGGATTGACCTGTTTGGGTAGTACGATTTTAGCATCCGGGTACAGAATCTTCGCACCGATGGTGGAGGCGAGGGCATCGAAATCAGTGTTTTTATGCGTTGTGATAACTGGGGGCATGAAATTATTTTATGTGTAACTCCTAAGTCCTGCTTTCAGCAATGCGCTCTCACCAGTGTAAGAGCAGTTACCGGGATTTTTTCTTGCGATGAAGCGGATAATGTAAGGTGTTATCAAAATCAAAAGAAAATGACGATAAAAAAAGGAGCCTAAAGCGCAAATCGTCGCCGGATACTGCTATTGTCAGTCGGTCCGAATCCATCCGTTGGTCTTCTATCGGTAAAAAAATCCGATCCTTTAATTCAGGTACCGGATGTGACACGGTAATTCTTTTAATGAATTCGTTTATCCTTGCGGCCATCACAGGGTAACCGCATTTGGAATTATGAGTTCAAAACCTTTAGCAGGTAATCATTATCCCATCCGGCCCTGAGTCGTTTGGCTTTGATACTCTTTTTCTCTGTATTTTCCCTTTTTATCATGTTCAAC
>JABDIN010000027.1 GCA_013003715.1 Desulfobacteraceae bacterium | reverse complement strand
TGTCCACATCGGTGCTGGTGAGGGTGCCGCTGGTGGAGACCGGAGCGTTGGTCTCGGAGAGCACTTCACTGGCACTGCTGACCGTGGCGGCATCGTTGACCGGGTTGACACCGATGGTCACGGTAGCCATGGATGTATCCCCATCCGCGTCGGTGATGGTGTAGGTGAAATTGTCCGGTCCGTTGTAGTCGGGATCGGGTGTATAGGTATAGGTGCCGTCGGGATTTACCACTGCTGTGCCGTGACCGGCGCCGGTATTTAAGGACCATACATTTCCACCGTCACCCGAAGGGGTGTCATTGGTGGACAGATCGCCGCTGACGGAGCTGTCTTCATCCACGGTGATGGTATCGGCATTAGCAACTGGTGCATCATCCACACTATAACCTTCGGAATCGCTTGCGGTGGCGGAATTTCCGACGTCATCGGTGGTGGTGACGCTGGCATTTATGGTGGTATCCGGATCTGCTGCGAGTTCACTGCCGGGAACGTTGATACTGAAGGTGCCGCCGGAAACCGGGCCGGTATATGTTCCGCCATTTATGGTAAGTGTTACGATGTCACCGTCCTGTACATCACCGCCCACGGTACCGGTGATGGCGATATCAGTGCCTTCTTCGGCCGCATCGATGAGATCATCTGCAGTGATGTCGGCATCGAGCGTAATTGAAGCGGTAGGCAGAGTGGTGTCGAATCCATAGGACTCGGTATCGGTGGCGGTGGCGGTGTTTCCCAATTGATCGGTGCCGGTGACACTGGCTTCGATGGTATTGTCGGTGTCGGCGGTAAGGGCACTACCGGGTACGTCGATGTTGAATCTGCCGCTGGATACCGGTCCTGTATATGTATTGCCGTTGACGGTGAGGGTGACGATGTCGCCGTCGGACACGTCTCCGCCAACAGTGCCGGTAATTGCGATATTGGTGCCTTCTTCCGCGGCGTTGATGATATCGTCCGGTGTAATGTCGGGATCAATGGTGATTTCGGCCAAGGCGATGGTATCGACTTCCAGTCGCCCTATATCTGTTGAAATGTTGCCGTCTTCGTCTGTTGCGGTACCGGTGATGGTGTAGGATCCATCCGGCAGCGGACTGCCATCGGGTATGGTTACCGACCAACGCCCGTCAGGACCGGCGGTTGTGGCCATTGTTACACCGCCGACTTCAACGATGACGGTGGCGCCGGGTACAGAGGACCCATTGATGGTTGGGGTATTGTCCCGGGTTGCGCCGACATCAATTACATCGATATCAATTGCAAGGGATTCCGTATTTGGGGAAAGCGCCTGAATTTCCGGTGTTTCTCTCCCTTGGGGTTGGGCGAAATCCAATCCGTCCAGCTTGTTGATACCTTCCAATATCGAACCGGGATCGTCTTCGTACTGACCGGCACCACCACTCTGGTTGCCTTCACCGGCCGCGGGTTCGACTTCTTCGGTTTCCAGGGACGCGAGAATCGCTTCTGCGGTCAAAACAGTTCCATCCTCGAGCATGATAAACGGTGGCCGGTTTCCTTCCGTCAAGGAGGTAAAATTCTGTAGTGTTATGGTGCCGCCGTCATTAAAGTGGAGCAAAAGATCCTGAGCATTTTGTTCAATGGTAATTTGATCGAGATCAAAATCAACACGAATTTCCATTCCGGGTGATACCTGTACCTGGTGGTTTTGATTCTGCTCGGGAATTGAAAGTGTTATCTGCTCGATGTTTTGTACTTGAGCGGATTGTTCCTGATCAGAAATGGTGTCTGTGTTGATTTTGTTGCTCGTATCAATGTTTTTTGTTTGTTGATTTTCAGTGTCAGTCATTTTTGCTCCTACTCTTCTTTGAATGATCGAAATCTTTTTATAATAAAATTTAATGGATAAAGGGTTCGGTTCATTATTAATTCATAGAATCCATAGAGTTGTATGAAAAAATCGTGCCGGAATTTAAAATAACCGATAACTATTCAATATTGCATAGAATATGTGGCGGAAATACCCGGGCTATTGAATTAGAACCGGGTTGAAAAAAGTTAATGATAACATCTTTTTATGCAAGGTATACGTCTAAAATATACAATTATAACAGATATATATAATGGCATTGCCGCTTGGGTTAACATAACTACCGGGATTAAAAAATGTTAATATGGTTAATCGGGTCAATTGGGCAGGTTTTCGGATGCTTTTTCAATTCGCTGTTTCAGCCGTTTGCTCAATGCCGGCGGCGTAATACCCAGCATTGCCGCTGCAATTTTCTGATTGCTGCCCGAACGGTGCATTGCCTCATCAACCAGGCTGTCGGCGGCTGTTTTAAGCGTCGGCAAGCTGTCAAGTCCGGCAAAGATATTTTCGGATTTGGTAGGGCTCACTGACGGCAGGGTCTGGTTTTTGGGGAAGATATATTTTTTGAAAGCCTCTGTGGACAATGTTTTGGATGTATGTCTGGCCACGGCGTCATAAACCATTGCCCGGAGTTCTCTGACATTGCCCGGAAAGGGGTGAATTCTCAGTAATTGCACCAATTCGGGCGGATAGGTGGGTTTTTTTTTATTAAACTCCCGTGATGCGAGTTCGAGAAAAAATTCCAGAAGCAACGGAATGTCTTCAGGCCGCGCACGCAATGGTGGAATCTCCAGATGATGGGTACGCAGTCGGAAGAAGAGGTCTTGCCGGAATTCGCCTTTGGCCTGCAATTCATCCAGATGCTTATGTGTGGCGATGATGATCCTGGCATCCGTGGCTATCGGCCGGTCCGATCCCAGGGGCAGAAATTCTTTCTCCTGGATCACCCGGAGTAATTTTATCTGGGATTGCTCGCTCAACTCTCCGATTTCATCAAGAAAAAGAGTTCCTCCGGCGGCCTTATTGATAAACCCGCGGCGTGGTTTCTCCGCTCCGGTGAACGCCCCCTTTTCATGGCCGAAAAGGGTATCGGAGAATACGTGGTCGTCCACACCGGCTACATTAACGGCAACAAATTCACCTTTTCTGTTGCTTGCCGCGTGGAAAGCCCGGGCCATCAGTTCCTTACCGGTGCCGGTTTCCCCCGTGATGAGGACTGGCTCTTTACCCGGTGCCGTGGCCTCGCAATACCTGAACAAAGGCTTCATTTTGGGGCTGTTGGTGATAATTTCTTTAAAATATTCCGAGTGTATTGGTGAGCCGGACAACAAGTTTTTGGATAATCGGGCATTCTGGCGTGCCAATTCCCGAAACGCAATGGCACGCTGGACCGCAGCAATGAGGAGTTCCTCATCAAATGGTTTGGTGATGTAATCGTATGCCCCTTTTTTCATACACCGGACAACGGTGGACGTGTCATCAAGGCTGGTGGCCATGATGACCGGGGTTTCAGGATATCTCGCACGAATTTCGACCAGCAATTCTTCTCCGGGGATATACGGCATCACCAGATCCAGCAGGATGACCTCCACTTCCCGATCGTCTAACGTATCCATTACCTCGCGTTCGTCCAGGCAACAGATCAGATTGTCATAGCCGGCAAGTTCCATCGCCCTGGAAATAAAGGTCATCACCACGCGTTGGTCATCAACTATCAGTATCGGGTTATGTGGGTTTATGTTTTTTTTATCAGATGAGCTCATAAAAAAATATACATTCTTCCATATTCAGACGATTGCCGTTGTTCCATATTTTGTCGGTGAAATATTAACCCGGCAGTTAAATAAGTAACGTGACGTATGTCTGAATTGCATAAGGTATTTCCGGCGGAATGTACTGGGGGCATCCTTCTTGCAGCCACCGTCTCCCATAAACCATAGATACGAAGTTTGCATAATTATCCACCGGAGCAATGATATGGCAATCCAACATCCCGACTCATGGTACCCCGGTCATTGGAAGTTGCTATCGAATAGGTTTCAGCTCGACCCGTCTGTTTTTGGCCCTGCCTTCGGCAGTATCGTTTCCGGCGATGGGCCGGTCCGGTCCATAACCTTTAGCCGTAATTCGCGAGGCGGAAATGCCTTTGTTTATCATATAGTACATAACGGATCGCGCCCGTTTAAAGGAGAGGCTGATGTTATAAGCATGGTTACCCTGACTGTCTGTATGACCCTGAATTTCCGCGTGCAATTTCGGATCGGCACGAAGACCCTCGGCGATTTCATCCAAAACGGCATAGGATTCGGGTTTCAGATCCCATCTGCCGAGTTCGAATTCTATTCCCTGGTAAAGCCAGTTGCCGCTTGAGGTTACCTTGGCGCTTTTTGTGAATTTGACCGGTGCCACCGCAACTGTACAGCCTTTTGCATCCACGCGTGTGCCTTTCGGGGTGTTCGGACATTTATCCGTGGCATTGGGTACACCGTCAAGGTCGGTGTCCAACGGGCAACCCTTGATATCCACTACAATACCGCTTGGAGTATTCGGACATTTGTCCGTGGCATTGGGTACACCGTCAAGGTCGGTGTCCAACGGGCAACCCTTGATATCCACTACAATACCGCTTTTGGTATTCGGGCATTCATCCTGAAAATCAGGCACACCGTCCTTGTCACTGTCCAGCGGGCAACCCACACTATCCACCGGGACTCCGGGCGGAGTATCCGGACAACGATCATCGGCATCCAGAACGCCGTCGGCATCACCATCGGTTTTCTCGGCGGGTACACAGCATTCGGCTGAAATAGGCGTAATATCGAATAGTTCCGGATTAATAGAAAGGCTTTTCATCAGGCAGCCGGACAATGCCAGCAACCGATATGAGGCAACGATCTCATTGACTTTGGCAGTGATGAGCTGGCCGGAGGATTGAAAATATTCATTTTCGGCATCGAGCACATCCAGGAGGCTCCGCTGGCCGACAACGAACTGCTGCTGATAGGCTTCGCGTGTCTGCCGGTTGAACTCAACAGCGTCATCATAGGTGGTTATCTGATCACCGGCGATTTTGTATCGGCTCCAGGTATCATGTATCTGTTCCGAAATTTGATTGTATTGATCGTTTCTGGAAAGGAGGACCTGGAGTTTCCTGGCTTCCGCCGATTCACGTGCAGCTTTGTCGGATCCGCCATTGTAGAGGTTCCATCTCGCACGGACCATGGCGGAATTATTGTGTTCGTATGTTTCGGAACTTTCCACCTGGTTACGGTATTTCGAACTCAATTCAAGGTTGATGCGGGGTAGATATTCCGATTTACGAACATCGACTTCATTCTGCGCCGTTTTAATATCCGCTGCAAAGGCGGCAAGTTTGGGATTGCAGGATTCCGCCCGGCTCAGTGCGTCTTCACGTCCCATGGGAAGGTTCAGTCTGAAATCTCCGGGAAGTTCCAATTGCGCTGGATAGCTACCGGCCACACGATGATAGTTGGCTGTTGCAGCTTCCAACTCGGCCTTTATCTGGTAACGTGAGGAGAGGGTAAGCGCAAGGCGTCCGTTGGCTTGCATCACATCCGCGGTACTCCCGGCACCAGCTTGCTGCCTTTCCTTAATATGATTCAATATCTGTTCATGCACGGCTATATTTTGATTGGATAAGTCCATCAGGTATCTTTGACGCCAGACCTCCAGGTGGGCGATGATTGCATCCAGTGCCAGTGCCTCCGCATTATCCAGAACCCTTTTTTCGGCGGATTCCAGCTTCGTGGTTTGAGCCTTTACCGTACTCCTTATTTCACCGCCATGATATAACGGCTGTGTCAAGGTGATGGACGCTTCGGTCCGGTCATCCCACTCGTCATCCGTGCCCTCATCCCGTGTGAATTCATCGCTATGGCTATCGGTGCCATAAGCGACGTCAAGATCCACGCGCGGGTAAAATCGACCCTTGGTTTGCCGGAGCTCTTTTCGCACAGCCGACCGATTCTGCTTGATCTCCCCAAGCCGGGGGTTGGATTCAAGGGTATAAATGACACTGGTCCTGACGGATGTCAGGTCTGCAGCATCCTTTACGGGTTCTTCTGCGAAACAGAATGAAGAACCAAAGATGAATACCAGGCACAGCAGGCATTTCCGGATGAACGATTGAATAACGGCAGGTGAAATATGCCAGCAATATGCATCTCTTTTCATATAACCTCACTCACTTTATAGATTTTAAAACTATTAATTATGCCTAGTGTTTTTTCCTGGTTTTGTTGCATTGTAAACGTCCGCAGGATAAATTGGATTTTTAACGTTTTACCCGTCGTTTCCCGAACAAATTCTTTGTTGTTTCATGTTTTTTGACGGCTAAATAAAATGCCGATAATCTTATCGGCCGTTCCCCAACCATTCTTAAGTTTGCTTTTATATTTTAAAACATTACCGGCTATACAAAGTGCCGGTGATCACACCTTGATTCCGTTTGTCGAGTCATCAAGTCCGGTGTACGCTTAAGACTGTTTTTTGTTATGGTGCTTGGGTGAACGAGAGATATTGGCCGATTTCAACCAATTCATCTGTGAACTGAATACAACATGGATTTATAAAAGAATCGGGTACCTAATTAAAGATATGACCATGGCATATATCACAAATACAGGAAAACGACAAAAAAGATATGCGAAAAATGTTTAATGCTTTGTGATCTCTTAATTAAATTATTATGGTTAACAATTTGGGGATTTGGTCGATAATCATCATAGCTTGTCAAACATACGCATTCGACCTGGATAAAGTCTATATTACAAAACAATATCAATGCATTTGATTCAGTTGGATCAATGCATTATCGATCATTACCTTATTTCACACAGCGGTGACAGACCTGATGCAGCAAAAAAAGAAAATCCGTGTTGAGAATGATGCAAAGATACCGGATAAAAAAGCAGCGCGTGGTGTAGCCGAGGTGACTGATTTTATAGCCGAGGTGCCTGATGTAAAGGGACCTCAGGTCACCTCACTTTCACCAGGGCAGATCGATTACAACCCGCCGTTGCTTATATGCCTTTCCATTCTGATGAGAATCTCCGGACACCCGGTGTCCACGGAAGCGATCAAGTCGGGCCTGCCCATTGGTAAAGAGCCACCGAGTGTAGGGACATGCATACGTGCGGCCGAGCGCGCGGGCATGAGCGCCAAAGCGGTCTATCGCAAAGGTTTACATAAAATTTCACCGCTGACACTGCCATGCATCCTTTTACTGGAGAACAGCAATGCCTGCGTGTTGACGAGGGTGACCAGGCGTGAGGCTGAGGTCATATTTCCGGAAAACGAAAATACGAGGTCCAGGGTGGCTGTCGCAGACCTGGAAAAAGAATATACCAACAATGCCGTCTTCGCACGCCTGCGCGGCCGTTTGGACAAACGGGCTTCGGAGCTGAAGCTGCTCAATGCCAAGAGATGGTTCTGGGGCAATATACTTCGTTTTTTCCCAATTTACACACACGTCATTCTTGCCAGTGTTGTGGTAAACATGCTCGCCATCGCCAGCCCGTTGTTTGTGATGAATGTTTATGACCGTGTAGTGCCGAACAATGCTCTGGATACGTTGTGGATACTGGCTGTCGGTGTCATGATTGCTTACGGATTCGATTTCTTGCTGAAAAACCTGAGGGGATATTTCGTTGACGTTGCCGGTAAAAATGCAGATGTGCTGATTGCCAGCAAGCTGATGCAACAGGTAATGGGAATGCAGACCGAGCACAAACCGGAATCAACAGGTTCACTGGCCAATAATTTGCGCGAATTTGAATCCCTGCGGGATTTTTTCAGCTCCTCCACCTTACTCAGCATCGTGGACATGCCATTTTTATTCATTTTCATCCTGATTATTTATTTTATCGGCGGGCCACTGTGTATCATACCCATAATCGCCGTTCCCTTGGTGATATTGGTGGGTCTTGTCATGCAATATCCGTTTCAACGCTTCATAGAAGACGGCTTCAAGGAATCCACTCAGAAAAACGCGCTGTTGGTGGAGATTATCAACGGCCTTGAGACCATTAAGTCCAGCCTTGCCGAAGGCCCCATGCAGCGGAGATGGGAAAAGATCATTGGTATGAGTGCTGTTTCGTCAAGCCGGGCAAAAGCCCTTGCCAATTTCTCCATCACTTTTACTCAATTTGTCACGCAATTGGTGAGTGTCGGTATTATCATTTTCGGTGTGTACCGGATCTCCTTAGGTGAACTGACCATGGGCGGCCTGATTGCCTGTAATATCCTGCTGGGCAGGGCAATGGCGCCCTTGGGTGCCGTGGCGGCGGTATTGACACGATTCCAGCAATCGCGAATGGCCCTGAAATCCCTTGACCTGCTGATGCAGATTCCCAATGAACGTCCCGATGGGAAGGAGTTCATTCGTCACGAAAATCTTGAATCCACAATTACGTTTTCTCAGGTTACCTTTCAATACCCCAATGCGGAGACCCTTGCCCTGAATAACATCACTTCCCATATCGGGCAGGGTGAAAAGGTTGGGATTATCGGCCGGGTCGGTTCCGGTAAGAGCACTATCGGGCGTCTGTGCCAGGGGCTATATCATCCACAACAGGGGGCGGCCAAGGTCGGTGGTGTGGACATCCGTCAACTTGATATAGCCGATCTCCGGCGTAAGATCGGTTATGTCGCTCAGGATAATTATCTTTTCTACGGTTCCATCAAAGATAATATCACCCTGGGACTGCCTTATGCCGATGACCGGTCGATTCTCGATGCCGCCGTCACGGCCGGCGTCATGGATTTTCTGAGGCTCAATCCCGCAGGATTCGGACTGCAGGTCGGTGAACGGGGGATGAACCTCTCCGGTGGTCAGCGCCAGGCGATTACCATTGCCAGGGCATTGCTGCAGGACCCCGATATACTCATCCTGGATGAACCCACCAGCTCCATGGACAATTCCACTGAAAATCTATTCAGGCAGCGCCTTCAGGAAAAAATCAAGGATAAAACATTGGTTTTGATTACCCATCGCTTCAGCATGCTGTCCCTTGTGGATCGTCTGATTGTAATGGATGGCGGAAGAATCCTGGTGGATGGGCCGAAAGGAAAGGTTCTGGTGGAGTTGAAAAATGAAAAGCTTCGTGGCGTAGATGTAAACAGATAGACATGACGCAATAAAGGGATCGTAGCTGTCAACATGATGAAATACAAAGAACAGAACAAACCGGTCAAGGAGGATATCGCCTTTATGAGTGAAGTGGATGCCTCCATTCACCGTAAGGGCCATTCCATGGCTTATCTGTTATCCTTTACCGTTTTTCTGATGATGATCGCATTTATGGTCTGGGCCCGGTATGCGGTTCTTGATGAAGTTACCCGGGGTATGGGGCAGGCCATACCCTCCCAACAGGTCCAGGTGATTCAGAATCTTGAAGGCGGCATTCTCGATGAAATTCTGGTGGCTGAGAACCAGATTGTTGAAAAGGGTGATGTGCTGGTACGATTGGACAATACGGTAGCCTCCAGCCAATATGGCGACGCCTTTGCCAAATCCATAGAACATATGGCGGCGATTGCGCGTCTTACTGCACAGGTCGGTAATACCGATATCGATTTTCCCCAGGAGGTGATCGATCATGACCCGCTGATTGCCAAGGAACAGACAGGCATTCTAAAGGCGCATAAAAACCAGCTGGCACTTGAGCTGAAAATCCTGCAGTCGGAATACGATCAGAAAATACAGGAAACCAGGGAGATCAGAGGAAAGCAGAAGGAGCTTGAACGGAGTCTGAAACTCGCCCTTGAACAGAAGAAAATCGCCGAACCACTCACTAAGAAAGGTTTATACTCCAGGGCGGATTTTTTGAAACTCGAACGGGATGTCGTCGGTCTTCAGGGAGAAATAAATGCCCTTAAACTGAGTTATCCAAGGATGAAAAACGCGGCGGATGAGGCCCAGGAGCGAATGGCGCAGCGGAGGGCCGAAGCCAGATCTATGGCACTGGAGGAAATCAGTAAACGCCGGATTGAACTTAATTCATTGAAACAATCTCTGGCCGCCGGAGAGGACCGGGTAACCCGGACGGATGTCAGATCACCGGTTCGCGGAACAGTGAAACAGATTATCATAAATACCATAGGTGGTGTGATAAAACCGGGAGAATCCATCCTTGAAATCATCCCCCTGGACGACACCTTGTTGTTTGAAGTTCAGATTCGTCCGGCGGATATCGCTTTTCTTTATCCCGGTCAGAAGGCCATGATTAAAATCACGGCTTATGATTTCTCCATATACGGTGGTATGGTAGGTGTTGTCGAACAGATCAGTGGCGACACGATTATGGATGACAGAGGTGAGAGTTATTACCGGGTAAAATTGAGAACTGACACAAACGCCATCGTCCACCGGGGAACACAGCTACCAATTATCCCGGGGATGACCGCAAGCGTCGATATTTTAACCGGTAAGAAATCAGTCCTTGACTATCTTTTGAAACCGATCCTGAAGGCCAGCCAGAATGCGCTTCGAGAGCGCTGATACACCCGATATCTTCCACGGACAGGTCTGGAGGGGAGAAGATAACAAGGGAATATGCTATCGAAAAGTGATGGTGTGTTTTTTGGTGGGCATTTTGATATGGCTTGCAGTGATCAATGTGAATCTGGCAGCGGATACGGCGGATCAAAAAGAGTCCGAATCCAAAAAAATGATACGGCTATTCGGGACCGAGGAATTCCGCAGTTCCCTCCGGGCACTGCCCCAATGGACACGCGTTATGGCGGTAGCCGGCCAGCAGGTAAGTCTCTTTTTTAAATGCTCAGGTTCTACATGTTCGCCGGCGGCATTGAGCTGGCAACGGATAATCCGGCAGGCACGCGGGGTACAGCCAATGGATCAGATAAAATCGGTGAATCGGTTTTTCAACCAGTGGCCATACCGGCTGGATATCGAATTGTTCGGTGTTGCCGACTATTGGGCCACACCCGCGGAATTCATGAAAATGTCGGGTGACTGCGAAGATTACAGCATTGCAAAATATTACGCCCTGAAGGATCTTGGGTTTGATATCCAATATCTCCGTATTGTGGTAATAAAGGACAGTATTCGTAATATCGGACACGCTGTCCTTGCGGTTTATATGGATGATACAGCATATATTTTAGACAATTTGTCTGATCTGGTATTGGAACATAGCAAGTACAAGCATTACATTCCACAATATTCTGTTAATGAGAAAAATCGTTGGGCCCATGTCAAGCTAATTGGAGACAAATAAAAAGGTAACTAAAAATGGATAATCGACCTACGCCACTCCATGGCCATGAATCCGAGACCTCACCTCCTCGGCGCATGCGCACAAAAACAATGTTCCTCGGCGCTGCTATCCTTGTTGTTGTGATCGCTGTTGTTGCGGTTTGTGTTCAGCTGATCAGCGATAACAAAGAAGCTGAACTACGGAACTCCATTGAGAAACGGTTGGAACTCCTGGCCGGCAGCCGTGCGGAAATAATCTCCACCTGGTTGTCGGGTCTTGTAAACCAGGGGGATAGAATCGTCCAATCCGAACTGTTCAGGCTCTTTGCCGCTGAGGTTGACCTGCTGGGGGATGATGTGTCTCTGCTGGTCACTGGTCAGCTCCGGCCTCAAACGGATTCGGCGGAGGATTCATCCCAATTGGAAGAGCAGCTCCCCATGATGCATAAACTCCTGGATGAATTCACCAAATACGCCGGTTTCCGGAGTGGAAGGATCCTCAATCGAAAAGGGCAGACGTATCTGGCCACGGATGCGGGGACATCGCCGTTGACACCTGTACATCGCGAACATGTAAAGACGGTTCTTGCCGAAAACAAACCCTTTTTCACACCGGCACGGCATACCGCCAACGGCCTGGTAATGGAGTTGTTCCTGCCCATAACGCCTTTGCAGTCAAATACACCGGTCTCCGTGCTGCTGTTGTCAAAAGCGGTATCGGATAAAGTGAACGAGTTGCTGGCGAAATCTCCTTTGATGGGGGATGGTGAGCGGACTCGCCTGATCCAGAAAGTCGGTGCTGACTACCAGGAATTGATACCATGGATGCCGGGAGAGCTGACGACACTCTCCCAGGATCTTGGTTTTACGTCCGACAATTTGCAGTTCTCCGTCCGTCCGTCCCTCACGGAATCGCGAAAGGCCTATTCTTACGGCCAGAAAGTGCCCGAACTGGATTGGTGGATCGTACAAGAGTCCGATTATCAGATAGCCGGAAAATCCATCCGCAACTACACCCGGTTTCTGGTGGTCATCGGCACATTGCTGGTGCTATTCTTCACCACGTCCCTGGGGGCGGTGTGGTGGCGTCTGGTGGGAATAGAAAATAAAAGATCAGCCAGGAGATTCAGACAATTGGCCGATCACATAGACGAGCAGCGCCGGCTGCTGGGCAGCATCAACAATACCATTACGGAATTCATTGCCCTGAAGGATAACCGGGGCTTTTATCAGTATGTGAATCCGGCATTCGCAAATGCGCTTGGCCGCAGTGCCGAGGAGATGATCGGGCTGGATGATACGGCTCTGTTTGGCTACGATACCGCGAAACGTCTTGAGGTATCCGATCATTGGGTCCTGGAAAATAAGAAATCAAACAATTTTCAGATAGAACTCTATATCCAGTCAAAACAGCATCACCTTCAGATATCCAAGGTGCCGTTCCTTGACCAGTCCGGCAAGATAAGCGGCATCGTATCCCTTTTTCGGGACATCACTGAAATTGTTCAGGTGAGGAAAAGGAGTGAAAAGTCAATTCGGCAGACAATAGAAATCCTGGTGAAGGCCATTGAAAAGACCGATCCTTACCTCTCCGGTCATTCCCAATTGATGAGCAAGGTTTCCCAATCCATCGCTCAGGAACTCAATATTGGGGAGCAGGAGGCCGCGACCATTGAGATTGCCGCCAATCTGTCTCAGATTGGGAAGATGTTTGTGGATCAGAACTTGCTCAACAAACCCGGAAAACTCACCGCTGACGAACGTATCGAGGTCGAACGGCATGTGGAGCATGCCGCCAGCTTGCTAAAGGATGTTGACTTTGATCTGCCGATTACTGAAAGCGTTCTCCAGATGACGGAATTTTTGGACGGCAGCGGATATCCGAAGGGACTCAAGGGTGATGAGATTTCAATTACCGCCCGGATACTGGCCGTGACCAACTCATTCTGCGCCATGGTAAAGCCAAGGGCATATCGATCCTCCATGCCGGAGGAGAAAGCCTTGTCCATACTCAAAGAATCTGTAAACAAATACGATCAGGGGGTTGTCCAGGCCCTTGTGAAAGTGGTGTCATCCCCGGTTGGGGAGAAGATATTAGGTTGAAATCCGGATAATGCCGGTCATCTATACTAATCATTTTTCCACCGGGAAGATGGCCATGGCATGTTGAGGTGCGGTATTATCCTCGTATCTTTTTATGTCTCCGCTGTTCTCCGGTGTAGATATACATCAGGGAACGGTTTTCCTATCAGAACCGAACTCAAAAAAGTAAATTGGATCAATCCCGGTGCTCCCCACCAAAGGTGGGAGGATTGGCGCCCCCGTTCAACTCCTCGAAATACCATTGCCCAGACCCGCACTTTAACCATTTGTAATCGTATGAATAATTACACGACCCGCTCGCTATCCGTATTCAAGTAAGCACCCCCCTGTGCCTGCAATTAGCATAAACGCATCTCCTTTTTATTTTTTTAATACCCTTTGACCGTATCTGTCAAAGCTCCGTGCTATTGATGATGAAACGGCAGTATTGCCAAAACCTTTAATCGAGGAGGCATTATGACCAGACAGATCAGTCGTTCGGACTGCGAAGAATTTTTCGAGTATCACGGGAATACAATGATCGAGAGAATTCAGTATTTGAACAATGGCGGGATGAATCGGGACTGGCTGATTTTTGATTCAGTGGAAGAGGCCTGTGATTTTTTCAACGACGATTGTTGATCGTATCAGGTCAATGCTACAATGGAGGGATGTCATGTTCGATAAGTTTTTAAGTGGTTTCCTGGATTGCGTGTTTATGGGGCTTTATCTGGTACTGGCGGTATTGTTCACGATTTTTCTCGGGGTAAGGTGATGGTGATGGTGCACCCCGGCCCACCATTGTTGGCAGCGGACACGGCACCGCCCATTGCCGTGACGAATTTCCGGACCAGAGCCAGACCGATGCCGGTACCGCCGGTGGTGCGGGTCAAGGTATTGTCAACGCGATAAAAATCATTGAAAACTTTTTTCAAGGCGGATTTTGGAATACCGGGGCCGGTATCTGAAAGGCTGATGAGCGTCCGATCCTCGGATTGGTGGACCCCCAGCGTCAGCTCGCGGCTGGTACCTGATTTTCCGAACTTTATACTGTTTTCAATCAGGTTGATCAGCACCTGGATCATCACCTCCCGGTCATAGGTGAAGTGCGATTTAATATGATGCTGTGCAACAAAGACAAACCCGTCAGCCATTAGTTTCGGACGCATGGCGGTTTCCACTTCCCGGATAACATCTTTGAAATTACCGGTCTGATAATTGAAAAATCGTTGTTTTTGCTCCAGTTTGGAGAGTTCCAGCACATTTGTGATCAATCGTGATAACCGTTCGGATTCCGATCCAAGAATCTCAAAATACTCCTGCTCCCGGTCCTTATTCCCGGCGATACCGAGTTCCAGCATTTCGATATACATCCGGATATTGGTAAGGGGTGTCTTCAGTTCATGGGTGACAGAGGAGACGAATTTCGACCGCCGTTCGGAGAGGTCTACAATGGTTCGGGCGCTCTGGTAAATCGCAATGAAACCCAGAAAAATTACCGTCATGAGTACCATGAGGATTACATTTAATGGCCGGCGTCCGGTGGATGCCGGCAGGCTGTCACAACTCAGCGAAGCCGTGATGAAATTATAGGGCATGGGAAACGACCGGACCAATATATGATTGTCCTGATTTACTGGTGTCCCCGATCTAAAAATTTCATTTTCCATTCCGTTATCGATAATATTAAAACGAAGATTGGCAAATCGAGCCATGGGTTGATTTTCAAAATGAGCCCCTGCGAGATATGAAAAAAAGGGCTTTACCTTTAACGCAAAGCCTTGCCGGTAAATTTGCTGATCGATCATGATCCGGCGAAAAATAAAGATGATTTCCTTGCTAATGAACACGGATTGAAACGGTGCCACTTCAACTTGAAAATTCGTTGTCACTGGGGCTCCCGGTTTTGGAGCAGTCTCTTCCTGGACATCATCCCAAGGTGCACTCTCCATTTCTATTGCGTCCATGTTACTGGATGCATCAAACGCCAAGCCACCGCTTGCCGCAAGTGATGGCATTTCCGCCGCCGCACCGGATACCGCTTTCTTCTGTCCTTCAGCTTCAGACTTACGGGCCGCCTTTTGAGCTGTGAGGGTTTGGGGTGTTTGCGTGAGACTCAGCGCTTGGCTTTTCGTGATCTGTTCTATCCGTTTTTGCTTGGTGCCCAGATATTTCCGGGATTCAGGTGTTTTTTCGACGTTGAGATATTTACCTGCAAAACTGGATTTTCCGGCCTCTTTGGGTGGTACCGATGCCATCGGTGGTGCTGACGGAACCGGCGCCGGTTTTACCTCAGAGATAGTGAATTTTCTTTGATTGAAGACTGTGTTGATATCCTTGAGTTCATTGAATACCATGGATTCTTCGGTGGAAAGATCCTGCTCCGCCCTTACAAGCGGCGTTTGGAACGAACCATCGGGATTGTTCTGCAGGTAGCCGAGAATGTATTCCTTTACCGGTTCTGTTGATAGTGGAGAACGTTTGCGTTCATCAAGCGCATTTTCCGTTCCCCCAATGCGATAGTCATAATTATACTCATGCACCGCACGGTTTTCTTCGTTGCGGACGATGGCGGCCATTTCGTTTTCCATGCTGTCAAACAGCGTTTCGGCGAAGTAACGGAACTGGGCGGATTCTTCCTGCCTAAGCCCATGGTAAGTTTTCAACACGATGTACCCGAGCGGGATGACAATGGCAATGAAGAAGAATATTATAATCAGTTTGAGACGTTTCATTCTTCCGGTTCCAATCGATAGCCTTCACCGCGAACTGTTTCCAGGAAAGGCAAATCCCCGATCAGAGAGGTGATTTTTTTTCTGAGTTTGAGTATATGGATATCGACGGTGCGCGTTTCGATATCCGCATCGGCATAATGCCATACATTGGTGAGCAATTCCTTTTTCGAAACAATACGATTCTTATGGTGAAACAAATAAGCAATGATATCCATTTCCTTGCGGGTCAACGATTCCGTTTTCCCCTGGCATGTGGCGTTCAGCATTTCACCGTCAAACAGTATGCCTTTACAGGTGATTTTTGACCGGGCAGTCGTGTGACCGGTTCTTCGCAGCACCGCTTCGATGCGCACCATCAGTTCACGAATGGAGAAGGGTTTGCTGATATAGTCATCAGCCCCGGCGTGAAATCCATTGACAATATCATCTTCCGCGCCTTTGGCCGTTAGCATGACGATGGCCTGTTCGGGTTTTTTTTCACGTAACGCCCGGCAGATGGAAAAACCGTCCATACCGGGGAGCATCACGTCGAGGACGATGAGATCGTAGTGGTTTTCCAAGCCCATGGACAATCCCTTCGTTCCATCGGATTCGCCTGTGGGGCGGAATCCGTTGAATACCAATACATCCAATAGTCCGTTCAATATGGCCGGATCATCCTCCACCAACAATACACATTGTCCGTCTTTTTTCATCGGGCAGGCCTTTCCATCTCATTTGTAAGTTATCCGAACACCCCTTGTGCCTATACCACCACTCTACACGAGGCACTGGGATATGAAAAGTAAAACTTATGTAAAATATAGTGGCCGCAGTATTTACATTTCTTTGAATTGTCATCTGTTTTCAATGTGTTAAAAATGATTTCAAGAATTACCGACAATATCAAACGGCAAAGGAGTACACGACCATGAAAAGAAAAGTGATTCAATATCTCATGATTATCGGAGGGCTTATAACGGTAACCGCCATGGCGATAACCTACACGAATACGGCCTTTTCCAGCGGTGGGTTGAATACCGGCGGTCCGGTTATTCTGCCGGTGAATACGAATGGTGTAGTCAGCATGTCCGGTGAGTTGGTCCAGGATAAAGTGCTGTACGGCGCCGATGGGATAGTGACCCTTGCTGTAACGGTGTCGGCCGGCTCAGTAAAGCCTGAGCTGACGGGAAATGAAAAATCAGTGGATATGGTCATTGTTCTGGATCGGAGTGGTTCAATGAGCGGAGAAAAAATAGAGCATGCCAAATCCGCCATTCTGAGACTCATCGACAAGTTATCTGACCGGGATCGGTTCTCCATTGTCGCTTATTCTGATGGAGCGCAGCGATATACAGGATTAATTCCGGTTTCCCCCCGGAACCGCCGGCTCATCGAAAATGCGGTCAATCGAATAGCCGCACGGGGCGGTACGAATCTGGGGGCCGGTCTGAATGAGGGGTTAACCCTGTTGACGTCGGCTGACAGCAGCGGGGCCATCAAAAAACTTATGTTGATCTCGGACGGGTTGGCCAATCGCGGGATCGTGGATGTGCATTCCCTGGGCAACATGGCCTCGCAGGCACCGGAGCACAACATTGACATGACCACTGTTGGTGTGGGACTTGATTTCAATGAACAATTGATGGCCCATATTGCCGATCGCGGATCCGGTAATTTCCATTTCATGGAAAATCCCGACGCTTTCGCCTCCGTTTTTGAAAGAGATTACCGGCATACCATGCAGACCGCTGCCAATAATCTCTCTTTTCAGATTCCGTTGCCCCTTGGTGTGACACTCACCGATGCCGGTGGGTATCCCATTACTGAACGTAACGGTCTTGCCTGCTTTCGGGCGGGCAACTTATTGTCCGGCCAGACACGCAAATTTTTCCTCACATTTAAAGTTCCCACCGATCGGACGATTAAATATCAGTTTAAAGATATTCGGGTTGAATATACAGCCAACGGCAACAAACAGCTGGCGTTTTTGCCGGGGACTTTTCACCTCGCCTGTGTAAAGGATCAGGCGGATGTCATGGCATCCATCCATAGGGATGAATGGGCTGAAAAGGTAATAATGAGCGATTATAACCAGTTAAAGGAAGAAGTGTCCGCGGATATCAAGGCCGGAAAGCCCCAGGCGGCCATGGAAAAAATCGAAACATACCGCGAGGCCCAATCGACCGTTAATCAAATCATGCGTTCATCACGGGTGCAACAGAACATCGAGAAGGAGCTGGTTGGACTGGGCTTGTTGGTTGAGGAAACCTTCGATGGCGAACCGGAGGCAGTTCAAGCCAAACAAAAACTCAATTCGAAATTGCTGCAATATGAAGGATACCAGGGGAGGAGGGCGAAGCAAGAATAGTGATATCAACTTAGCTGCCGAATCATATTGGAACTGGATATCAGAATCATAAGCAAAATAAACCGTAAATAAATAACCAATACCCGTATTGTGTCAGGAGGATAAAATGGGAATTTTTTCGAGAATGGTGAACCTATGCAAAGCCGACCTTCATGGGGTGATGGATCAGATTGAGGACAAGGGGCTTTTACTACGGCAGCATCTTCGGGATATGTCCTGTGCTATTGGCGATGATGAAGCAAAACTGAAGGCATTTAATGAGCGCCGGCGAAACACCTTGTCTTCCAGGCGTATGCTTTCGGACGAAATTCAGAAAATCGATTCGGATCTGACCATGGCCATCGAAAAGCAGAAAGATGATATCGCGCGGTTGTTGATCCGGAAAATATATCCCATGAAGAAACACCATGATGAACTGTCCAACATCGAACAGGAGCTGCACCTTCAGATCTCACAGCTTGCGGATACGATTCAGGTTCAGCGGATGGAGTATGAAAAATACAAGCTGAGAGCCGCTGATTGGATGCAAGAAACACGGCGGATCGATACAGGTGATAACGCGCCGGGGGGAAATCAAACACGCTGGATCGCCGATGAACTCTCGGCGGAAGAAGTTGAACTGGAACTTCTTCAACGAAAGGATAAGGTGTTAGGAGGGAATACAAATGAATAATACGGCAAGATATCTCCGCACAACCATCGTTTACGGATTCATGTGTGCGTTCGTATTCTACATCCTGATGGCCGGGATGGGTCACCCCTACATCTGGCCCCCGCAACTTTACTTATCGGTCAGCTTGTTCGTGGCTGTGTATTGTATCATGATGGCCCGTTGGACCCACACCGGTATCATAAAAATCGTTTTTCCGTTGCTGCTTCTGTTTGCATCGGTATTGCTGACATCCTCCCTGTTCGCTTACCTCGTGTTATCTCTCGGTGTGTTCAGCTGGGTACGTAGCGGTATATGCTATAAAAATACAACAATCAGCGCTCTGCTGGCCGAAGGCTTTCTCATCGGGGGAACGTGTCTTGCCATTTTCATCCTTTCACCCCATAATCCCATGTCCTGGGCATTGGGGATCTGGATGTTCTTTCTCGTTCAAACCCTTTATTTCGTGTTTTTCATGGAAGGTTCCGAGGTACCGGCATCCGATGTAAAACGAGGCGCCTTTGAATCCGCCAGATACGAGGCGGAAAAGCTGATGAGTGAATTGTAGATCAAGGGCAAATGATACGATAGGTCGCTGTATGTCGCCCTGCTGTGCCGGATGACCAAAGCAGGGCGACAACCAATCCAGGCGCTGGGTGCTTTTCCCATGTAACCGCGTATCGGATGATTTTCGATTTCAACTATACCCAAGTGAAATGAGAAATCACCGCTCCCGTGAATCCACAGTGACCAATAGTGGTATTACCACCGGGAATTTTCTCCGGCCTCAAGAGGTCCGGCTACATCATGCGATGCAACGACTCCACCAGGTCCTCGACCTCATTGCCGCAATAGCAGTATTTCATTTCCACGAACCGTTTTCTGAAGATGGTGACATCATGTTTTACATTTTTTCGCCCAACCACGACATCGTGGATAAACTGGGCGAGTTGCTGGAAATCCGCCGGTTTCATACCGAATCGCGTCATTTCGGAAACCCCCATGCGTATGGATCCGGATGCCGTGAAGCCTTCTTCTTCGGGTGCTGCCTGGTAGTTGGCGACAATATTGTTTTCTTCGAGATGCTTGGCGATTTCCGCGCCGCGGGCGTAACCCACTTTTAAAACCACCTGGTGGGTTTCGGTGAAAGATATGGACGGATCTCCGGCCACATCCAGGCCGCAGTCGGCCAGTGCCCTGGCAAAGGCTTTGGCGTTGGCAATGATGTTCTTCTGATATTCATCTTTAAAGGCATTCATCTCATAGGTCGCCAGGAGCAATCCCAACAAGGTTCCCGGGTGGTGGTTGCTAACGCTGCCGGGGAAAGAACGCCGTTGTATGGCTTCCCAGAATTCATACCGGTAGTCCGCTTCGGTGTAGTTTACACCGACAATCCCCCGTTGGGTTCCAAAAAAGGTTTTGTGCGTCGATCCGGTAACGATATCTGCGCCTTCGGCAAAAGGTTCCTGGAAATGAGGTCCCACCAATCCCAGAACATGGGCCATATCATACATGAGCACGGAATCCGGGGAGAGTTCATCGACAAATTCTCTTATTTGTGCCACCGGCTCTTTGTGCAGGATCATGCTTTTGCCTAAAATAATCAGTTCGGGCTTGTATTCTTCAATGATATCACGGCATGCTTCAACGTCGATGCAATAGGGATTGTGGTCCAGTACCGGAAAGTTCACCACGGCCGGTTTTTCGGTTTTCGGGTCCCGGCAGACAAAATCTCTCAAGGCGCCCATGGGTTGCGCGCTGAGATGACCGCCTTTGATGATGTGATGATTCATGACCGACCGCATCCGGCGTTGCTCACTTTTACGATCAGCTCGATTGAGAAAGTCCACAAGGCCGCTGAATACCGCGGTATTGGCCATCTGTCCCGATACGACACGGGTTTCCACCTCGCGGCAGCCGAGATATCGTTTGAGTTCATCCACCAGAAGTGACTCGACTTCGGCGATGAATTCTGTTCCCTGATAATAGAATACATCTGCGTCCCCGAAGGCTTTAACGGTTTTGTGCTCGGCATACCGCCCAACGGGATCCATTACGGACAATAACCGGGTAATGACCGATGCGGTCATTTCAGAGGGAATCAGATTGATACATTCCTGCTGGCGCCAGACGGTGTTGGAGATGGACTTGTCGACCAGTTTCCTCACCTTTGTAAGTCCTTCCAGTTCATCCTGGGTTTGAAGTTCATCCGGGGTATGTATCAAATCGGTCATCGGGTGGGCATACGGTGGGGCTTCGCTGCGCAGATGATAAGGGACGACCTGCGCCCGGCATTTATTTCTGCGTATTTCAATTTCCAGAAAATCACCAGGTTTCACACGGCTGTCCAGTAGCGCCAGACAGACCGCCCGGCGACCTTTCTCACCGGTTATCTGAGCTTCAATACCATCCCCGTCGAATATCCAGTAGGGCACCATGGTGCCGCTGGTGACGGTGCCCATTTCGGTTCCGTTTGAGCATACCTTGTCTCCGGCTCTTGCTATCCCCTTGTCTGTCAGAAGCAGCGGCATGACTATTTGCGGCAGATCATCGACCAGTTCATAATGCTCCCCGAATATGCCTTTCAGGGCGGTGAATTGTTTCTCCAGCGCCACTCTTCCGATATAGTTGTTTTTTAACGGAGAAAAACTGACGGCAAACCGTGACAGGGGAGATGCAAAGATGGGGATATCACCACCTCCCGGTCCCGGTCCGAGTTCATGGCCGTACAAAGGCAGGCCTGCCTCAAGTCGGAGGGTATCCCGTGCACCCAACCCGATGGGGACTGCCCCATGGGCCAGGAGCTTGTCCCATATGCGCACCGCATCCGTTGTGTTGAAAAACAATTCGAAACAAAGGGGCTCGCCGGTATATCCGGTCCTGGCGATCCAGACGTCAGTACCGCCAATGTCGACCACACTCAGATAATTCCGGAGCGGTTCGGGCAGTGCGCCACTGGTTATCAGAGACAACATGATTTCCCTGGACTTCGGTCCCTGGAGGCTGACCATGGCGATTTCACCGGTCTTATCCGCCATTTCCACATTCGGAAATTGGTTCATGGCGGAGTTGAAATGCGCCCAGTCTTTATCGCGATTGGAGGCATTTACCACCAGCAGGTATTCCTCCTCAAAAAACCGATACAGATAGGCGTCATCCACCGCACCGCCGTTTTCATTGGGGATCAGGGTATATTGACTCTGCCCCACCTCCAGGGCGGCAGCGTTGTTGGTGAGGGTATGCTGGAGAAAAGAAACCGCCTGGTTTCCTTTAAAAACAAACCGCCCCATGTGGGAGACATCGAACAAGCCAGCCCGCTTTCGCGTGATCAGGTGTTCCTCGATGATGCCGGGTTGATATTGAACCGGCATCTCCCAACCGCCGAATTCCACCATGCTTCCCTTAAGCTCCACATGGCGATCATAAAATACGGTTCTCAATAACTGGGGCATGGCATTTTCCTTTCGATTGCTGAAGGTGAGGGGCTGGAATTCGCCAATCCGGCAAATCATTTTTTCCTGCCGAATGCAGAACCTCGAGTCGACAGACAAGTTATTGCTCCGGCGATTAAATATGTAACGATGTCATATCTATTCATACAGAAATATTTGTTATAGAAAACAACATCCCAAGCGGATATCGCCGGAAACTCTCTATGCGAATCGCATGTACTTTCTGTGTTCAATTTAATAGCCGGGTTAACAGTAATCAGAGCGAAACAAGAAAATCAAGAGCTGGAAATTTTTTTTACATCCGACATCCGGGCCGGTGATGGGAAAACAGGCGGTGATCAGCGGCATTTAAGCCGCAGCCATTCTGGTCAACGACCATCACCGTTTTACCGGACACCCTCTTTGCAATGGTGACCCCGCCCCTACGGTTTGCGGCGGTGCTTACCACTTCCACATCACCGGATTATCATCCAGATGGTCCGTCACCGATTCACCGGCGGCGTTCATCTCCGCAAGGTCGCTTTCAGATAGCCGGATGTCCGCTGCTTTCGCGTTTTCAAGTACTTGTGTTTCATTCCGTGCGCCGGCAATGGCACAGGTATTGGGTTGCGCCAGGACCCAGGCCAGCGCTAATTGCGCAAGTGTCGCATTGTGGGATTCGGCTATGGGTTTCAATCTGGACAGGGCTGCGGTTATCCGTTGGAAATGGGATTCCTGAAAAAGAATGTTCTTCACCCGATGATCACCTTTCTCGAACTGGTGTCCGGACTTGAATTTTCCGGTCAGAATTCCCTGGGCCATCGGTGAATAGGCCAGGATGGTCATTTGGTTTTGGATACAATAGGGCCGTTCATTGAATTCCATAACGCGCCAGAATAGAGAGTATGGCGGCTGTAGACTTTCAACCCGCCCGAATTCGGCAGCGGCCTCCATTTGCACCCGGGCAAAATTCGAAACGCCAAGCGCGCGAATCTTTCCTTGATCTTTCAGATCCGATAGCGTCCCCATGATTTCCTGATATTCCACCTCCGGGTGCCCAAATGATCCCGGAGGCCAGTGCACCTGGTACAAGTCGATATAGTCGGTGTTCAGATTCTTCAGGGAACGGTTGCATGCCGCCACGATTTGTTCGGATTTCAGATGATTGGAAAACACTTTGGTGGCCAGGATAACCTTGTCCCGGATATCCTTGAGGGCGGCGCCTAAAATGCGTTCCGAATGCCCGTTACCATAGACTTCAGCGGTATCAAAGGTGGTAATGCCAGCGTCATAGGCAGTGCGCAATGCACGCGAGGTTTCCTTGTCATCGATACCCGCCCACATCTCTTTCCCGGCCTGCCATGTCCCCATTATTACCGGTGATATCTTAATTTCCGTTGTGCCCAGCGTGCGAAGTTCCATGTTTACCTCCCCTTGGTTTAACATTGACATGATGGGAATTTTTATCGGGTATTGGAAATATATTCAAACTCTTTTTACGACCACTTGCCCGATTCACATCCGATTTCCCGGAATCGCCCGGCCGGATTTGACCGGAGTGATCTATTGTAGATCTGGTCTGGCATCAGAAACTTTAGAATTGGGTATGCGTTGATACAAGGTACGGTTATAATGTCAAATGACAAAATCCAAATGCCAAATGAAGGAATGCTGTCGTTTTATCTTCATTTTATCGTCAGAGCGATCCTTAAAAATGGATAGTATACCGCCATTTGAAATTTGAGTTTTGTCATTTGACATTGCCTGTTTTCATCGGACTCGATTCCTGCCCTATGATTTTTTCATGCGTTAGCCCTGGGTATTTGACAAATGTCCATTGTTTTTCTAAACTGCATACATCATCGTGATCGTTCGAACTCCTGTCGTCAATCCGGTGGATACCGCTAATACAACTCTGTGCGACCCGAACACTTTCCTCTTTGATATCGGTTGAAAAAGGTGCTTACTTCGTTTGTCATCTGCTTGTTATCCACTTGTATTCAGTGCCGCTGAATCAACATATACACGAATTAATGTATCTTATTCCATGGAATAATGTTAATTACGACAGCGGATTATTATAAATACATTGATTCACCACCAATGGGTAGTTGAGTCGCCCGGATACCTTGTGTCGGGGCTCATATGACGTCCCTTTTAAAAAAGGAGAAGCCGATGTCCATTAAAGTACTTATCAAACGAGCAGTACCTGAGGATAAGGCAAAAGCAATGATACCGCTTTTTCGACAAATGAGGGAACTCGCCATGGGGCAGCCCGGATATATATCTGGTGAAACCTTGCGTAATCTGGAAAATCCGCTGGAATTTATGGTGATCAGCAACTGGCAGCATTCCAGTAACTGGGCGGCCTGGCTGGAAAGCCCGGCAAGAAAACAGGTCCAGGCACAAATCGACAAGTTGCTGGGTGGCGAAACCCAATATGATATTTTTCATTATGGTTTTTCCGAATAATCGACGGACTCATCCCAGGCCAATCCACGATTAATACTGATCACACTAAGAGATACGGCTGTGTCGGAAATCCCAGGAGCCGATCGATTTGACCTATTCGCTTAAGATTGCTGTTCGAACCCTTGTTGAGCATGTGTTTCGGTCCGGGAATTTAAACCTTGATTTCGTCGGCAGCATAAATTCCGCCAGGGGTATCCTTGGTCATAAGACGGTTCAGAACAACCGGCCGGAGCACTATACACCGGAAGTTACGGTCTCCCACGAGGTGGATACCGGTAATTTTAGACTGGTGATAAACGGTCGTATCGATGGCGTTTTCAATGAACCGGATGACGTGGTGATCGAGGAAATCAAAACCACCACCCACGATCTCGATTCCTTTGACCGGGTTGAAAATCCAGTCCATTGGGGTCAACTCAAAATATATGCTTTTATCTACGCACATCGGCAACAGTTGAATCATATCACCGGCCAACTCCTCTATTATAATATCGAAACCCAAAAATCGGCGGCTATTCGGAAAAGTTATACCCTGGATGAGCTGGAGGCGTTTTTCAACGATACCATTAATCGATATCTCCAATGGGCGGAGACGGTACACTCGTGGCATGGCAAGCGCGATACGGCCATCGAGCGGCTTGGTTTCCCATTCCCGAACTACCGGCCGGGACAGAGACATATGGCCGTGGCCGTATTCCGTGCAGTTCGTGATGGCGGGCAACTTCTGGTCCAGGCCGCCACCGGTATCGGAAAAACCATGGCAGCCTTGTTCCCGGCCATTAAAACATTGTCGGAGCGAAAGACCTCAAAACTTTTTTATCTCACAGCCAGAACAACCGGTCGAATGGCCGCCGAAAAAGCGATTGAAAAACTGCTGGACAATGGTTTGCATCTCAAAGCCCTGACCTTGACAGCGAAAGACAAGATTTGCTTCACACCGGACGGTTTCTGCACGCCTGATGACTGTGAGTTTGCCAGGGGACATTTTGACAGGGTGAATGGAGCATTGGCCGAGGTGTTTCAGCACCCCATATTCAATCGTCGTGTTATTGAGGAAACCGCACTGAAACATCGGGTCTGCCCTTTCGAATTCTCACTGGAACTCAGTCTCTGGGCCGACTGCATAATATGTGATTATAATTATGCATTCGATCCCCGTGTTTATCTGAAGCGCTTTTTTGCTGAGGAGATGGGCGATTATGCCTTTTTAATTGACGAGGCGCACAACCTTGTGGACAGGTCCAGGGATATGTTTTCAGCGGCTATCGACAAGGAAACGGTTTTGGCTGTGAGGCGGGAAGTTAAAAATGATTTACCCCGGATTTATCAAAGTTTGGGAAAGATCAACCAATGGCTGTTGCGCGTCAGGAAGACCTGTGAGCAAAAAAACGGTGAATACGCCAGCCCGCTGCCGCCGGATGATTTGTATCCGCTGCTCAACACCTTCGTTATTCAAACCGATCATTGGCTGTCGAACAATATTAAAACACCGTTCCGTAATAACCTCCTCGATCTGTTTTTTACCATCTCCAATTTCCTGAAAATCTCCGAGCGGTTCGACGCCTCGTACGCGGTCTGCTGCCAGCAAGCCGACAAGAACGTTCAGGTCAGGTTGTTTTGTGTGGATCCGGCGGATCATATGCGTGAAGCCCTGGCCCGGTGTCGTTCAGCTGTTTTTTTTTCAGCAACCCTGGCACCTGCAAAATATTTCCAGACTCTTTTCGGGTGTGGGGAGCAAGTGAAAAAAATCGCCATTCCTTCTCCATTTCCCAAATCGAATTTTAAAGTGTTCATTACCGACACGATTTCAACCTATTTCAAGGATCGGGAAGCATCCAAAGCCATCGTGGCAGATGCCGTCCATTCTATTATTGAACACCGGACCGGCAACTATTTGGTCTTTTTCCCAAGTTACACATACATGGAGATGGTCGCTGAATGTTTTCTGCAGGAATACCCCGACATTGAATTGCAGATCCAATCTCCGCGAATGGATGAGAATGAAAGGGAAGATTTCCTGGAGATGTTCAAAACCGGGAATTCCCATTCACTCGTCGGTTTTGCCGTCATGGGGGGGATTTTTGGTGAAGGAATCGATTTGGTGGGTAAAAGATTGAGCACGGCGGTAATTGTCGGTGTGGGGTTGCCGGGTATTTGCCTGGAGCGTGAATTGATTCGCGATTATTTTCAGGCCGCCAACGGTAACGGTTTTGAATTTGCCTATACCTACCCGGGTATTAACCGCGTATTGCAAGCTGTGGGAAGGGTTATCCGTACAGAGAAAGATAAAGGAACGGCATTGTTGATTGATAAGCGATTTTCAACACCCCGGTATCGCGCGTTGTTACCGGTGCATTGGGATTGTGTGCGTGTCGCCGACAATGGCGGGCTGGTGGAAAAACTTGAGGAGTTTTGGAGCAGTTGACCCGTAAGGCCGATGTTCTTCATTGCGTATGCACCGGGGCGTACGTGGCGGCCCTCCATCACATGGATCACACTGATTAAGCTGGCGGTTATTTCTGAGTCAAACAATAGTCACGCCAGGCACAGTCGATTTCCTCGCAATCCTTATGCCCCCTGCGGAAACAATCCAAGTTGCCCTCGGAACGTTGAAGGCTGCGAATCATTGCCGTTACATCGAGAAAGTCATTGTTATTACGGGTAATATTCTTTTTCGGGGCAGGGGCGTCGGAAGTCAGGCACCAACCGTCCCCTACGGTTTCGGCCGTTCTGATGGGGCCAATGTTTCCCATGGTTCGAGTGGTATCGGCTTTGTTTTGCCGGTTCACCTTTTAACTCCGCTATGCTTTTGTGGGTTCAGTTTCAGCGTCGGGTGTATCTGTCCGGTAAGCGGTTCCAGCCGCTAGCAGGGTATGTAACAATAGAATATCCTACGCATCACAATCGGCCGAACACGTATTGTGAATCGTATCATTAGCAAGCGTATCGGCTATATCGCCATCACAAAATCAATAACCGGTCGATGTCGCTGTGAGTGGGAGGATAATGGCAAAACGATTGTCCTCACCGTAATCAATTGCTGAATAACCGGATGTCTGAGGTTTTGAGATTTGCATGTCCTGTATTTCCTGAAGGAGCTTACAATTTTTCAGACATTCATCTTTTGGATAATCTTTTTTGTGACAGAATTTACATGGAGAAGAAATCATGTTGCCTCCTCTCTGGCTATCAGCCGTGTAGGATCGTGAATTTTATTGTTATGGTTGCCCTCCTAAAGTGAATTTTGTTTGTATAATTGCATGTTTAGCGTTCAATTGCCATAGGGTAAAAGAATCAATTTGCATGGGAAAAACCACCAGGTGTCATGGGGGATTCTCCCATAAATTCTTTTTTATCAGATAATTACACCATATGTAGGGGATGAGTGGATGATGGGGCACAATTTGGTGGGCAAGCGTTTCTAAGTCTCCTTCCATTGATCCACATCGATCAGGCCTAGTTTGGCGGCGTATCGAATCAGTTCCATGGTGCTGTGAAGCCCTAATTTTTTCATTATATTGGCACGATGATTTTCCACGGTTTTTGGACTGATAAACAATTTGCCGGCAATTTCCTTCGCCGGCATACCTTCCGCCAGGAGACGCATGATCTCCTGCTCTCTGGCGGTCAGCATCCCATATTCAGTATCATTTATCTTCGCCTCTTTCACCGGGGATTTCATTAATTTTTCGATTACCTCCTGGGAAATGGAACTGTCCAGAAAATACTCCCCGGCGGCCACAGCCGATAGCCCTTGTAATAATCGTTCAGCAGCGGACTCCTTCACGACATATCCCGAGGCACCGGCCTGGAATGCTTCAACGATATAGTCTATTTTAGAGTGCATGCTGATAATCAGAATACGGGTGTCGTTCAATAATGATCGAATGGTCCGTGTGACGTTGATACCGCTGACATCGGGCAGTGAAATATCCACGAGAACCACATGGGGCTCGAGTTTTTTCGCTTTGCTGATACCCAACCGGCCGGTACCGGCTTCACCGACAACGTCAAAACGCGGATCTTTTAAAATAATGGATTTCAGCCCTTCCCGGTAAAGCGGATGATCCTCAATAATCAGAATGCTCTTTTTCGATGTCACGCGCCCAGTCCTTTATTGGTATTTCAATGGAAATGGTGGTGCCGCGGCCGGGTTTGGATTGGATTTTCATCGTACCATTCAGCAGCCCGGCTCGTTCTCTCATGCTCTGCAACCCCATACGCCTTTCTTTAAGACTTTTCAATCGCCGTTTGTTAACATTGAATCCTATGCCATTGTCTTTAATTCTCAATAGTATGTTCGGTGATGACGCCACCAGCCATATGGCCGCCTCAGTCGCACCTGCGTGCTTTTGGGTATTCCTGAGCGCTTCTTGAACCATACGATAAATATTTATCTCCGTATCGAAGTCTATGGTCAGATTGCTCATGCCGGCTGCATTGAAATCTATTTTAAAACCGCTGTGTTGGGAAAACTCCTCACAATAGAGAAAAATAGTGCGAACCAGCCCGAGCTGATCAAGACCGGGTGGTCTCAAATCATAGGACAGATCGCGCACCGATGAGATCGAACGTTGCAGCATGCTGGTCAGGTAGTCCATTTTTTGGCGGGTTGCTGACTTGATATCCGGTTGATCATCAAGGAGTGTTTCCAATCCGATCTTGAGTGACGAAAGATCCTGGGCAACATTGTCGTGAAGATCACGGGAAATTTTCTGGCGTTCGCTTTCCTGGACCCTGATCAATTGCTGAGTCAGGTGTTTAATGCGCTCCTGGGCCTGTTTGCGGCTGGTATTGTCGATGCCGACCATGAGCAGCTCCGTCACCTGGTTTGTATTGTCCGTTACCGCTCTATTGGTCCATGTCACCCAGACCCGTTCACCGTTTCGGCATATATTTTCAATCTCGAGGCTTGGATAGTCACCGGGATTTTTTAAAAGTTTTTCGAGGTTCTTTTCCAAGTTTCTGCCGGCGGAATCAACGCTCGGCAGAATCGTATTCAATACGTGTTTGCCGAGTATCTCTTTTTCGGTGTAGCCGAAGAATTGTTGGGCGAATTCATTGAAAAACGTGATGTACCCATTGGTGTCGAATCTGATGATACTGGTATTGGCGTTTTCCACAAGTTCCCGGTATTTGACCTCGCTGTTTCTCAAGGCTTGCTCGGCCTTGCGGCGCAAGGTGATATCCCGGGCTACCGTGTGCAAACAGGATTCCTGATCGAACATAATTCGGGTGCAGCTGAATTCCGTATCCACGGATTGACCGTCTGGCCTGCTGATTCCGGCTTCATTGGTGCTGAAGCTGCCTTGCATGATTTTCATGAAAAAATTCCGGTAGTTTTCCATGGACAGCGATTTGTTTAAATCCAAGGCTGTCATGCGTTTCAACTGGTCCTTGGTGTATCCGGTCAGTTCTTCGGCTGCATTGTTCACGTCCAGAATTTTTGCTTTTTTGCTTGTGATGAAAATGGCGTCCCGCGAGCCTTCAAATATGATTCGCAGCCGCGCTTCCCTCTCCCTCAGAATCTTCTCTACATTTATCCTTTCCTCGATCTCTTCACGCAGTTTCAAGTTCGCCCTGGTTAGGCTCTGTGTCCTGATCCGGACAAGGTCTTCTAGTTGATCCCGGTGAATCTTCACTTCCTGTTCAGCCAGCATGCGATCGGTGATGTCAATGATCATCGCCATATTGGAAACGCGTCCATCCAGATGGTTCAACGGTGAATGAACCATTCTATACCACCGGCCATCCCTGGGATTTTTAATCTCCAGCCGGACGGTTTCGCCTTTCAGTACGCGTTTTTTGACGCACCAGGGGCAGGCAACGCCGCGGCCGAACAACATTTTGTAGCAGGGATCGCCAATGGCATTTGTGCCAATATGTTCGATCAGCCTATCGTTTAAAAATTCCAGTTTGAAATCGGGTGAACTGATGTAAATCAGGCCGTCGAAGGCTTGAATGATGGACAATGGGTCCGGTAAATGGGTATGAAGGATGGGGGTGGAAACCATTTCATCCTTTTTCGAAGCGTTGTATCCGGATGGCGTTTTTTTCATGTGCCGGTTCTTTGCTGTTTGGGCAGGTGGGATGATGCCGACATGTGTCATCCCTTCTTGATTCCGGGAAAACATCGTGACTCGGGAACGATAACAATCCAGAGCGATGTTGTGCCATGAAATATAACGAAATGAAAGAAAAATCTTTGAAAATCAATATGGTTTGTGTCATCTTGTCGTGGCTGAAACTGCATGACATCATGATGCTGCAGGGATCGACGGTTTTTAAAACAATCACATATGGGGGTACGGGTTTATGGAATCACACCAGGCTATTTTGGCTTTCTCACAAAGTGAAAAAATCAAATCCGGTATCATCTGGGTGTCACAGTTGTTGCAAACCGTCTCCGGCTACAGCGAGGCTGAAAGGACAACGCTGGACGGACTGCTGCAACATCTGACAGCCATGGTGACCAATGAGGTCAGCCTGGCCGGCAGGATAGCTGAAAACGACGTCTGGTCGGAGGTGGAAAAGTGCCTCGAGACGGCTTTGGTCATGATTCGATCCGGTGTTTCCCAGGAAGCCGCTTTTCATTTGACCCAAGCCTTGAGCCATGTGACCGGTATCGGACAACAATCCATGATGGCCCTGAAGGATAAGGAATTATTGCAATAGGGGAGAGCCCATGAACGTTCATATGGTTTATATTACCACGTCGGATAAAAAAGAAGCCCGGCAGATAGGCCGGACGCTCATCGACGAAAAGCTTGTGGCCTGTGTCAACATATTTGATGGGATCAATTCCATGTACCAATGGAACGGTGAACTCCAGGATGACACTGAAGCCGTCCTGGTCGCCAAAACCCACCCTTCGCGAATTCCTGAATTAATCGAACGGGTAAAGGCGCTTCACAGCTATGAGTGCCCATGCATCGTCAGCTTACCGATATCAGCCGGCAACCCTGAATTTTTGGCGTGGGTTGCTCGGGAGGTGAATGCCTGATTGTCCGGCATCGGTCAAAACAGTCAGGTATACAAGGAGAACGAACCATGAAAGATCAGCGCGGATTGTATTATCATCCGAATATCAACAATAAGAAAATTCGTGTGTATGTGCGTAAGACCATAATGGGCATTGAGTTCCGGCTATGGAATACTGATGACCCGCAATTATGGAAGGACCATGGATGGGTACCCTATGATGCAATTGCCCAGGCAAAAACCATGTACCGGAGTAAATCCTTTAATCCCGAGGACATTTACAATCTCGATCTGGCAACGGAGTTGATTGCGGACAAAAACTGAACCCCCATTTCGCATGGCGCGATCCATTATAAACTTTGCAATATCCGTTTAACTATATTGCCATCGGCCGACGAGCCGAAATGTTTCATGATGCCGCCCATGGCCTGCATCTTGTTTTTATAGTCGTCGAAGTTGATGTTGCCTTGAATCCATGCTCTGATTTCATCTTCGGAAACCATCTGGGGGAGGTAGGATTCCATAATCGACAGATATTCCGAATCCGTTTCACCTGCTCTTTCGAGGGTTTCTTTCTCGGATTTTATCAGTTTTTTAATGATGCTGAAGACTTCGTCATCCGTAAATTCTTTTTTCTCGGACCGGGACCATTCACCCATGATGATACGCAACGCGTCTTTACGGGAATCGTCTCTTTGTTTCATGGCTGTTTTCAAGTCGGCCTTGATCTGTTCCTGCAGTGTCATGATATTATCCTGATAATGGTTTTTTTATATTACCCCAAGCGTCTTGTTCATTTCATCCGATCGCTGGAAATCATCGATGGGCGACGGGATTATTATTATATGTTTCAACCGTACAATACAAGCGTTAATCCTGCTGATCCGGGTTGATTGACCGGTGCCGGTGTTAAGGCATATGCCGCTGATTGTGTGAGGAGTCATGAGACTTTTATTGATTGAAGATGACGACAAAATTGCCTCGTTTATCACCAAAGGCTTAAAATCATCAGGATTTTCAGTCGATATCGCTGGAAACGGTATTGACGGCCTGCACCTTGGCCTTACCGAACCCTATGCCGTAATGGTTGTGGATATAATGCTGCCGGGACTTGACGGCTTGGCTTTAGTCGCAAAGGTAAGGAAAGAAAAAATCAATACGCCGGTTCTCTTCCTCAGCGCCAAATCCGGCACTGAGGATAAGGTGAAGGGGCTGCAAATCGGTGGCGATGATTACCTCACCAAACCCTTTGCGTTCAGCGAGTTGCTGGCCAGAATTCAAGCCCTGGTGAGGAGATCGAGCGGGATTGCGGAGCCCAATCATCTGTTCGTCGGGGATCTTTCCATTGATTTGTTGTCCCGGACCGTCAGAAGAGGGGACCGGAATATCGAACTACAGCCTCTGGAATATTCACTCCTGGAATATCTGATGCGCAATACCGGCCGGGTCGTGTCCAAAACCATGATCATGGAAAACGTTTGGAACTATAATTTTGATCCCCAGACCAATGTGGTCGAGGCGCGGATCTGTCGTCTGAGGGATAAGGTGGATAAGGGCTTTGATAAAAAATTTATTCATACCATACGCGGGGTCGGATATGTTCTTCGGGAAGATGCGTAGACTCGCATCAAGACTCTCCTTCCGATTGACGTTATGGTATGCCGGAATATTTATCCTCACATCCACCGTAGCCTTCGTATTCTTTTACCTGTTCATCATTTCGGTGACCCGGGAGCGTACGGATCAGGAATTGAACCAGAAAATCGGTCAATTCGCCGTGATGCTGTCCATACAGGGGGTGGATGAGTTGAAGCGTGCGGCCATTCTTGAATCCCAGGCCGCCGGAGAGAAAAAACTGTTCATTCGCCTGCTTTATCCCACCGGTGTTGTCTTTTCATCCACGAATATGTCCTACTGGCGCGATATTGATGTGGATCGATCCGCCGTTCAACAGCTGTTGGACGGAAATGATCCTGTGTTTCAGACGATTTCCATCGATGACCGGAAAAACAAGGTGCGTGTGGCCTATAGTATTATCGGTCAGGATCTGCTGCTCCAGGTCGGTTACTCCATGGAGGCCGATACCCGTATTATAGAGGCATTCAAACGGACATTCATCAGCACCATGGCGATGCTCATGATTACATCGGCGCTGATCGGCTGGTTCCTGGCCAGACGGGCGCTGGTGGGTGTCGAACGGGTGACACAGACCGCCGGAGAGATAACCGAGGAACAATTGGAGAAAAGGGTTCCCACCACCGGTCGGGGGGACGAAGTGGATCGACTCGCCGTAACCTTCAACCGCATGCTGGACCGTATCCAAAAGCTCGTGGCCGGCACCATGGAGATGAACGATAATATCGCCCACGACCTGAAGAGCCCGATCACCCGTATCCGCGGACTTGCCGAGATCACCCTGACCGGCGATGGCAGCATTGAAAGCTTTCGCCGGATGGCCGGCGACACCGTCGAACAATGCGATCGGCTCCTGGATATGGTGAATACCATGCTGGTGATTTCAGAAGCGGAAGCCGGTGTGGGGAAAATGACCATGGAAATTATAGACATACAGGCCTTGATCCATAATGCCTGTGAATTATTTTCCCCCATTGCGGAAGACAAAGGATTGAAGCTTGAATGCAGCTCCGGCGAACCGTGCCGCATAAAAGGGGATCGTCCCATGGTCCAGCGCGTCATCGCAAACCTGCTGGACAACGCCATTAAATACACCCCTGCTCCCGGCAGGGTGGAAGTGATGGTGGATGCGGGTAGCGCTAATGGAGAACCCCTGAAAATTCATATCATCGATACCGGCATCGGCATTCCGGCATCTGACCATCAACTCATTTTTAAACGGTTTTTCCGATGCGACCAGAGCCGGTCCAGACCGGGAAACGGGCTTGGTCTCAGTCTGGCAAAAGCTGTCGTCCTGGTCCATGGGGGAAATATCTCCGTTGAAAGCAGCCGGGGCAAGGGAAGCCGTTTTACAATCAGCATCCCAAAGTTCATATCCGCATCGAAAAGCAGTGACTCGAATCAACCGTTAAGTCTGTAACCCGCCACAACCGATTGTTTACGGCAGCAGCTCACCACAACCGTCTGCTCCCCGAAGGTTTAACCCGCTGGAAAATCATTATATATTTTGTGATCATCTAAGATTACCAATTGGTAATGTTGCGGTCATCATCCTGTAAGCATGGCGGTTTATATTCCGTTCAAAATCAATTTTCTCTATAGGAGGTACAATATGAAAACGCATATCAAGTATATTGGCGCGTTGTTTCTCACCCTGTCGCTGGTTTTTGCGTTCGGGACAGGAAATTTGGCGGCAAAACCAAAGTCGGATTTTTTGATCCCTTCCAGCTTCAGCGATCTGGCCAAAAAAGCCCGGCCCGGAGTGGTGAACATCCGGACCGTCAAAACGGTCAAGGGCGGCGGGCCTGTTTTTCGGCACTTTTTCGGAAACCCGTTTGGGGGGCGGCAGAATCCGTTTGACAACTTTCAATCACCGTTCCAGGATGACCCGCAGGGACATGAGTTTAAACAGAGAAGCCTTGGATCCGGGTTTATTATTGATGCGGAAGGGTATATCGTCACCAATAATCATGTGATCGAAGATGCGGACCAGATAAAGGTACGTCTGTCCAATGAGGAAGAATTCGATGCGGTGATAGTCGGAAGAGATCCGAAAACCGATCTGGCTTTGATCAAAATCAAAGATGCTAAAGAATTATTCCCCCTGGATACAGGCGATTCCGATGACCTCGAAGTCGGCACATGGGTGGTGGCCATTGGCAGTCCTTTCGGACTGGAGCAGACGGTCACCGCCGGTATAGTGAGCGCCAAAGGGAGAATTCTGGATACCGGTCCGTATGACGATTATATCCAGACCGACGCTTCCATCAACCCGGGCAATTCAGGCGGACCTCTATTGGATTTGGAAGGCCGTGTGGTCGGTATCAATACGGCCATCCATGCCAGCGGACAAGGTATCGGGTTTGCAATTCCGATAAATATGGCCAAGGGTATCATTTCTCAATTAAAATCCAGCGGTGAAGTGACCCGCGGCTGGCTGGGGGTGGCCATACAGAATGTGGATTCACAATTGGCGGACTACTACGGCCTCAAAGGGAAAAAGGGTGTCCTCGTGGTGCAGGTCTTTGAAGGTGATCCAGCGGAACAGGCGGGTATAAAGCCCAATGATATCATTCTCTCCGTCGACGGCACACCGGTTTCTACGGCCAACGAGTTATCCACCGTTGTCGCCAATACACCCGTCGGCAAGAAAACCAAAATCGAGTATTTGAATAATGGGTTGGAAAAAACGGTGTATGTGAAACTGAGTAAAGTCGGTAAAAATCCCGTCCTGGCCAAAACTTCCAACCGGCAGGATGATACCCTCGGACTTCAAGTGCAATCCCTGACTACTGAGATGAATCAGCAATTCGGATTCGAAGAATCCGAACAGGGGGTCATTGTTACCAAGATCAAGCCGGGCTCAAAAGCGGACGAAGCCGGATTCAGGCCCGGGGATATTATAAAAGAAATCAATCACGAGCCCGTAACATCTAGTGATGGATACCGGAAAGTACTGAATAAAGCCGGTAGTGACACGAAAATACAGTTTTTGATCAAACGGCGGGGCGAAGGCTACATTGCCATTATGCTTGAACCGTGATCACCGCAAATTCGAGGCCATGAGTAATATGACCGATGGGGGCAGGCCGCCCCATCGGTTAAAAACGGCCGGCCTATCCATCAGAATGTCATTAGATGCTTGACAGTCTTAAAAAAGCGCATTACATATTAGACAATTTTCCACCCGTTGGATTAATATGTTTTGCTTATATATACAGGAGATTACCAGTATGCCGGTATACGAGTTTGAATGTGACTGCGGTGAAATCATCGAAGAGTTGGTACGAATGGATACCAAATCCATCATTTGTTCGAAGTGCAGTAAAACCGCCAGGAAAATCATGTCCCAGTGTTCTTTTGAATTGAAAGGCGGCGGTTGGTACTCGGACGGTTATTCCTCCAGTAAAAAATAGCATAGTCATGGGCACCCCTCCAAGCATTTGAAATCATTTGTTATTATCTGTTGTTCCGATTCGATAAATTCCACTGATAAAAACCCCTCCCACACCGCCAGCCATAATACCCCATGTCTCCTGGCCCAACCGGAAACAACCGGGATCCGGAATGTGCCGGTGTAATCATTTCTTTTTCAATGACGAGGCTTGCATTTTTCACCCCTATACAATAAATAAATAGTATTTATTACCTATGAAAAAACATAAGGTTGAGAGGTGATAATGGCCGGAAGTGTCGACAGCATCACCGGGCTGAAATCGTTTGGATTGGATTTAATTAAAACGGCTGGGAAAGAGGCCTTATCCTTCTATGGAAAAGGGAAACACGATGCCAAGTTCGACCAGGCGCTGGTGACCCGGGCCGAATTGCATCTGAACTCGTTTTTTACACAAAAAATCTCTTTGGCGTACCCGGACCATCTCATTTATCGGAATAATCATGTCTCGGAAGCATACACCCATGATAATACGCGTTATCTATGGATTTTCGATCCCATAGACGGTGTGGATAATTTCCAGACCGGTATCCCGATATGGGGAATGTCATTGGCATTGATCGAGAATTTCTGGCCAGTCTTTGGCGCATTTTACATGCCGTCAACCGAGGACATGTTCCATGCGGTAGCGGATGGCGACGCGTTTTGGGGAAACCGGAAGATCAATATGCTATCCAACTCAAGTGTTGACGATGAAAGCCTTTTGTTAACTTTTTCCCGTTTCCACCAGCAATACAGATGCCGATTTCCCGGAAAAATCAGGGATCTTGGGTGCACCGGTGCGCATATCTGCTACATGGCCATGGGTAGGGCGGATGCCGCCATCACCGCACACGAATCATATCAAGGGCTGGCGGCAACGCGAGTGATCCTTGAAGCCGCCGGTGGCAAATTTTATAAATCGGATGGCACCGAGTTTTATCTGAATGAGTATCTCAGTGGTGAACGGATCAATAATCATCTTCTGGCCGTGGCCCCTGAAAACATGACCTTTGTTCTGAGCTGCCTCGAGCGGAATCGGCAGGTGCGTTCAGTTTGATTTTTTTTTCGGGGGGAATCGGTTACTTGCCTTGTTTTTGCTTTTTGTGTGGCAGGGGTTCGGTCTTTCCGGCCTTGGCCGGTCGATTTTCGCTGTCCCGTTTGTAGAAAAAGGCACAGGTGGTCAATATGAGGGTGTAGATGGCGCAGAACATCATGAAGGCATCTGCCGTTTGTTTGCCGCTGATGTAAAATATGATGGTTAAAATGAGTAGAAAACCTGGATTCATGTACGACCTATTGCGTTCGGACAAGTTGTTTTTGCAGCGTTAAGGCATATCCCTTCCTGGTGTATATCATATCGGCGGACTTACCTCCGGGCTTTAGGCATTAATTTAGCTGCTTTCTTTTTGGCGGCATCGATGTTATGCAGGCTCACGCGCGAAGATCCCGTGAATAATAAATTGTCACAGCGGTCATCTGTGGCGGCACCGGCCGTTCGTTATTTTACCGATGTTGCAGATACCGTACACAAGAAAAATTAACCACCGAGAGAGCCGTTAATGAATGCAAAAACCAGCGAAATTTTAGATATTTTCGGACAAATCAGCAAAATACCCAGATGTTCCAACAATGAAACGGAAATCTGCAATTGGTTGTTGCAGTGGGCAAAAGATCACGGGTTCGACACCCGGCAGGATAAAGCGCAAAATGTTGTGATCCGGGTGCCGGCGACAGCCGGGGCTGAAAACCGGCCGACGATTGTTCTTCAGGGACACGTGGACATGGTATGCGAGAAAACCGCAGCGTCCGGTCATGATTTTGGGAAAGACCCGATACCAGTTGTCCTAGATGGTGATTGGGTGAGGGCTGAAACCACATCGCTTGGCGCAGATAACGGTATCGCCCTAGCCCTGGCACTGTCCATGGCCGCCGATGCCACAACCATTCATCCGCCGCTGGAACTCTTATTTACCACGGGTGAGGAAACCGGACTGAATGGTGCCCTTAATCTGGCCGAGGACATGATCGAGGGCAAGATTCTCCTCAATCTCGATTCCGAAGATGAGGGCGTGTTTACCATAGGTTGTGCCGGGGGTAGAATTACCAAAATGAATCTCCAACTGCATTTCGAGCCGCTTTCTGATTCTTTGTCCATCGCCGAACTCAAGGTCGGCGGGCTGCTGGGGGGACACTCCGGCATTGATATCAACAAGGGGCGTGAAAATGCCATCAAAATTATGGCACGTACACTTAATGCGTTACAACAGGAGATCCCGATCCAGCTCATATCATTGAAGGGCGGAACCGCCCACAACGCCATTCCCCGGGAAGCGCAAGCCATAATTGCCTGCCCTGAGACAAGCTTTGGCAGCTTGTCAAAAATGGTTGCATCCGTGGCGGATCGCGAAAAAACAGATAAAGGCGGCATTGAAAAAGGATTGATGATTAGCGTCGCCAAACCTGAAAACGCTTCATCCTTTAGCCATGTCGTGACGCACAAGGACACCCAAAAAGCGATTAATCTGTTCATGGCGCTTCCCCATGGTATATCCGCTCTGCTCCCTGATTCCTGCGGAAATGTGAGAACGTCCACCAGCCTGGCCAGCATGGTCATTGAGGATGAGACGCTGAAATTTCTTTGCAGTCATCGAAGTGCCAGTCAGGTCGGTCTTGACAGTATTACCCAAAGGGTCAGTGCCGTTGCCTTTCTGGCGGGTATCAAACCTGATAATGATACCGGATTCCCGCCCTGGGAACCCAATGAGAAGTCCGAACTCCTTGAACGGTGCAGGCGAATTTACCATAGCCTGTTTGGAGAAGCGCCGACTATCGATATCATGCATGCCGGACTTGAATGTGGTATCATCGGCACAAAATATCCCGGTATGGATATGATATCCCTCGGCCCCACCATAGAGAATCCCCATTCACCCGATGAGCGGCTCCATATCCCCTCCATCGACAGGTTCTGGCGATTCCTGTGCACTTTGCTTGAAAGCTATGTAAAATGAGATGAAGGGAGAGTTTTTCCCATTGAGCCGTGTGTTGGATACTTTTCCATTCCACTAATTAACCTGCTTTTTCGCTAAGTGATAGCCAATCGTCCGTCTTTGCCTTGAGCTTACTGCATAAGCGTAAAACAGTATTAATTCTATATTTTCAAATAGGTATAAAGAGGCAGGTATCGGTGTCTTTGTGAAGAGAAATCAAAGTCTGCCGCCGCCGGTAGCTCCGGGGTCAATGCTCGCCGATGGCCCCTACGCGTCTGATGCGATGAACCCGCTGTGTTTGCTCGACGGGTTGTATGCCGTGGATGCTGCAGGAACCTGATGTCCGGCGATATCGTGTCCGCCATTGGATTGATTGCCGGAACGGCTTACACTTTCCCTTGCGATTGGGTAGCAATCGATGTGGTGCACCGTTTGTCGAAAGCCCATCCAGGACCATTGAAAATGTTTTTCGGGAAGTGTGGGCAACACTCTTCTCTCTTGTGGTGAATCGGTCCTTTCTTTTTGATTGGACCCGCTGCCGGCTCCACACGCTGCTAAGCCATGCCCATGGTCTTTTCCAGCCCCGGATGTTGGCAACGGACTTTTTCAATTCATCAAGCAGGAAATTGAATAAATTTGCGGTTGGTGGCCCGGGACAGTCCTTGCCGACCGTTGGTCCAATGTTTGACGACGTGTTTTGGTCTGCCGGTGAGACAAGATGCGGGTGATTGATCAGTGTTTCGTATGCCCGGTTGATTTGAATGATCTTTTCATTGGCAATGGAATTTAAAATGGAATCTTCCGAGAAACGATCCGGATGCCAGGTTTTTGCCAGGCGTTTATATGCCCGTTTCACATCGGGCCTGCCCGCACCGGGTCGAAGCTCCAATATTCGAAAGCATTCGGTGGTCGTCAGGTTGTTTTGTGCGGTTACCGAGTTGTTCATAGGAAAATCTAATTCACATTTGCACACCGTACAAGGGCGTCGATATCACAAAAAGGGGATAGCTTTCCCTGTACGGTAAGCCATTGCCTGGCACAGGGCGATCAATTGTCCCTGGGCATCCGTGACTTTAATTTCAAAATTGGCTGTCTTCCGGGTCCGGCTGTTTAAGCATGCTTCAGCCCGCAGCCGCACTCCCGGTGCAGGGCTTGCCACATAGGTGGTATTGACATTCAATGCCACTGCGATGGTGCCGTCGGTTTGGCTAGCGGTTTCAAATGCTTCGTCTATTAGAGCAAAAAGTGCGCCGCCGTGAGCCCGGTCATAAATATTGTTCATGGCCGATGGTCTATATGTCATTTCCACCACCGAATGTCCCCAATTCAAGTCCTTTAGTTCCATACCCATAAAGCAGGCGAACGGCTCTTTCGCCACGGCGGAATAGATGGCTTTTTTAACCTCGGGATCGATCTCCATATTTTGCAGCCTCCGTATTTTAAGTGTCTGAAATGATTTTATGGCATACTGTCATGAAGAATAAAATAATAAAATCGGTAGAATACCTGAAATTGGGTGGTTGACTGGACGTTATATCGGTGTATTGGCGAGTGGAATACCAACAATTTCCAGGAAAAGATTTTTTTGCAAATGTGGGTGATATGATCGAAATACCGGCATTCCCATTACCATCTATCGAACAAACCAATGAACGATTTGACCAATTTCATGCCGGCAATGCCGCCAATGCTTCCGCACGGTTCACCGTCAAGGTAATGGCGCCCCAGTCCTGTTCCACGGTTCCGGAAAGCAGGTATGGCCGTCCCCAATCGATCATATGGCAAAAACGGCGGTATATCTCGGGAAAAAAGGTTGTCTCCACCACCCCGGTCTCATCCTCAAAGGTTAAAAATTCCATGGGGTCCCCGTGCTTTGTCCTGACCACCTTGCCGGTGATCAGCCAGGCGGCGATGCGGACATTTTTGCCGACATACCGGGGCAAGTCTGCCGCCTTTGTTGTCCGCCGCTGTGCCACCACATCGGCATATAAGGTCATGGGGTGGCGACCGCATAAAAAGCCCAGTGTTCTGAATTCGCGGCGTAGCCGGTCCCTGGGATTCTCCGGCGGCAGTTTCGGAGGCGTCCCGTGGTTCATGGGTTGGAGATCGAAAAGGGAGCCCCATTTGGATCGTTCGCTCCTCACATGCCGCCATGACATCAATTCCCAAAGCAGGGCGGCCCGGTTCGCCTCAGGATGAAATGCATCAAGGGCACCGCAATGGATCAGGGCACGGGCTTCGGGTTCATCCGGTCGCACCCGGTCGAGGAAATCCGCCAACCCGCTGAAAAGTGACGTCCGCCGCCGGTGAATGATGCGCTGCATGCAATTTGCCGATAATCCTTTTACGGATTGCAGTCCCACCCGCATGGTCCTGTTGCAGCCCCGCCACCGGATTTGACTGATATTCACATCCGGCGGCAGTATGGCGACCCCCTGCCGCCGGGCTTCCGAGACATAGGCGAAGGTGCCGTAAAACCCCCCCTGGTTGCTGATCACCGCCGCCATGAACTCGGCCGGAAAGTGTGTTTTCAGGTAAGCCGCCTGAAAGGATACCCGGGCATAGGAGGCGCTGTGCGGTTTGCAAAAGGAATACCCGGAAAAGCTCATCATCATGGACCATACGGCGTCGATCTGTTGATCCGCTACGCCTTTGCGCCGCGCGCCTGACACGAACTGCTGCCGATAATCTCCCATGCGGAACTCCCGGTCCTTTTTTGATAGAATTTTCCGCAGTCCGTCGGCATCTGCATCGGAAAAATCAGCCAGCGCAACGGCCGCCCGTGATACATCTTCCTGGTACACCATGATGCCGAAAGTTTCGGCAAGCACATCGGAGAGCAGCGGGTGGATGGGGTCCCAGTTCCCCCCATGGAGGCGGCGGATATATTCCTGGATATATTCATTGGCCGCCGGCCGGATAATGCTGGAATGGATCACCAAATGGTCGAAATCCCCAACCCTTGATTTCTGCTGAAGCTGCCGCATCGCCGGGCTTTCGATGTAAAAACAGCCCATGGTTTGTCCCTGGGCCACCGCCTCCTGGGTGGCGAAGTCATCTTCGGGTTCCCAATGGAAATCATCGAAGTCGACATCGTTATCTTTAATGTTACCGATAACATCGCGGATCACCCCCAGGCTCCGGTTTCCCAGCAGATCGATCTTCACCAGTCCGGCGTCCTCTGCCGCATCCTTGTCCCATTGGATGATGGGTACGCCCTTGGCGGCTTTTTCCACGGGCACGTATCGATCAATTTGATCAGGGGTGATCACGATACCGCCGGGATGCACCGACATGTAACGGGGAATGCCGATTATCCGTTGCGCCAGACCAAGAATTTCGGGCCAGGGATGGAGAAAATCCAGGGTTTTGGTTTCAGGCCGTTCTTTCAGAGCCTTTAAAAAAGTATGCGCCGCGTCCTGTACCCGCCAAAACCAGGGCAGCCGTTTGGATACCTGGCCGATTTCCCCATCGGTGAGACCGAACACCTTTGCGGTTTCCCGAACAGCCATCCGCGGCTGGAACAACACGTGGCTGGAAACCATGGCCGCACGCCCGGCAAATCGCGTCAAAACATCGTCGAGCACATCATCGCGTTCATCCCAGGCAAAATCCACATCAATATCCGGTGGATCCTTCCGGCCGGGATTCAGAAATCTTCCGAAATAAAGATTGTGTTTAACCGGACAGACATTGGTGATTTTCAGGCAATAGGCGATAAGGGATGCCGCTCCGGATCCCCGGCCGCAGGTCCGGCTGCTGCGTTTCACGATATCCCGGACAATGAGAAAATAAGCGGAAAAATTCATGTCGCGGATAATGCCCAATTCATGCTCCAGCCGTTCCACGATAGGTTCCGGCAACTCCAGGCCATAGCGTTTTCGGGCGCCGGTGTATGCCGCCGCGCGCAGACAACGGTCCGCGCCCCGGTGACGATCCCCCTCCCATGGGGGCATAACCAGCCCGAAGTCGGGGCCGGTAAACGATAGATAGTCTGCAAGTTCATGGCTTGCGGAAAGCGCTTCCGGGCAGATCGCAAAACGTCTTTCGTATTCACCCGGTCCGGCCAGCCAGGCGCTGTCCGGCGCCACATCCGCCGGCCCCAGGCGGGACAGGGAGGTGTTCAAATCGATGGCGCGAAGCAGCCGGTGTATTGCATAATCTTCCGGATCCAGGAAAAAGCTGCCCGGCGTGGCCACCAGTTGAACTCCCAGATGCCGTGCGGTTCGACCTAACCGGTGATCCCGGGAAACAGGGTGGCGTGGTATCGCCCCGGCTACCGTTACGCCGGCGTCGTGCCAGGCCGTGAGCAATTCCGCGTCCTGGGTCAGCACCACAAGGCCTTTGGCGAAATCCGGCAAATCCCGCGCAAGATGAAACGACGAGATCATGTGCCGCCGTGTGATCATCCGGCAAAGGTTGGTGTAACCCTCATCCGTGGCCACCAGACAGACCGCACGCCGTTTCGTGCCCGGGTCCGTGATTTCCGCCCCGATGATGGGCGTCAGTCCTTCACGGCGGCATGCCGCGAGAAAAGGCCATAACCCATAGAGGTTGTCCGTATCGGTCAGCGCCAGCCGGGAGTACCCCAAGCGCCGGGCGGTTCGGCAGACATTCCCAATGGACGCCGTGCCCCACATGAGGGAATAATGGGATCGAACGGTTAAAGGGATCATGTGCGGGTTAAATTGGTGGTTATTGGGTTGTAATTCGCTTTACTCGAATTTGCCGGTGGATCGACAAAAATTAATATCAAATTCCGAATCAAAAATATCAAATTACTCTGCAATCACGCTGCCATCGCCCGGCCCATCCGGACGGCATCGTGGCCGAAGCGGGAGCGGATGTGATCCATGGTGGCGGTGAGCTTGTCGTGTTTGGCCAGTTTGTCACGTTCCGCGGGGAACAGGGGCATCTGGGCCGGGGGAAAGACCAGTCGGCCGCAGACCAGACGCATGTGCCGGATGCGGACCCGGCGGGCCCAGGCCAAATTCAGGACACGCCGGGCATGTTCAAAAAGGGTCAGGTCATTGGCCGTGGCCGGTTTTGCGGCCGCCTGCCGGGCACAACGCATACCGTCCGAGTAATCGATAATGATGCCGATGCTGCGGGCGGCACGTTGTTGGCGGCGCAGGGCGCGGCCGGCCTGTTCGATGAGGGTGTACAGGATGGCTTCGACTTTCAATCGGTCATTGGTGTCATCGCCGAATTCCCGGTCGAGAACGATTTGCGGTGCTTTCCGGCCCACCGGTTGCACCGGCGAGTTGTCACGTCCCCGGATGGCATCGTGGAGAAACCCGGCGCGTTTGCCAAAGGCCACCGTCAACTGCGGCAGGGTCAGGGCGTTCACCTGGGAAACCCGGAGCAGATTGAATTCCCGCAACCGGATCAGATCCTCCTTTTCAATGCCGGGCACCAGCCACACCGGTACCGGGGCCAGAAACGCCTCCTCTTCGCCGGGGGCGACGATGTATTCCCCCAGCGGCTTGACCAGGCGGGTGGCGACTTTGGCCACCAGTTTGTTGGAGGCAACGGACCAGATGGGGTCCAGGCCCAGATCGGTTTTTATTTGACGGCGGAGCCGCCAGGCCACATCCACGGGCGGCCCGAAAAGACGGCTGGTGCCGGTGATATCCACAAACAGGTGGCCATCCCGTTCTCCGGGTTCGATCAGGGGCGAAAAGGGGAGGGCGCGCCGCAGCAGATCGCGCATGGCATGCTCATACCGGTCAGGATGGGGGGCAAGGATCGCTGCATCGCCGGCAATGCGCCGGGCGCGCCGCAGCGCCATGCCCTTTCGGACACCGGCCCGGTATGCCTCATCACTCATGTCGTAAACTGCCGCCCGTGCCGCACCCTCCGGAGCGATGAGCACCGGCCGGTCGCAAAGCCTCCGGTTGACCAGCCGTTCCACGGCCACGGCAAAGTCGGCGATATTGAGATGAATGATGAAGCGTTCCATTTTTTGGTTAAGTGGTTGTTGGGTTACGACCAGTTTTTTGGATAATTTTTCATTTCGTTTTTATCCTGAAACCAGCAAGCCATTTGCCGCCAGTTGCTCGGCCAGCCGACCGGCATTTCCGGGCGCCTGTGCCCGCACGTGGTTGTTGAAAAAGATCAGGCCGGTGCAGGCTTTCCGGGCCATGGTTTCGATTTTATCACCGGTCCATTCCGAAAGTTCGCTGTCCGTGTAATTGTAGTCGAACTGCTGCTGCATGTTGCCGGACCGCCATCCCTTGGCGTTGCGGCCGTGGAACCGGAGATAAAAAAGATCGGGATTGGTCACCACGTCCAGTTTGGGGAAAAGCCCGGGCAGGTCCGGTTCATCAACCGCCACCAGGGCGACCCGGCGCTGTTCGAGTTCGGCGAAGACCCTGTCTTCGGCCCAGGAGCGATGGCGAAATTCCACGGCCAGGGGCAGATCGTCCAGGTCGTCGAGCAGTGCTGCCAGGTAGCGCCGGTTTCCGGGTGACCGGTCAAAATAGGGCGGCAGTTGAATCAGAATGGCCGCCAACTGGCCGGACTGCACCAGCGGGGCGATGCCGTCCCGGTATTGGGCGGCCTGCCCGCGCCAGTTGCCCGGGTTGACCTCATGGGTCATGGTGCGGGTGAGTTTGGCGGCAAAGCTGAAATTCGCCGGTACTTTCCGGCGCATCCGGTCCACGGCCGGCGCCTTGGGCATCTGGTACCAGGTATAGTTCAGCTCGGTGGCGGAAAAGGTTGCGGCATACAGCGGCAACATGCGGCTGGACGAAGTGCCCGGGGGATAGAACCCGCCGTCGATCCATTCCGTATACGAATACCCGCTGGTGCCGATCATCAGACGGCAGGGAGGGTTTTGAGTTTGGTGATTGGTGCTGGTTCCCATTGGGTGCAGTGCCTAAAGGGCATTAAGTGCAGTGCCTAAAGTGCGGCTAAAGTACTTAAAGTGCCTAAAGTTAAGGAGTCGCTGTGCTCCGTCTATTTCATAAACCCTGGATACCCGCCTGCGCGGGCATGACGGCCGGGAAATCATATAAATCCCAAACAACCGTCATTCCCGCAAGCCAGTTCGTGGGTTGGGTTGAGGAACGAAACCCAACATCTTTTTGTCCAATTCAATCCGATACTAACATGCCCCAGTGACAGATACGGTCACGGCGCGGTAAGTGCAGTGCGCTAAAGTGCGGCTAAAGTACTTAAAGTGCCTAAAGTTAAGGAGTCGCTGTGCTCCGTCATTTGACTTTTTTGAGAAAAGCATTCACAGCTTTTTAGCGGCGGCGGTGAAGATTGCGAGCAGTTCTTTGCATTCATTGTATATCGTACTCACTGTATCTTTATGAATTCCAAGAGCATCGATGGCGATATCAAGCCAATACAAGGTCTCGGCTGCCTCACTTTCGCAGAGCCGTATTTTGCTCTTGAATTCGGCCTTACTGCGGGATCTGTTGGCCTCGCGGTAATTTGCACCGATTGATGTACCGGATTTCGTTATTTGTTTTCTGATAACCGCGCTTTCGGTCGTTTTCGGCAATGTTCCGGACAGACGGATAATGCTCACCGCAAAAGCCTTTGTGCGTATCTCCAATTTTTCTGCAAATTCTTTATTTTTCATTAACTTTAGCCGCACTTTAGGCATTTTAGCGCATTTTAGGCACTGCTCCTAAAACCCTTTGTATCCCGATCAATTTTCCCTGCACCAGGATATCGGAAAATCCGTAGCGTACGGGTTTGAAATCCGGGTTGGCGGGGCGCAGCTCGATGTGGTCCTTGCGCAGGTAAAAGCGTTTGACCGTGGCTTCCTCGCCGTGGATCAGGGCCACCACGATCTCGCCGTTTTCCGCGTACTGCCGGGGTTCGCAAATGGCCAGGTCGTTGTTCAGAATACCGGCGTCCCGCATGGAATCGCCCTGGATTTTCAGCGCGAACAGGTTTTTGCCGGGATAGCGTTCCGCATCCACCACCAGGCTGCCGTCCCATTCCTGCTGGGCGTACATGGGCAGTCCGGCCGTTACCCGGCCGATCACCGGCACTTCACGCCATCGCTGGACCCCGGCCGGCCGGCTGGCACGGTTGAGCAGGTAGATGGTCCGGCTGTAGCGACCATCGCGCTTTACATACTCTTTCTCTTCCAGGGCGCGAAGGCTCTGGGCCACCGCCGTGTGACTCACCCCCATGGCGTCGGCCGCCTCGCGCAGGGACGGTGCCTTTCCTTTTGTTGAAATCCGGGTTTCCAGATAGTCCAGAAGCTGCTGTTGCCGGGGTGTCAGTTCGGTTTGCATGGGATCACCATTATGAATGTCAAATCTCAAAGCGCATTGTCAAATGATGGAATTTTGCTTATTACTTAAAAAAACAAGTGGTTATGAACATGTCAATTCGTTTGTCCAGTTGATTTGCTGTATATCTCCATATTAATTCCGGAGAATGTAAATGTCAATGTAAAGTTTTTTGTAAAGTAATGTTGCGATGTTTTAGGTGTTAGGTTTTAAGGGATGTTTTTTTATGCGGCATCCCGCATGGTGAAGAACCGAAGCTCGGGGATAAAGATTCCCACAACAAACCAGATGATGGAGATGACGAGGATGAGCAGGGCATAGAGCCGGATCTGTTCCGCGTTCCAATTGATGGTGAGCCAGTGGATGAGCAAGGCGGATTTGAAACCCTCCAGCCATCTTGCCCCGCCCCAGCGCAGTATCCATAACCAGAAGAGCGCGTTTATGATGTTCAGTATCGTCCAGGCGGACAGGCTCATGGTGATTTCTTTCGATTATGATTTACATCGGAATTCAGATCCAATCATCGGATTGGGATAATGTCAAATTGGAAATTGAATATCAGAGCTAGGTATTCTGCCGATTTTTAACTTCCTGTGTTACCGGTTTTTGTCAAAATAGATAACATGCCGACATTTGACATTTGGGCATTGAAATTTGACATTGAATTGCATGTATTCCCATATGGGAAAGGTGAAGGTTGACATGACCAGGTGCATAAAAAGACAAATTCGGTTACCCCGGGATTGTTGCAATTCACCTTGACTCGGATGTCAAATGCCGCTACTCACAGAAGGGATGGGGTTGTGGGGGCCTTCCTTGTTTTAACATCCAATCGAAAGCGAACGACAATCTGATAACAAGTAACGGGAGGAAACATGTTTGAAACCCAGGTGACACGGATGCTGGATATCGAGTATCCGATTATCGGCGGAACCATGATGTGGATCAGCGATGCGGATTTTGTGGCGGCCATTTCCAATGCCGGAGGCCTCGGGGTGCTGGCATCGGCCATTTACCAGACCAGGGATGAATTCGCCGCCGGGATAGACCGGGTGCTTGAATTGACCGCCAAGCCGTTTGCGGTGAACATCAACCTGTTTCCGGCCATGAGACCCATCGACAATGATGAATACGTGGATGTATTGATCGATAAAGGGGTAAAGATTGTCGAAACTTCCGGACACAGTGCGCCGGAAGCGTTGTGCAAACGGTTCAAGGATGCGGGTATGACCTGGATTCACAAATGCGTTGGGGTCCGGTATGCCAAAAAGGTTGAAGCCATGGGTGCCGATATCGTTACCGTGGTGGGGTATGAAAACGGCGGTGCGACCGGAAAATTGGATATCGGTACCCTGGTGCTGGTGCCCACGGTGAAGGATGCGGTAAAGGTGCCGGTGATCGGCGGCGGTGGCGTGTCCGACGGCCGCGGACTGTTGGCGGTACTGGCCCTGGGTGCGGATGCCGTGATCATCGGCACGCGGCTTCTGGCGACCCAGGAATGCCCTATCCATGATAACGTGAAACAGGCCCTTCTCAATGCCAGTGAACTGGATACCACCTTGATCATGCGAACCTTGAATGCCACCCACCGGGTATGGCGAAACGCATCGGCTGAAAAATGTACGGACCTTGAATCATGCGGCGCTGAATTCGAAGAGATCTATGGTGTAATATCCGGGGAGAATGCGAAACGGATGTACACGGAAGGGGATATCAACGCCGGCATCCTGGCCTGCGGCCAGGGCGTGGGGATGTGCCATGATATTCTATCGGTCAAGGCCCTGTTTACCCAGATGGTGGTTCAGGCGGTACAGATTTCACAGGGACTGGTTCCTTGACGTCGGTTACCTGTCGAATTGGTGAGTCCACCGGAAGATCCGGTTGCTGCGATTTGCGGAGATAACCGGAAACAACTGAATCTAAGGAGTCCATATGAATGATACCGGTCACTTCGACATCAGGATTGAGGGGCATGTGGCCTGGCTGGTCCTGAATCGGCCGGAGAGTCGGAACACGTTGACGCCGGCTTTTTTTTCAGAATTGACCGGTACCTTCACTCAGTTTGCTGAAAATCCACGGGTGCGCGTCATTGTGATCCGGGCTGAAGGCAAGAGCTTTTGTGCCGGATTGGACATGAATGATGCGAGTTCGATATTGTCGGGTACGGGCGCGGATGAACGTGAACTGCTGCGACATCATATTGAGGATTTTCAGGAATCGTTCAATGCGATTGAGACCTGTCGCAAACCGGTGATCGCTGCGGTACACGGGCATTGTATCGGCGGTGGTTTGGATATGATCTGTGCCTGCGATATCCGCCTGGCCACCGAGGACGCTGTTTTCAGTGTCCGGGAGACGCGCCTCGCCATCGTGGCCGACCTCGGTGTGCTCCAGCGGCTTCCCCATCTCGTCGGATACGGGTTGACCAATGAACTGGCATTCACCGGAAGGGATTTTTCCGCCACGGAAGCCCTTGACATGAAGCTGATCAACCGCTTGTGCAGGGACCGGGAACAGCTGCTGGAAGAGGCCATGTACCTTGCCGGACAAATTGCGGACAACCCGCCGCTGGCGGTCCAGGGCACCAAGGATGTGATACGGTACAGCCGCGATAATGGCGTCGGCCCGGGGCTTTCCTACGCGGCCCAGAAAAATGCGGCCATGCTGCCGTCTGAAGATCTGATGGAGGCGGTGAGGGCGTTTATGGAAAAACGGAAACCCGAATTTACAGGGAAATAATATTCAACCGATACCATGGAAACAGATATTATCCGATCGGGCAAGGAAACGGACCGGCGGATTATCTTTTTCCCGATGACTTGGTCATGCCCAGGTATATTCCGGCCAGGGCGAGGCATACGCCCATCCAATTGATTAGCGTCGTGGGTCTGTTGAAAAATAGAACATCCCATACAAAAGCCAGTGCGGGCTGGATCAATAGCACCATGCCGGCGAAAGACGCCCGAATTCTCGGCAGGGCGTTGGTGATGAGAATCCAGCCGATGGCCTGGCTGAAGAACCCCAGTGCCGCCAGCGACATCGCACTTTTAAGGGATGGAATGGCAAAAGAATCTCCGGAGCGGAGAATCTCCATGCCCAGGAAAGCCGCCGTGGTGAAGGACACGACCGTCATGACATAAAAGATCGAAACGCCTGTCTGTTCCGATTGAAATTTCCTGAGGGTTATGAGGTACAGGGTGTAGGCGACTGCCGTGGCCAATCCGTAATAAATTCCGGCTCGATACGTCATACTCAGCAGGTCCCATCTCACCCCGACAATCATGAACAACCCCACCATGGCCAGGGGAATGGACGAGGCGAATCGCAACCTGAGTTTTTCTCCGAGGAAGATAACCCCGATGGCTGTAATCAGAAACACCTGGAAGTTTCCGAGAATGGTCGATAATCCGGGGCCGATGTACTGAATGCTGCGATGCCAGAAAAACAGATCCAGTGCGAATATCAATCCGCATACCGCTCCGTTCATCAGCGAGCGAAAACCTTGCCAGGTCAGCTCCCGGTGCCACGCGGCAGCGACCAGAAGGATAATGCCGCCGATGAAAACCCTGTAAAATGCAGAGACGACCGGAGACACATCGGCAATTTTCACCCATACCCCGGAGAAGCTGATCAATACGGCTCCGGCGAGGACATGGATGGTGGGCGTATTCCACTGTGGCGATCGAACCCGCCGGCGGGCGGCTGATGAATTGTGGATTGTCATTTTTATGGTCGGCCCCTTGTGGTATAAACTGATGCGTCGTGCGGGTCGGCAGGAACGATTCTTCATACGCGAAACACTGTCCGGGGTCAATCAATTCCGGGATCGGCCACGGTGTGATCGTAATTCCAGGTTACCCGGAACCATCTGATCCAAAAGGTGAATGATGACGACTCAACTTGCACTGTTCGCAATCATCAGCGGACTCTATTTTGCTCAGGAAATTTGTCTGTATTTTATTTTCAGAAAAAAATACGGTATGTTACCGAATATCACGGGACGAAAATCCGTGGATGAACTGGATCGGTTTTATGGTTTCTCCATTCAAATTGTTTCCGCTTTTTATGTCGCAACATTTATTTCCTTGATTTTTAATACCCGGATCCAGGGTATTGCTTCACCGGTCGAGATGTTGGATAACCCATTGGTCCGCTATCTGGGTTTCGCGGCCGGGATTGGTTTCCTGGTGTTGATCGCCGTGTCGCGGATGAACCTGGGGGCGTGTTGGCGGATCGGCATCGATCCATGCCTTAAAACCGATGTGGTATACCGGGGGCTGTACCGGCATATACGGCACCCGTATTTTACGGCGCTTTTGGGGTTCCAGTTTGCGGTGATTTTCATTGTCCCCACCACACTGACCGTGTTTGCATTTATTCTGAGTCTGGTGATCGTCAATTTTCAGGCTCGCCGGGAAGAAGCCTGGCTGGAACAACTGCACCGGACTGCCTATGCGGACTACAAACGCCGTACCGGACGGTTCCTGCCCATCGTAGGAACAACCTGCCGGATGGCACGCACAATGGAGGAGAATTGATAGAACCGGGGAAAACAAATGGTTTGAACGATGTGGATGGGTTACGGACGGGGCATTATTCCAATGAGAAGTCGGCGTGCGGTGTCACCGTTGTATTGTGCGAAGATGGTGCTGTAGCCGGTGTGGATGTCCGGGGGGCGGCGCCGGGTACCCGGGAGACCGATCTCCTGTCACCTCAAAATCTCGTCCAACAGATACATACCCTGGTATTGTCCGGCGGATCCGTATTTGGGCTTGCCGCCGCCGATGGCGTCGTTCGCTGGCTCAGTGAAAAAGGGATCGGGTTCCCGCTGGACGATGTGCATGTGGCGCCAATTGTACCGGCGGCGGTGTTATACGATCTGGGAAGAGGGGAGGTATTTATCCCAGCCATCGACAGCGGGTGGGGACGATCGGCATGTGAGAACGCTTCGGGTGGTAAGATTTCCATGGGATGCGTGGGTGCGGGAACAGGGGCGTTGTCCGGCAACATAAAAGGCGGATTGGGAACAGCCAGTGCCATATTGGACACCGGCATCACCGTGGCCGCCCTGGTGGCGGTGAATTCTCTGGGGTCAGTGGTGAATCCCGCCACCGGCCGATTCTGGGAAGTTGAACTCGGCATCGGGAATGAGTTCGGTCACCGGTCCGGGCGGCAGGTCGTTCTGCCACCGCCGCCGTTTGGTGAACCGGCTAAAAATACCTCCATCGGTGTGGTGGCCACCGATGCCGTGCTGACTAAAGTTCAGGCACAGAAAATCGCACAGATGGCCCACGATGGATTGGGCCGTGCCATCCGTCCCTGCCATACGATGTTTGATGGCGACGCATTGTTTTGCATGTCCACGGGAAAAAAAAACCTCTCAGATACAAAAGGATTTTTTGACATGGTGCATGCGGCGGCAATCAATGAGATCGGGCATGCGGCCGCTGATTGTGTTTCAAGGGCCGTGATTCATGCCATTCTCAACGCCGACAGCCGGTACGGAATGACGGCGTTTTGTGACCTGGAGCAACAAAAACACTAAAGAATGTATACTTAAAAAATCCGAGCTGATTCCAAATGCGGTTCCCCCGGGGTTGGAATATTTTGCGTTTTCTCTTTTGAAAAACGCCCCGCGCCCTGAACACGGTGAGTCATTGTTGCGATTTCGGTACGAATGATGTTTTTTTCAAATATTAGAATCTGATTTAAAAATTATAATTTAACAATTTGAATTATAAAAGTATTTTCCTCACAGCTATCCTTGAATGCAAATTGTGGTACTTTATTTTATAGCCGTGATTTGCTATGCTCCCGCTCTCACTACAGCCCCGGACATTATTAAACTCACTATTGAAAAGGATCCCGGCCATGAAAAAAAGCATCTTGGTATTGCTGACATTACTCTTTTGTGTTTCAGGAACTTTAGTCTGGGCGCAGACCCCGGCCAGAGGCGGTGCATTGGTGGTTTGCCAGCCGGCCGAGCCGCCAGGGCTCGATCCCACCGCAAACACCGCCGCAGCCATCGACCGCGTGGTGTACGCCAATATCTATGAAGGTTTGATTAAGGTCAGCAGCAGCGGTGAATATGTACCGGGACTGGCCACAAGTTGGGAGATTTCTCCGGACGGCAAGACGTATACGTTTGACTTGCGCAAGGGGGTTACATTTCACAATCAGGAACCTTTCAATGCCCAGGTCGCCAAATGGAACCTGGAACGCGCCGCCGGTGAAGGAACTATCAATCCGCACCCCGAATATTTTCGCGTCATCGATCGCATTGAAGTACCGAACGACTTTAAACTGGTGATGACCTTGAAAGATGTGGATGCTTTGTTTATCGCCCACCTGGCCGAAGGTGACGCCGTGATGCTGCCCCAAAAAGGGCACGAGGAGGCGAAATCCACTCCTATCGGTACCGGCCCGTTCAAATTTTCCAAATGGGTCCGGGGGGACAGGGTTGAAATGGTAAGAAATGAAGGGTATTGGAATCCCGAATTGCCTTACCTGGATAAAGTGACCTTCAAATTTATCGGCGATGCCAGTGCGCAGATCGCTGCCATCAAAGCCGGCGATATTGACGTCATCGGGTATATTGCCGCACCGGAATCGGCCATGTCCCTTGCAAAAGATGACCGGTTTAAAGTCTATGCCGGCACCACCACCGCTGAAGTGATCATGTCCACCAACAACAAAGTGAAGCCTTTTGACAACAAACTGGTGCGGCAGGCCATGGCATATGCCATTGACAGACAGGCGGTCATCGACCTGGTGATGTTCGGGTTCGGCACCCCCATCGGTTCTCATTGGTCGCCGTCCACACCTTTCTACGAGGATCTGACCCGGCAATTTGCCTATAATCCCGAAAAAGCAAAAGCATTGCTGGCCCAAGCCGGATATCCCGATGGTTTCAAAGCCACCATCAAACTGCCCGCCATTTATTCCTACTCCAGGCGGGCTGGAGAGGTGATTGCCGATATGTTCGGGAAGGTGGGGATTGAATTGTCCATCGAAATCGTTGAGTGGGGCCAGTGGATCGAGCGTATTTTCAAGAAAAAAGAATTTGAACTTACCATGATCGGCCATGTTGAGGCCTGGGATATCGGTATCTATGCCAATCCCGATTATTATTTCCAATATGATTCACAGCTCTTCCGGGATGCGTATGCCAAAGCCCTGACAGCGCCCACGGAGAGTGAGAAGGCGCGATGGTTCGGCGAATGCCAGCGAATCATAGCGGATGATGCGGTGAACGGATATCTTTTTTCCGCGCCCAACCTGCCGGTATTAAAGGCCGCCGTCATGGGGTGGTGGGAGAATTATCCGACCGTTGCCCTGGACTGCACCCAGGTGTGGTTAAAAAAATAGACGTCCATTGCCGGACGTTGGAATATCTGTGCACGGGGCTGTTCACAGCCTCGTGCTGTTTTTTCCCTTCAGGTTTTGGTAAGAAGCGAATTCATTCAGTGCCAATATTTGACATGCTTGCCGATAATACCACATGAGCCGTTATTTCCTGAAAAAACTGATCACGCTCATCATCCTGCTTTTTTTCGTCTCGTTGACGGTTTTTTCAATACTATTTGTTTTACCCGGAGATCCCGCGCAAATCATTCTAGGGCTCAATGCCAGCGCTGAGACCCTGGCCAATTTGCGGGCCGAATTGGGATTGGATCAGCCGTTCTGGACCCAGTACACGGACTGGATTTTCGGCCTGATCGCCGGGAAGAGCGGCAATTCCATCAATTACGGTGTTCCGGTGACCGAGTTGATACGTTCCAGCTTGTCCGTAACCGGACCGATGGCGGTTATGGCTATTTTTTTTGCGGTGATGCTGGCCATTCCACTGGGCATCTATGCCGCCACCCATCACAATCGTCCCGGGGATGTGACAGTAATGTTTTTTTCTCAACTCGGACTGGCGACACCCGAATTCTGGCTGGGAATTCTTTTCATCCTCCTGTTTGCGGTGCAATGGGGAATCTTTCCGGCGGGTGGTTTCCCCGGCTGGGACGTGAGTGTGTGGGGATCCTTGAAAGCCCTTATTCTGCCGGCGGTCGCACTTGGTGCCATTCGCGCGTCAATTCTCGTGAGGCTCACCCGGTCGGCGATGCTGGATGTACTGGGTGAGGATTACATCCGTACCGCTTATGCAAAAGGATTGAAACGGAGAACCGTAGTGTATGTACATGGGCTGAAAAATGCCCTTGTGCCGGTGTTGACCATCTTGGGGCTGCAACTCGGTCAATTGCTGGCCGGTGCGATTATCATCGAAAATGTGTATTATCTCCCGGGGCTGGGCCGGCTTGTGTTCCAGGCCATCGGGCAGCGGGACCTTCCGGTGGTGCGGGAGGTGGTCCTGTTCATGGCCGCCGCCGTGGTGGTGGTGAACTATCTGGTGGATTTCGCCTATGCGGCCGTGGATCCACGGTTCAAATTGCAATAAGCGACGGCTTTCAGATGAAACGATTCTTTATAAATCGAAATTTTACCGTGGGTTTCATTTTGTCAATCGTGGTGATCGGCATGGCCGTCCTCAGTTTCCTGTGGACACCCCACGAGGTGAACGAGATGAACGCCAGGCATCGTCTCCAGGGTCCGTCCATGGCGCATCCTTTGGGTACCGACCAATACGGCCGGGATGTTTTGTCCCGCGTTATGGCAGGTGCCGTAGTGTCCATCATCGTTGGCCTGGTCACGGTGGCCATCGGGGTGGTCATCGGCGTTTTGCTCGGACTTGCATCCGCCTATTACGGGCGGTTTCTGGACGAGGCGATCATGCGGTTGTCTGACCTGATGTTTGGGTTTCCGGCAGTGCTCACCGCCATTCTCATCACCTCCATATTGGGGCCATCGGTGATAAATGCCATGCTGGCCATCGGTATTTTTTACATCCCGATATTCGCACGCCTGACCCGTGCGACAGCCACGTCGGAATGGAAAAAAGAGTATGTATTGGCCGCACGTGCCAGTGGGATCGGCGAATGGCATATCATCGGCAGCCATATCCTGCCCAACATTCTGTCTCCGCTTTTGATCCAAGGAACCATTCAATTTGCCGTTGCCATACTGGCTGAAGCCGGGCTCAGTTATCTGGGATTAGGTACCCAGCCACCCCATCCGTCATGGGGGCGTATGTTGTACGAAGCCCAGACATTCATGGAGATGGCGCCATGGATGGCGATTTTTCCCGGCGTTGCCATTGCATGGGCGGTTTTGGGGTTCAATCTTTTAGGGGATGGCCTCCGGGATACCTTGGACCCGAAAATGGTCCGCATGCGGTAAAGGATTTCAAAGATATGATATCAGATAAAATTATCACTAAAGTGCTATCGTCCATCCGGCCCGGTGAATTGATTGAACTGGCCTCGGAGCTGGTGAGAATTAATACGGTGTGGGATCCGGCAGCCGGTACCAGCGAACAACCCGCCGCGGATCTTGTGGCAGAGTGGGCAGGGAAAGAGGGTTTTTCATTTCAAATGGACGAAGTGGCTCCGGGGCGATCCAATGTCATTATCCGTTTCCCGGGTGGTCCCGGGGAAAAAAGCCTTATTTTCGAAGGGCACACGGATGTGGTGACACCCGGAGATGTATCGGCGTGGATCCACGATCCGTTTGGGGCCGAAATCAAAGAAGGCCGGATGTACGGCCGCGGCACCAATGATACCAAGGGCAACCTTGCCGCCATGCTGATGGCCATGTCCGCCATCAAACGATCCGGTGTCATGCCGAACGGTAATATTATCGGCGCCGTGCTCTGTGATGAAGAAGATCAAATGCTCGGCGTTCTCGATTTCATTAAAAAAGGGCATGCGGACAGGGCCACGGCGGCAGTGATTTGCGAACCCCAGGATGGTCTTGTCTGCAATACGCAGAAGGGCGCGATTCGGGCACGGTTTGAGATAGCGGGGCGAATGAGCCATGGTGCCATGCCCCTGTCCGGTTTGAACACGGCACCGGCGGTGTCTGCATTGATTCAAGGGCTCATGGATTTGGAAAAAGCCGCCATCGAATCCGTGGGCAGGGATGAACATCTGGGATGGCCGAGTTATACGCCAACGGTGGTCCAGTCTCCCTGTTCAGGGCCTGCCCAGCTCAATGTAATGCCCGGTAAATCCTGTCTGCTGGCGGACATTCGTACAATCCCCGGACAGTCCCATGAGAAGATTCGAAGCGAATTGACTCATCTTGCCGCGGAAGTTGAGCAAAAATCGATATCGGATTTCGAGATATTCGACCGTAGAATTCACATCCATAGGGATCGCTCCCTGAGGATCAAGGTGGAATTTCTGACGGACCGGCCTTGCACGTTAACGGCTCGTGAGGATCCCATTGTACAATCCGCGGTATGGGCCAGCCGGCAAATATCCGGAAAAGTTCCGGAATACGCCGGTGTACCCGGCGCCACGGACGGTACTTTTTTATGGTCCATGAAAAATATCCCCCTGGTAATCATGGGGGCTGGAGACCGTGAGGTCCCCCACCAGGTGGACGAGTGGGTTGACCTGGATCAATTGGTGAACACAGCGAAAATATATGCGCTGACCGCCTTGCATTATCTCCAGTGAGAATGGAAACCGGTTGTTGATGGAATGAATGCCCCTGTACTTGAAATAGATGATCTTACGGTTGATTTTCATATGCCCGAGGGTGTTGGGTGTGCCGTCGATCATTTAAGCCTGACCGTCGAAAACGGCGAAACCATCGGGTTGGTGGGAGAATCGGGCTGTGGGAAGAGCATGACGGCCCTGAGTATTTTGGGATTGATTCCGCAACCTTTCGGCAAGGTCCGATTTGGGAGCATACGCTACGCCGGTGAGAATCTGCTGACCGCACACAGCGAACGGCTTCGCCGGATTCGAGGCAGCGAAATCGCCATGATTTTTCAGGAACCCATGACCTCGCTCAACCCCGTTCTCACCATCGGGCGGCAGGTGGCCGAACCCTTGATGGAACACAAGGGATTGAACAAAACAGATGCGTACGCGGAAGCGCTGGCCTGGTTGGAACATGTGAAGTTGCCGGCGGCCCGTGAGCAGCTGTCGCAGTATCCGCATCAACTCTCGGGCGGTATGCGGCAACGCGTCATGATCGCCATGGCCATGGTCTGCCGTCCCCGGCTTCTCATCGCCGACGAGCCCACCACGGCACTGGATGTGACGATTCAATCTCAAATTCTATCGCTCATGATGGGTTTGAAGGAAGAACTGGGCATGGGCATACTGCTGATCACCCATGATTTGGGCGTTGTGGCCCAAATGGCCAGGCGTGTGGTGGTGATGTATGCCGGACAGGTTATGGAAGAGGCCGATGTCGAGATATTGTTCGAACAACCTTTCCACCCGTATACCCAAGGTTTGATGCAATCCATACCCCGGGGCCTCAAAGATGATCGCGGCCGGAAAATAAGACTGAACGAAATACCCGGCAACGTGCTGCCCATCACCGAAAAAGTGGGCGGTTGTAAATTCTCAACGCGGTGTCCATCTGTTTTCGAAACCTGCATAAACCACCATCCTTCACTGAAGACCATCTCCGGCGGGCACCGGGTGAGATGCTGGCTTTTGGATGATCCGGACCGGAGACGCTGAAATGGCAGAGGAATCATTACTATCAGTAGAAAAACTGTCAAAATACTTTCCCATCGGCGGTGGTATGTTTGCAAAACCCAAAGCCTGGGTGAAGGCCGTTGAGGGTGTTTCTTTCAATGTCCGAAAACAGGAAAATTTCGGAGTGGTCGGAGAATCCGGTTGCGGTAAAACCACAATGGGCCGGATGATTTTAAACCTGATTGAGCCGACCACCGGAAGAATAGTGTTTGACGGCACGGACATCACGCCATTGAGCCGCAGCCGAATGAAACCATTCCGTCGACACATACAGACCATATTCCAGGACCCCTATTCCAGCCTGGATCCCCGGATGAAGGTGGCTTCCATTGTGGCGGAACCCTTACGGGGATTAGGTGGTTATGACAGATTGCAACGCCGGCGTATCGTAGCCGAACTCATCGCCAAGGTGGGACTTGGCAGGGCGGACCTGGATAAGTTCCCCCATGAGTTTTCCGGCGGCCAACGCCAGCGAATTGGTATTGCCAGGGCCCTTTGCGTCCGGCCCAAGCTTATTGTGGCCGATGAACCGGTGAGTGCCTTGGATGTCTCGATTCAAGCCCAGGTCCTCAATCTTCTCGATGATCTCAAGGCAGAATTCAATCTGTCCTACCTGTTCATTTCTCATGATATCGGCGTTGTGGAACATATGTGCGACCGCGTGGCGGTGATGTATCTGGGGCGTATCGTCGAAATCGCCGGGATAGAAGCATTCCGCCGGAATCCGTTGCATCCCTATACGGAAGCCTTGAGGAACGCGGTGCCCGCACCTGATCCGCGCCACCGGATAAAACCTTATGCCATGAAAGGGGATGTACCTGATCCCATTTCGCCGCCCCCGGGTTGTGCGTTTCATCCGAGATGCGATTATGCGTTTGAGAAGTGTTCGGTCGAACGGCCCCGGCTGAAATCAGTGGAAAGCGGACATGATGTGGCATGCTGGTATAATGACGGCCGGGGGTTGGTGATGGATTGAATGTTTAACAGTGAAAATGGACCGTTTACAGCGTTCTACGGTCCGTAAGGAGTAACCATGCAGAAAGTGGGAATTATCGGTGCCGGCGCCATGGGGGGATTGTTCGGGGCATTGCTGGTGGAGGCGGGGCATGACGTTCGGCTCCTGGATATATCGGTCGAACATGTGAACAATATCAATCAGAACGGATTGACCATCGAAAGTGAATCCCGAACTCGAGTGGTACCCATTACAGCAACAACACAACCGGCTAAGATGGGTAAAGTGGATCTTGCTGTCGTGTTTGTGAAGTCCTATCACACCGCCGCCGCCGCGGTTGCCGCCGCGGCCATTCTCGATAAGGAAGGCTGTGTTCTCACGCTTCAAAACGGCATGGGCAATGCCGACACCATTGCCGACGCTGTAAACAAAAAACAGGTGGTCGCCGGTACCACCTCCCATGGCGCGACCTTTCTGTCACCTGGCCGTATCCGCCATGCCGGTATTGGTCCGACCATCGTCGGTCCCTGGGACAGCCGGGGTAGCGATAAGGCTGCGGAGATCGCCGGGATGTTTACGCGGGCTGGTATTGAAACCAGTGCCATCGATGATGTTCGGCGGATTTTATGGGAAAAGCTTCTCATCAATGTGGGCATTAACGCCATCACCGCCCTGACGCACATAAAAAACGGAGAAATTATCGATCAGCCGGCCACCATGGCCTTGTCCCGTGCCGCTGTGGAGGAGGCCATGGCAGTTGCTGCGACCATGGGCATTCGTGTCCGGGAAGACGCCGTGGAAAATGTGTTTACGGTCGCCCGGGCCACTGCGGCCAACCGTTCGTCCATGGGGCAGGATGTCGATAACCGGCGGTCGACGGAAATCCATGCGATCAATGGCGCTGTGGTTGTTGAAGGTGGGAAAATTGGGGTCGACACACCGGTGAACAAGACGCTGGCCGCATTGGTGGAAACCTTGCAAACACACTATTGCTCCGGCGAATAAATACACAAAACTCGTGTGTCTGGTTTATGGGAGGTGGTGGCTGCAAGAAGGCTTGTCCCCAGTACGTTCCGCCGGAAACTCATTACGCGAATCAGCGATAGGTCATTTTACCTATTTAGTTGCCGGATTAATATTGAGGGTTCCGGATCGACGGTCCCGATGCTCGTATAAAACATGATAAACCATTTTGAATAAACAACACCAAGGAGAAGACAACAAATGAATACGCAAAAAGTTACCATACTCGATGTTCAGGAGGCTAAAAAAGAGAAACGCAAACTGGTTATGGTTACCGCCTATGACTACCCTTTCGGGCTCATGGCGGATGAAGCCGGCGTGGATATCGTTCTTGTGGGGGATTCTCTGGGTATGGTGGTGATGGGGCTGGACGGCACTGTGGCGGTGACCATGGAGAACATGATTCATCATATACGCGCCGTTGTGACGGGTTGTAAACGGCCGCTGGTGGTGGGGGATATGCCGTTCATGAGCTACAATACCTCCATTCGCGATGCCATCATCAATGCCGGTCGATTGATGAAGGAAGGCGGCTGCGATGTGATTAAACTGGAAGGTGGTACGGGCTTTGCGCCGACGGTGGAGGCTATCGTCAAGGCCGGTATACCGGTTCAGGGGCATATCGGTCTCACCCCCCAGACCGCCAGTGCGTTAGGCGGATTTAAAATGCAGGGCAAGGATGCGTCCGCTGCCAAGTGTATCATCGATGATGCCCGGGCATTGGAGGATGCGGGCGCTTTTTCGTTGATTTTAGAGGCCGTACCGGCGCCTTTGGGGAAATTGGTTGCCGGGGCGGTAAGTATCCCTGTCGTTGGTATCGGTGCCGGCCCGGATGTGGACGGACAAGTCCTGGTGACCCATGATATGATCGGTCTGTTTGATAAATTCGTCCCCAAATTCGTGAAGCAATATACCCGGATTCGTCCGACCATTATCGATGCCATCAAAGCCTATGGTGAAGAGGTGCGCGGGGTGAGTTTCCCCGGACCCGAGCACTCTTTTAAAATGAGCGATGACGCCTTGGAGCAGCTCAAAAAGATGATACCCGATGCGTCGGCCGAATAACCAGCCACCGAAGAATCGATCCGGGCGTCCCCGGTATCAGAATCGCCGGTTCGACATCGATGAATTTGTGGAAACCATCGGCAACGATTACCATAGCTGGAAACCGCCGGTGGTGACCTTTATCGCCAACCGCGGGGTGACTCCTTTTCAGGTACTTGTGTCAACACTGTTGTCCCTGCGAACGAAAGACGAGGTGACCGCCGTTGCAGCGGAAAGTCTTTTTAAAAAGGCCCGTACACCGTCAGAGCTGTTGAAGCTGGGAGAATCCCGGATTCGTAAACTGATATATCCTGTGGGATTCTACCCGACTAAAGCAAAACGGCTGGTGGAGATCAGTCATATTATTATCGACAAACACAATGGGCAGGTGCCGGATGATATGGAAACCCTTCTGGAACTGCCCGGTGTGGGAAGAAAGACCGCCAACCTAGTTCTGGTGGAGGGGTTTCAACAGGAAGCGATTTGTGTGGATACGCATGTACACAGGATCAGCAACCGTGTGGGGTATGTACGCACCACCACACCGGAGAAGACGGAATTTGCCCTGCGCAAAAAACTGCCGCGGAAATATTGGATACATTACAATGAAATGCTTGTGGCTTTCGGCCAGATGATCTGCAGGCCCATATCCCCATTTTGCAGCCGATGCCCAGTGAATGACATGTGCCCGGCCATTGGCGTGGACAAACACCGGTAACAGCATTGAGGAGACAGGGATGAGCAAGACATATAAGTTGGTGAGTTGGAATGTGAATGGCTTACGGGCGGTCCTGAAAAAGGATTTCGTTGACATCGTAAAAGATATTGATGCGGATGTGGTGGCCCTTCAGGAAACGAAAATCCAAGAGGCCCAGCTTACGCCGGAAATGACGGATATAGAAGGGTATACCGCCTTCTTTTCCCACTCGATTCTAAAAAAGGGGTATAGCGGTGTCGCCACCTATTGCAAAACAAGGCCCGCGAAGGTCAACCATGGCATCGGTGAATCACGATTCGACGATGAGGGGCGTATTCTTGAAACCGAATTCGATGATTTCACCCTGTTTAATATCTATTTCCCCAATGGCCAAATGAGTGATGAGCGGCTCGCCTATAAACTGGATTTCTACCAGTCCTTTTTTGCTTACACGGACAAACTTAAAAAGGCGGGTCGCCCTGTGGTGATAACCGGTGATTTCAATACCGCGCATAATGAAATCGATTTGAAGCATCCCGGCCCGAATTCAAAGCGATCCGGCTTCTTGAAGATTGAACGGGAATGGCTGGATCGGATCGTCGGAAATGGATATGTGGACACGTTTCGATATCTGTACCCGGAAACCATTAAATATTCGTGGTGGTCCTACCGGTTCAATGCCCGGAAAAACAATGCAGGGTGGCGTATTGACTACTTTTTTGTTTCCGAAGATATCATCAAAAAGGGTTGGGTGAACGATGCTTTTATCGACAATACGGTGTTCGGATCAGATCATTGCCCGGTGGGCCTGGTGTTATCCATTCCCTGATGATTCCCGATTCGGTATTATAGAAGGCATCAGCCTCGCCGTCTTAGCCTCTCCAATGCCAGGCTCAGACTGCTCTGTGTGCGCCTGAGGGCCTCGGCGAGTGATCCGATTTCACTCTTGGTCTGGACATCGATCAATACTCCCAAATCCCCCATGCTCATTTGATCCGCCGCGGCGGTGAGCTTTTGAATGGGCTCGGCGATCATTTTTTTCAGTGAAATGATGGCCGCCAGTAAAATGGCAAATATTAAAACAGCGGCGGTAACGACCATATTTATAATCGATTTTTTAAGGGCTCGCTGCATATATTTAGGCGTCAGGTAAACTTCCACATGGCCTATTTTCTGGTCATCCTTGGTAAGCTGGCTCTGCTTTTCTATAAAATCGCCGGTCGCAGTGGTTTTCGAACTGATGGGTTTCTCATTGCGATCTCTTTTTTTGCCGCTGAGAATGCTTTGGCCATCACGGTCTTTAATGTAAATTGCCGAAATCCGTTGATCCAGCATTTCCGAATCCAGGGTGTCCTCCATCTGTTTTTCATCCAGGGCCCACACGGATTCCACAAGTCCCTTGGACAACCGTGTGGATGCGACATCGGCGAAGGTGGTCAGATCATTCTGCATCTCCTTTTTCGTACTGACATAATTATAATATACGAAACCGGCAAAAATGATGATGGTAACCAATACCAGGATTGCACTCATCCTTGCCTGGATGCTGTTTGTCCATTTTATACTCACACCGCTGTCAGTTGGTGATGAAGATGCAGGTACCGCCATCGGCGCTTCATCGAATCCCTGATCTCCGGACATGGTTGCGGCGAAGTCATCGACACCTGCGGTTGTTGGCGACGCCAACAAATGTGAGCTGTCCACCGAAAAATGGTTGCCGCATGACCTGCATTTGGCGCGGATCTTTATTTGGTTTATAACATCTTCATCAATACGGTAATTTTCGCTACAATGCTCACAGATGACTTTCATTAAACCGAATCCTCCTTGTTTATCACAAAACGATTTATGTGTATCTCGGCATAATTAGTAAGAATCTTTAGCTTTTTTATTGCGGGGCACCACTTTATACCGGGATCGGCCGAAAGGGTCTGATCACGGGATGATTCAACTGAACACGAGTATATGTCCAATTTCGCAACTTTGTAATAATATTGTAGATATTTAAGATTTCTGCCTGATATCGGCTCTATCACAAACCTTGATGGAGTGTCAATTGCGGATACCGGCTTCAACGCATATTTATGCGGACAGCCGCCACACCTGAAGCACACAAGATATTTACTTTCATTTTGACAATTGTCTTGATACGCTATCGGGGTCAGCGCAATACAAATTGCCGCCATACGCCATCGTGCGGAAACTATGGCTGAAATCCTTAGATAATATCCGATACGGTTATTTGCCAAGAAAACCGGCAATCATTTTAATTCGAAATACCATAGCCATATCAGCCCGATATTACGGGTATTATGCGCCATCCATTCATAACGGAGACCCAACTATGAAATCTGAATTTCTTGATTTTCTGAATATGCAATCAGAGGAATTGCGCCTTCAGGGATTGTTCAAAGCGGAGCGTATTATTACCTCCCCCCAGCGAGCTGAAATTCACCTTCAAAGCGGAAATGATGCCATTAATTTTTGTGCCAACAACTATCTGGGGCTGGCCGATCATCCGCACCTGGTGGAGACGGCCAAAAACGCCTTGGACCTGTATGGGTTCGGAATGTCCTCGGTACGGTTCATCTGTGGAACCCAGGAGATACATAAACGACTGGAAGCCCGTTTGAGTCAATTCCTGACAACGGAAGATACCATCTTATACAGCTCCTGTTTCGATGCCAACGGGGGATTGTTTGAAACCCTTCTCGGTCCTGAGGATGCTGTTATCAGCGATGCCCTCAACCATGCCAGCATCATCGATGGTATACGATTGTGTAAGGCCAAGCGGTTTCGCTACAAAAACAACGATATGCAAGACCTGGAAAAGCAGTTGAAGGCCGCCGGAGACAGCCGGTTCCGTCTGATCGCCACTGACGGCGTATTCTCCATGGACGGCATCATTGCCGACCTTGTGGGCATATGTGACCTGGCCGAGAAATACGATTCGATGGTCATGGTGGATGACTCACATGCCGTCGGTTTCATGGGGACTGATGGCCGGGGTACACCCGAGCATTGCAAGGTCATGGACCGCGTGGATATCATCACGGGAACCCTCGGTAAGGCGCTGGGTGGAGCGTCGGGGGGATATACATCGGGAAAAAAAGAGATCATCCAATGGCTGCGGCAACGTTCCCGGCCATATTTGTTTTCCAATACACTGGCACCTGTGATTGCGGCGACATCCATTGCCGTTCTGGAAATGGTGGAGAAGGACCCCGGCCTTCGCAACCGTGTTCATGAAAATAGCGACCATTTTCGGAAGGGAATGGCGTCTCTGAGATTCAAATTGATTCCCGGCGAGCATCCAATCATCCCCGTGATGTTGGGCGACGCCATACTCGCGCAGCAAATGGCGGAAAAATTACTTGAAAAAGGCATCTATGTGATCGGATTTTCCTATCCGGTGGTTCCGAAAGGTGCGGCTCGCATTCGTACGCAGATGTCCGCCGGGCATGATAAAACGCACATTGAAAAAGCCGTTGAAGCCTTTGGCGAAGTCGGACGCGAATTGGGAGTCATTTAAGAAGGTGTCACATGGAAAAGGACTATCCGCAATGAAAGCATTGGTGAAATTAAAACCTGAAATCGGTGTCTGGCTGGAAGAGGTGCCGATTCCCGCATACGGCCACAACGATGTGCTTATCAAGGTTCATAAAACCGCGATTTGCGGTACGGATGTGCACATTTATAATTGGGACGAATGGTCCCGGCTGAATATTCCCACGCCCATGACCATCGGGCATGAGTTTGTCGGGGTGGTCGAAGCCGTCGGCAGCGAAGTGGTTGGTGTGCAACCCGGAAACAGGGTGACGGCCGAAGGACACGTCAACTGCGGTTATTGCCGTAATTGCCGTGCCGGTAAACGGCATTTGTGCCGGAATACGGTGGGGATCGGCGTCAATCGCCCGGGCTGTTTTGCCGAATATATTTCTGTACCGGCCGCCAACGTGTTCCAAATACCGGATGCCATTTCCGATGATATCGCTGCGATACTCGACCCGTTCGGCAACGCGACCCATACGGCCTTGTCATTTGACCTGGTTGGTGAAGATGTGTTGATAACCGGCGCCGGTCCGATCGGAATACTGGCGGCGGCCATAGCCCGCCACGTGGGCGCCAGATATGTGGTTATAACGGATATCAATGCGTACCGGCTGAAACTGGCCGAGAAAATGGGGGTCTCCCTGGCCGTAAACGTGTCCGGTTCGTCTCCAGGGGAAGCGATGGCCACACTGGGCATGAAAGAGGGCTTTGATGTCGGTCTGGAGATGTCGGGCAGTCCGGAAGCCTTCGAACAAATGCTCGATGTGATGAATTACGGGGGAAAGGTTGCCTTGCTGGGTATTCTACCGGCCGGAACGGGAATCGACTGGCATAATGTAATATTCAAGGGATTGAAACTTAAGGGAATCTATGGGCGGGAGATGTTTGAAACCTGGTATAAAATGACGACCATGCTCCAGAGTAATCTGAACATAGATCCCATTATCACCCATCGGTTCGAAATTGATGATTTTCAGCATGGATTTGATGTCATGCGTTCAGGTGAATCCGGTAAAGTGATTCTCAGCTGGGTGTAAAGCCATGATCGAAATCTCCACCCCATATTAAGCTTTATACCAACGCCAAAACCGGATGAGGAGAAAATCCATGGATAAAGCGGCTGTTTTGATTGTGGACGATGAAGAGATGATTCTCGATATTATCCGATCAGGCCTGAAGGATGAAGACTGCCGCATAATTACTGCCCGCCGGGGAGAAGAAGGCCTGGAGATCTTGAAAAAAAATGATGTGAGCCTGGTCATTTCCGATCAAAAAATGCCGGGTTTATCGGGTACTGCCTTTCTCAAAAAGGTCCGGCAACTCTACCCGGACATGTTGACAATCATCCTGACCGGTTATGCTGACCTTCAGCTTGCTCTTGAAGCCATCAACACCGCTGGTGTTTATAAATTCATGACCAAGCCGATCAATCTGGTGGAACTGAGAGTCACGGTAAGGCGGGCGTTGGAATTTCGTCAATTGTTGATTGAAAACAATCGGCTTCAGAACAAAATAAAAGCGTATGAAGCAAAATTGCAGACACTCGAAAAACAGCATCCGGGTATAACACGGGTTGAGCGTGATACGGATGGGAATGTTCTATTGTCCGGGGCAAACTGAGCCTGGTGATATTTTTTCCGGATTAAATCCGGAATCGCCCCACCATTTCCTTGAGAGTGTCGGCCATTCGGGAAAGATGCTCGGCGCTTATGTTCAATTGTCCACTGCTGTTGGACATCTCATTGGCCGCCACGTTCACCTCTCCGATATCCCTTGATATCTCGTTGGCCACTGTAGAACTTTGGGACACGTTCTCATTTACTTCGCTTATCCCCGCAGAAGCCTGAGATACGTTACCCGATATTTCATTGGTGGTTACGGATTGCTCCTCGACGGCGGTGGCGATGGTTGAGACGATTTCATTTACGTCGTTGATGACTAACGATATCTGTTCGATCTCCGTCACGGTTTCGGATGTCGAATCCTGGATACTTTCAATTTTATCTTTGATCTCCTGGGTCGCTGCGGCAGTTTGTTTTGCCAACTCCTTTATTTCATTTGCCACCACGGCAAATCCTTTGCCGGCTTCTCCCGCGCGGGCTGCTTCGATGGTGGCGTTCAATGCCAATAGATTGGTTTGTTCCGAGATCTCGGTGATGACCTCCGTGACTTTGTTGATATCCTTGGCGGCCATACCCAGTTTGTCAACTTTCTCGGAGGTGTCTTTTGCGCGCACAACCGCTTCTCTGGTTACGGCATGTGCCTTTTCCGAGTTGCGGGCGATTTCATTGACAGCCGAGGTCATCTGCTCCGTTGCTGCGGCAACCATGTTTACGTTTGTTGCCGCCTCTTCGCTGGATGCGGCGACATTGTTCATATTCGAGCTCATCTCTTCACTGGCGGACGCCACAATATTCGATCTGGAGGTCATATTATCCGCACCGCCGGCGATCTGCTCCGATAAACCGTGCAATTGGGTCGAGGATGTGCTCAATGTTTCCGCATTGTTAGAAATATCCTTGATCAGACTCTGCAGGTTCCCCACAAAAAGGTTAAACCACTTGGATAGATTCCCGATTTCATCTTCTGTGTTGAAATCAAGGCGCATGGTCAGATCGCCTTCACCTTGCGCGATATCCCGGATACGGTCCGCCACATGATTGATGGGGCCTGTGACCATTCTTTTCAGGATGATAAAAACGGCCGCCACGATGACGATATTCGTGATCGCGATGGCGACGAGCATGTTCAAAATAGAGCGATTCAACTCATGCTGCATGAATTTCGGTGTGATAAAAACCGCCACCTTGCCGATGTTATCATTATCCTTGGAAATATCGTTTTTGATGGTGATAAACGGACCTGATATCGGTTTTTTGGATTCTATTATTTCCCAGTCCGACCCCCGCTCATGACCGGCAAATATGTTTTTCCCATCTGCATCGTAAACGAGTATCCCGTAAATTTGTTTTTCCTTCATTTCCGACTTTATAATCTCGGAAGCCGCATCGGGTGCAAAATCCCATAAAGGAGTGACGAGGTTGTGTCCCAGCCGCGCACTGATAATGGATGCAGTATTCTCAAGATCCGCGCTCATGCTGTTTTTAAGATTGATCCAGTTGAACAACAGGTAACAGCCGAGAACGGCTGTAATCAACAGAACGCAGATGGCGCTCACTTTCGCCTGGATACTTTTAAATTTAATTACCGTGAAAAGGGAGGTGAATTTCATGAACTTGAACTCCTTTTATGTCTTCGTGTAAAACGGGGCAAACATTTGTAATTATAATTATAATACTATATTATTGATTGCCGGCCCACGATGCGAGCCGCAATTCAATACCTGGGATGCCAGTGCCGGACGGTTCCAGTAAGGTATGAAAAACCATTTAATTATAATGTTAATTCAGCTTTTATGCCTGAACAGCGTTGGAGACCGTACCTAATGATGGCGGAATTTAAAACATATCGTTGTTACTGCTATATCGCCGTATACGTGGTTATACTTTAGGTGAAAAAACAGGGTTGGCAACATATTCACGCGTCACCCATGGTGATTGGGCCGGCAATGACTTTCATACGGAAAATCAGGGGAAGAATGCCGGTTTTGAGGGAACTGTGATGCTTTCCAAAAAATTTTACTTTAGTTTTTCAGACGATGGGTCGATGTCAGTAATTGTACTTTATCCGGTACTAAAACCGGCCTTTACGATGCACTCCGGCCAAGAACTTGACATGGGGCCAAATTTATTGTTTTTAAGATGAAGAGGATTTTGAAACACTTGGATTAATCCTGAACATATCGTCATAATAACCCAAAATGGTGTCGTAAAATAAGAAGGTGACTTGATGCCCAGAGTGATTTTGCGTTTTAAAAACCGTACCATTGGTGATTATCCGGTGGAAATAGAAAAACCATTGACCATTGGACGGCGAAGCGACAATGAGATTGTGATCGATAATCTGGCTGTTTCAGGGAATCATGCAAAAATATTTCACCATCCAAAAGGATTCGTCCTTTCTGATTTAGATAGCAAAAACGGGACGTTTGTAAAACAAAAGCGCGTCAAAAATTATTTATTGAAACATAAGGATGTCATCACCATCGGAAAACACATCCTTATTTACGATAATGTGGGAGACGCCAAATTCGAACCCGGGAAAGAGAACCCGGAAGCATCATTTGCCGAATCTCACGCTGCGGATCAAACCATGTTTATGGATACCGAGCGATACCGGAAAATGGTGGGCCGGACCGAGCCAAAAAGTAGCGACGATGGAACGCCGGCGAATGTCATATTCCATTCCGGTGCGGAGGGGCAGCTGGCCCTTACAAAATCTGTCACCACCATTGGCAGGCACAATGAATCGGATATCGTCCTCAACGGATTTCTTGCATTTTTTGCAGGAAGTACGGCCGCTACGATCAGTCGCACATCCGGGAATTATCATATTCGGCATATCAGCGGATTTATTAAACCAAAAGTCAATGGTATCGCCTCCAAAGAATCCGTAAAATTAAATGAAAAGGATATAGTGGAGATCGGCTCCTTGCGATTCAGCTTTTTTCTTTCCGCACCACCAAATGATTAATTGTCGTCAACGTCTTCCCCTGTCATGAAATCGGACGGCTGATTTCCTACTTCGAATACCAACGGTCTGTTCACCGTATCAATTGCAGTGAATTGGTGCCGGACAAGACTCATCATATTATATATTGTGCCGATATTTACTCTGCAGCCATACCAACACACGACAATTTCATTGATTGTCTGCTTTTAAACTTTTGCGTGAGATAGGGAATCGATCAAGTCCGATGTAATTGAAGGTGATGAAGAAGAAATCCACCATAATCATACTATTAGCGTTCGCCGCCCTTGCTTCGGCGCTGGTTATGCTTGATGGTAAGCGCCTGCTCGATAATGATGGTATGCCTGACCTGGAGAGCATCCTGGCTTTGGGGCCACCTGACCGATCTGGAAATCCGGTCCCTGTTGCGTCTGACCCGACATTCGGGCCCACCGTCGATTCTCACACGGCACAGGAAAAACAGTCACAGCTGACGGTATCCGCACAGGTTATTTTTAAAGCCTTTTACCATATCCTGATCGTTTGCGAGAACGAAATCGTCGAGTTTATCGACATTCCTTCTCCTGTGGTCCGCCCGGTGGTTTTTTGGGTGATGGCGTTTTTGATCATCGGAATCCTCGCGATTTTCATCCTTGCTTTTTTTCAAGGACTCCGTGCCTTGTTGAATACCGAAAAACCTCAGGATACGCCGGAACCGCAGCAATTGGTTGGCGAGGAAGCCGGAGACGAATCTGGTAATGAGGTTGACACCCAAACAGTAAATCCAATGATGTCGACGAATTACAAAGACGCCATACTCAACCTGTTCTTAAATATATATAAAATCCAGATCGGCGCTCCACGGGAAGCACCCGCCCGATGCATACTTTCACGAAAAGCCGAATCCGCCACATACGAGGTTTATGAATTACAGGTCAAAAACAAAGGGGAGTGGTCGAAGCGGCGGATGTCCATCGGCCCTTTGGGTGAAGACAGCGGCAGCACAAGCAAATGTTTTTATGTCTTATATGATACCCATATGGTGGTTAAAATACCCCATGTGCCGCTCACGAAGTTCAATATCTATATCCGGTTCCTTATTAAGCAGAGCCGTATCAAGGATTTGCTTCAACCCACCGAATGCATCGTGCCGAAGGTTTCGGTGATCCTGGAAAAGATTTATAAAGTAACGGATTCCGTGCCGCATTCCACAGGCAACGTTGAAAAGGAATACACGAGGCGGCTGCAAAGTAACCATGTTTTTCAAAATTATTTGAAAATCGGAGAAACATTCGTTTTTTTCATGGATTTGGCCCAGCATATTTTTCTGTCTGCGGTTAATCGCGATATACACAATGTTAAAGAGCTGATTTTGTCTGAAATAAATGACAATTTTGAATTACTGTGGGATCATCAGGGATTTGTGGGGCGCTATGGTTTGAATTCGGATAAGATCTGCTCGCAATTGCAGCACATCTATCGCGATTATGACGAAAAAGTGCGGATTTTACTGGGGCGCCACGATGTTCCCGTTATCCATCCGTTTCAAATTAAAAAGTGGTTTATCGATTTTCTTCATCAGACACCAATTCCAATCGATGAAAAAGGACTCAATCCGGAGGGCGTGTCCGCCTTGAATGACTTTCTCGCATCGGTAATGGTAAAACATAAACAGAGCATAAATCAGCTGAACGCCATTATATCGGGTTATGCGCAACGGACGGCCTTTGAACGGAATCGTGTAAAAATCAAAAATTTGATTACGAAAACACTGGAGCTTTTAATTTGTTTAAAAGACAAGCAGATAGCCTTGCGGGATATCAAACCGGATAACCTGTTAGTGGTCGGCGACCCGGACAATTACCCTGATTTTTTAAAATTCAATGATCAATTTTCCATCGGGATTATTGATGTTGAAACCGCCGTATCCTGGCACGTGGCGGAAAATGAGGAAATTAATCAACCGTTGTTGGGGGGCACACCTCTATATGCAACCCCGACCCACCTGATGAGAAATGAACTGCTCTGTGAAATGTATGATGACTTGGCCTTCGTCTATCAATTCCAGGATTGGTTCGCCTGTATTGGCATGATTTACAAGATCATCACCGAAGAAAACCTTTTCAGGAATACAGCCTCTCTGTTCTCCGGAATGGTGAATTTGCTTCAAAAAAGCAACTTTACCGAGGAAAAGCAAGTTGAGGTGGCCAAACAGGCCAGCGCCATATTCTGGAAAAAAGCATCCGGCGAGCTCAGAACGGAAATTGGTAAAACCCGCGATCAGCTTGAACGGATAACAGTTGATGTGCCTCGTGAAATAGCGGGGGCATTAGTAGCGTATGTTTCGGAAATCCACAGCAGAATTTTATCCAAAATCAAGAAAAAGGTCGATTCCCAGACTGTCTATAAGGCCGCCAATATGCAGGTAGAGCTAATGGAGGCCTCCAGCAACAATATTACCCGGCTGAAAGTTGTCTGGGAATCAAACTTGGATCTGGTGAAAACCAAACCCCAGGCCAGAAAACGAGCCATTCGTTTACTGATGGATCTGGAAACCATGAAAAAAGAAGAAGAAATTGTCCGCCGGATACTAAAGGGTTTGAATGACCGCCACCCGAAAATCGATGCAAGGCAACTATTGGAAACAATGTTCGGAATTGTCATGCAATACCTGTGTCACAAGGAGTGGAAGACAGGAACCATTGATTTAATCAAAAGTGACAACCTCTCCGGCACCGAAACTTTTTATGAAGCCACCCAGTAGGGATTACCGGTGGCATGCATCAGTTCACTCAATCCGATGGCATTACACATTATCCTATCCTTGTTTTATATTTCCGGGTGAGATATGTAACGGATGGCCCTGCGCATTCCTAAAATGGGTTTCACCTCATGGTCACGGAACTGAACCTGTTGTCACATGAAAAACAGAGGAGATGAATGAACGTTTCCCAGGTTGAAATTCAAGGGGATATGATCGACCTCGGCCTCGGTCAACCCGGACTTTCATTGCTGCCCATCGATCAGCTGCGCGAGGCCGCCGGTCAACGTATTGTGAAAAAAAACGCGCTTTGGCTGCAATACGGTGCGGAATTGGGAGCCGGTGACTTCCGTGAGGTTTTATCCGAATTCCTCACTCAAGCATACGGGTATCCGGTGGCATCCGATCAGTTGATGATCACCAACGGCATATCCCACGGACTTTCGTTTCTGTGTTCCCGGATGACTCATCCCCGTGATGTCGTGTTTGTGGAAGAACCCTCCTATTTATTTGCCTTGCAATTGTTTGCCGATTTTGGACTTAACATCGTGGGTATTCCAACAGACCGGGAGGGGATAATCGTTGATGAACTGGAAGCAGCCCTCAAAATACAAAAGCCGGCATTCCTTTACATCATTCCGACCTATCACAATCCTTCGGGGATATCGACGTGCCGGTCGCGCCGTATCAAGTTGGCTGAACTCAGTGAAATATTCAATTTTTGGATAGTGGCTGACGATGCCTACCACCTGTTGAATTTCGATACGCCACCACCGCCGATGCCGGTATTCGATCCCGGCGGACGTATATTTTCCTTGGGGTCGTTTTCCAAAATTCTGGCCCCGGGACTTCGCCTCGGCTGGATTCATGCTGATGCCTCGGTCTTGAACGGTTTCATCGATACCGGAATTTTACAAAGCGGTGGCGGTTTCAACCCGTTCACTTCCGCAATTGTTCACCATATAATTGAGACGGGGCAACTCGGTAGGCATATTGAAAACCTGAAACAACATTATGCCCGCAGGGCTGCCACCCTGAGTTCATCGCTGCGCAGAGATCTCCCGGAAATAGGCACCTTCACCGACCCTGGCGGTGGTTTTTTTATCTGGTTGCGATTACCGGACCGTTGGAAGTCAGGAGAGTTACGAAAAATGGCACTTTCCCACAACGTCAATTTCCAACCTGGTTTCCGGTTTTCCAGTCGTGGAGGGTTGAACAATTATATCAGATTGTGTTTTGCCTTTTACCGCCGGAAAGAACTGGAAGAGGGTGTTCAGCGTCTGGCCGAATCGGCCGATGATTATGTGAAACAGTGCTGAACCCGGTGTCACCTGCCAACTGTTTTTTCGAGCGTTTCCATGAAAATATCCACTTCCGTTTCAGTATTATAGTAATGAAGTGAAGCGCGAACCACCGATTTGAGCCCACGGTGTGAAAATGAGACAAGGCTGCCCGAACCATCTGAGACAGAGACATTGATACGTTTTTGTTTGAGGATTTTTTTTATATCGCCGGGAGTGGAGCGATCCGTTGTAAAGGTAACGATTCCGCATTTTTCCACCCCTTGATCGGCAATGGTGATCCCCTTTATTTCCGCTAACCTGCTTCGCAAAATCGTGGCCAGCGCATACACCCGGTCTTTTATCTCATCGATTCCCCAGGACAATGCATAATCGATCGCTTTGCCCAGCGCTGCTTTTCCGGCAAAATACTGCTCCCAGTTTTCAAATCTTTTCGCATCATCCCTGATGATGTATTCAGTGGGGGAGAGCAAGGTCGCGGCATGCTGGTCGAGGATAGGCGGTTCCAGTTTTTCTATCAACCCGCGCCTGACATACAGGAAACCGGTTCCCCTGGGGCCGCGGAGGTACTTACGTCCGGTGCCGCACAATACATCGCATCCTATTTTCGTCACATCCAGGGGGATGTGACCGACAGACTGGCAGGCATCCAGAATAAAGGGGATACCGGCATCACCGGCTATTCTACCCACCGCCCCGGCCGGATTGACCAGTCCGCTGCCTGTGGGAATGTGACTGATGGAGATCAGCTTGACGCGCTTGTCAATGAGATCAGCCAGGGCATCGGTGTCTATCTGGCCGGATTCGTCGTTGGGCACAAAGACGAGTTCCGCACCATGGCGTTTTACCTGTTGGTTATAGGCAATCACATTGCTGCCGTATTCCGACAAGGTCGTGAGTATCTTATCCCCAGGCATCAGTTTGAAAGCATAAAACGCCATGTCCCATGCACGGGTGGCATTCTCGACAAAAGCGATCTCATCCGCACTACAATTTAACAGCTGGCCGGCTGCATCGTAGAAGTGATTTATGTTTGTCTGTTCGGCCTCGGCAGTTTCGTATCCGCCGATATTTTCTTCCTGTTGCAAGTAATGGTGCAAGGCGTCGGCAACAGGCATCGGCATCAGGGAGGCACCGGCATTATTGAAATGAATCAAGTTTTCGCACGCCCTGGTTTCGGCCCGTGCGCGTTCAACATCGAATTTTATGGTCATATGGACAGGCTCCGGAACAGGTTGGCAAGCATCTGTTTTCAATTTTCCGTGGGGCGCAGCGTTTTTCCCTTTGCGTCGCGAACGGGATAATTTTCATTCCGTCTTGCAACGTCATGCTCAAGGACTCGTCGCTAAAAAACAGTATTTATTATATATTTACAAATAGTTGAATACTATAGAAGCAACACGTTCAGTTGATTTAAAGTGAAACAATCGCTTTACATTATAGAAAGACGTTGTTAATTTCAACGGTTTACTACATCGCCAATACGGGAGTTTTAAGATACTATGGAGTTGAACAATAATAACCACCGGAAAGAGATCGACCGGAGGCGGACCTTCGGCATCATCAGCCATCCGGATGCCGGCAAAACAACCTTGACTGAAAAGCTGTTGATGTTCGGTGGCGCCATTCAACAGGCCGGTGCCGTTAAAGCCAAAAAGGCTGCAAGATCAGCCACCAGCGACTGGATGTCCATCGAACAGGAAAGAGGCATCTCGGTTACCACTTCGGTGATGAAATTCGATTATAATGACTTCCAGATCAATCTGTTGGACACGCCGGGACACCAGGATTTTTCCGAAGATACGTACCGCGTATTAACAGCGGTGGACAGCGCATTGATGGTAATCGACAACGCCAAGGGGGTGGAACCTCAAACCGAAAAACTCATGGAAGTCTGCCGGATGCGCAATACGCCGATCATCACTTTTATTAACAAGCTGGACCGCGAAGGACTCTCCCCTCTGGATATCCTGGATGAAATCGAAGAAAAGCTCCAAATCGAATGCACGCCGCTATCCTGGCCCATTGGAATGGGAAAAACTTTCAGAGGGGTCTATAATCTGTATCAAAAACAGCTTCACCTGTTCGAACCGGGCCGGGATACCCGCAGCCAGGAAGGGGTGATGATTACGGATCTGTCCAGTAAGGAACTGGATGATTACCTTGGTCCTCAGGCTGATCAACTGCGGGATGATATTGAGTTGCTTGAAGGCGCGGCAGATCCCCTGGAGATGGATCAGTTTCGTAAAGGTAGCCAGACACCCGTCTTTTTCGGCAGCGCCATCAATAATTTCGGTGTCCGGGAGATGCTGGACGCCTTTGTTGAAATGGCTCCTCAGCCGGGAATGCGTGAGACGGTATCCCGCAAGGTCTCCCCCTATGAAACACCATTTTCCGGATTTGCGTTTAAAATCCAAGCCAATATGAATCCCGCCCACCGGGACAGGATCGCTTTTGTCCGGATCTGTTCAGGGAAATTCAAGCGGGGAATGCGGGTAATGCATCACCGCCTCGGTAAAGAGATGATCCTGGCCAATGCCACTATTTTCATGGCCCAAAGCCGGAAGAACGTGGATGAAGCATTCCCCGGTGACATCATCGGTCTTCATAATCACGGCACCATAAAAATAGGTGACACATTCACTGAAAAAGAGGACCTGAAATTCATCGGTATTCCGAATTTTGCTCCCGAATTCTTTAAACGGGTTCATCTGAAGAATCCCATGAAAATAAAACATCTTCAGAAGGGATTGATACAATTGTCCGAAGAGGGGGCGATTCAGGTTTTCCGGCCGCTTATCGGCAGTGATTATATCCTCGGTGCTGTTGGCGCGTTACAGTTCGATGTGACCATGGCGCGATTGAAAGCGGAATATGGCGTTGATGCGGACTATTCCCAGGTAGATTTCAACGTGGCGAGGTGGGTGACCTGTGAGAACAATCGAAAGATGGGTGAATTTGAGAAAAGGAATATGTCTCATCTTGCCCGGGATGCCGAAGGACGGCTCACCTATCTGACCACCAGTGAGTGGCAGCTTAACCATTGCATGGAACAATGGCCAAATATAACTTTTTTCAAAACCAGGGACGTCAGTTAAGAATACCTTTGTTCATCAAAATGCGGATTGGTGCTTTTTTCATTGAATTTATCCTGGCGGCCCATCACTCTGATACTTTTCAAGCAACATCCGGTTTAACGCCATCGGGCTGTTGCATAACGCATCCGCCCCTGCGTCCAGGAGTTCCTTTCTGCCTCCATATCCCCATAAGACACCGATACACCGGCAATGCGCCGCTTTACCGGCCTCCATATCCAGATATCGGTCACCAATCATGGTGAGGGGATTTCCATTCTCCCTCCGACGGATATCATTCAGCAGATCTATTTTTTTCTTTTTCAAACCGCATCCCGATATCCCGGTGAAAAAGTGTGAAATTGAAAAATAATCCGCCACCGCCTCGGCGGTAGTCTCCTTTTTGGCGGTGGCGATATACAACCGGAACCCACCTTCCCATAAGGATTTCAGCAAATCGGATATTCCCGGATATAATAAATTCTCACGGTAGCCCACTTTGAAATATCGTTCCCGGAAAAAAGAAATGGCCTGATTGATACGTATTTCATCCTTTGTGGCCAAAAGGTCTGAAAAGATGTCCGGAAGGGGAGGGCCGATATATTTTTTTAAATCAGATTCATCCTTCCGTTCCATATCAAGGCGATCAAGTGCATAATTCAAGGATGCGGCAACACCGGTCAACGGATCGCTGAGTGTGCCGTCCAGATCGAATACTATAGCCATGTTTGTTCTCTTTTCATTTGCAATGAATTGAGGTGGTTTCCGGAATGCTATCCAAGAAAACGGTGACGTGAGGATCATAATATAAATTACCGCTAATACGAATTTTTTTAAACAGCAGCAATTCGGCTCACACTTCTTTTTCTTCAGATTCGGTTCGAAAAGGTGATCTGAGTATCAGGTATCCGGCGATGCCGCTTATAACTGAAGCCGTCAGAATGCCCAACTTTGCATATTCACTGATTTCCGGCTGTTGAAATGACAATCCGCTGATAAAAAGCGACATGGTAAAGCCGATACCCCCGAGGCAACCGGCGCCGAGAATATGCCGCCAGGTGACATTCTCGGGCAAGGATGCCTTAAAAAGCTTTGCGGCAAGGAAAGTGAACAGGAAAACCCCCAAGGGCTTGCCTAGTATAAGCCCGGTTTCAATACCAAGGGTGACGGGCTGGAGAAAAGCGGTTTTGATGTCCAATCCGCTGAGGACAAGGCCGGCGTTGGCCAAAGCGAACAATGGCAGAATGACCAAGGCAACCCAGGATTGCAGCCCGTGCTCGAGCCTCTGCAAAGGTGTCTCCACCGCCTCACAGGCCAGTTCGATGTTCTGAACGGCATTTAGATGGCCGCGATTCAACAAGATGGTAAAACCGCAACTGTTCTGCTCGCACGCGATTACATCCAGTTCATTTTTCACCGTTTCCACAAAGGTGTCCGTATCGTATTTACCTCTGGCGGGGATAAAAAAGGCCACCAGGACACCGGCGACCGTGGCGTGAACTCCCGATCCCAGTATGGCGAACCATAATCCCGTTCCCAGGACCACATAGACGATTGTCCACCTGATCCATAACCGGTTTGCAGCAGCCAACAGTAAAACAAATACGGCGGCCACCATAAAGTAGGACCATTGGATTGAAGCGGTATAAAAAACGGCAATCACCAGAACTGCCCCAAGATCGTCGGCAATGGCAAAGGCCGACAAAAACAATTTCAGACCGAATGGCACCCGGGTTCCCAAAAGCCCCAGGATGGCCAGGGAGAAGGCGATATCGGTGGCCATGGGAATCCCCCACCCATTTCCGGTTTCAGTCCCCGCATTGAATAAGGCATAAAGTGCGGCCGGAATCAACATACCGCCAACCGCCGCAGCGATGGGCAACATGGCTTGTTTCGGTGTGGCCAGTCCGCCGACAAGAAACTCCCGTTTGATTTCCAGACCGACAACAAAGAAAAATATCGTCATCAGCGCCTCATCGATCCAATGGGCCAGAGATTTGACCATTTGAAACGGACCCACTGATATCGCCACATCCGCATGCCACACCCCATGATAACTATGGGGCTCGAAATTGGCCCATACGAGAGCAGCAGCAGCGGCGGCAAATAACGGATAGCTGCCGGAGACAAAATGTCCGAAAAACCGCTGGAACGGGTTTGTCACTTTTTTTGTTCTGTTGTCAGCGTCATGAGAGAGTGTATTCACCTGAATTTTACCCCTTTTATTTTGACCGTTTGCTGAAATGAACGGCAGCCAGTGCTCCGGCAGTCATGCCCAGAAGGAAAGTGGCTATTAGAAGTATTGCGCGAGGAGCTGCTATCGTGAAAAAGAGAATGCGTGTTTCCACCGTTTGTGTGTTCTGTAAAAACAATATCATTGCGATTAAGGCAATCACCGCCATTGCTACGGGTTTGATACGAGACATTTTTTGTTTCCTTCGGCTGATTGTTGAATACGTTGGGCGTATTTTTTTTAAAAAAGCTGAAAATTATATCATGTTTACTACCCACCGGCTGTTGCCACAAGAAAACCGATATAGCCGGCATAGAGAAATAAAAAGAGAGCACCCTCCCACCTGTCCAGACGATGGCGATGGCCGGTGAACATGAACAGAAAAAGCAACAGGCTCGACAATACGACCATGCCGATATCCATATTGTTTTTAGAAGAAAAAGGCAAAGGTTGAATAATGGCGCTGATGCCGAGTATGAAAAAGACGTTAAAAATATTCGAGCCGATAACATTTCCGATGGCAATATCCGGATTGCCTTTTCGTGCAGCCGCAACTGAAGTCGCCAGTTCCGGGAGCGAAGTGCCCAGAGCTACGACCGTCAGGCCGATAAGTCCTTCGTTTACACCGAGAAATCGGGAAACATATATAGCACCGGTGACGATCCAGTGTCCACCAAGTATCAGGCCGGCCAATCCGAGGATAATAAATGCCGCTGCCCTGCCGGCAGCCATTGTTTTTGATTGCGCGAAGGTATCCGCATCCTTGACCTGCAATGCACCGGAAACCGAATAGTATATAAAAACGGCGAAAAAACAGAGGAGTATCATGCCGTCCAGACGTGTCAATACGGACATCGTATCCCCATCCAGCAGCAGGTCATTGGCCAAAAGAGCCAGGACAACGGCTGCGAGCAAACTCATGGGGATTTCGCGCCAGACAGTTTGCGACGTGACTTCCAGGGGCATTATCAGTGCGGATATACCGAGGATAAGAAACACGTTGGCGATATTGCTGCCCACCACATTGCCGATGGCCAACTCCGTCGTGCCTTGGATGCCGGACATAACATTCACCACCAATTCCGGAGTAGAAGTCCCGAAACCGACTACAGTCAACCCGATGGTCAGGTCTGATACACCCCAGGTGCGGGCAACCGAGGCCGCACCATCCACTAAAAAATCCGCACCTTTTATCAGAAGAACAAAGCCGAGGAGCATCAAAAATATGGTTAACATATCATTTCACTTCCTTTTTAAGGCGGTTGTCGGTTTGGCGCTGGTAATGCCGCGTAAAAGTCTGCCTAAAATATCGGCTCCGGTGATAATTTTTTTGTCGTCCGTCCAGACCAGAATAATGTCATGATCAATGACATCGTCCTCTGGAAGGTTACGATAGACCTTCAGTTTCTGAATGATATCTCCCAGTCGTGTATCTCGGTCCGTCACCATTACCGGGCGGTGGCACCAGACATGGTGGTGTTTTGAGCGCGATTCAAATAAGGCATTGCGGAGGAACCCGTCCGCATCCATCACGAGTTGTGGAATACCGTCCATATCCGTCAGGATGATCCATTTTTTGCCGGAGCGCTCCACCGCCTCGAGAAAAGGGTCATCCGCGCTTTCATTAAAATCGGGGAAAATGGGTGAACCATCCGGTGTAAATTGAATCGCCAGTATGCTTTCCGGGTGAATGGATTCACCCTCCTCGACGACCGGCAGGTCGTCAAAATCCAAAAAGTTCAGGGCACCGGCACTCTCCACATGATCAAGCTCGGTTTCATCCGAAACCATATGCATTTTTATCACTTCCCTCAAGTCCCGTTCACGAAAATAATGAATACCCTCTTTTCCAAGCCACAGATCAAGGAGGATGGCCGACGGTTTGGCCACCGGATAGAGGACTATTTGATAAAATCTCAACAGCGGCATCAGCAGTGAGGCCATCCTGAGGGCATACCGTGAAAAATAAGCCTGGGGTATTATCTCACCGGCAAATGTGATCAGAATTGTTGAAAAGAGAAATGCATACACCCCGGCCATCACCGATCCTGACAACAGGGTCAGCAATACATTTATCCCGACATTTCCCCAGAGGATAGTTGTCAGCAGGAAATTGGAATTCTGTCGGATATTCAGTAATCGTATCGCTTCCGGGTGTCCTGTTGCTCTTAAGGCCTCCAGCCGAAGGCGACTGATACTGAAAACCGCTATATTCACACCAGAAAAAACCGCGGATTGTGAAAGGCAAATGATAATCCCTATCCAAGTGATGGCCGTTATGATTGTGTCGCTGAACACCTGTCCTCCTTAATCGTTTGCATATGCACGTACCGGGATACCGGCCGGACATCTCAATTATTATGATTCAACCAATAGATCGGCTTGTTGGTTAAAAACTTCATCATCACCGCTATGATCGTGGTTCAAATACTATTCCTTTATTTTTGCGCGAACCCTTAGTTGTTCGGTACACATTTCATATGGGGTTTGAACGTTGATTTTCCTGGCGTTTCCGCGATCCTTTTCGGAGCCTTTACCTGAACGGTTTTTCTTGGTACTGTTTTTTCGTTGTTTTACCATCAGGGTACCTCATGTTTTTTGAGATAGCTTATAGTATCTCTACAATGCATCTGAATAACGATTTAATAAGGATCGGCAGGAAAATGCAAGATTGGTTTGACACGGTGTTAACTTCAAAATTATTCAGCACGGCGGTTTTGATCGCCTGTGTGCTCATCATCCGCACCTATATCGTCCATCTGATAAGAACCAAATGGGACCTCAAGCCGACGATTCGGCGACAGTGGATCGTCAGAGTTCGTAATGTCACATTTTTTCTCGTATTCGGTGTAGCTGCTGTTGTCTGGCTTGAACAATTGCGGACGATCGCCGCCTCCATCGTTGTAATCGCGGCGGCTCTTGTCATTGCCACTAAAGAATTTCTTTTAAATATCGTCGGTTTTTTCTACCGGACGACCGCTAAATTTGTGACCATTGGTGATCGTATCGAGGTTGATGGTACACGGGGTGATGTGATCGACCAAAATTTAATGGGAATAACACTTTTAGAGATAGGCCCAGGCGATAAAACGCATCAATATACCGGATTGACGATCTACCTGCCCAATAGTCTGTTCCTTTCAGCAAGAGTAAAAAATGAAATATATTTATGGAGTGATTATGTATTTCACCTGATTACTATCCCGGTCAAGTCCGGCGAAACCTGGTATAGTGCTGAAAAAGCGCTGTTTCAGGCGGCCTCGGAAGCATGTGCCCCATTTATAGAGGAAGCCCGCGGTGCCATGACATCCCAAGCACTCCAGCATAGTCTTGAGGAACCGAATATCGAACCGCGTGTTCAAATCCAGGTTGTCGATCCGGAAAAATACAACCTCGTGGTACGGCTTCCTGTTCCGTCACGCAAGCGAGGGCGGCTTGAACAGGACATTACCAGACGCTACTTGCAACTCCTTGGAGAATCATCCGAACAGGAAGGTGTAAAAGACCCTTCAAGGAATAATAAAAGAAATGTCGAAGAGAGGGGTTGATGGAATCATGGAAAAAAAAAGCGGTCTGATTTTCGCCTATTTATTGGATGAGCAAGGTGGCGGACAATTGTGGAATTGGGAAAAAGTCGAGAACTGGAGCCCTGATCAAGGATTAATATGGATACATATCGACTTCAGCGACGATTACGCGATGGAGTGGTTGCACAAAAAGAGCGGGTTGAGTGAAGTTGTTTGTGAAGCACTGGTGGAAGAGGGGACCCGACCACGTATCAATACGACTCCGGACGGTACGCTGATAATTCTGCGTGGCGTGAATTGCAACCCCGGCGCAGATCCGGATGATATGGTAGGCCTGCGCATGTTGTTATCGGACAGACGCATCATTACCATGCGTCAGAGGCGAATAATGGCCGTGGATGATGTGCGCCGGACCGTTGAAACCGGCGATGGCCCGGTATCTGTCGGTGATTTTTTTGTCATGGTAGCGGAACGGATCGTCAACCGGACTGGTGATGTCATTGTGGATATTGATGATCGGGTGGATGAGATCGAAGATTCGGTATTGACCGGAGAAACCGCCGATCTCCGTCCAAAGCTTGCCGATCTTAGACGGCAAAGCATCAGCCTTCGACGGTATATCGCACCCCAGCGCGATATGCTGTCGCGCATGTTAGTTGAGAAAGTCGCTTTCGTCGATGATCGGGATCGAATGCTATTAAAGGAGATCGCCGAGCGAACGGCACGATACGTGGAAGATATTGATGCCGCCCGGGAAAGGGCAGGTATTACCCAGGAAGAACTGAACAACCGGCTATCCGAGCAGATGAACAAGGCCATGTACCTATTGTCCATTGTGGCCGCAATATTCCTCCCTTTAGGGTTGATTACCGGACTTTTGGGCATAAATGTCGGGGGTATACCCGGTACGGAGAATCACTTGGCATTTGTATTCGTCACCTTGGGATTAGTCATCGTCGCGCTAGCGTTGGTGGCTGTTTTTAGACGAATAAAATGGCTGTAGCAAATTAACCTGCGTACATACGCCAGGAACCACCATTATAAACGATGTGACAAAAAAAGAACGGACATGGCTGAACGGTGGAAAGGATTTTTAAGAACAAGTATCAAATCCGAGATTCTTTAATTGAAGGAAATACCGTCAAGGGCAATACTTCCCCGGGATGGCATGATCACCCACTGTGAACTGGAAATCAACGCAATTTATGGAAGTTACGGATACCAGGGTATAGGTGACTGCATTGATGTAGGCCGTGGCACCTGCTGTACCCATTCTTTGGGTTAGTTGTGTTTCATCACTGACCCTCACCTGCGCGATGCCGTTCTCTATTTCTCCCAGTATCACTTCTGGTGATCCCGATGATTTAAAAAGGATATTCAACTTTTCAACTAATTGTTGAGGGTTGGCGTTTTCCATAATCTCGTGGGGGAGGGGCTTTTCGAATTCACTGAAATACCAGACGCACGGACCCAAGTGGTTCACCAGTTGACCGGACCAGCCGGACATATCATCCAATCGCGCTTTTGAATTCTTCACTTCCGACTTCAGGTCGTCAAGATTGGCCCGCAGTCTCCGGTTGATTTCTTTTGTCTGCTCATGTTCCGATCTGATTTTTTCAATCTCGGCATTTTGACAGCCGGTCAATGGATGGATGATAAAACAGATTGAGAGCATTATAAGGGGAAGTTTTTTCATTTTACCACTCCGGGGGTGTTGGTTGGCCGGACGGTGAAAAGTATGGTGGCCTCTATTTACCTGTGAACACGGCATCCCGCCTTTCCAGAAAGGACTGAATACCTTCTTTGAAATCGTCGCTAGACATGATGGGCACCAGGTCCGGCATCAAGCGGGCAAAGGCGGCGTCTTCTCCCTGTTCGCGCGCCAGCTTTGCTGATTTCAATGTCGCCTGAACTCCCAGGGGCGATTGTTTTGAAATCGTACGGGCGATGGCCAGTGCGGTTTCCAGTTGTTTGCCCGGTTCGGTCAGTTCCTGCACAAGGCCCACGCGATACGCATCATGGGCACTGAACAGATCCCCGGTGAGCAGATATCGCATGGCATTACCCCAACCGATTTCCTGCATTAAGCGTATGGTGCCGCCACCGACAGGGTAAATCCCTCTTTTGATCTCTATCTGACCGAATCTCGTGTTCGTTGCCGCCACACGTATATCCGTAGCTAACATTAATTCCAGTCCAATGGTCAGACAGACCCCCTGGGTTGCCATAACGACCGGTTTGCATAATTTTTTATCAGTGTTCAGTCCGAAGGGATCGATGGCGTCGTCCGGAATGTGCGGGAAACGGCCACTACTGAAAAGGGGGGCCCATTCATTCAGATCCAGGCCGGCGGTAAAATGTTCACCCTCGGCAAATAATAGTCCGCAACGGAGATTCGCATCATAGTTCAGTTCACCATATGCCGAGGCCAAATCGCAGTACATCTCCACACTAAAGGCATTTCTTTTTTCAGGCCGGTTCACAGCGATCATCAGTACATGGCCATTTTTTTCCACGTGAATCTTGGCTGTTCCCATGATATTTATTCTCCTCTTATTTGCATACCTGATTTTTCATCGAGAATGGCGTTTTTTTCCTGAATGCCAACGACTCGGGACGACTACGCTCAAGAGGATTGTATCGATACGTCACAGAAATAACCGATGGGCACTAAATGCCAACCACATTCCCCATGGCTTGCCGGTAGGATCTTCGATGTCGGTGCAATGGTCCCGACGATATTAAAGCCCCAACCATTCCATGGCTTCGGGTATACTCCGCGTCACATAGTAGGAAATATTAATCTTGCTGATCTCCGTCTTGGCGATATGCATGCGTGACATACCGAATGCAAAATCCCGTGAAACCACCAGCGCGGATTTACCGCCTTCACGTTCGTCGGAGTGTCTCCGGATGATTTCAATGATCCGGTCAATATCTTCAGATGAAACTGTATTATTTTCTGCATGCCGGAGATCCCATAGTGTTAATTTTGTTGGTGTCTCCGCATAAAAGGTCTCTATGGCCTGGATGATTTCCTGTACGGTGATTTCACCCGTTGCCTTGAAGACGGTAAGTGCTTTAGATACATCATAGGATGTGCTTATCAACGTGGCCACCTCGAGTTTTGTTTTTTCAGACAGTCATGATTAAGAAACGATAACTTTTGTATTCGATGGCCATCCTTGCTATGCAAACAGGAGGAGACTCAACGCCATGATAATCATGCCGGCGATGAGCCCCCAGATGGCGATATGGTGTTCACCGTACTCCTCGGCAGTCGGCAGTAATTCATCAAGTGAGATGTATACCATAATACCGGCTACTCCGGCAAATATAATTCCGAAAATAGCTTCGTTCATTATGCTGAGTAATAGAAAATATCCCAGTAGTGCGCCAATGGGTTCAGCCAGGCCGGAAAGAAATGAAAAGGTAAACGCTTTTCGCCGGCTTTTGGTGGCATAGTAAATCGGTACGGATACGGCTATACCTTCGGGAATATTATGAATCGCAATGGCAACGGCAATGCTGATGCCCAACGCCGGGTCCTGTAGCGCAGCGATGAAGGTTGCCAGGCCCTCCGGAAAGTTATGGATACCGATTGCCAGGGCTGAAAAAAGTCCCATTCGCATCAAGCGGTTATCTTGGGCAATCTCGGTTTGATCGGTGGTCAGATTCTTCAATTCATGTGGATTTTCAAAAGATGGTACGAGCTTATCGATCAAGCCGATCAGGGCAATTCCGCCAAAAAATGCAATAACCGTAATCCAATAAGCCTGTTTGGCACCATAAACCAACGTCAGGGAATCCTTGGCCTTAACAAAAATTTCAACGAAAGAGACATAAATCATCACACCGGCTGAGAATCCCAGTGAACCGGACAGAAATTTGGGGTTAAATTTTTTTGAAAAGAACGCGAGCCCACTGCCTACACCTGTCGAAAGACCGGCAAACAGTGTTAAACTGAGAGCAAATAATATATTCTCATTTCCCATGTAACAGAAACCTCCTTATGCGAATATTGCAGCGATAGATACCATATGACTGGTGGAAAAGTGAATGAAATAAAACAAAAAACATTTTCGGCTCGATCCTGCTGTCAATTACAGGGTCGTATTTTCAACCTCGGTCTATGATCTGTTCCGGGGGTGATTTTTTGCTGTTCTTTCGTTTCCGTGTTTGTAGTTGCCTGTCAGGCGAGCCATTAATTGTTGCAGATCTGCAAATGACAGCGATATCATATCTTCCCTGAACGCCAATGCCCGCTTGCCGCGAAGTACGGCGGCCCGTCGTCCGTTGTGGTGAATGATGAATTCTGCCTTCTTTGTTTTCGTGAAGGTGAAACCCAGGTCATTGGTTTGTTTTTGGACAGTCATCGACATTTAAAAGCGCTTTATTTTCATTGTAAATTGACGATTTCAAATGTGTGTGGAATTCGAAGGTATATCGTCCTTGTCATCGATGGTGTCAACGCCATCGCGAAGGGTACAATCGTAATTTTCACAGATGGGGCATTCCGGCTTGCTGCAAGGATCGGTATGGATGAGTACACTGGCATTGCGATTGAAATGCGTGATCAGAATGGTCTCGAGTTCACGAACTTCCATATGGGCTCTCTCCAAGGAGAAATTGGCCGGAAGAACAAGGTGGAAATCAACATGAATGTGGTTTCCGGATCGCCAGGTACGCAATTTATGAATATCTATCCAAAAGTCCTTTTTATGCGTGAGTATCAAGTTGGTAATTTGATCGACAATTTCAGGATCGGATGTGTCCATCAGCCCGGTGTATGATTCACGAACAAGTTTAAAACCGATGAAAAGAATATTGAGGCCCACCAGGCATGCGACCAATCCATCAAGCCACAGCCAGTTTGTCCAATACACCAGAACGAGTCCGAGGAGAACTCCAAGGGAGGTATAAACATCGGATAAAATATGCTTTCCATCAGCATCCAAAACGATGGAACCGGTTTGTTTACCGGTTCGTATCAACCCGATGGCCAGAAAAAGATTCAGGGCGGCTGCGCACATCAGGACCAATAATCCGATGCCCAAGTTTGGCAGCGCCCGGGGTTCAATGAAGCTGTCTATTCCGGATTTAAAGATACCGATGGCGGCCAATACGATAAGGGCGCCTTCGAAGCCGGCTGAAAAGAATTCTATTTTCCCGTGCCCATAAGGGTGTTCCTCGTCCGGTGGTTTCGCGGAGAGTAAAATGCTGCCCATGGCGAACAAGGAGGCCACAACATTGATGATGGATTCGAGGGCATCGGAAAGAACGGCTGATGACAGCGTCAAATGATAAGTGTAGAATTTAGCCGCCATGATAACGATGCCGATGAACAGGGAAATAGTGATGGCAACCAAGCGTTTTTTCAGTGGCTTTGTCCAGTACCCCGGTTTATTGCTTCGATTTCCAAGTGTGGGTGGCATGTGGTGTTTCGTAACGATGGTTTTTCGGGTTCCTGATTATTGCTTGTTTAATAATCTGAAATATTTATATTATGGGTATTATTAAACTTCAATAGCATAATGGCGGTTCGAAATGAAAACATTCGGATTAAAAGAAATAATAATGTTGCTGATGATATGGTCGGCCTTTGCGGGGTGCAGTGCCACCGGAAGCGCCGTGAATACAAATGGTTCGTTCGCCGGGTACGATGCACTGCGCGCAGACATCGATCCCCTCATCGGAGATCTGATGTTGAATTGCAAGGAGCTTGACCGGATCGCCAAAGATGTCCGTTCGGTGGCGGAAGGTTATTTTTACGGTCCCGATGATCAGTTGAACTATATCCAGAAATCACAGATTCATATCGGCAAGGCAAAACAAACGGCATGCCATCAATGGGATGTGCTGGCCATGATCGACTATATCAACCCGGACCAGCGGCAGGTTTATTACACATACCGGGTGCGGAACCTGAAAGCGGCATTATTCGAAAACATGTACGATTTGATGTCGCTCAATACCTATCTCCCCTATATTGAAAATGAAAATGCCGTGGTTGATATCCAATCCGCGGCTGAAATTATAAGAGAAAACAACAATATTTTTGAAAAGATAACCCGCTTGCTGGAGCCCTTGTCCAACCCATCGAGTCCGGCGCAAAAGATCTAATGATGATTTGCTTGGTCCCGTTGGCGGCGGCACCATTGGCAATCAATACCCCATCAATGTCAAAGACGACGGCTTCTATACGCTCTCTCCGGGCTGAAAGCCATTGATGAAATGAAGGATGCCGATTGATTCTTGGAACGGATTCATCCTTGTTCGGAATACGCGTGTCAGGCATTCGTCCCTTTATCTGTTTTGGTTGCCGGGTTGATAGATCCGGGCATTATTTTTCATTGATTTTCTGAATTACGAGATAAAGTCCGTGGGTGCCAAGGTTTTCAAACCCCTGGGCCATCGCCGCGATATAAAATTGATTGGCCAAAGATAATCCGGGCAGGGCGATTTTCATGCGGTGTGCTTCGTCTAAGGCCACACCCATATCCTTGACAAAGTGTTTAATGAAAAATCCCGGGTCGAAGTTTTTATTGGCAATACGCCGCCCGAGGTTGTTCAACGACCATGAGCCGGCCGCACCTTTGCCGATGACATCGATTACATGATTCAGATCCAGCCCTGCCTTGTGGGCATATAATAACGCCTCCACGACACCGATCATCCCGGACGCGATGGAGATCTGGTTGGCCATCTTCGTGTGCTGTCCCATACCGGCCGGTCCCATTAACGCGATATTTTTGCCCATGATTTCAAACAATGGTAGAACCCGGTCATAAATCCCGGAATCACCGCCCACCATTATTGCCAGTGTTGCCTCGCGTGCGCCCACATCGCCGCCGGAAACCGGTGCATCCAGTGCGCCAACACCTTTTATACCGGCGGCTTCCGCGATTTTTTGGGCCAAATCGGGACTGGATGTGGTCATGTCCACGATAATGTTGTTCTTACGGGTGCCAGCCAGGGCACCATGTTCTCCGAGAATGACAGCTTCAACATCCTGGGGAAACCCGACTATTGAAAATATGATATCGCTCCTTTCCGCCGTTTGTCTGGCGGACTCGCACCATACCGCCCCATGTTCAATCAAATCAGACGCCTTGTCCCGTGTGCGGGAATATACGAACATTTGGTGACCGGCGTCCAACAGATGCCGACACATCCATCTGCCCATTACGCCGGTGCCTATCCACCCCAGGTTCTGTTTCTTCATTGTGTTCTCCTGATTTCATTCCTGACCGTAAATATAATAGCATGTGACAAATGCGAGTGTTTGCTATATATAGCATTCTAAACCCGAATTAAAGCCAAATCCTGTGGAACCAAACACACTTTATTCGAAAAAGGAGATAATAAATGGTCGGTCCCGGTAGCGTAAACAACGAAATAGATTTTGCTGTCGAAAAAAATAACCTCTACCGGGAAGAAGGATATACCGATATGAAGGTCGCCTCCATCCGCCGTCTGATTCCGGTGACTCCGGATGGGGAGCCCGATAAGAATCGAACAGAGCTTTTTGTCGGCTCCACCCAAATCATGACCCCGCAAGGCCCCATTCCCCTGCAGTCCATGTTGCCGGCCAATAATTTTACGGAAGCCCTCAATGCTTTTCCCGGTGCAATGGAAAAAGCAATGGGTGAAATGCTCGAAGAATTTAAAAAAATGCAAGAGAAGGAACAGCATAAAGACGACTCCCGGATAATTGTTCCCGGGCGGTAAGTTTAGACCATTGAATGATGTGCACAGAATACCGGTGGTATAAGGTATTCCCCCAGAACATCAAAATCCACCACAGGATGTGGATCCGGAGTTTTATTCATGCCATATGTGGTGGTGTCCGGCTGTGGCATGAGCGATGCTTCGACTTTCGTCATCGGCGAACCATGTGGTCAAAACAATGAAAATCAATGTTGATTGCTATGCGGGCTATCGTGGCGAGCAAACACCCCGGCAATTTGTGATAGGTGATAATACCATAGGTGTTGAACGAATACTCGACCAATGGCTCGCACCTGAACATCGGTATTTCAAGTTGTTGGGAGATGATGGTGCGCTTTATATCCTGAGGCACGATACCGTACAGTGGCGTTGGGAATTGACCTTTTTTCAAAAACTCGACTGATTCTGAGCAATCTGTTTGATTCGCCCCCCTCATTCCCCCTTACATCTTCGTCCGATGAACCGCAGCAACTGCGCACCGTGAAGCGCAAACAAGATGTCCGTCTAAATCGTCAAGGTACGGTTATAATTTTAAATGACAAACGCCAAATTCCAAATGGCGGTATATTGACGGTTTATCTTCCGTTTTATCGATACCTGCGGTAACCCTGTCCATGGCGCCGGGTTTTCTTGACGGGTACTGGTTGTCTGGTTATTTTTTTATAAGTTCTTCATGATTCGGTAATCGGATAAACCATGGAAGGCCATGGGATCGGGGGTTCGAAAATGAAACGATTCAGGATTCATTTTATGGTAACGCTGGCCATCGGTCTGTGGGGTGGAACGACAATTGCCGAAACACAATCCGATCTGGTGTCCATGGTTAGGAACGCGCAGCCCGCAGTCGTAACCGTTATCAAATATGGTATCGACAAGGAGGTCAACGGGATCGGCAGCGGTTTTTTTATAAATAGTGAAGGCGTGTTGATAACCAGCCGCCACGTGTTGGAAGGTGCATTTGCCGCGGATATCCGGACATCAGAGGGAAAAGTGTACAAGGTCACTATGGTGTTGGCTGAAAACAGGGGCCAGGATCTCATTAAGGTGCAGGTCGAAATTCCGTCCACACAAGTGAAATGGTTGGAATTGAATCCCAGCATACCGTCGGTCGCGGAACGCGTCGTTGTTGTGGGGAGTCCGTTGGGTTTTGATCAGACCGTCAGCGAAGGTATTGTGTCCGGTATCCGTTTCATGCCGAATGTTGGCAATTTTTTTCAAATATCCGCCCCCATCAGCCAGGGATCCAGCGGGGGGCCGGTGCTGAATTCCGAAGGACAGGTACTCGGTGTCGTTACGTTCATGTTGGTGATGGGGCAGAATCTGAACTTTGCCGTTTCGGTAGAGGGAATTCATGAACTATCGAATAGTGAACATGGGTTGACCGTTGCCGAATGGACATATGGATCGAGTAAGGCATATCCGCAATTGGCCGGCAAGTTGTGCCGGGAAGGATTCCAACTCACCATGGAGGGCAAATACCAGGATGCTTTGCAATTTTACCAGGATGCAACTGAAATAAACCCCAATGACGCAATGGCCTGGCATGGTCTCGGGTATTGTTACAACGGCATGGGACAGAACGAAGAAGCCATGAAGACATATGAGCGGGCAGTGGTTGAAAATCCATCCGATCCCGGTTTACATTTTAGCCTTGCCCGGGTTTATGATGATCTCGGAAACCTGGACGCCGCTGAAAAAGCCTATAGCCGGGTAATCGCCATAGAACCGGACAATCCCGCCGCTCATGAAAAGCTGGGAGGGCTTCTTACCCGTCTCGGTCGTTACGGTGAAGCCATTTTATCACAAAAACAGGTGATTCGTTTATCCCCTGATTCGCCGGAAGCTTTCTATTTGCTGGGGGTGATGTACGAACGGATGGGGCAATATGAAAATGCCATCGACTCATATAAAACCGCAGTACGGATCAACCCGGAACATGTATCGGCATTTTCGGATATGGGGGCATTGCTTGGTGAATTGGATCGACTTGAAGAAGCCATTGCCGCCCATATTCAGGTCGTGCGTTTAAGTCCGGACTCGGTTGCAGCGCACTATAAACTAGGGGTGGCATATTTCCGTGCCGGGAGGAAGGCCGCTGCCCTGGAGGAGTATAAGATACTCATGAAGCTTGATTCTCACTCCGCGGATGTATTGTTTGATATGTTGTATGAGTAATTCTTGTGACCCTGGTTCTATACAATCCTTTGCACCTGAGGAATCATCAGCTTTTGCGAATGCTTCAATTGCGTTAGGTCAACATGCGGGTTATATCTGTCGATTAACCACAAAGGCACGTTGAATATGATCTGCGCAAGCCGCCACACATTGTCGCCGGGTTTGACACGGTAGGCTATTGTGTTTTCAACCCGATATTGGGCAAAGAACGTGTCCTGAAGGTTCTGATGGTAGGCGTGTCTCAGGAATACGAATTTATCTCCACCACCTTTTTTGATTGGAATCAGGATATCCTGGTGAAGCTTCAACACGGATTGTCGTGTGAACCCGTTCAGTTTATGCAGTATCCGTATGTCCGTTTTCGCCCATTTCGTATAGTGCCCCAGTGTTTCTTCGGGCATTACTTGTATCCTGCCGAGGCGGAGGCCATCGTGTTCGCCAACGATATTTAATGCATACGCCGGTCGATGATCTGCCCGTGCGTGCATATCCGGATCGGCGCCAGGGGCTTTTTCATCCCGCTTGTTTCCGGCGTCGTGCAGCTCATGTGACAAGCCCGCAACATTTTTTGACCTGTAAACTGCCGGCCGGTTCAATGATCGATCTTTCTGATGATGCACAGCCCCGGTGATGCTCACCTCCGTTATCGATGATATCCGGGAAACCAGTGCCGGCAGCGTTAGTTTTTGATCGATATAAATGGTTGCCTCTGGGTTCAGGTCGTTTGCCCGGATAAGCGAGGCGAGCGTAATGCCATGGAATCGAGCGATTTTGCCCGCCGTATCGCCTTTTCGAACAATATATAGCCCCCCCTTTTTAGCCATCGTTCGAATCCGGTTATCCGTGAAGGCGGCATAGGAATCGATGAACGGTTTCGCCCGGGGTGGGAGCCTTAGACCATAGTTTCTGGGTATGGCGCGAGATCCTTTTATTACAGATGACCTTAAGGCGGGATTCAGCATCTGCAGGGTAACAATGGGGATTTTCAAGTGGGATGAGATCTCGCCTATCATCACGTTGTCCGGCAGAATCCAGGTATGGTATGGCACCGGCGCGGCAGTCTTTAGTTCTCCGAAATAAGATTCGATATTTTTGGCGATATCCCTTACGGCAATAAACTCCGCATAAAAATTCCGGGAGGCAAATTTGAAGGATCTGCTATTGTAGGACTTGAAAATATTTTTAAATGATCCTTTTTTTTGTTTGGCACGCAGCATACCGCCCACACCATGATTATACGCGGTTATGGCCATCGGCCAATCATTGAGTTTGTCGTAGTTCTCGCGAAGGTAGGCGGCGGCTGCACGGGTGGACAGCTCCGGGTCCAGCCGTTCGTCCCGGTATCTGTCTATCTTGAGAAACCGCCTGCCGGTGGCGCTTGTAAACTGCCACATGCCGGTGGCCCCCAATTTGCTGTAGGCGTTCGGCAAAAAGGATGATTCCACATGCGGCAGATACGCAATGTCCTCAGGAACACCATGGTTGCGGAGGATCTTCTTGATGGTTACCAAGTAAGCACCGGAACGAATTACCCCTTGCAGAAACCGGTCGCTCTGACCGATTTGGCTCCGGACATTGGCTTTAGCCGATGATAACCGGTTTCGCGTTGTTTTTTCACCGAACAGGGTGGCCACGCGCTGTGTCTCGGCAGTTTCGCCATTATTTTTTTGCAACAGCAAAGACAGAATTCGGCGATACTTTTTTTTAGCGGTATCTACCCGCTGTTGATTGATGATTTTATTTTCAGGCGTGTCGGGATCGTCAAGGTTGATGACATCGTAAATGATGTTCAGATCGTCGGCGTCATGGATAATTGCCTGCCGGGTCGTATATTGTGTGAATACCTTTTTCCAAAAATGAACGTTGGGTTCAAGCTCGTCAAATATCGGAAAATGTTCCGTTGCCGGGGTGGAAGCGGCTGCCAACAACAGAAACGCCGCTATGAAAAGATATGTTTTCGGATGTATTGTTCGATATTTTTCAATCAATATGCTTTCCCCCCTCGATGCGGCCATAATTGGTATGTCAGCATATTGAGCAAAAAACATACCACCGGTCCATAATGGGGGAATTGCATTCGGGGAACAACAGACTATCCTTCAAGCCATTTGAAACGAACACTGATACCACCTGTTTTTGAACGAACGACCTAGCCTTTAGTCCGGACAAGAATATTGGTTTCTATAAAAATAAACAAGGGCACGATATGTTGACCAGCATCAAATATTTGACGCCTTCATATGAACATGCCCCCGCACTGATATCGTCGAAAAATTTTGTAAAAACCCGCGGTTCTTTGGAACAATCAACTTGATAATCGGAATTCAATATCCATTATATGAAGACCCATCCGTATCATGCTATAAGGTGTCGGATGCATCGGATGCAATGGATAAAACCAAAAATTCGAACAAATTATGTATAAGTGAAAGGAGATTTCCATGAGCGTTCTAGTCGCAAAATCAGCGCCGGATTTTACATCTCCGGCGGTATTGCCCAGTGGTATAATAGAAGAAAATTCCAAGCTCTCTGACTTTAGAGGTAAATACATCTCATTGTTTTTCTGGCCATTGGATTTCACTTTTGTCTGTCCAACGGAAATCATCGCCTATGATCGGCGTATTGACCATTTTAAAGAACGTGGTGTGGAGGTGATCGGTGTATCCATCGATTCACAATTCACCCATTTTGCCTGGCGCAATACACCAGTGAACGAAGGCGGGATCGGTCCAATCCAATTCCCAATGGTCGCCGATGTAACCCATGACATCGTGAAAGCATATGGTGTTGAACATCCGGACGGTGTGGCCCTGCGCGCATCGTTTCTTATTGACAAAGAGGGAATTGTCCAGCATCAGGTCATAAACAATCTGCCGCTGGGAAGAAATGTGGATGAAATGATTCGTATGGTCGATGCACTCAAATTCCATGAAACACACGGGGAGGTGTGCCCGGCCGGTTGGCAGAAAGGTGACATCGGCATGGAGGCAAGCGCTGGAGGCGTTGCCGGGTATATGTCAGAAAAATCTGATGAATTGTAACACGGTAGTTCAATAGTTTAGAGACGAGCCGGAGGAGAATATCAATATGTCATATTTGCGTCCGGCTCTTTCAGGATAAATAGCTCGTTTGCTATTTGTTCAGGCGGTTTTTGAAGTCATCAATGCCGATGAAGTGTATTATTTCTTGGGATTGAGTATTTTTTTCAGGGATAAACCGATTTCTTCGAGTAGATATGGTTTTTTCAGAAAGGAATGCACGCCTAGTTTCTTCATGTCTATGAGGCGATCTTCCAGAGAGAAGCCACTGGTGACAATCGCTTTTTGACCGGGGCTGATTTTACTAATCTGTTTATAGGTTTCCAATCCGTCAATACCCATTGGCATGATCATATCCAGCAAGATGAGTTGGACCGGATTGTTGGAAATATAGTCTACAGCCTCTTCTCCACTCGATACGGAGGCGACTTTATAGCCCAGCCGGCTTATCATGTTGCTTGCTATTTCCCGTTGCTCCGGGACATCGTCCACAACCAGTATTGACTCACCATTTCCCATATACTCATCAATGGTAAATTTGCGTTCGTCTGTTTCATCGGATTCTCGAGTTGCAGGAAAATAAAGGGTGAAATGTGTTCCTTTATCTTTTTCGCTTTCTACTTTAATTTCACCTTCGTGGTCCTGAACGGTTGCCCACACTACTGACATACCGAGTCCGGTGCCGCTTCGTCCCATTTTTTTCCGGGTATAAAAAGGATCATATATATGCTCCATGTCTTTATCCGATATTCCGGTACCGGTATCCGACACTTCCAGGACAACAAATTCCCCGATGGGACACTTCGGGACTTCCCTGTTGACCGGTTCAAAATACTGGTTGCCGGTACTGATGGTAATCTTACCATCCCGTGGCATCGCCTCGGCGGCGTTTGATACCATGTTCATGATCGTTTTTGATAGATGGACGGCAGATCCCATGATATTGAGTAATCGTTTGTCCAGATGCATCTCAACCTTTACGTGAGGGTGATATTGGAGCAGTTTTTTATATTCCGGACTGTTCAAGTATTCGGAGATTATCATGTTCAGGGAAACCGCTTTTTTCGATATGACACTTCTCCGCGCCATCGTCAACAGGTCCTGGACGATGGATGCAGCCTTTTCTCCCGATTTTTTTATGGTTTTTATCGGTGCAACCAACGGGCTTTTTTCAGGTAAATCCGTGAGCAGTAAATCCGGATAACTGACAATACCGGACAGGATATTATTCAAATCGTGGGCCACGCCTCCGGCCAAGGCACCCAACGCTTCCATTTTCCGCGCATTCTGGAGTTGTTTCTCCAATGTTTTACGGTCTGTGAGGTCGCGTACGGAGAGTAGTACTGCTTTTTTCCCATAATACTCTACGGCGGATGAATTAATTTCAACAGATATGGATTCCTTGTCTTTACATCGAAGTATGGCTTCAAACGGCTGGGAAGATATTTGGTACTCATGGCTTCTTCGGCTGCTGAGAAAATTGGAGTAATGGTCAGCCGGTGAGAGAATATCATATATATCGGTGTGTCGCAGTTCCGCGAAGGTGAAACCCGTCAGATCCAGATATTTTGGATTGGCATACAGGTGCCTTCGATTCTGAACAATTACAATGCCATCGTTAAGGCTTTCCGTTAAAACACGGTAATTAGTCTGTGAATGTCGAAGACGCTCATAGTTGAGTGAGCTGTGAATGGAAATCGCCGCAGAATTGGCGATGATCATATAGATGGCCTTATCCCTGCGATCAAAGACGCCGGGTTTGGTGTGACTTAGATTGAGTACGCCTACGGGTTTGCTATTCAAGATCATCGGGATACTAAATACGCTGCCGATTTTAACCTTGGACAATGGGGTGACCTCGAATGCCTCGGAATCTTCCGTGCAATTTACCAGAAGGGGTCTTTCGGCCACGAGTGCTTTACCGGCTATACCTTCACCACGTCTGAATGTATATTGAATATTATCCCCGGAAAAAACATCTTCCGCTTTTAGAACATAGTTCCGTTCTCCCGGATCTATAGCGGCTGCAAGGTAAAGTTGCTCTTTTTTCTGATCATACAGCATAATTGAGCAATTACGGGCAGTGGAATTATTGATGACGATATCTAAAATCGTACTGCAGGTCTTCTCAAAACTGTTAACATGGACCAACAACGCCTGCATTTCAAGAATCAGAGATATTTCAGAAATTTTTTCTTCATAACGGCGCTGGGCACCTTGAAGTTGCTCATATAGTATCTGATTCTGCCGTTCCAGTTTTTTTTGTTTATCTTCCTGCATGGTAAATCCTGAGAACCATCGACACCCGGGCTGGTCTGGCGCCCATCCGATTTCGTCTGGTTACAATTGTATGTTCCCCATGGCAATATGTTGAATGTTCCATGGCGATCTTAGTGCTTTTTACCATGTGTGCACTTGTGTGCGCTGTCACGATATGACCTGTAAAAAGCGCTGTATATTATCAACTTGCGAATATAGATGCATTTTCATGGTATCTTCATCGTTTTTCCCGAAGCCCAATTCGTTTCTGGTGTCAAGATTGTCTTCTATCAACGGGTTCCCACTGCTGCCGAGCCCGGAAATATGACACAAGTAGTTGGCATATTGGATAATACGAGCAGATCGATGATGGTCTTCGGGACAACCGGTAGTGTCATGATGGTAGCTGCAGGGAACGACCAGCGTGTCCGGAAAATTCCATTGATTCATCAGCTTTCCAGCGATTTGGGCATGGTTAATCCCCATCAGATCGTATTCTACTTCATGCAACGCCCTCCCGGTCTGGGCCGTCTCTGTCAATACCCTCTGATATTCGTCGGGGAAGTATTCTATAAAGAAAATTTTGCCGATGTCGTGGAGGAGTCCGGCCAAAAAGAGGTTCTCTTCGAAATCTACAGACAGCATCTTGCTGATATGTTTCGCCGCATTTCCACAGCCGATGGCATGGGTCCACAAGGCATCCATATCCATGTGTTTGGGGTTTTGGGTTTTAAAGACCTTCATCACACTCATTCCGATCACTATCCCGGTGATCTCATTGAAACCAATGAGTGCCACCGCATGACCCACAGAGTCCACCGTGGTGGGGAAACCGAAGTATGCTGAATTGGCCAGGCGCAGGATTTTATTGGAGATGGCCTGATCTTTTTTAATAACCTCTGAAAGTTGCGATGCTGACGAATCTTCATCACTGACCACATCCATGATCTTTTGGATAATCACCGGTAATGTGGGCAATTGAGTGTGTTTGCTACGGATCAGGTCCGATATTCTATCCGTGATATTCATTCAACCCTGTTTGATTATGGATTACACGTTATACATAATTGGCGGTATGGTCTATCCGCACAAGAGCCGCCGTTTCCATTCTTTTCCGCAGATGGCTGTCCGATATTCTGAAAACAGCTATGGTTTAATATCGGCAATTTTCTGAAAAACTGGATTAAAATGAACATGTCCGATGGGTGAACGACAATTTCGGGAACCAGGGCTGCTTATCGAGAGGGAATGTCAGATCAAAAACTGTATCGTGCCCAGTGTCAGACGAGAATATGCAGGTTGCAGTGAATCGTTAGATTGAGAATGACCATCGGACGCATCGGATGTGATCACAGTTTCAGGTGCAGATGATGTCGCCGGTGTTATATCTCTCGTTTTGATAATATCGTGAGAACCTCTTCGCACTTTTGTTTTGCACGTGTTTTTATGTCTTCCGCAAGGGCGGTGGTATCATTTTTGTATTTGTTATCAGTAATCCCGGTCATATTAATGAGGACGTTTTTATATGCTCCCCAAATGCCCATTTCCAGAGCTCGTGCGCCGACTTCAACATCCGATTTCGAGGCAATATTGCCAAATGTCGCCACTTCACACATGGCCTCCCAGGCACGGTCGCCGATTTTCATAGTGGTCAATGGGATCTCAATGGCCTTTTTCAAACCTTCCTGCATTTTTACCGCCCGCTTTTTGACTTGTGATGCCGTCTCTTTGGGCAACCTCGTGGCATGCACATAATCGTTGAATGCATGGGTATCGGCATCAATCATGGGAATCAGCTTTTCGCAGGCGAAATGAAGGGGGGGAATTATGGCTCTCATCTTATCATCGAGATGCTCGAATTTTCTGACACCGTAAGTGAGCTTGGCCACCATGCCACCCAATCCCGCACCTATGGCGGCGATGGCAGCCGAGGCTGATCCACCGCCAGGTGCCGACGAACGAGCGGATACTGCTTGAATGAATCCGCGAAGGGTTGTATCCGCGAGCGGGGCCTCTTTTTTCCGCATCACCCTGTATTCAATTATTTTTTCTTTCGGATCAAATGGTGCCACTGAATTCAAGCCCATCCTCTCAATGGCAAGCCGGATTTTTTGATCTTCATCGAGGATAAATAGATTTTCCAGCCTGATATAAAATTCAGCCGCCAGTAGCATGGCTTCAAGCGGGACAAGGCCGACTATCTCCGAACCCGCCACAGCGATTTTGAGTCCGGCGGCTTCTTTTTTAACCTCTTCAAACAATAAGTGTGGTGGGGTCTCATGGTAATTGGTCAAATTGACCGTCACTTGGGCAAGGTTGTATTCATCCACATACCATCCCATGCCTTTCACCGATTTCAGTTTGCCTGGTTCCTGATCGCCTCTGCCGGCTTCTCTTAGGTTCAGCGCAATTCGATGTGCCTGATTCGGAGTGGCCAAAAGGTTCACGTTATAGGCAATTAAAAAAGATCTTGCACCGGCAACCGTTGCACCCCACATGGGAACAAATTGGTTTGGTCCGAAATCCGGTTTCCATTCCTTCCGGTTGATTTTTTGCGCCAGACCTTCGTACTCCCCCTCACGTATCTGTGGTAATTTTCGTCGATGCGGCGCCGAAGCCGCTTCTTCATACAGATAAACCGGTATCCCCAGGTCTTGCGCCACCCTTTCGGCGAAATTTTTGGATATCGCCACGCATTCCGCCATGGTGACGTTTGCTACGGGAATAAACGGACAAACGTCAAGTGCGCCCATCCGCGGATGCTCTCCGGTATGATGCCGCATATCGATTTTTTCATATCCGACCTTGGCAGCGTTGAGCGCCCCTTCAACGATTGCCTCCGGCGACCCCACAAAAGTATACACCGTACGGTTGGTTGATTTTCCCGGATCCACATCCAAAAGGGTACATCCTTTGGTCCGGCGGATGGCATCCGCGATGGCGTTAATGGTTTCGGAATCACGTCCTTCTGAGAAGTTTGGTACACATTCGACGATTTTCTGCATTTTTGCTCCCGAATTAATTCTTTGGGCCGGGTAATTGAAGCCCCTCCCGGCGAGGTTGCGAGGAATGGGCTTGCTATTGCCGTTCAGGGATCCGATGGAGCACCTGCGTCATTCAATTCGTATAAGGTCCGAATTAATGCTATTTTGTTCCTTAGGGCATGAATGTAATGGGAATACCAGGATGATAAGAAAACATGGGAAAAGTGTCAATTAAAAAGGATACGAGCAGGGAAGGCGCCACCATCTGCCATCGGTATCATGGCCGGGGTATTGTCCCGAAGAAATTCGGGAGCAATTATAAATCAGGACTGCATGACAATACTACCCGGATCGACGGGCTTTCACCTGCTGTTGTGGGGGGCAATTGTGCCGCGAACTACACTGGTGAAACCACCCGATATCGATCATCAGCTGTGGGATCAATTGCACTCCCCGGAAATCTATCGCCGGTCGCGATGTGGAGTGATTGTAATTGTCTGATTTTTTTACACGTGTCTATACATTTGTCTTTAGGAAAATTTTTTTTCGTACATTTGCTGCACGGTGAGGCAATCATGATCCCCCCTTTGCCAAATGGTGAATGTTATTGGAACCATAACAAAAACTCGAGTTCAATTTTAATTCACTCTCTTAATTCAATTTATGCATTTTTTATGCCGATGGCAAAGAGGCGTGTTTCTGGCTATTTTTTCTAAATGGCGTTCATTTTTTTAACGCAAATCGACAAAAATGGGTCAATTATTTGACAATTTTTGTTACCTTTCTTTCACGATCAGAATGAATTATTGCAGTGGTCAGGGAGGGCAATTACATTTTTTGATGTTCTTCCAGAACTCGCTGTGTCGAAGCGGCGAACCGATAACTTTAAGGATCTCCTCGTTCTCTTTTTCCAGATATTGTTTGAGTTCCTTGTGGTCGTTTCGTATCAGCCGCTTCATACCGCTTAATGCATCGGCGGCGCGGCCGGAGAATTGTGCGGCAAAAGAGACGGCCGAATTTTCAAGTAGATCCGAGGGTACCACCGCATCCACCAAACCGAATTCAAGCGCTTCCTGCGCCGTACATTCGGTCGTCGTCATCAGATACCGATATGCTTTGGCTGAGCCTATCATCCGTCGCAGAAAGTATGGTCCGCCACCCTTAGGGATCATACCGAGGTCAAGATACTCATTATAGAACATGCAATTGTCGGCGATTATTCTGAAATCACATGCGAGACTGATATTCAGATAAAGTGAGATGACCGGTCCGCAATCCGCATGAACGACAATTTTATCGTAAGCTTGCATTTTGAGTAGAAACTGATCCACACTATTGAGTAATCGATGTATCGAATTCGCGTCGAGCTTTGAATTCAGAATGTGACCGAAAAAATCAACGTATTCATCCCGGCCGGTTTTACAATCCGAGCCGATTATCACTAGAGATTTAATGGAGTGATCCTCCGAAATTCTATCCAGCCGGTTAAACAGACTTTCTCTGGCGGTGAGGTCCGTACCATGCAACAGAAGATTTTGTGTAAATTTCAAGACCGCAATGTTTTCTTCGATCCTCACGGAAAAAAAAGAACCTTTGTTTGTATTTATTTGCTGACCGCTTTCTGCGGCACGGGTTCGGCTAGTGGCGCTCTTCTTCGGCTTTTCCTTCCGTTTTTGGCGAATGAGGAGGATGGGACAGGATGCTTTTCGTACCATGCGGTCTGCAGTTGAGCCTAAAAACAAGGTCTCCATGACGCTGCGGCCGCGAACACCCAGAACCACCAGATCGATATTCTCATCCCGGGCGAATTGTGAAAGTTCGTCGTATGGTTTCCCTTCCAGCAGAACAGATGTAAACGAGCACCAATCACCGGCTTCTCCCGGAACCATATCCAATAACCTGGTTTTCAGCGCCTGTCTGATACCGCCGTTGTCCGTAGCAATATCCAGTTTTTCCAGCTCTATCATGTCTTTGTAGTCAGTTGACTCCACAACATGAACGAGATGCACGTTGGATTGAAACTCCTGAGACAGGCTTAATCCATAATCGAAAGCGAGTCCGGAATCTTCTGAAAAATCACAACCGATTAGAATACGTTTGAATATGCCTTTCCTTTTCAATACACCGGCAGTCCGAGCCTCTCTGTTTTTGACCACCAGCATTGGGCATTCAAGCGCACGCATGAGACTTTCCGTGACTGAACCCAATACGATACGCTTTAAACCCGACCTGCCATGGGTGGCTGTTATGACAAGGTCAATTTTTTCCCGGTTCACTATTTTGGCGATCTCGTTTGCCGGACGGCCGAACACAATAATCGGCTCCCATCCAATGGTTTCGGCTCCCATCAGGGAAGCCATCTTATCTGAAACGTATTGCTGGACGCGTCGCTCCTGCTGCTCCCAATCAAGAACGGCATCGCCATACATGGCGGCGGATCTGATATCCACCACATGGCAGATATAGAGCACTGCATTGAATTCTTCAGCCAGGACGATGCCGTAGTGGAGAATGAATTCCGAAAATTCCGAAAAATCAATGGCGCACAAGATGGATTTATAGGTTTTTCTCATATCGCTCACCTGCCTCCAATCAGGTATTGGTTCACCCAAGTGTCTGGTATTCGCATCCCATTTTTGATTTAAGGGTATTTAAGACGCTGAAAGCGCTAATGGCGATCAACCGATATGAATAGTAGCGATATTCCACTGAAACCCCGGAAGCGCTACAGGTTATATGTCTAAAGGCATGAACGTCGGCAGGTGATGTATAGCGATCTCGATTCGCCGAATATTTGGCATCGCGTATTGTGCATCAAGTTTAGGATGGAAATGGAAATGATGTCAATTGAATATTGGTGAGGCGCAATGTCAAAGCGCAAATTTCAAATAGCGGCTTGTTTATTGACTTGCGGTATCTTCTGGGTTATGGACGATGTAATCACTTTGTAGCTGTGTAATTTGAATATGACCAAGTTTCGGATGTCGTTTCAAAAACCCGGGGTTCCATCTGCTCCCGGCAGAAGCGTTGATCCGTAACAAGCCGCGGTAGGTGTGGCTAACTTTCATAATATGTCCCAACCTATAAACCTATATATCTTCAGGAGGAGTTAGTATGACGGAAATTTCAACAATCGGTGTCGTGGGGTTCGGTGTCATGGGTGCAGCGATCGGCATGAATGCCGCTATGTCCGGGTATCGCGTTGTTTTTAAAGAACTCAATGATGAGCTTGTCAAGACCATGTTTGACCGGTGGATTGTGAGTCCCCTGAACAAGCGTATCGAAAAAGGCAAAATGGATCAGGCTCAAATGGATCAGGTGGTTTCCATGATCTCAGGGACAAGTCACTACGAAGACCTGGCGGAATGTGACCTTGTCATCGAGGCTGCTGTGGAAAACATGGATCTGAAAGTCCAGATTTTTGACGATTTATCAAAAGTTTGCCGCAAAGACACGATTCTTGCCAGCAATACATCAACATTTTTAATTGAAAAAGTGATGACGAAGGCGACCCATCCGGAACGAACCGCCGGTTTGCATTATTTTTTTCCGGCAAACGTGAATCGCCTTGTGGAAGTCATCCGCCAGAAGGCGACCAATGATGACACCTACGATGCACTCATGGGATTTGCAGAAAAAAACCGGAAAACCGCGATTACGGTTAAGGATTTTCCCGGCTTTGCCATTAATCCGATATTTATTTCAAGCTATATGGTATTGGATTCTTTTTACAACGGGAAACAATACAATGCCGCTACCCTGGAGGATATATCCCAAAAAGCGCTAGGTGTGAGATTCGGCATTATGTGGGTACAGAATGGATCCGGGTTGGGTACTTGTTACCATGCGGCCGTGTCCATGTATGATTATCTTGGCCATTCTGAAATCGGATATCCGGGTGTACCATCCCAGCTGATAAACCAGTTTGAAGGTGGAAAGCCATGGGATTTGACGGATGGCGAGGTACTACAGGATGAGGCGTTGCGAAAGGCAGTGGCCGATCGTTTGCTGGGGACCATATTCGCGATTTCAACGCATTTAATAGAGAACGATGTGGTGAGTATAAAAGACCTTGAACTCGGTGTGTGCACCTCTCTCGCATGGCCTAAAGGACCGTTTTCCTTGATGAATGAGATGGGGATGGCTGAGGCCGCCCGCTTGGTGAAAACCGTTGTTGAAGCCGGTGACTTTAAGATGCCGAAAAAGTTTTCCGGCGATACACCTGAGGCCTGGGCCTTATAAGCGCGGATATGCTCCACGGGTAGATCAGCTGGCATCCCATGAACCAGGATACGAAAAATGATCGATAACGGCGCTGACCGTAACGGCAGCGCCGTTTTACGCCTTGTCCGGGCCGTTTGGGTGTCAAGTCATCCGGTGCTGATTTATCGGTTGTCCATGAGGCGATGCGGCAGGCTTTCCACCTTGCTGGCCGTGCTGATGGTAATATAGTCCAGTTTGCGTTGTAGCTCTCTGATGGTGGAGGCGCCGCCGTATGTCAAACCCGATCTTAACCCGCCGATGATATCCGCTAAAATCTGGTTTTCGTTTTCCTGGTACGGAACGGTGGTGGATACACCTTCAGAAGTCTTCCACTCCGCCATACCCCCGTGATATTCCTCCTGAACTTCCCGGCTGGCCATCCCACGATAAATTTTGACATTTGTAACTATGCCGTCCGCATTTTTTTGTTCAATGACCGGTCCCGGGGTTGGGCGGGTTCCGGCAAGAATACTACCGATCATGACAAAATCGGCACCGAAGGCCAACGCCTTTACAATGTCTCCGGGGGTTCTGATACCCCCATCCGCCACTATCGACCGATCCACGCGGGTGCTGTGTTTGATGGCCGTAAGATTTGGCACACCAAACCCTGTTTTTATCCTTGTGGTGCAGACGGATCCACCACCGATGCCCACTTTGATAATATCGGCGCTGCACGAGGCCAGATAGTCCGCACCGGCATAAGTCGCCACATTCCCGGCCATGATACACCTGTCCTTGCCAAGTAAGTCCCTGATTTTCTTGAGCGTTTTCCCTACGTATCTTGCGTGTGCATGAGCCACGTCCACGCAGTAATAGTCAGCTCCCGCATCCCTCAGGGCTTCCGCCCGTTCCAGATCCTCTGTCGTGCATCCAATGGAGATAAAGGCCTTATGCCGGCATTTCTTAAACGCCTTGACGTTCTCTTCGATGGTCATAAACCGGTGCAATACACCGATCCCACCTTTTTCTCCTATAAAATCGGCCATTTCCGATTCGGTTACCGTGTCCATATTTGATGTCATCACCGGCAGTGCCAGGGACAGTTTTCCGGTTTTATCGGTAATCGAAATGTCCACGATTTTTCTGGATTCCCAATGGTTGTATGAGGGGACGAGTAATACATCGTCATATGTTATGGCAGCCGTCATAGTATGATTACACACTCCTTTTTTGTTCCGGTTTTTTTCGGTGCACCGGGCCGTTAATGATAAAATGATGAACTGATTAAGGCAATTGATTCTTTATATCTTCAAATATTTCAAACAGGAAAATCAAGCAGAAAACACAAGTGCTGCTGTCCGCATGCACGGGAAAAAATAACTTGCCGTCGATTGTGGTGGCTACCTGGCGTTTTGATTTGCATGCTTCCGGGCCCATTGATATAAAAATATGGATAGGGTATTGTTCACCCGCCACGACAGACCATGACAGTGCACCAAACCATTAAAATTCCGGTTTGCATCGGACGGGGAAAATTATTAAAGACGGTTGACCGGAATACTGTAAAAGGAGATCCATTTTGTTTACAGCCACGGACATCATAGATATTGCCGTTAAAATAGAAAAAAACGGTGAACAAGTTTACAGAACTGCTGCCAGCCAGGTGGTGGATACCGATTTGGCGGAATTTCTGAAATGGGCTGCCGACCAAGAGGCATCACATGCTGAATTTTTCCTGAATATGAATCCCGATAAATTGGTCCCTGTGAGAATGTCCAAACTGGAACAGATAGGCCGGGCGTTGATAGAAGACGCGATAGGCGAGCATAGTTTTTCCCTGGATGCGGAAGACCTTTCGGATACGGATTGTCTTTCACGTCTTCTCCTGAAATCTATTCAACTTGAAGAAGACACCCTCATATTCTACGAATTGCTCGGCAACATGATCGAAGGTGATCCCGCCAGTCGTCAATTGGAGATAATCATGCGGGAAGAAAAAAACCACATCCTCAAATTGAAGGAATTTACACTATCAAAACAGGTTGAATTCAGTTAGCAAATATTAGGTCGGTGGTGTGGGCCCGGAAGTTATTATACCGGATTATTTTCATTCGGATCATATATGGCCAAGAAATCGCTTGGCATCATATTCCCATTCCCTGGCTTCCACATCAACGTCGGTGGATTGGTTGTCTTCAGCCAGGGATACGGTTACATAGCCGCCGGCACCTTCAAAGGAAATACAGCATCCACCGCGTTCAGTTTCTTTCAGCCCCACACCCCCCTTTCCGAAAAAAGTGGATGCCTTTTCTATGACCAGGTCCGGTTTCAGTCGAGTCGATTTCGATATCCGTATCATGATACTTGTCCTTTTTTCTCGGTGTTTTAAGGTTTTTTCCGTCTGACCCAGAAAAACTGCCAATTAATTTTTTTGCCCGAGCCCATAGACAAAACATATGATAAGACCTGGACCTGAACCGTCAACCGGTGCCGGTGGATGCAACCTTGTCTCCACCGATTGCGTGGTTATGTTAAGTCGTCCGCTTGTGACCAGACCGGAAATATAGTGTATTCACCATAACCATTAAAGGGAACCCAAAAGCTATGGCCCAACCTGATTATTACGCTGTGTTAGGGGTCGCGGAATCATCTTCAAATCGTGACATAAAGGACGCCTACCGTCAGTTGGCGTTTAAATATCATCCGGATCGAAATTCCGGGACCTCGGGGGCCGCCGATAAAATGAAGGCCGTGAATGAGGCCTATGCTGTCTTGTCCGATACCGGGAAACGCGCTGAATATGATGCCCTTAAAAATCGTTACGGATCGTCTGCGACCCGTCATTTCAGAACTTCATATACCGAACAGGATATTTTCCGGGATTCGGATATTCAACAGATATTCGAGGAGATGGCCCGAGCTTTCGGTCTTAGGGGGGGAAATGAGATATTCAGGGAATTTTATGGAACACATCAAAGTGGATTCAAAATGAATCGGCCGGGAATGAGTGCTCGGGGAACCATATTTTCAAGCCATATTGGAGAAAAGAGGGATGCGAATAACCTGCGTAGAACAACATTCGGTCTTGGTAAATTGACCGGATTTTTACTGAAGCTTCTGGCGGGAATAAGCCTGCCGCAAAAGGGCAGGGATATTCATGATGTTATCACCATATCCCGGGAATTCGCGATGAGTGGCGGTTCCTTTGCATATCATCATCGGCGGAGAACAAAGAAACTGGTCATCACAATTCCGACGGGTGTCAAGGAAGGCCAAAAAATAAGGCTTGCCGGTATGGGGGAGGATGGAAACGCCGATCTTGCCGGGGATCTTTATCTTAAGGTTCAATATCGGAAACCCTTATTGGAAAAAATCAAACATTTCATCAATGCCATCAAATCCTAATCTGCAGGAGGTAAATATGAGAATAGAAGAAGCGATAAAAACGGCCATAGAATTTGAAAAAGGCATCCGGGATCTTTATCACCAGGCTGCAGACGCCGTTGGCAACAGGGTTGGCGAGAACCTGATGCGTTCACTGGCCGAGGATGAGCAAAATCATGTGGACTATCTTGAAGACAAGATGCGTCAATGGCATGAAACGGGCTTGTTAAACGTCGATGAGTTACCAACTGTTAATATCAATTCGGAACGGATTATCAAAGATGTCGAAGCGGTCGCCAAGAGGCTTTCTGAAAAAGATCATGGCCTTGAGCAGCAGTTGCTCAGCAAGGCGCTCAAAGCGGAATTGGCCACAAGCAAATTCTATTCGGAAATGGTGGAAAGTATGCAGAATGAGGGACAACGATTGTTTCAACGATTTTTAGACATCGAAAACGAACATATAAATATTGTCCAGGCACAGATGGATTATCTGACGAAATCAGGTTATTGGTTCGGGATCAAAGAGTTTGATATGGAATGAAGGCCATTGCCGAATATACATGGAATTGCCCGGGACAGACCCAGGGTGATCACATGTGGATTCGGCATGGCATCAGATACTCTGAATTATTGTTCATGTGTTGATACAAAATACGGGTATAGTGTCAAATGACAAAATCCAAATGTCAAATAGCGGGATGCTGTCAGTTTAGCTTCACTTCAGGAACAAAGCGATCCTTAAATAGATAGAATACCTTCATTTGAAATTTGAGCTTTGTCATTTGACATTACCAGTGTCATTACCTGTTTTCATCAGACACGATTCCAACCGTATCATTTTTAACATGGGTTAGCCCTGAGGATAAGCTTGTACTGTCTTGACAAAACCACTGCAACAACCTTACATTAATAATCAGCTGGTAATTTCACCTGAAGGAAATGCCACCGTTCCAAATGTTCTTTCAACTATTCACCTTAATCCAACAGATTGGAGGCAAGTCTATGCGAATATCTGTTACATTCAAGAACCTCAGTGCTTCAGACCAAATTAAATCCTACCTCCAGAACAAACTCGATCGCTTTGATAAATACCTGTATTCCAGCGGTAAAGCCGATGTCGTTGTAAAAACCGAAAAACTCAGGAAAATCGTGGAGATCAATCTATTGGGTGATCGCTTGGATATCCATGCCAAAAAGGAACATGAGGATATGCAGGCCGCCATAGACCTCGCTCTCGATCGGATCAGAAAGCAGATCGTCAAGAATAAAGAAAAGCTACAGCAGCACCGCGCGTAGATTATCGCAAATGTCTGTACTCCCCACAGATATTGCAGCCGTATTCCTGTATCATCTGTGGGGCTGATTATTCTCCATTCATTACGTACCCATACACCTTCAAACAATCGGGCATGCAAGCGAAAACATTGACAGTATAGTTACGTATCAGATGATCAATACGGGGTAGATGAAGACTCGACGAATCCACGGGCCGTTTATAATTGTTGCCCTTGTTAAAATTATCAAGTCCCTTTCGTTGACAGCCGGTGATTTCCATATATATTGTGATATCACTGACGAATGACGCCTGCAGATAATTTCCATGATCGGATTGTCTCTACTGATCTCGAACAAAGGATCGGCCCGGCATTTTTTCGAACCACCATTTATCCATCATATCAGGAGATCACAAATGGCAAAAGCGGTTAAAATATACACCACGGGTGGCCCGGAAGTATTGAAATACGAAGACCATGACCCCGGGCATCCAGGCCCGGGTGAGGCCTTGATCAGGCAAGATGCAGTCGGGTTGAATTTCATCGATATTTATCATCGTACGGGACTATATCCACTAACCGGTTTTCCCGCAATTCCAGGCCTGGAAGGCGCAGGTGTGGTCGAAGAAATCGGCGAAGGTGTAACCGAAGTACGGGCCGGCGACCGGATCGCCTATGCGGGGCTCCCACTGGGGGCGTATGCCCAGGTCCGATTAATTCCCTCTCACCGGTTGGTGAGGCTGCCGGATAAAATTACCATGCAGCAGGCTGCCGGCATGATGCTCAAGGGAATGACAGCCCGCTACCTGCTGCACGGCTGTTATCCTTTGAAAGCCGGGGATACGATATTGATACATGCCGCTGCAGGGGGCGTCGGCAGTATTGTATGCCAATGGGCAAACCATATTGGTGCCACGGTAATCGGGACGGTTGGATCCGAAGAAAAGGCTCAAACTGTTCAGGCACTTGGCTGTCACCATCCGATCCTTTACAATAAACAGAATTTTGTTGACGAAGTCAGACGAATCACCGGCGGCGGCGGTGTGGATGTCGTATATGATTCAGTGGGGGAGGCCACCTTTATGCAATCCATGGATTGTATCAGACCCATGGGAACCATGGTCAGCTTCGGCCAGTCCTCGGGCGCCGTATCGCCAATCAACACCGGTCTGCTGGCAGCAAAAGGATCCTTGTTTCTCACCCGCCCCAGCTTGATGACCTATACCGAAAAACGGGATGCATTGGTTGACCATGCTGAAGATCTTTTTAGTGTAGTCGAAGGGGGGCAGGTTCGTATAAACGTCAACCGGACCTACCCACTGGCTGATGTGGTCAAGGCGCACATGGACTTGGAAGGAAGGAAAACCCAAGGGTCGACAGTCCTGTTGCCATAGTCTGCCGAGGGCTGAGGGTATCTGTTTCGATATCCCGGCACGTTGATTTAAATAATTCACTATTGCATCAACCTATGAAGGAGGTGGCTATATGAGGCTATTCAGTCCCGCTTTTGTGAATGAGGGGATGATTCCGGCCAAATATACCTGCGACGGACCGGATTTATCTCCCCCGTTGGCATGGGAAGGGGTTCCGTCCAAGGCAAAAAGCCTGGCGTTGATATGCGATGATCCGGATGCACCAATGAGGATCTGGGTCCATTGGATCTATTACAATATCCCGGCAACATCAGCCGGATTGCCGGAAGGAATACCTGCTGACCAGATACCGGAAATCGGCGGGGCACAGGGTATGAATGATTTCAGACGAATGGGATATGGCGGACCATGTCCTCCAAGTGGTATCCATCGGTATTTTTTCAAATTATATGCTTTGGACACAGTTCTTGATTTATCTGCCGGTGGCTCCAAGCCCCAGTTGCTCGATCGAATGAAGGGACATATACTGGAACATGCTCAACTGATGGGAACCTATCAGCGATGATATTGGTGTCATCTATATGATATTTCCGAATCAGTTGGTTGAGGGCGGCAGCAACCTTTTGTTCGGTTTCGCTGAAATATTCCGACCCACTGCTATGGGTGCCGGTCGCTTGCAGTGGTGTGTCGAATCCTGCCAGGATTTCATCTTCCGGTGAATGCGACGAGGTATTTGAATCGCACAATCCGGACTCCCAGATCGTAGAATGCGCCATCAATGTCATCGTTTAGCCTGTGGGACTCGTTTGACCGGCCATCGGGATGATACGCTGAAAGAGATGGTTGACCACGATTGTTCACGATTTATCCGGCTTGTCGCCGATTTTCATGGTCTACTGATAAACAGGACTATTTTATAAAAAATTATGTCTGAATTTTAGGTTTTGTCAATTTGCATTGGTGATGTTATTATGCATCCCATCGCTGGTAGGTTTGCGATGAATTATGCTCTAAAGCCCCAAAAGATATGGCTGAGACCATGAATAAACTTCAAAAAAGCCGCCGCCTGTTCATCCAAAACGCTTTTTCTTTGGGTATGAGGCTTTTTGGGGCGTCCCTTTTGCCATTGTCGTGCCGAAACCGTTCGAACCATGGATATGGTGACTTATTAATGAGTAAACTCAGCGGTCTTTCAATGAGAGAAATATCTCAACAAAAACTGCATCACGGTAATGGTGTTTATCTCAACCCTTTTAACAGCCAAGGCCGGAAGAGCTTTTTATCGGTTCTGAAATGGAAAATGCTCTCTAAAAATCACTTTAAAAAGCAATATGCAACTGAAGTGGAAACACCCATTCACATTGATTTCAAACCCATCGTCGATCACCAGGGAGCTTCGGTTACCTTTATCGCGCACGCCTCCGTGATGATAAAGGATCAGGGGCATTCAGTAGTGGTTGATCCTGTTTTCTACGGACTTTTTCCCACTATCCATGACTTTTCGCCGCTGACGTTTGATATTAGTGCGATGCCTGTTCCCGACCATGTATTGATCACACACGGTCATTATGATCACCTGGATAAAGAATCCCTGAAATACCTCAGCCCTGCCTCCCATGTGATTGCACCCTTGGGATATGAGGCAGTGATGAACGAAGTGAATGCCCGGAATCATACAGCGCTTGATTGGTATGACCGCTTTGAGGATGCCAATTTTGAGATCATCTTGCTGCCCTGCAATCATTGGACAATGCGAAATCCCATCGTAGGCCCGAATCATTCACTATGGGGGGCTTATCTGGTCAAAACGCCATCGGGACTCACCATCTTTATCAGCGGTGATACGGCTTATTATGATGGTTTTAAGGAAATTGGCGAACAATTTGATATTGATTTGGCCATACTGAGTCTGGGTGCATATGAGCCCAGATGGTTCATGAAAGACAGTCATATGAATCCCCCGGAAACGGTACGTGCTTTTCAGGAGTTACGTGCCGGGAAATTGCTCATTGTGCACTGGGGTACGTTTCGGCTGGGAGATGAGCCTGTATACATTCCACCCATAGCGTTAAAGGCGGAACTCCGGAAACAGGGTCTGATGAATGGGTGGATCGATTTGTCTCATGGCGAGACATATTATTATTAATATATGTCTCGTTTTAGTCCTGATGCATCATAGTTTCAGGTAAACCTCAATCAAAATACCCGGTCGTTGGGGGCGGAGAAAAATACCATGGGTGATTTTAAATTGTTTCGAATTGGTGATGTTCACGTCAAAGAAATTGAAAACCGGTCCGTGGTAATTGAAAAATCTCTGCAGACGCTTATCGAACATAACCTTTTGGAAATGTTTGCAATACGATTGATTAAGAGTGAAGCGGCATTAGGTGACGGGGAAAATGATCATATCGACACACTGGGTGTTGATGAAAATAACCTGCCGGTAATGATCAGTTACAAGCGATCCACAAACGATAATGCCATCAATCGCGGTATTTATTTATTGGACTGGTTTTCCGGGAATCGCGATGAATGTGAAACATTGATCACAGATCGTCTGGGTAAACAGGTGGCAGACAGCATTGAGTGGGCACAGCCACGCCTGATTTGCATCGCGGGAGATTATAACAAGTACGATCTTCATCTCGTGGAAAGGATGAATCACAACATTGATCTGATACGGCTTCGACAATTTGATATCGGGTTTTTAATGATTGAACTGATTAAATATTCAAACATGGCGATGCCCATATCATTGGAAAAGCAGAATATCATCGGCCGAAGCGATACCGCCGGGACCAGCGTGGCATCATGTCTTCAGAAAGCGGAAGCACCGCTTATTGATCTGTTTCAATCGCTTTCTTATTATCTTTTAGCCCTGGGTGATGATGTGCAGCGCATAACCTTGCAGGATTATGTTGCATTTAAAAGAATCAAGAATTTCGCATCGGTAGTTGTTGATCCGGAAGACCTGAATTTAAAGGTTTATATTAAACTGGATATCGGCAGGAACGGATTATTGAAAAATATTTCAAAAGCAGTTAAAGACACGGACCATGCCGGTACGGGTAACGTCGAAATCACACTTGCCACCATGGAAGAATTGGAAACGGCAAAACCGTTGATCGTGTCTAGTTTCGAAACCAATTAATTGAGGCGTCGGTGAGTTTTTATTGCCAAGGGCAAGCCGGCTTTGTGATTTGTCAGCACCCTTGTGCAGTGTTGGACGGCTTCCGGTGTCTCCGTTAAAAAACAAGAGCATGGAAATATACTGACTAATCACAACCTGACCCCTGAATTAATCACCTGTTTTTTGGACAAAAGGATCCGATCGAATGAAAGTGACACTGGTAATGGCGTTGACAGTAGATGGGAAAATCGGACTCACTGACAGCCATTTTCCGGATTGGACCGGCTCGGAAGATAAAAAAATGTTTAAGCGCGTGAGTACGGAAGCCGGTGTCATTATAATGGGATCAAAAACATTCGATGCCATAGGCAAACCTTTGCCGGGACGAGAGAATATCGTACTGACCAGAAGATTCGACAGAGTTTCATCCTTTGAAAACCTCATGTTCACCGGAGAAAATCCTCATGTGATCCTGAAAGATCTGGAGAAGAGGGGATATACTCAAGTTGTTCTTGCCGGCGGATCACAAATCAATACCATATTTGCAAGGCAAAAACTCATTGACGAACTCCTGATTACCTACTCTCCCCTGACGTTCGGGCATGGATTGTCGCTTTTTTCGGAGAAAGTGGACTTGGCTTTGGAGTTATTGGACCTCTCCACCCTTGGCGCAAATACCGTGCTGGCCAGATATAAGGTCATTTATCCTGCCGAATAATCCCAATCCGGAAAAAATATGCCACCTCGCACAATTGGAATTCTGTGCTTACTATTGAACTGTGCCCGGAAATAATCGGGAAAATCCTTATAACTTGATATAAGTCAAGGATCTTCATCACCAAAGGTATAACCTGGATGCCATGACGACGAATCCGAAAAAAAACAACAGTGGTCCCATATCGGTTAAGAACGCTGACGAGCGGTTACCAATAAAAATATCGGAAAAAAGCGGTGTCATTTTTAATCGCTGCTACCATTGCCGATCATGCACAAATGGGTGCCCGTTTCTGAAAGCCATGGATTATTATCCGAACGAAGTGATCCGCCTGCTGCAACTCGGTCAAACCGAAGAGGTCTTGAATTGTTCCACGATCTGGACCTGCGTCGGGTGCAATACCTGCTCATACGTTTGCCCAATGGCCATCGACATTCCCGCACTGATGGATTCACTGAGGCAGTCCGCCATTGCCGAAGGCATTATTTCCGAGCCAGATGTCTTGAATTTCCATAATGAAGTGTTGGATTCCATAGAACGCCATGGCCGGACGCATAAGCTGGAAATTATGCTCCGGTACAAGGTGAAAACCCGGGATTGGTTCGGTGACCTTGATGTGGGATTGAAGATGATGGCCAAGCGTAAATTGGATTTGAGCCCGTCGCGCGTAACAGATTTAAAGCGTATTCGGCGGTTGTTCTCTCAAAACCGCATGGAGCAACGCCATGAATAATGCAATACCGGCCACCCTGAGTTATTTTCCGGGGTGCTCCCTGGCAACCACCGCCCGGGAAAACAATTCATCTCTGGTGGCATTTTGCCGGACCCAGGGCATTGAGCTTATCGAATTGGAGGATTGGAGTTGCTGCGGTAGCTCGTCCGCCCATAGTATCAATAGGGACATGGCCTGCAGCCTGGCTGAGCGGAACTTGTCTCTGGCCCCGCCGGATCGGCCGCTTCTGGTGGCCTGCCCGAGCTGTATGCTACGCCTCAGTCAGGCACAATTACATCTGAAAACCGATGCGGAGGCCGCCGGCCGCTATGAACGGATGTGGGGGAAAGCACCGAACCGGAGCCTTGAAATTATACATTTTTTTGAGTTGCTGGAACATATGGATTTGGAAAGGGCCGCCGGTTTCAGCGGGGAAGGGCTTCGGAATATGCGAATTGTTCCGTATTACGGATGCATGCTATCGAGACCGCCTGAGATGAGAAGGGAAAAGAACTACCACGGGTTGATGGAAAAAGTGCTCACGTCCTTGGGAGCGGATGTGGTTCAGTGGGCGTATTCCAACCGGTGCTGTGGAACTTTCCTGTCGGTGGTTAGACCCGATGTGGTCACACCCATGGTCAATGAGATAATGGATGGTGCGATCTCCGCCGGCGCGGACTGCATGGTGACCGCCTGCGCCATGTGTCACATGAACCTTGAAATCCGGTGCAACCTCCAGCAGAAAGTTCCCATTTTTCATTTTTCCGAAATACTGTCTCTGGCGGTGGGTGCAAAGGTGCAAAACGGATGGTTTTCGCGGCATCTCATAGATCCGCGGCCCCTGCTCCGGAAAAAACAGATGATCGCTTGATCTCAATGAAATTACCGATTTGGCAGCGCAGTACCCGAATCCCTTCATCCTGGCTATTTATATTGCACTTTAAGGCGGTCACGCTCCTCTTCCGAAACGGATTTCAGGTAGGATTTCCAGCCCGGACACCAGCCGATATGCCACTTCCATAACCGCCCCAACAGCGATGTCGGTTTATTATCGTATTTGGCACGAAATTTACAATTGTCACAAGCCATTGTGTTACCCCCCATCGGTATTGGTGATTGAACAAAATGTGATTCACATGACCGTCTTCAACGTCATCGTCCCACTATACGGATATGAACAAGCAATGTAAAACGATATTAATCTCCGGCATCTTTCCGATACCGGTGTTTTCCGGCGGCAACCATAACCACCGCCAGAACACCTAACCCGGCCATCGTCAGAACAGCCGCCGACAAAAATGCGACCTGATACGAAAAGACCTGAGTATAACCCTTTAAAATCATGATGTCGATGATCGGTGCCGTAAAAAGCGTTGCCCCGACCCCCCAGCTCAGAAAAAAAGTGGCATTAAACATACCGAACAGGCGGCCACGTTTCTCCGGTGGAATCAATCTTGAAGCAAACGTGTATGCAGAAGCCGAGATCACCACTTCTGAAACCCCCCTTATAAAATTACTGAAGTATATCATTGGCATATTGAATGTTATGCCAATGATAACCAGTGATACAACGGCACATATGGTACCCGTCATTAACACGGTGGCATCGCCGATTTTAGCGGCCAGCCGGCCTGCGATCAGGCCGGAGAGCACCATGGCTATGGACTGGGTATTGACAATATAGCTCAATGACAGACTGGATACCGCCAACCCGGATTCCAGCACAAGGTATTGTGTCAGGATGAGCGCAACGGAATTTCTTCCGAAATTGACCAGCAGCATCGCCACCAGAAAACCGATAAACAGTCTACTATACGTCGGATTTATTATGTTATCGGTTGGTTGTAGAGGTGAACGTGTTTTTTGAGCTCCGCCTTCAGGGACAAAATACATGGGGATAATGGATAAAAACATGACACCGGCAGCGACAAAGAACAAGGCACCGCTTTCAAATCCCCAACCATCATATTGCCTGCCCAACCCGTCATACAACAGGCCACCGGTCCATACACCGATGTAGCGACCGATACCCCCCAAACTGGCGAGTTTACCCTGCACATCGGTGCGTTGTTTCAGACGGTAAATATCCGAAATTAGTGCGCTCCAGCCGATATTGGACATGGACCAGAAGATTTCTATCACCGAAAGGCCGGCAATGATGATATATCCGGCCATGGTTGTATTGGTGGTCCAGGTGTGGGCATACCACACGATTACCGTGCCGATACCTGCCAACAATTCTCCCCACACAATCAGTGTGCGACGAAGCTGGTACTTGTCTGAAATACCACCCCAGACAAAAGTCTGGAAAATAATATTGAGAATCATTGGAAATGTCGTGAAGAAGGTCGTTTCCGTAACACTGAGTCCCAGATAGTGTCTGAGATATATGGATAGGTAGCTGTAGAACAAACCCCTTCTGAACATCGCGAGGATTTGAAATGAAGATATGCCCCAAAACGTCTTTAAAGTTGATTCCATGAGTATAACGCCCAGAAGAACTTGTGCTTTCGACTGGCCAAAGATCCGAATGCAGTGATTTTTCGCCGAATTATCCAACAGCGAGGTTATTTTGGAGATAGACTGACTCTGTACAGGAATGAATGGGGATTGTAGTACCACACACCAAAAAATCAACAACTTTTCATTATATAAAAATTTTTAAATATTGTGGAATCGAATCCCATTTGGTATTTTCTCTGAGCAACTGCCACAGGAAAAAGTGGCGAATGTCTGATCCATGATGGTTTTACATCAACGATAGATTTTTATGAAATCCGCCACTATTTTCCATTCGACACTTTTTTATACAACAGCTTAACAACCTAAGATGATAATAAAGATCATTTCAAGCGGTGAAACCGGTGCTGAACGTGCAGCGCTCGATGTGGCCATCAAGCTCGGTATTCGGCATGGTGGATACATCTGTAAAGGCTGCCCAACCGAGGAAGGCGCGTTGCCGGACAAGTATCGTCTGACCGAGATCGAGTCCACAAATCGACTGGTTGCCGCTGAAAAAAGTTTAACCCTGTCCGATGGTACATTGGTAATTTATCGTGGAAAATTGGCTGCTCATCCGCATCATGTTTTCTTGCTGGCACAAAAGCGCCAAATACCCGTTTTTCAGGTCAATCTGCTCACCCAATCGGCATTTACAACTTCCCGCCAGATTGCCGAATGGATTAAATCCAACAATATCAGTATCTTGAATGTTAGCGGGCCATCCGAAAATCAGGATGGTGCGATTTATGATCAGGTGATGGGGATAATGGAGGCCGTATTTTTTCTGGATTTGATGGACGCCGACATGCCCAAAACCGTTCATGGCCCCAGACATTCGGAGACCTCACCATCGTCGCCTTTTGATCCCCCGGCTTCACTGGGCAGCGCCATCGAACATCTGATCAACAACCTGCCCTTGAAAGACCGGGCCATGATCGCCAACATGGCCGAAGTCGAATTGCCGACGCTGCATTTTACCCTGGGGAACTATATCCATACCAAATTCAGATTGAACCAGGGAAACACGGATTTAATTCAGTCCTGTCGTGGACATATGAACATGATTACACTGGAAGTGGAGGATATTCCCGCGGTCATTATCCGATCCTTATGGCAACAGCTTCAAAAAACGCACAAACTCAGATGTATTAAATGAGGGGCTTGCTTGAAGATAGGGATGCTTTCCTCGAGTATCTTAATAACTCCCTGAATCAGGAAGATCCGTCTGGTGAATTGTCCGCCGCAAGAGCTGCGGGATCTGCTGATCTGTCTTCCGTATTGTTCTTGCTTGGTGTATTGCCCGGTGCTAACGGGCGAGCACCCGAACCGTGCCTCATTTTAAACAAGCGTTCCAAGCAGATCAGGCAACCCGGTGATCTATGTTGCCCCGGCGGCGGGATATCCGAGCCTGTGGATTCACTCTTGGCCACATTACTGAAACTACCATTTTCACCACTGGCCAAGTGGCGGAAATGGCGTCATCTGCGGTCCGGCCATCCGAACCTGTCCCATATATTTGCCAAGCTGGTGGCCACCGGATTGCGTGAAGGTTTTGAAGAAATGCGTTTGAACCCTTTAGGTGTCGACATTATGGGGATTCTTCCGCTTCAGGAGCTTATCATGTTCCACCGCACCATCTTTCCCGTTATCGGGTGGATCCGGCATCAAACACGATTTTTTCCCAACCGGGAGGTTGAACGGATCATTATCATACCCCTGCGTGAATTAATTCAAAACGGAAATTACGCGCGATACCGGCTTGAATTTAAAATTAATCATCATTATCGGGCCGACGGCGATGAGGAGGATTTTCCCTGTTTCGTCCATAATAGCCGAGCCGGCATGGAATTGTTGTGGGGCGCCACCTATCGCATCACCATTGATTTTCTTCGATTGATATTTGATTATTCGCCACCGGAAATGACCACTCTGCCGGTATTCAATGGCACCATCCGCCAGCCGTATCTGACCGGACAGGGTGATCGTGTGTAGACTTGGAATGAAATAGGAGGTTCCTGATCGGTCACCTTAGAATGCGTTCCGACTTGTAGGCGTCTGTGGCGTCCATCACAAAATCTTCAAGAAAACGGTTTACCGTTTTCTTCGAGATATCTTCCAGCGCATAGGTTTGGGTCTCCTCCGGATCCATCGAAGATACAGCTGTCGCATATTCTATGATGAAAACGATATTTTTCAGATCCGCTGAAGGTTTGACAACAGCGTGATCTATTGAGTCCATGCGGGGGGATCTCAGACCGAGCCGGCTTTTCTTTTCAGGATAAAATGACAAGGTCACCCTTTTGATTCTCGGTTTGCCCGAGCGAAGTGTGCCGTCCTGGCTGATGTCGAGTTGATACCAGTAGTCGAAATCTATCAGATCTCTTTCAATATCGAATATTGCAGGTAGAATAATCTCAACAAAACAGCGGTTCAGTGCAGTCTCAAGACGGTCGGATTCCCGCTCAGTGAACCGTCCGTATCTTTCAATACCTTCCCGGTTTCGCGTTCGATTCAAAAAGAAGCTTTTAATTGCCCTGATAATCGGTTTTCGTATCGTCCTCAAGGGTCCAAACTTTCGGTTTTCAATTGTAGCCATCCGCCATTGCAGTATCAAAACACCGGATACCGCTCATGACCGGTTGTGCGGCTGAATCATATTTACAAACTGTATTCAACTCGATTTACAAACCCGCATTATTGCTCAATTATACCGGTTCGAATATCTTGACAAAAGTATTTATGTATACAAATATCATGTTTTGCAAAACCTGCAAATAAAATCCTGACACGGTAAAAGGGTAAACAATGTATCTGCGGATAGACGAGTTGCTGCTTCAATGGGATCGGCGATGGCAACCATATCAATTTTGTGAGGATCCTGGGATAATAACGGAGTTTTAAATGCCTTTGAACGAAAAAGAGATTCGCACTATATTCACTGAGAAGACGTTAATAGAGTTGTTTCCTGCGGATCGTTCGGATCTTTTCTTTGAGGCGCTGTTTGGGGAGGCGGAAGAAGGTGCCTTCGACATCAGCCTGACGTTTAAGGGAATTGGTGACCACAAACTGAATTTTGACCTGTTGCTGAATCAACGACCCGGGAAATGCCTGGCCTGTAATCTTACCTACGGCCTGCCGGAGGTTTTTCTACGTCACCCGATCATCGATATCAAAGGTCTTGTGGAAAATATCGGAAAATTGCTTGAGGGTCTGGCGTTATGTGATACCTGGCAACTTGAACGCACCCGGGAACTATCACGGGAACAGCATGTTGTGCCGTTGACGATATCCGTTTCGGACAAGCAACAGCACCGTTGATAACGACACGACAGGACCGATTCTCAGTAAGGGTGATCTAAAACATCCCGGATTTTTTGCGACAGGCGGTTTATATTAAATGGTTTTTGAATGAAGCCATCGCATCCTTGACTGAGGATATCATCCGCCAGCCGATTGATGCTGTAACCGCTCGATAGTATAATTTTAATGTCAGGATCCTGTCCTTTCAGTTTTTCATAGACTTCTTTCCCACCCATATCCGGCATTATCATGTCCAAGATTACAAGGCTTATCCGGTCACGATTCGAAGAGAATATATCTATGGCCTGCCTACCGCTTGCCGCTGTCAAAATGGAGTATCCCAATTTTTCGAGTAGTTTTTCGAGGGAATTGAGTATATGCAATTCATCGTCAATTAACAATAGCGTCTCTGTACCTGCGACAGTCTTTTCCGTCTCCGGCGGTGTGACATCCAATTGTTTCTTAGATGCCGGTAAATAAATTCTGAACGTGCTTCCCTTGCCCTTCTCGCTGTCCACGGTTATAATACCGCTATGATTTTTAACAATGCCAAAAGCGGACGCCAATCCAAGACCGGTGCCGTGGCCCATTTTTTTTGTTGAGAAAAATGGTTCAAAAATGCGTTCCTTGGTTAATTTGTCCATCCCGACACCGGTATCGGCAATAGATATCTTTATATATTTACCCGGTCTGACGTCAAACGGTTCGACAAATTTCTCACCAAGTATCAGGTTTTCTGATTCTATATATAAATCACCTGTCTCGTCGATGGCCTGCCATGCATTGACATAAATATTAACGAGTACTTGTTCTATTTGTCCCTGATCCGCTTCCACTGCCCAGATATCCTTTTGATAGCTGCCATGAATACGGATTTCTTTTTTGGTTCTGCCGAAAAGAGAGGACGTATTCTGCAATACTTTGTTCAGGTCGATGAGTGTAATGACGTATTTACCCCCCCGGGCGAATCCGAGGAGTTGACGGGTGAGGTTGGCCCCGCTTTCAACGCATTTTTCGATGGTGACCAGGTTTTCATGCAGAGACTCGGAAGGATCCGTCTGAAGATACATTAAAGAAAGGTTCCCCTGAATGCCCATCAATAGGTTGTTAAAATCGTGGGCTATCCCGCCGGCAAGGGTCCCGATGGCCTCCATACGCTGGGATTGATGCAATTCGTTTTCAAGTTTTCTTTTCTCGTCATCTATTTTAATGCGTGCAGTAATATCGCGTCCGACTCCCCTGAACCCAATGGGGTTTCCATCTGAATCTTTGATCAGTGACAATGAAAGCTCCAGCGTCACTTTTTGTTGCCCCTTTCCGACAACCGTAAATTCATATATCTGTTCCTGTTTTCCGGTTTTATATATATCATCCATCAGCCGCTTTGCCTTTTCCGCGTTCTCTCCTTCGGCAAATGCAGTGTGTTGTGTCCCCAGCAGTTCATCCCGGCTGAGGCCGAAGATCCGATACGTTGCATCGTTGGCAAAGGTAAACCTGCCATCCGGATCCAATTCAAAATAGGCTTCCTGAATGCTTTCCAGAATGGATCGATATTTCTCCTCACTATTTCTAAGGGCTTTCTCCGTGAACTGCCGGCGGTCTATCTCCCTTAAGAGGTCCGCATTTGATTTCAGCAGTTCAGCGGTTCTTTGGTGAACCTGCTCCTCCAATTGGTTACGATATCGTTCAAGCTCGTTTTCTGCATTTTTCAACTTGGTTATGTTACGCAGGGATCCGATTATTTTTTCAGGACTGCCGTTGTCGCCTTTAACCAACGAAGAATTAATCGAGTAGAAACCAGGTTTGTTGCCGAAGCCTTTGAAAATGATCTCATAATTTTCAACACTGCCTTCTTCAATCAGCTTTTCGAGATAAGTATCCCTGTCCTCGGGTTTTGCGTAAAAGGGATTTATGGATTTCCCCAATAGCTCTTCCCTTGAGAAATTGGTTATTTTTGTAACGGATGGACTTAATTCCAGAATGGTACCATCAATTGACGTTTCAAAATAGACATCCTGGATATTGCAAAAAATGCTTTCATACCTTTCCTGGCTGGATCTGATGGCCTGTTTCATGTGGGTGAAAGAATTTGACGTCGCCTGTATCTCCTTGTAGATGGACCGGATTTCATGGGTTTGAAGAAAATCGTTGTTTTTAATGGCGTGCGATTCTTTTTCAAGATTGGACAAGGGCCGGATGATGCCGCCGGTGAGCCAGAAACCGACAAAAGTCGCAATGACCGAAATGGTTAGAGTGACCATCAGGTTCGTCTTGCGATTATCTTTTATGTCGCCCAGGTAATCATTTTCAGGCAAATGGACACCGATGATCCAGGGCCAATCCTGGCTAGTAAATGGCGTAAACATGGCATGATAGATTTCACCGTCGTTTTCGAAGCGCGCAAACCGCGGCGCTTCAAGCGTCAGGACATTGTCTTTCTGTATCTGGATGTCCGCCGATGCAAACGCCCTGCGGCTGATCACATGGTCTAGTTCTGTGATCTTCACCAATCGGATTTTACTGCTGTCATTCCCATCCCTGGCCTTGATCTTCTCGAATTCCGGGAATGCGATTACATCACCGTTTTTATTCATCATAAAGGCCATGCCGTTTACACCGATGTTCAGTTTGGCCAGAAATGTCGAAAGCTGGTCGATCTCGATGTCCACACCGACAACACCCTTCAGTTTCCCACCGGCATCAAATACGGGGCCCGCTATGGTAATACCCGGTTTTTGGGAAGTATAGAAAATGTAGGGATCGGTCCATACAATTCGTTTTTCCGACACGGCTTTTTGATACCATGGCCGTAGACGCGGATCATAGCTGTCCTGATCGTCGACTTCCGACATGATTTCACGGCCGTTTTCATCCCGCCAGATAAGTTGGACCGATCTGTCAGGTGTTCCGGCTGCGGTGATCATTTTGGAGCGGAATCCGCCTTCGGATTTTCCATTGTGTCGGCGCACATCATAGAATCCACCATCCGGTGTGCCGAGATATATACCGCTGAAATGCTGATATATGACAAGCTGATCGTAAAAATAGCGTTCTAAAGCGGTTAACCGATTCCAATCATTGCTGACGACATCAGCGAAAATTAGGCGTTTGGTCAGTATGGTTGCCGCCTGAGCGCTGGCCAGGTGTTGTTTGGACTGTTCCATTGCCAGGTCGGTGATATTCCCCATGATATTCCTGGCATGACGTATCAATACACGTTCGGAGGTTACATACGACGAGGTTGCGACCAGTAAATGTGTTCCCCAGATTAGCCCAAGAATGCCTAAAATGAGGGTCCAGCGTATCGAGATCTTCATAACACCTGCCTTAAATGCTGATTGAACCGCTTGCTTGATCAAATGGTGATTTTGGATCGGTTGCTGCTGACCTTAGAACCGCACTATATGTCGGCTATTCTGATTTGTCCAGTCCGGCTAAGGTGGGGAGGGTGATCGCAAGTAGATTCGGTATGGCAACAGATACTCTAAAATATTGTTCAAGCTTTGATACAAGGAACGGTTATAATTTCAAATGACAAAATCCAAATGTCAAATGAAGGAATGCTGTCGTTTTATCCTCACTTTATTATCAAAGCGATCCTTAATAATAGATAACATGCCGCCATTTGACATTTGGGCTTTAAAATTTCACATTGAATTGCATGTATTCCCCTATGGGAAGAGTGACGGCTGACATGAATAGGCGCATACAAAGATAAATGCGGTTACGCCTGCAGGTCAGTATTAAACCCCTTGATTTTGGGTTGACGCAGAAGGTATAGTCCCCGAGTTTCAATAATCGTAGCTGCGTGTTTTTTACCGCAAAATCGACTTGCAACCGGTGAACATTGCAAGAACTATCTTTTTGGGCGAACGGCGTCTTCAAGTGAACAACACGGGAAGCGCATTCCTGAACCTGGAATAGAATAGCCTTTATGTCTTGCAAGGCCGGAAATCCGGGAATCATGATGGAGACAGTTTTGTGTCTGGCCCCAATGCGGGGATTGACCGATTACATTTACAGAAACACGTTTATTCGCCATTTCAAGGGAATCGATATCGCCGTGGCACCGTTTGTCACGACGTTCAGTGCACGGCGCGTAAAACCGTCTCATCTGAAGGATGTCTGGCCCGAAAACAATACGGACCTTGTCCTCATACCTCAGATATTGAGCAATTCATCACCGGATTTTATTGCCCTTGCCAGGACCTTGTTTGATATGGGATACCCCACGGTGAATTGGAATCTGGGTTGCCCGTTTCCCAAGGTTGCCAAAAAAATGCGCGGGTCCGGTCTACTGCCGTATCCGGATAAGATAGACGCCTTTCTGGATAAGGTCATAACGGCAATCCCCGGACGGCTGTCCATTAAAACACGGATAGGGCGCAACTCCTCCGGGGAACTCGAAGCCTTAATTCAGGTTTTCAATGCCTATCCGTTATCCGAACTGATCGTTCATCCACGAACCGGTATCCAGATGTATGACGGTGTCGTCGATCTGAACGCATTCGAATACTGCCTGGAAAACGCAAATCATCGCCTGGTTTACAATGGGGATATCAACGACCGGATATCCTTTGAACGCCTGCAGCAAAGGTATCCGTCTGTAAGGGCCTGGATGATCGGCAGAGGTATTCTGGCAGACCCGTTTCTTGCCGAGGAGATCAAAAACAAAAGACTTGATCACCGGGATAAATTATGGCGATTCAAGGCTTTCCATGATGATCTTTACCAAAATTACGCGCAGGTGTTATGTGGCCCCGGACATCTCGTGGATCGCATGAAAGGGTTCTGGCGGTATTTTTCCACTTCTTTTGACGACGGACATGCTGTCTTGAAGAAAGTACGGAAAATCAACCGTGTTGACCATTATACCGATTTTATAGAATCTTTTTTTGAACAATCCGCGGTCTGGATTGCATGAACCCAACACTTTGATCCCATAACCATTTCCGGAAACGGTTTTTATGACATCACTACAATTGGCCAGTCTGATAAGCTTTTCGATAGCCGCAGCAGGATTTATCATCACCAAATTCTGGGTGTTGCCCATATACACCTATACCACGACCAAAAAACGGTTTATGCTCGCCCTCCGGCGGATTGATGCGATGCTCGACAACAGCGGTTCCGTCTCACCGAAAGACCCGGAACTCAGAAAACTGTTAACTTCGTCCAGAAAACATTGTATGGATCTTGTGGCTGCTTATCATCATGAGATTCCGGTCTGGTATAAGCTGAAATTGCAAAGCCGGTCCGAATCACCGGAAAAAGCATCCCAATCACTGATGAGCCTGACCAATTTTCAACGGATCGACCACGCCCGCAATCGATTGGATGAAATATTTAAAACACTATGATCCTTTGATTGCCTTCCGGTGATTACCATCCGGGCATAGCACAGCAAAACATATCAAACGGCGAATTATAGGAAATTAGAAGGGGAGTCTCCATGAGAAATAAATACTATACCTGTTTGTTGACATCGGTGCTGTTTGCATCGGTTCTCATATGGTCAACAGGGACGGTGTCCGCCGAACCGCATATCAAGGCACCCTCCCTCCTTGACGCGATCCGGATGCACCCATCCGTTACGTTCTGCGATGAGCCGGTGCCGATGGCCGACCAGCAGGTGAAAGAACGGTTCGAAAAAGAAATGATGTTATCCCTATGGGACCGGCCGCAGGTCATTTTATGGTTGAAACGATCAGCCCGGTACATGAACGTCATCGAGCGGGTGCTGACTGAAGATCAACTCCCGGCGGATTTGAAATACGTGGCCATTGCGGAGAGCGCACTTCGTCCCCATGTAGGCTCCCGGAAAGGCGCCATTGGTTTTTGGCAGCTGCTTCCGGAAACCGGACGGAAATATGGCCTCACGATCAATGACCGAATCGATGACAGGCGAAATATTTATGCCTCCACCAGAGCCGCCGCCACATATCTGAAAACACTCCACGCCAAGTTTAAATCCTGGGCGCTAGCGGTTGCGGCTTATAACATGGGAGAACAGGGCCTCATGGCGGAGATGATGGAGCAGGGAGTCGATAACTATTACGATCTTTACCTGCCGCTGGAAACCCAGCGCTTTGTTTTTCGTATTATCTCAGCCAAGCTCATTCTTTCCGATCCCGCTGCATTCGGATTCCATCTTTCACCTTTGGAGGCATACCCGCCGGTAACCAGTGATCATGTTGCCGTGAATTGCTTTCGTGAAACACCTATCCGGCTGATCGCGGCCGCCGCAGAAACGAAATTCAAAACCATCAAGGATATGAATCCGCAATTTCGCGGTCATTATCTGGCAGTCGGCAGCCATACCCTGCTGATTCCGAAAGGCGCCGGCAAGGAATTTGCCGAAAGATATGAGAAACTATTGACCGAATACGGCAAAGAGCGAAGTGACAGAATCTATATTGTATCCGAAGGGGACAACCTGTCCACCATCGCCGCAAAATTCAATGTCCCGCTGGCCGCCATCATTATCTGGAATCGAATGGACATCAGCCGCCCCATCCATCCCGGCGATCGCTTGGTCATCTATCCCGGTGGTCCGCATACCGGAGTCGTGGAAGAGTGAGCCGGCTTAAGAGAGCATACGCATGATCAAAAAGTCACTACCCAATGAAACATTGAAAGATCAACTGAGAGACCGGGCCAACGATCGGCTCCATAATTTCATGCTCGTCGGCGGCAAAGTCCGGGGCGTTATTCTGCGGGGCACACGAATGGTTCGGGAAATGCGGGAGAACCATGAACTTGGAATTCTTGAAACCCTGGCACTCGGACACGCTTATCTGGCGGCCGGATTGATGTCCGCAAATCTCAAAGGATTTGATCGACTGAGTCTGCAGATTGAATGTTCCGGTCCCATCGAAGGGCTTGTGGCGGAAACCAACGCGTTCGGCGAGGTCCGGGGGTACTTGAAACAGGTTCCCATACCCATTGAAAAACCATTGGCCGATTTCAACCTCGCGCCGTTTTTCGGCGCGGGTTTTCTGTCGGTCACCAAGTACATGGTAGATGCCAAACACCCTTTCACAGGCAAGGTTATGATGGAAAACGGGTCGGTGGCCAAGGATCTGACACTCTATTATCTCAAATCCGAGCAATTGCCAACCGCCTTCAATCTCAGCATACATTTTGATACGGACGGCAAGATCACCGGGGCCGGTGGTTTATTTTTACAAGCTATGCCCGGTGTTGATGATGAAACCTTGACGGCAATAGAGACCATTGTCACCAAACTGCCCTCTTTGGGCATTGTTTTCTCGGAACCACGGGAAGTGCCAGCCTTCATCGCCGAAAATTTTTCAGCATTCTCACCTAAAATTCTGGATAACCGGCGCGTTGAATTCTATTGCCATTGCAACAAGACGACCATCAGGGAAATGATCGCCCTTTTTCCAATTGATGATTTACAGGAGATGGCAACCCAGGGCCCGTTTCCCTTGGATATACGCTGCCACCATTGTAATACTGTCCACCAATTCGATGCGGATGATATACAGGGCGTTTATCAGGCATTGGTGAACGAGAATAAATAACATGCCGGATGCCGACAATGCCGAAAAGAATGCGCTGATTTCCCAGGTTTTCATTGCCACCTTTTTCAAGCTCGTCCTGAACACCGCAAAACGGTTGGCATATCCCTTCGCACCTGTGCTCAGCCGCGGATTAGACGTGCCGCTCAGCGCCATCACCTCCGTCATTGCCGTCAATCAATTTGCGGCTGTGTTCGGGTTGTTCGTCGGACCGTACGCGGACCGTTTCGGCTATCGCATCATGATGATGGCCGGCATTGCCATGCTCACTTTAGGGATGTTTATCACCGGCCTGTTTCCGTTCTACCTCGTACTGATGGCCGGTATGATCCTCGCCGGATGCGGTAAAACAATATTTGATCCGGCCATTCAAGGATTTGTCGGTAAAAAGGTTCCCTATCACCGAAGAGGGCAGGTCATCGGTATCCTGGAATTTGCATGGGCGGGTTCCACGATTGTAGGGATTCCGGTGGTCGCAGTGGTTATTGATCGACTGGGATGGCGCGCGCCTTTTTTTATTATCGGCGGACTGGGGCTCATCGGCATCTTTGTCATTTCGACTTTCTTCCCGGCCGATAATGGCGCAGCCCGTTCCGCTTCGCATGATGCCGGTATTTTGGCGGCCCTGTTGTCTTTGCTCAAAAAGCGGCATGCGCTTGGCCTCCTGGGGTTTGTATTTTTTGTCAGCACCGGCAATGATGCTTTGTTTGTGATCTATGGCGCCTGGTTGGAACAAGATTACGCATTGAGCATTCTGGGCTTGGGTGCGGGTACCAGTGTCATCGGATTGGCTGAGTTGATAGGCGAAACCGGTGTCGCCGTTTTTTCGGATCGATTGGGATTGAAACGATCGATGGTCACCGGTGTTTTTTTAACCATCGCCGGTTACGCGTTCCTTCCGCTTGCCGGCGGCAGCCTGATTTCCGCCCTGCTGATTCTGTTCCTGATTTTTTTGTTTTTTGAATTTACCGTGGTGGTCAGCATGTCTCTGGGAACGGAACTGATACCGGAATACCGTGCGACGATGATGTCCGGATTCTATGCTGCGGCCGGTATCGGGCGGGTGGTCGGTGCCGTGTTCGGTGGTCCCCTGTGGGTGGCGGGGGGAATTTCCGCCACCGCTGTTTTTTCAGGGATGACGACCCTTATCGGATTTGCGTGTCTCCTCTGGGGGCGGAAAAAATGGCGACCGGTATGACACGACACTATCCGTACCGGTTAAGAAGCCGTTTTCGTGTCTGAGACTTATCCTATTGGGCCGCCTTGAATTGTTTGATCATTTCGGAAACCGGTTGCCCATTCGGTGCCTTGGCATTGGGATTGACGGATAACAATAATTCCCACGAAGCGATTGCCCCCTGCATATCTTCAAGATCATGCAAGAGCACGATGCCCTTGTTAAATCGGGATATCTCATGTTTGGGCGACAACTCAATGGCCTTGTCGAAGGCGGCAACCGCTTTTTCCGGCTGCTGGTTTCGCCGGTACATCACACCAAGATCCGTCCAGACATCGGGATTGTTTGGGAAGATTTCCAGGGCTTTTTCATACGCCCTGATCGCTTTGGCATGTTGTGCCGTATCAAAGTAAATATTGCCTAATGATGTCCATGCGCTTGCACTTCCCGGATTTTTGACGGTTTCATCCTCAAGTGCTGCAATTTCAGCCGAGCGGTCCGGCATGCCCTGGGATGTCTGAGGTGGCTGGCCAGGTGTTTGCGTCACCGCTACCGGCGCGGAGGATCCGGACCGGTAGACAGTGAAAACCACACCCAGTAAAAATCCGATGGCCAGAGATAATAGCGCCACCAGCATCATGTTTTCCGTTTTTACATATCCATCCAAGGTCTTCTGTTTCTCTGCCATCCGCACTCCTTGTTTCCCTTGTTGCGTCAATCGTCCCCCTGGGCGGTTTTTCCACTGAAATCTACACCGCATAGTCCAAAAACAATCGAACCGCTGCTGTAATACCCTTGTATTTTTGAGAAGGCAACGGTAATTTTTTTAAAAATTCAACGTTTCAGAATATTTTGTATGATTCCGGTTATTGTCAACCGGATCGTCGGCGGGATTGTTTTTTATCACGAGTTTTACTATCATGCGGCAGTCAACAACGGACATCATGCCGCTGAAATAGGCGGGTCATTTTTTTTTCATACCAGGTGCTGAACAACCACCCGTCAATGAAACCGTTATGGCCCCCATGGTCATGAATAATAATCTCGGTGCCCGGACCCAGCCTGAGATTGTGAAAGTCCTCCACGGGTATTATCGGGTCATCGGCGGCGGTGACGATGGTTGTCGGTATGGTGATCTCTTTTAATTGTGCCGTATTCAGCGTGTATTTGCTGAAATACTCCGCTGTATCCTTGTGCATGCTGAACCGCGGCACCAGGGCATCCGTGATATCGCGGATGGACGACATGTTGTAAACGTCCGAGAAATCATATAAAGCGGGGAATAGAGTTTCTTTTTTCCTGAGTGACCGGAACCATTTCTTCAGAAAATATCGCAAAATCATGGGCTCATTGTCCACGGCGTCGGTAGCCCGATCCGGATCGAGCACCGGACTGACCGCAACGATGTGTTTGAGATGAGTTATTTGTTTTTCTGCGCATTGTCGGGCGATCCGCAACGCGAAATTGCCGCCCAGGGAGAACCCGGTCAGAAACACCGGTAACCCCGCGGACATTTCGGCTATTCGGGAAACTGCCTGGCAGGCCTCCGGAAGGCGTGTGGCGAAAAACAAACCGTCATTCAGATGATGGCTGTCACCATGATCCCTGAGGTTTAATCTGAAGACATTATAACCATTGTTGTAAAGTGTCCGGCCCGTGGCCTGGATATAGGCGGAGTCCATACTGCCCTCCCACCCGTGGATGAGGATAACCACGCCCTTGGGGGGGCGTTGGTGCTGCGTGGTGTATGCACCGGACAGCCGGACACCGTCATCCAGTTCAAGAATTTTAAGTACTGATTTCGTTCGCAGAGCACTTGGGCGCCATGTACGTACCCTGCTGCTGCTGAGTGCGGTTTGGAGATATTTGTTTTTTAAAAAGGGCAGGGGGGAGAACGCATTTTTCATCGTTATCTATACTCTTTCGATTTATTATCGCTCCGCCGGAAACTTATTACGCAATTCAGACATCCGTCACTTTACCTACTTTGTTGCCGGGTTATTATGCGTAAGGTTTTATTGCGGTTTTAAAGTGATCTGTCAATACAAGGGCTGTTTTATCGGTGCAAATTCAGTGTAGGGCAGGATATTCACTATTATAATTATCCGGTTCACCGGATAATAGGAGAGCGGACAGGGATACACTTATGGATCAAATGGACTTTCTGAATGTCATTGATAAAACACCCCTGGTTTCCATTGATTTGATTGTTGAAAACGCCATGGGTGAGGTGCTTCTCGGAAAACGCACCAACAGACCGGCCCAGGACTTTTGGTTTGTACCCGGGGGCAGAATAGTGAAAAACGAGACCATAGAAAGAGCACTCAAAAGAATTTCCACCGTTGAATTGGGATTTGAGTTGTCCATCTGTCAAATGGAGCTGATCGGCGCCTTCGATCATATATATAATGATAATTATTATGGAGAGCCAGGGATTAATACTCACTATGTCGTACTGGCATTCCGAACCATTATGCCTGAAGATTGTGAACTCAAACCGGATGACCAGCATTCCGACATGCGATGGTGGCTGAAAAATGAACTGCGATGTCATGCTGAAGTCCATCCGAATACCCAAAAATATTTCTCAATCTGAGGCGTGCTTTTACATATGGACATCAGCAAAAATCTCATTATTGCCCTATAGGTGAAAGAATGAATAATCTGTTTGCGCCATTTCAACTCAAAAACCTCCGGCTTAAAAACAGAATCGTTATGCCCAGCCTGGCCTCTTTTCTTTTTGAAGAGGGCGGTGTTGTTACGGATCGAACCATAGCGCATTACCGGAGACGTGCTGCCGGGGGGCCTGGGATGGTCATCGTAGAGGCATGTGCGGTGTCTCCCGAAGGACTCGTGTCCACCCATCAGGCGCGTATCTATGATGATCGATTCATTCCAGGGCTATCACGGCTCGCCAGTGCAATGAAAAACGAAGGGGCAGTTCCAGCCGTACAAATACATCATGCGGGACGGCAGACCTCCGAACGGGTGATCCGCCAGCGGCCCGTCTCCCCCTCGCCGCTGCCGTGCCCCAGCATCAAGGGTGAGGTGGCCGCTCTCGACCAGGGCGCCATTCGAACGCTTGTTCGTCAATTCGGCGATGCCGCCGACAGAGCCGTGCGCGCGGGATTCGAGCTGATCGAAATACACGGTGCCCACGGGTATCTGATCAACCAGTTTCTTTCCGCATTCTCCAACATCCGCGATGATGAATACGGGGGCGGTTTGACCCGTCGAAACAGATTCGCCAGGGAAGTCGTCGAGGAGATCAGACGCAGAATCGGGCATCCCCATCCGCTTTCATTCAAAATCAGTGCCCAGGAATTCGTGCCCGACGGATTGACAGTTGGAGACAGCATCCGGATTTTAAAACAACTGGTTGAAATGGGGATTGATATCGTCCAGGTATCGGCAGGCAATGACGCTACACCTGAGTGGATTTGTCAACCCATGTTTATGGAAAAGGCCTGCCTGTCAGAATCGGCGGCACAGATAAGAACGGCGATTCGGATTCCGGTGATGACCGTCGGCCGCATCAATGATCCGGTGATCGCGGATTCGATTATTGCCGATGGTCTGGCGGATCTCGTGTGCATGGGCAGAGGGTTGCTGGCCGACCCCGATATGCCCATCAAGGCGGCGGAGGGCAGATTCGACGAGATTCGAAAGTGTATCGCCTGCAATACATGCATGGCGTCCATATTCCGGAAAGGCCATGTGGAATGCCTGGTAAACCCGACATTGGGCCGTGAAACGGAAATGGAACTCACACCGGCGAACCCACCCAAAAAGGTGATGGTCGTCGGTGGCGGGCCAGGCGGATTGAATGCCGCATGGATAGCGGCCTTGCGGGGACATCATGTCGAATTGTTCGAAAAAGAGCCTGAATTCGGTGGCCTTCTTCGGGTGGGAGCGAAACCATCTCATAAACGGGAGTTGCTCTCATTGATCGCATTCCAAGTAACTCAATTGAGAAAATCCGGTGTTTCCTGGCATTTGAATGTAAAGGTTGACCTGGAAATCATCAAGGAGGCTGCACCCGATGTGGTCATCGTCGCCGCCGGGTCGATACCCATTGTGCCTGAAGTGGACGGGGTTGAAAAGCCGATTGTCGCTGATCTTTATAACGTGCTTCGGGACAACCAAATGGAAACCGGCCACTATTTAGTTGTGGGCGCCGGTGCCACCGGCTGCGAGACCGCCCTTCACCTCGCCCGGAGGGGATGCCGTGTGACCGTTCTTGAAGCCCTGGACGGTACCGGCCTCAACATCGAGACCATCACCCGGAAAGTGCTTTTTCAGCGCTTGAAATCACGATCCGTCATATTTATGGTGAACCATCGACTCGTAAGGGTCGTGGATGAAGGTGCCGTGGCGCTTGATGGGAACGGGCGGGAAAAAATAATCCTTGCAGATAAAATCGTATTCGCCGTCGGCAACTCGCCCCGGAATGGTCTTTATCAGCGCATCAAATCCCTGGATATTCCGGTTTATCAGGTTGGGGATTGTGTAAATCCCGGAAGTGCGCAAACCGCCATTTTCGAGGGAGCCGAAATCGGCAGAATCGTCTAAGCGGGATGGTGGTTTGGCAGAGTGCCCCTTTTATATGTCCAGATTGAAGGATGAGCCGGTTTATTCCGGATAATAAAACCGGCGGAGAAGCGGTTTTTTCGATACCTTAATCTGGAGTTCAAGTTAAATACGCAGGCTATGCGCTCACATTGGAAATCCCCATAATTTCATCTAATGAGGATTTTATGTGTGCGGTGCTGGCGGCTTTGACCCGTATCTCATCTTTTGATTCGATGGCCTGGATCAATTCCATTGTATCCTGGAAAAATGATGTCAGATTTATGGGATTGGGGCTGGACAACCAGAAACGGAAATAGTGGCTGAGCATTCTATTGAGAAGGTTTTCCAGTTGGCTGTTCTGTGTTTCACGGTAGAGCAAGCGATGGAACCGGACATCCATTGCTATGATCTCTTTATTTTTCGTGGCTGAGTCATATCCGGCAATGGTTCGCTTGATTTCTTTCAGCTCCTTGATACCTTCGGTGGAAATACGGTGCATGGCCCATACGCAGGCTTGAACTTCCATGATGAGTCTGATTTCGGTAATTTCCCGAACCCGTTCGAGGGTGAGTGGGCTTGCCACAAAGTGTGAACCGGTGCGTATCACCCATTCCTCCGCCTCGAGGCGGGTCAACGCGATGGTCACGGGATTTCGGCTGACATTATAGGCGGTGGCCAATTCCACAAGATTCAGCGTGCTGCCGGGTTTGATCTCCAACCAGATTATCTTTTCTTTGAGATCTTCATAGATGGCGAGCGGATTCATACAAAATACTCCTTTTGGCGATGCCAGTGCATATATCGAAACAAATATGGCCATGGGCCTTCATAAAATGTCGGATCGCCGGATTTGAGACGGGGTTTACCGGTTTAGCGACATCTTATCGAAGGCACATGGCCTTAGAATACCTGGCTGCCGACCGGTCAGCTTCCCGTGAGAAAATTGCCTAAACGATTCATTGCTTCGGCCAGCCGGTCCGTGGGATGCGTCAGTGCAATACGAAAAAATCCCTCACCGTATTGACCGTACATGGAACCGGGGATCATCCATACGGCGATTTCATCGAGCACCTTGAAACACCAGTCTTTTGAAATCTCCACACCTTCCGGAACCCGCGCCCAGACATAAAAGGTCGCCTTGGGCCGGTACAGCTTGATATCCATCTTTTCGAGGGCATTGACCACGACATCCCGGCGGTCCTGAAACATACGGTTCCGTTCCGCCATGAATTCAGTGGGGCCTTCGAGTGCCTCCCTGGCCGCCACTTGAAGCGGGTAGAACATACCCCGGTCCGAGTGTGATTTGATCTTGGCCATGCCGGCGATGATATCGGGGTTGCCCAGGACCATCCCGGTTCGCCATCCGCAGGAGTTATATGCCTTGGACAACGAATTGAATTCGATACCGATCTCCTTGGCACCATCAAACTGGAGGAAAGATTGCGGACGATAACAATCGAAACAAATTTCGGAATAAGGGTTGTCGGAGATGACCGCCACATTGTATTTGTGCGCCCATTCGATCAGCCGCGGATAAAAATCATCCGGTGCATGGGCGGAAGTCGGATTGTTCGGGTAGTTTACCCAGATCATTTTCGCCCGTTCGGCGATCGCCGGCTCAATGGCTTCCAGATCGGGCAGGAACCCATTTTTCTCCAGAAGCGGCAGTGTCTCTATTTTACCACCGGCGATAGTGACGCCTGCTACATATGCGGGATAGCAAGGGTCCGGCACCAATGCAATGTCGCCGGGGTCCAACAGACAGGTATGGATATGGAACAAGCCATCAGCAGACCCCAATAGCGGCAACACTTCGGTATCCGAATCGCAGGTGACATTGTAGTTTTTCTTGTACCATGCGGCCATTGCTTCCTTCAAGGGCATGGGCGAATAGAAGCTGGGATAGTGATGATTACCTGGGTCCATGCATGCATCCGCAAGCGTTTCCCGCATCATTTTGGTCGGCATGACATCCGGATCACCAAGACCCAGATTGATGACATCTTTGCCTTCCGCTCTCATTTTGGTCAGGATGAGATTCATGGCCGTGCCGAGATAGGCGTCAAAGTTGTTCAAGCGATCAGCTGTTTTCATGATTCTCCTCCGGATTATAGGCTATCCTCTTTGTCGTAAACATTGCAGATGCAGCAAAGAAATGTCACGGGTTCCTCTCCGATGTTTTTCATCCCGTGGGGTTCCATGCTCGGTGCGAATATGGATGAACCCGGTCCGCATTTCGTCGTGTTTTGCAGTTCATCCGACTCGGCGTTATAGGCATAGCATTCCAGGTTTCCGGTCAGGATGTACATGGTCTGATGATAAAAATGACTGTGAATCGGGATTTGCCCCCCGGGCTGGATGGTGAAAAAGCGCAGTCCGTAATCCGGATAGCCGGTGCCGTCGTCGCCATATTTGGACAACCAGCGGATACTGGTGCCGATGACATCGTGCATCTTGCCCCGATACGGGAATTGATCTATTTTTACATCTTCACAGCTTGTATAGTGTACGATTTCCATGGTTTGCCTCCGTTTTCCTATTAATGAAAGTTGGTTAACCTGAACAATGGTCGTATATAGTCAAAATCACACTTTAATTGAATGGGTAGATTGAATAGGATCAATCCACGGCACACTCGAAACTCGACGGGTTCAAATGAAGTGCAAGACGCGTCACCGTGCAGGTCTCTGTAATCGGAGCGATGGCCCGTTTGTACTTTTCCGGAAAACCGTCCGGTAGCCGGACATGGGTTTTCACACGGGTCTTTATAATCTCTTCCGTGTTCCAGGTGGCCTCCTGTGTAAGTGTCAGACCTGTGGGGTCTATATCTCTTTCCAGACAAAATGTCCGGATTCCCGAAGCCCCTCAAACCCCGAACATGCCGAAAAAAATACGCGGCGCCGATAAAACTTTCTGACGAATTTCCTCATCCATCAAATTCCGTGCATTCATTTCAACACCGTCCAACGTGAGCGTGTAGTCCTTTTCATTGCGAAAGGTGACCGTAAATTGAGTTGTGTTGGTTTCCGATGTCATTCCACCTCCCCTGATTTTTGAATAATATAGGATTGTAATTTAGAACTCATTATGAACGCAAGATGCATACATTATGAACGCATTTTGCATTGGTTCAATTTAATTGTCAAGGACAAAGGCGGCCTTGAGCCAGGATATTCGAATACAAATCAGGTGGCGTAATCAAGATCAAGGATGGTGTGGGGGCTACACGGGCTTAGAATTCTGCCCTAGCCGGAGCAACCGCAGGGTCCACATGAATGATCGCCCGCTCAAAATCTTCAATTCGATCTTCTAGACAACGTTCGACATTTTTGGCGATATCGTGCCCCTGTATGACGGTCAACCGGCCATCCACAATAATGTGGATTTCTATCAGATATAGACCGCCGGATGTCCGTACCCTAAGATCGTGAACATCCTGAACGCCGGATATGCTCAATGCACAGGAGGTAATTTTTGCCAGTACCTCCGGATGCGGGGCCGTGTCGATAAACTCTTTTAAACAATTACCGATGATGTCCAGACCGACCTTCAATATGAAAAAGGACACCAGCAGGGCGGCAAAAGCATCCATAATGTGCCAGTCCGGATTGAGCATGGCGGCGCCCACCCCGATGAAAACAGCGATGGAAGAGAGTGCATCGGTGCGGTGGTGCCAGGCATTGGCGACAATGAGTTGACTTTTGACACGACGGCCCGTGCGGATCGTATATTGAAACAGGATTTCCTTGAACAGGATAGACATCCCGGCGGCGATCAGGGCAATGCTTGTGGGTGAATACTCTTCGTGGCGATGGATGGCCATACCCGCATCAACACCAATGTAGATGGCGGTCGCCAGCAATCCGAACCCGACGACAGCGGAGGCCATGGTTTCAATGCGCGCATGCCCGAAGTGATGTTTTTCATCCGGTGCATTCCTGCCCAGCTTGAATCCGACCAGCACAATGAGATCCGTAAACAGATCCGACAAGGAATGTATGGCATCGGCAATCAACGCCTGGCTGTGGCCGAAAAATCCTGCCGCGAATTTAACCGCAATGAGCAGAGTATTGGTCAGAGCACCGACAATGGTGACTTTTTTACCGGCTGAAAATCCTGCCGTCATTGATGTATTGATGCCATTTGCCATGAGTTGTAAATACCGATAAATAATTAAATTATAAACCTTTTCTATGCCTGGCCGGTTGCGGCCGTTTGGGCGGAAAAGCAAGCCACCTGATGACCATTGCCGACACTCTTCAAGCCGGGCGCGTTTGTCTTACAGCTCTTCTTTGACTGGTGGCACCTCGGTTGAAAACCGCATCCCATGGGGACATCGAATGGATCGGGTACGGTACCGGTGATGGGAACCAGCTTGTCGGTCCGCCGGGCCGTCAATGATGGTATGGAATTCAATAGTCCACGGGTATACGGATGCAACGGATTGTGAAACAGATCCCTCACCGGAGCCCTTTCCACTACACGGCCCAGATACATTACCATGACGTCGTCCGCCATTTCGGCAATTACCCCGAGATCATGGGTAATGAACATGATTGATGTCCGGTATTCTTCCCGTAACCGGTTCATCAGATCCAGTACCTGCGCCTGTATGGTCACATCCAGCGCGGTGGTGGGTTCATCGGCGATAAGCAGTGACGGGTTACACGAGAGCGCCATGGCAATCATGGCCCGCTGGCGCATGCCGCCGGACAATTGATGGGGATATTCCCTGCTGCGCTGCCGGGGCGACGATATCCCCACGGCACGGAGCATATCCACGGTCTTATGGGCAGCCTCTTTTTTGGTCAGGTCCTGGTGCAGCATGATGGCTTCCACGATCTGATTGCCGATGGTATACGCGGGATTCAAAGACGTCATGGGCTCCTGGAAGATCATGGCGATTTCGTTACCGCGTATGGTCCGCATGTCGTCGCTGTTGGGGCCGAGACGGGTAAGATCGATCTTGCCGCCGTTTCCATGAAACCAGATTTCACCGGATTGTATTCTGCCCGGCGGCATGGGAATGATGTTCATGATGGTTCTTGCGGTAACGGATTTGCCGCAGCCGCTCTCACCCACAACCCCAAGGGTCTTTTCCCTCTCTATGGTAAAATCGATACTATCCACCGCCCGGACCGTACCGGTCCAGGTGTCGAAATAGGTTCTGAGATTTTTCACTTCAATGAGGGACATCGTCTACTCCTATAAATATCTTTGGACCATATAGCAACCGATAAGGGAAGGGGCCATCGTTTCGGCCGCCGGTGTACAATTTTCAGGCTTCGACATCCAGTGCATCCCGCAGCGCATCACCGAACATGTTCAATCCCCACACCGTGAAAAAAATCGCGAATCCGGGAAATACAGCCATCCAGGGTGCCGGAATCATATCCTGCAGCCCGGTGGAAAGCATGTTGCCCCATGAAATCATGCGGGGATCACCGAGTCCCAGAAAACTGAGACTGGATTCCATAATAATGGCCGACCCGATATCCAAGGTGGCGATAACGGTTATGGGACCGAGACCGTTGGGCATAATATGGCGCCACAGAATGCGGGTATTGCTGGCACCGGCAATCTTCGCGGCTTCCACATAGTCCCTTGTTTTGAGATCCAGGACTTTGCTTCGGGTGACCCGACCAAGGGTGGGCCACATGGTGATGCCGATGATGGCCACGATGACCGGCATATTCCTTTCACCGAGCACCGCGGCGGCGACAATCAGGAGTATCAGGCTGGGGATGGACAATTGGACATCGGCAAGACGCATGAACACCTGAGAAGTAATCTTACCATAAAAACCGGCCAAGCCACCAAAAGTGACGCCGACCAGCAGGGCAACGACGGTAGCACCGATGCCGACGAACAAGGAGGTACGCGCTCCCCATACCACCCTGCTCAAGACATCGCGTCCCAATGCATCAGTACCGAGTAAAAAATCCTGTGACGGCGAATGATATACATATTCAAACATCATTTCATTCGGATCGTAGGGTGCCAGATATGGGGCAAACACACCGGTGATTACCAATATCAAGACAATCAGTAGCCCGAATATGGAAAGTTTGCTTGCTAAAAGACGTCTTTTAATACTGCGGGAACTTGCGGCAGCCATCCGGAACTTCTCCTGTTTCGTGTCCGTTATTCTTGCATATGGAATTAATCATAGCGTATTCTTGGGTTAATCCAGCAATACGTTATATCCGTAATCAGGTTGGCCAATAAAACCATCATGGAAATCAGGACCGCAACGGCCATGACTGCGGGATAATCTCTCACATTAACGGCATGAACCATATACCTGCCGATGCCGGGCCAGCCAAATACCGTTTCGGTCAGGACGGCACCCGAGAATACATATCCCATGCTCAGCCCTATCAGCGTTACAACAGACATCAAGGAGTTTCTGAGCGCATGCTTGATACGGATAACGTTTTCAGCCACCCCTTTTGCCCTGGCGGTAATGATGTAGTCCTTTTTCAGAACCTCCAGCATCTCCGCCCTTGTCATACGCATGGTGGTGGCGATACTCCTCAGGGCGATGGTTACCGATGGGAGAACCAGATGCCAGGCGTGATCCCACATCATCGTAAATATGCCGGTATACTCAATACTGGAGGATACAGAGCCACCCAATGGAAACCATCTCAATTTAACGCCGAATACGAGAATCAACATCAAACCGATCCAGAACGCCGGCATGGCAATACCCACCAGCGCAAAGGCTCTGCCGAAGTGATCATATACGGAATTGGGTTTAATCGCCGACAGGATGCCGATGGCAATGGCAATGGGCCAGCCGATCAAGTGGCTGAACAGGAACAGGGCCGTGGTTGCCCCCAATCGTGCCTTGAGCTCCTCGGATATCTTGCGGTGTGTTTCAAACGAATGGCCGAAATCAAAAACGATAAGCCGACTGACCCATTTGAAATACTGTATGGGAATCGGTTGGCCCAGCCCAAGCCGCTCCTTCAGCTTTTCCATTTGTTCCGCATCTTCGATTACGTCCGGATTGGCTGATGTATAGAAATCGATGATATCACCGGGCGCCATTTGAATGAGTACGAAAATGATCAGGGTGATGCCGAAAAAGGTGGGAATGGCCACCGCGATCCTTCGTATGATATACGTTGTTAACCCCAAAGCAAGTTACCTCCAGGTTTGTTTGCAACTGAAATTTGAACTTTTTGACACTGATTCTGTAATCTTGTCAATGGATGTCCGGCATCCGCAATTGATCACTCACATTCATACGGCTAACTCAGGCAAACAGCCTGGAGCCGGACGGTATCGGCGAAATGGCACGATACATAATGCCCGGGTTCGATTTCCTTGTATTCCGGAGACAAACGACTGCACTCCTTTTTCGCATGCTGGCAGCGTGGATGGAAATAGCAGCCCGAAGGTGGTTTCATGGGGCTCGGAACGTCCCCTTTGAGGATGATCCGGCTGCATTTATAATCGGGGTCCGGTATTGGTACCGCCGATATCAAGGCCTCGGTATATGGATGCCGGGGGTCTGAAAACAACGCTTCGGTCTCCGCCAATTCCACGATCTTTCCCAGGTACATCACGGCCACCCGGTCACTGATATATTTAACCACACTCAGGTCATGGGCGATGAACAGGTAGGTTAGGCTGAATTGTGCCTGGATTTCCTGCAAAAGGTTGACGACTTGTGCCTGTATGGAAACATCCAGCGCCGACACCGGCTCGTCAGCCACGATCAGCTGAGGTTCCAGCGCCAACGCGCGGGCGATGCCGATGCGCTGGCGCTGACCGCCTGAGAACTCGTGGGGATAGCGTTTCATGTGATCGGATTTGAGACCCACGGCCTTCATCAGTTTGAGGACCCGGTCTTCAAGATCCGCATCTTTGGATTCTTTGTTAACAAGTAAAGGCTCTCCGACAATGTCTTTCACCGTCATCCGGGGATTCAGTGAGGAATAGGGATCCTGGAATATCAGCTGTGCATCCCGCCGCAGGTCTTTCAATGCTGCCTGAGACGCCTTGGCGATATCGATCTCCTGGCAGCCGTTGTCGGTGATGGACGGATTTTTCCTCCTGAAGATAATCTCGCCCGCCGTCGGGTCTTCCAACCGGAGAATCGTCCGGCCGGTTGTCGTTTTCCCGCATCCGCTTTCCCCCACGAGACCCAGGGTTTCTCCCTGCTTGATAAAAAAGTTAATATCATCAACGGCCTTGACATGGCTCTGAATTCGTTGCAACAGGCCCTTGCGTATGGGGAAATATTTTTTCAGATGTTTAACGTCGAGGAGAATATTATCAGAACGCATATATGTTTTCCCGACACCGCATATGGATGAAATTATGGAGAAAGGTTGAATGAGAACCAAACGACCCCGATGACTCGAGTATCAGATCGGCACAAATGATAATAGAGGGGCAAAACCGTCGCTTGCCCCCTCTTTTTATCTCCGGTGTTTTTATTTGGGTCCTTTTATGGTGACGTCGTCATAGTTATATCCCGCTTTGACCATCATTTTCTTGGCCTCATTAAGGTCATACGCCATCGGTTCAAGATCCGGAGCGAATCCAGGACTCCATGGCGGGAGGTGTTGTTGGGCCGCCACGCCCAGCCCGTTGCTGATAACCTTTACCATGACGTCGCGGTTGCTGGCCAGGCTGATGGCTCTTCTCACCCAGATGTTACTCAGAATCGGGTGTTCAGCATTGATCTGGATATTCTGTATGGCCGTCAAGGGATCGATAACCGCATAGATATTGGGATCTGAATTGGCGTCATCCAATTCCCGGCTGAACCCATACATATGGTTCGTCACATCGATGTCGCCTGTTTTCAATGCATACCAGGCCGATGCGGCCTGGGGGATGAATTTGACGATCAGGTAATCGAATTCCGGGCGTCCGCCATAGTAATTGTCATTGGCCTTGAGTTTTAAATATTCCGCGGGTTTGTACTCATCAAATACCCATGGTCCGTTGCCGACGACTTTTTTACCCGTGTTGTAGTCGGATTTCATCAGGTCCTGGGGAGGTACCTTGGAAAACAGGTGTTTGGGAAGGATATGGCGTGTCAGAAATTCACTGGAAAAGAGGGGATTGTATTTTTCGGACGTGAACTCCACCGTATACTTGTCGATTTTTTTCCAGGTTATCCCGACTTCTTTTATAAACGCTTCGGACTCGTATAGCGCATCCTTGTTTACAATAAGGTCGTAGGTGAAAATGACATCATCCGCGGTAAAAGGTGTGCCGTCATGCCAGGTGGCTTTTTTTCTCAAATTCATAGTCCAGATCTTGCCGTCTATGGATACATCCCAGTTTTCAGCAAGCGCGGGTTGAGGGCCGCGTTGTTCCTTCGGACCTCTGAAATAAGGGGCATCGGTTTGGTGAATAAGGCTGTCAAACACGGTGTATCCGGTGGCAAATAGGCTGTATCCGCTAGCCCGGTATCCCGGAATGAATGCATCCAGATCCGATGGCTGTGCATAGATGAGCGTACGCTCCCGAAGGGTCATATCTTTTTTGGTTTTTCCCTTTATCTCGCGTTTTGCCCACCTGAAGGAGTAGGCCCACCAATCTTCAGGATCCTTATATTCCGGGAACTTTACATCAGATCGTACGCCATGAAAATAGGCGGGATGCCAGAGCGGAATGGTCGGCAGATCATTGTAAATTAATTTCTCCGCTTCCTGAACCAGGTTCCAACGCTCCTGATCGTCAACGGTAACCAATGCCTTGTATGCGTATTTGTCGAATTCGGGATTGATATACCGTGTGTAGTTTTTGCCCGATTTAGGGAATTGGTCGCTGGCAAAAGCCCTGTAGAATCCTACGGGATCGATGGTGGCAAACATGGAGGTCTGGAGAATCAGCATATCGAAGCCGCCATCATCGAACAGGGTCCCGTTGGCACCGCCGGATTTCCAGTGATTGGCCAGGGTCGCAAACTCCATGTAACGCAGATTTACACCGATACCGATTTTTTCAAGATCCCTGGCGATAATCTGCCCGGCCTTCTCCCGGGCCACGTTGCCGATGGGGGTCATGAGGGTGACATCGAAGAACCGAGACTTTTTGTCAGCCGCATCCACCGATACCGCCGGAAGGGGGAGCAACAATGAGGTGATCAGAATTGTCGAGATTAGGAATGCGAATTTGTTGGTTTTCATACCTGCCTCCATGAATGTAAGACTTTCCTTATTCTTTAGGGATCGCCGCGATGAGAATAACATTGGCATCGTCACCGCAGCAGGGTCAAATCATCATCAACTCCCGATATCACCTCCCCTCGTCATGTCTGCCTGTTTTTTAACAATGTTTCAATGATTGATTCCAATACCTGGACTAATGCTTGTGTCCGCACCCGCAATGTCCGGGTTCATTTTTGTGTGCATGGCCATGTTCCCCCTCCATGTCGCAGGTGCCGGCATCAGGATTGTCCGGTACCAGAAGAGGGCTGTGATCGTGTCCGCACCCGCAGGCACTTGCCATTGGTTTGATATCCACCACCGGTTTGGGATGGTCATGACCGCATCCACATGCCGAAGCAGGGGATGCTTCCAGTGTATTGTTTTCATGGCCGCAGCCGCACCCGACAATGCCGGCACGTTTATTCCGAATTTGTTTTACATAGCTGTTGATGATCAAGACCAGAAGAATCACCGCCGTGATAGCCGCTATCCAGTGGGGGATGATCTCGCCTGCCGTGCCGGCAACCGAAGATGCCGAGATGTTGAAACCGGCATAAACCTTATCCAGCAGCAATCCCATGAGAATGGCGCATACGGCAATGCTGCTTAAGTAAATGATGGCGGCTCTTTTTTTAAAAAGACCGTATACGACGGAGATTGTCGCTGCGTTGGTGGCGGGCCCGGCCAGCAGAAAGACCAGTGCCGCTCCCGGACTGACGCCCTTCAAAATCAGGGCGGCGGCGATGGGGGTTGAAGACGTGGCACAAATATAAAAGGGGATACCGACCACCAGCATGATCAGCATGGAATGCACACCACCGTCCAGGTAGGTTCTCATGAAACTTTCAGGGACCATGATGTTGATGGCCCCGGCAATGGCAATACCCAGTACCAGCCATTTGGAGATGTCATCGAGTATCTCTCCGAATCCGAATCGCAGGCAAGCCTTGAGTTTTTCCCAAAGGGTATGATGATGCCGGTGTTTTTCCGGCGGGCAATTGATACCATCGCAGCAGTTATCGATTTTGCAGGATAAATCCAACTGGATGTTTTTTTCACTCTCATCATATGTCTTTCCGACAAAATTCTGGGTTAATCCTGCCACCACCGCTGTAAAAAAGGCCGCCACCGGGCGGAAAATGGTCATCAGCGGATCCAGAAGGGCATAGGTGACCGCAATGGAATCTGCACCGGTTTCAGGTGTGGCGATCATAAATGACATGGAAGCACCATCATTTGCACCCTGGCGTTTGAGACCGGCTACCGTCGGCAGAACTCCGCAGGAGCACAAGGGGAGGGGAATCCCCAGAATGGCAGCATAAAAGACGGATTTGATGCGTCCCTTTCCAAGATATTTTATGATCATTCTGGGATTGACGAAAATGTGTAATAATCCGGCCATAAAAAACCCGAGACACATGTACGGCGCCATTTCCACAAGCATTTCCCAGCAGGATTCCACAAATCGAATCATAGCATCTGCGATTTGCGATAAAGTGATATCACCCATAAGCTCTCCAAAGGTTGAAATTAACATTTAGGCAACAAAACCGGCTGCTGCATCGATTGCATGTCGATGTTATGACCGATGTCCTGACACATTCTTGCCGTCTATTCCGTCCTGCTCCGACCATGAACAATTGAACAATGGTTCATGCGAGGCATATAAAAAAAAGGAAATGAAAAGACTTTCCTTCGTGCGTATTCTTTTTATCAACATCACGACTTATTTGTATATTCGCATAAGTGCGGATTTCCCTATGGGCACTAGTGCCTACGGTGGGGGCTGCGGGTTATGGTCCGGGAAGGACACGGCGTGAATAATGATCCAATCAGCGGTCTGGTCGAAAGAGCTTACGGCATCTGGAATGACGCGCTGAACCGGATGGGCTATTGAGATTCGGATAATATAGACTGTATCGAATTAGGTTGGGATTGTGAAAAAGAGTGTCGTACCTTCGCCGGTTCGGCTTTGAATGCGGAATTCGGTTCCCAGCATGCGAGCCCGTTCCTGCATGGCGGACAGGCCGAGTCCCTTGTCATTCATCTTTCGGCGGGTGACCTCGTCAAGGTCAAATCCCACCCCTTCGTCTCTGATGGTAAACGAAACCCCATGCCGGTTTTTTTCCACGGTAAGCCAGGCTGCCGTTGCGCCGGCGTGTTTACCGATATTGGTGACGGATTCCTGAACGATCCGGTAGATCTGGATCTGGGCATCATTGTCGAAAATATCATCTATTTCATCTAAGTCGATTTCCGACCGGACATTATAATGGCGCGAAAACTCCTCCATCAGCCAGTGCAAGGATGATGTCAGTCCGAGGTCCACCAAGGCGGCAGGTGTTAAGTCGCGACAGAGCCGCCGGACATTTTTGATCACGGTGTCCAGGTAAGTCATAGTTTCATCACATTGCGCTATCAGTTCTCCCTGTCCGGCTTCCAGGCCGTTTTCCAGGAGTGTGAGTTTTAATTTGAGCACCGTCAAAGATTGTCCAACCTCATCGTGCAGTTCGATGGACAGCCGTTTTTGTTCACGTTCCCTGGCGGCAAGCAATTTAGCCGACAATGTTCTCAATTGGTGTTCGGATTCAACGAGTGCTCTACTGAATTTCTTCTGAAGCGTGACATCCCTGGCATTGATGATAATTCCCTTTACCGCGTCATTATCCAGTAGGCTCTGACTTGTAAAATGGAACAGCCGCCAGGATCCGTCGCGATGACGCAACCGAAAGTCCCTGTTCAGCCGTTTGCCGGTGCCTACAACGGTTTCATCGCAAAATGCATGGAACGCTTCCCGCTCATGCGGATGTATCCAATCCATGATGCGATAGGTATGGCCGGTGTTCAGAGGGTGTTCCAGAACCCGTTCCACTGATGGGCTCAGGTATTGGAAGTCCTTCTTGTCATCCAGGACCATAATCAACCCGGGCGCATTCTCGATCAGGGATCGATAGTATTCCTCTCGTTGACGGATGGCGCCCAGACTTTTCTGGAGATCCTCGGCCATATCGTTGAATACCCCGGACAGATGACCGAATTCATCCCGGGTGTTGATGGGAATGCGGGTTGCCAGATCCCCCCGGCCGACCTTTTGTGTCCCCGACACCAGTATGCGTAAAGGTGCAGTCAACTGCCGGGTCAGAAACATCAGGGCAATGGCGATACCCACTGATCCGAAAATCGCCAGGGCCAACACGTAAGCTCTCGTTTTGCGCACCGGGCCGAAAACTTCAATCGTCGGATCAACCACGATCACGTACCATTTCCATGGGGGAAACCATTTGTATACGGACACATAGTCGGACCCCATCCAGGTGAATGCCATCCGGCCCATGGGTTGATTGTTCATTTCCATAAACCATTGGGTGTCGGCGATACTGAGTCCGATTCGTTCTTCCGAGGGATGGGCAATAATATCTCCGCTGGCGTCAACCACGAAAATGTACCCCAGCTCGCCGATCCGAATACCATCCAACAGTACAAGACTGTCCTGCATCACCTGCCGTTCACCCAAAGCATCATCCAACAGATTATACCGCTTCAAGAATTCTTCGTTTTCGTTAATAGCCGAAATAGCCTCGGAAAGTTGTGTCTCCAGCCAGTTCCCGGCAAGATCATTGATGGCCAGCCCCGACAGATAATAGGTGATCCCGGATCCGGCAATCAAAGCCACCAGGACCAGAGGCAGCGTCAGGCAGACAATCTTTGAATAGATACTCATGAGGGGCCCGCTCGTTTCAGATGCAATACAGAATGGATTTCCTTAACATAAAAATAAAAGAAAGGACATATGACGCCTGATGATCCCCCGAGTAAACACATGTAGATATATCATGGCATCGGATACTTTAAAATTATGCTCTGCTTTGATACACGGTGCGGTTCTAATGTCAAATGGCGGAATCCTGTCGTTAGATCTTCACTTTATCGTCAAAGCGATTCCTTAAAAAGGATAGAATACCTTCATTTGAAATTTGGGCTTTGTCATTTGACATTGTCTGCCCGTCATCTGTTTAGACATAAATTACTTGCCAGAAAACCCCGAAACGATTACTATTCGTCATCCTTCCCAAACGAGGCGCTCATGTCTGAATACAGGATAATACTTGCGGATGACCACGTCATCCTGCGGCACGGTATAAAAAATATAATAGATGGTGTGGATGATCTCAGGGTGGTTGGCGAAGCCGGTGATGGTGCCGAATTATTGAAAATGCTCCACCACATTTCACCGGATTTGATCATCATGGATACTTC
>JABDIN010000100.1 GCA_013003715.1 Desulfobacteraceae bacterium | reverse complement strand
GGTGTTTGTGATGATTCAAGAATTTCATTTTTTTACAAAAAATAGCTATAAAACCAGACTAACAACCCGGCAATAATCCAATTTAATCCAGATTGTAAATCACTAATATCCTGAACTCCCCTTTGATTGGAGGATTGGCTGCTGACCGATCTGCTAAGCTGATAAGTCGGACTTCCCCTGACCTTAAAATCTCCAATTGCCCCAAATGAAAAGATCACGATTGGGAAGGCCCCGATATAAAATAAAATATTTTTAAGGGCTGCCCCAGTAGCCAATACCCAATATTTTATAATTAAACCAATTATCAAAAGAATGAATGATTGAAGAAATGCAACTAATGTTCTTTTAAGTATTCTTTTGATCATGAATGATCTCTGCCTTGTGAATTATAACTTTTCTTTATAAGAGTCTCCGAGTCCAGGCCCCTTTGAAACATGATTATACAATTTACTCAGTTCGAACAACAACAAGTATAGAGACGAAAATCGTCTCCATAAAATCTGTTCCCAAAGTTTTCCGAAGACATACATTCTCCTTCGTCCTTAACGCTTTTTGAAAACTTGCTGTTAATCAATTTGCTTTTAGAATAAGAATAGTCCTTACAAAAAACGCTACAATTTCCTACCTCCCAGGAAGAATCATCCAACTCAGCGACAGTAGAATCAGCACCCGTTTCGCTTACATCTGAAACAATATCATTCTCTTTTTCAAAACACCCGAAAATCACAACGATTCCCAACATCAGGAATAGCGCTGCAGCTACATTTTTTTAATTAATTTCACCTTGAACGGATAGAAGATATAAAGGATAAGAAGTTGCTTTTTTCGCGGCCGAGTATGCCAAGCCGATGCTTGTGTGTCAATATCTACATTAGTACATCATGTTGTATATCAGAAGGTAAAGGCGGAGTACTCCAGGTCCGGGGTTGCCGGAGAGCCGCAGTAGTACATGATGACTACACCCTCGGCGCCTTGACCCTGAAGCCCCCCGCCTTTTGCAACGAGAGGGTTAGGTTTCAGTGGAGAAGATTTCGACAAGCATGTCGCTTCCACCACTTGTTTTGGTTAATCCCTTTCGAACTCCACATAGATCGTCGTATCGCTGTCAATGATCAGCGAACATTTTTTTGAATCGTCATCATCGTCATCATCGTCATCATCGTCATCATCGTCGTCATCATCGTCATGCGAACCTATACAGGCGGCACCGGACCAACCTTCAAATTCGGAACCGCGTATTTCAGTGGCCAATAGGGTTATGGTGCTGCCCTCTTTAACCATGGCTGAGCAGAATTCACCGCAGTCGATCAAATTATCGGTAATTTCCGTAATCGTTCCGCTTCCGTCACCCGTCTTGATAATCTGAACCGTGTACGGTGTTGCATTATGCGCATTCCATACGGCGATTCGCGCCTTCTGTTCCGTCTGGCTGAGAATTTGCACGCTCCAGCCATATTCACCGCCGGTTTGCGAAGGATTGCCATCGCCACCGTCGTAATCCGGTATTGCGTATCCAACATAATCCCAGGAATCGGTACCATCCGATTGATCCACCGTAGCGCCCCAAATCAAAAAGTTGCCTGATGTGAATTCCGGCGCCTTGAACGTATAGGCATTTCGGGATGGAACGGTTACGCTGCCATCCCACTCACGGGTTAGCCAATAGGTACTTGAAGAGGTTGGAGCTGGGGATGTGAATTCGGCGCCGGCGTAATATCCCACTGCATCACTGAAGAAGCTGACCGCAGGCTTTCCATTAAAATCCGCCGGAAAGTAGGCATACGGCCAATGGACTGAAAAATCAACGGTATCCAGCAGGCTGAATGGCGCATCTCTCATACTTCCGCGGTTATAGCGCCCATTATCCAGAGTATCATGCAGATTGGCAGCTTCGTTATTATAACCCAAACCCAGATAATAAGGATCGCGATAAGGCTCCGGATGAGAATCCACAACCAGCATCCTGCCCTTGGGCCCAATCGAGGGAAAATCCGTCATATAATCGGCCAATTCATTATCCGGATACAGATTGTTGTTATACCAGACGATTAATCCGGTATTGGCCGGACCGTATCTGAACCGCTCGTCCCCTAAAGTTGAATCGTATCCACCTTCGGAAGCGATGTTCCGCCATTGCAGATAGTAGTTATGGGTAAATACCTTACTGGCACCCACTTTCTGCCATTCACCGTCATAGGTCCAATTGATGTCGCCACTTTCGGCGTCATCGGCAAACAGGATTTCCGTATCGTTCAAAACCTCGATCTCATCCAGGTAGGGACCTTTCTCAAGCGTGTTCCAATCGGTCATGTACCAGAAGCGAATCAGGATGTTTTGGCCATCATAAGCAGCTAAATCGAAGACTTCGGTTTCATATGCCGGCCAGCCGGGGTTGTGCCCTGAAAAACCACCGATACCTGCGGCACAGAGATCTTCCGGAAACCCATACGCTCCACCGATCCAATCCACATCATGATCGCAGACCGTATTGGCGTTGGTCAGGGTACCCCAGCTTGCGCCGTCATCGGCGGATACCTGAACCCATAAAAAATCCCAAGCGGTTTCAATATCGTAGGCCAATGAAAAGCTTAATCGTGGATTTGCGCCGCGCACGGCAACCGTGTCGATCGTGGTCATCATACTATTGTTCTCATTTATCTCGTTTCCCCACCATTGGAAACTACCAATGGGTAGAACAGCGAAAGGGGATTCCCCGTCTTCCAGGGCAATTCTGGCTGCCCGGTAGGTATCTTCACCCCCAGGGAAGTTACTGGCCTGACCCAGGGTGACGTTATAGACTTCATTGGCATCAACAATCAGCTTTGGATTCAACCAGCCCCATCCATCCAAATGCCAGGGATCCATGGTGGACGGCTGGAATCCCAAGGGATAGCCGGTCCAACTGTCCGACATGATGGACCAGAAACCAGTGGATGTTTCCCCGTCACCATATGAATACAGGTCATCGGCTCCCAGGTTGTGAGCGTACTCATGAGCCAGTACGGCGATACCGCTGTTTTCAGGCATGATGATATAGTCGTCGGCAAACACGCCCGGTACGATTTCATATTTCGCCCCCAAACTGGCAGAATGAGACCAAATAGCCCCTTCACCATAGTCTGTTTGAGACAACATCACCGAGCCTTCTTCTTCACCGATACCGGCATGAATGATCCACAGTCGATCGATTTCCCCATCGCCATCCATATCATATTGCGCCCAGTCGAAATCCGGGTGAGCCGCTTTGACAGCTTCCAACGCATCGACAACCAAGCCTCGCGGTGAGCTTGCTTCCGCAATGGCGCTGTCGGCAAAGCTGCTTCTGCCCACACTTCTCGCTCCCGGGCAAAAATCCGCACCATAGTACCAGGTAGAATGATCAACCTGAACCCAATCAACCACCTCCCCGACAATCTGATACGTTCCCCCGGAAATGTCCCAGAAAAAATCTGCCACGGATTTACCTGTGAAATCTTCATCGACAACAGATCCATCATCCCTGGTATAGTTAATTCGGACACCATTACCAAAAATCAGATTATAATAATGTTGCTGATTGAAATCCGTAACCAGATTTTCCCCGTCAAAATCCTCCTCGGCGCTAGCAGGCACCGGAATTAGATTGTGTAACGGTCCGGCATAGGAAAACGTCTGGCGTTCGGTGATAATGTTGGCACAGCTTGCCGGCGTTCGGTAATCTGCGCCGGTGTCCTCGGCGGAATCAGGAAAACCTATGGGGTCCCAGGCCGACGTCGCCGGATCCCAAGTGAAGGTATCAACGCCGCCGAACTCCACCAGAATCACCAAGACACGATCCGTAACGACTTCCGTTGCCGCGACTTCCGCCGCAGCCATGAGCGAAGCCGACTTTTGGTTTCGAAGATTTTTGATTTTCCGGTTCAGTAATTTATGATTTTCAAGTAACCGCTTATACTCCTCCGGATTCGGAACGTCTATCTTATTGCTTCGTTGTTTTTCAAAGCGTTTTAACGCCTCTGTTTTGACTATATCCTTTTTATCCGTGAAACTTGCCTTCGGATCCTCGGTTTGCACCGCCAGTGCATATGACCCCAGTAAAAAGCATGAAAAAAAGCCGAAGACAATTAAGGCTATGACTTTTCTTGAGGCTAAAGCCTTGATCTTAGATTTCATTATTCAATCCCTCCATATTGTGTCACACAGAAGCATATCGGCCGGAGCCGGGTAAAACGCTTAAATTCATCGGATTGACGAGCACATCTGCTTCCTGGCCATACGTTGTCTGCACGCGCGTGGCGATTTCAGGATCTTTAAACGTCCTACTGCGGTTGGCCTCAGCCCATTGTATGAGCGGGGTGATATCAACATCGAGCTTATCCAGGTCTTTCACGTAACAATTGCTTTGTTTGAATTAGTGACAATGGCCAAGGAGTCTTTTTTATTATGGTTATCCGGGACGACGTGGCCAGGGCTTTGGACAATAACGAGCGTCTATTTGAAGTGGGGGAGATCTCGATCGCTGCACCCGCAGCAATAATCTTGCATTTATAGTATCGATTGGTGAGAAGACCAGATTAATAACGGCTCTTGGTTTTCGAGACACGACAACACCTCCTTCCACCGAGCGATAATGAGCTTTCTTTTCGTGGCGTTCCCTGAACCTTTCACTGAAAAATTAAAACCATGATTGACCGGGCCTGTCCAACAACCGATTCAGATCCCGGCGCGCTTCGCTCTCGCAATCGAACCTGGAAACTCATGGGTGGTCTATTCCCCGGCATTCCGGATTCAGGCGGCTGATCCCTCGTCTGATCTGAATATCCGGCTGTTCGTGGATTTTATTGCCACGCCGTTTCGACCGACTGCAATGACCCGGCCGTCTTTGGTGATGTAATACTCAATAATATTATTGGTTACGATCGTGTTCATCAATAACGAGAGCGATCTTGTGCTTCAATTTCAATTTGAGTGGGAAGAAATGTGGTACCTGGACGGGTTATGCCGACAGACAAGTATGATTTTTTGTAAAGAAAAAAGTATCACCATATTGATACTCATTTGCGATGTTTAACGTCAAGTCAATAATTGAATTACCGGCCGTGTATTGGACGCCTTCCGCTATAATCAACAATACTCTGGTGTTCTATCCATTCTTTTATCAATCCAGCTCAAATTCCGAATACCCCCTTAAACTGATAATTCCGAAATATTTTGATATCATCCTCAACATCGCCGTGTTTTTGTTTACACTGGATGATATCGATATGGACGGTGAAAGTGATGAAATGAAATGTGGGAATAGGACGCGGATGGAAATCCCGTCACCTATGAGCTGGATGATGATTATGACGGTGTGGCCGATTTACGCATTGTATGGACGTATGAAAGCAACGGGAATCCGCTTTATACGGGAGAAGGACAATGCCGTGGACGGTGACATCGACGAGCGCCGGACCTGGACTTACGATGAGTACGGAAGTCGCACAAGGATAAAAGTGGATGCTGATGGGGATGGTACTATCACCTATACCTATACCGAACTGAATCGCTGGAAAGCCGCTTTTTTAAAACCATTCGATGGTTTGTAAACAACCACAACAAGAGAGATCGTCGGCATCATCGATTCTACAGCCTGTGTGGATGATAAAAAAAACGGCTTCGAAATAGGGTTCGAGGCCGGTTTTTTACGGACTTTTTTACGGTCCGTCGCAACAAAGAGTGGTGGTAATGGTTTAACTATTGGATATTACTTGGTGATCCCAGGGGGATTTGAACCCCCGTTACCGGCGTGAGAGGCCGATGTCCTAACCCCTAGACGATGGGACCACATTGAAAATGCAACGGTTTGATTATATAAAAGCCGGTGGTTTGTCAAACGCTATTTGGAAAACCGGATCCTGCATGGGTCACATAGACGACTAATTTCGGAAAAACCAAATGGATTGATCGGGTCGATGGCCCGCGGCCCTCCTGTGTTCGGTCACATTGTGGCGCATGGATAACATACATATCCGGCAATCACCGACCGTCGACAGGTGGTGACGGTTCTGTTGCCGGATCGGCCTTGGACGGCACTTGACCTTTTTTGAATCCGAATATCAGGTAAATCAGCCAGCCGATGAAGGGGATAAAGGCGATAAATCCCCACATCACCTTGAAATGGAATTCGCCGAAATCTTTTCGGGCCACATCCAGGATGGCCGCCCAGGTCAGCAATAGAAAAAAACAACCGCCCAGAATGATCACCAAATTCTGACTCATCGACTATCCTTTCAACAGATCTGAAATTTCCAACACGGTATCCACGTAATAACTGCTGTGATTGTAGCTATACACCACCTTGGCGGCTTTTTCCCGACTGATGCCCGGCCGCCAGCCATACCGTTTGAGGTAGTTGGCAATGCTGAAAATGGCATCGGCGTGGTCGAACAGATCGATCCGGCCGTCCCGGTTGCCGTCCCGGGCCAGGGTCAAAATATTGGTGGGCATGAATTGGGCGATGCCCATGGCGCCGGCGATGGACCCTTTAATTACCAGGGGATCCATCGATTCCCGCCGGGTGTAGGTTAAAAATGCCTTGAGTTCCTTATATGCCCATTTGGACCGGAAGTCCGCTTTTTTATCGAAATCTTTCCGGGATATTCGTTTTGATTGTGGAATGTTTTCCCATATCTGTTCGCGTGGGTTCGAACTCGAAAGCGCGGCTATCGTGGACAGCGTGTTGATGATATTTCTCCTGCCCACAAAATTCCCCAACCGGGTCTCCACCAGCATGATGGCGGCAATGACCTCGGGATCGACGCCGAACTTTTTTTGGGCATCCTCAAAAAATGAGCGGTGTTGCACCAGGTAGTCCCTGGCCTTTGCAATACTTTTGTCGCTGGTGAATTGTTTGTAGTTCAACCTTGCCTCGTTGAGCATGAAGTACTGAGACACACCCTTTCCTTCAAACGCAACGGCTTCATTCTCATATAATTGATCGATCCAGATGGCGTCAAAGCCATCGGACACCAGTCTTTTGCGGATTTCAGTAAAAAACGTCTCCGATTGTCCGGCGGTGAGGACGCCGGCCGGCAGAGTAGCCGATACCATCAGCAACCCAGCGATCACATATATTCGAAAGCGGAACGTTCCGCGATGTTTAAACATTTTCCCCCCTGGACAGGCGATTAAAACAGATGAGGTGTATTTATCTCAACTGTCGGTTCAACCGGCAGGCAATGGTTTTTTGAACTGATTACCCGGTGATGGTAGTGACTTGAGCATTGAAGGTAACCGGATTATAGACCACAAGATAATCCATAGTCCAGCTTTTACAATGCAGCCGCCCGGTGACAATAGACATCGATTCGAATCAGCCGTTGATATTCGGAGATTCAGGGCAATGCGGCAAAATCTCCCGGGCACGAAATATCGTCAGCTAATCCTATCGGTACCTGAATGCTTTCCCTTTAGGGTCGTCTTTATTATTCACTGAACCCCTACACCGATCTTGCCCGCCAACCCGTGAGATGATATGTAAGCAGCTACAATATACGGAAATCCATAATTATATGAAAACAAATAAGAAACAAGTGTTTAGATGCCAATCCTGCGGGAGCCAGTCCCCGAAATGGATGGGTAAATGCCCGGACTGTGGCCAATGGGATTCCTTTGTGGAAGAAGCCCGGCCGTCGAGTATCGCCAATGGCAGCCGGAGCCGCCTTGCGGTGGCGCCCACTTCACCCATCCCCATCGATTCGGTGGAATTGACCCATGAAAAGCGGCTTACCACCCATATCGCTGAATTTGACCGGGTACTCGGCGGTGGGCTGGTCACCGGTTCTTTGGTGCTCATCGGCGGAGACCCGGGTATCGGCAAATCCACACTGATGCTCCAGGCCGTCCACCGGATCGCCGACTCGGGTAAAACTGTTTTGTATATTTCCGGCGAAGAATCCGTCAAACAGCTCAGACTTCGCGCCAAACGGCTGAATTCCGTGCATTCCAATCTGCTGGTGATATCCGAGATCGACCTGGACGCCATCCTGTCCATCATCGATGACGTCAAACCCGCCGCCGTGGTTGTCGATTCAATCCAGACCATGTACAGCGGAGAAATCACCTCGGCACCGGGCAGTGTAAGCCAGGTGAGAGAATCGGCCATGCGGCTGATGCTTACAGCGAAAAGAACCGGGGTACCCATTTTCATCGTGGGCCATGTGACAAAGGAGGGGGTGATCGCCGGTCCGCGATTGCTCGAGCATATGGTGGACACGGTGCTTTACTTCGAAGGAGACCGCAATCATGTGTTCCGGATCCTCCGGGCCGTTAAGAACCGGTTTGGCTCCACAAACGAGATCGGTGTCTTTGAAATGAAGGAACTGGGACTCGAGGAGGTGGCCAATCCATCGGCGGTCTTTCTGGCCGAACGACCGGACAAGGCACCGGGTTCCGTGGTGACGGCAAGTATGGAAGGCACACGGCCCATACTCGTCGAAATACAGGCATTGACCAGCAACACCAACCTGGGAACACCGAGACGAACCGTTCTCGGGCTGGATCAGAACCGTGTCTCTCTTCTGGTAGCTGTGATGGAAAAAAAGATCGGGCTGAATCTATTGAACCACGATATCTTCATGAATGTCGTGGGTGGCGTAAAAGTGGATGAGCCGGCCGTGGATATGGCTGTTGTGGCGGCCATCGCCTCCAGTTTTTTAGACCGCGCCCATCTTCCGGGCACCCTGGTGATGGGGGAGACCGGTCTCACCGGAGAAATCCGGGCCATCGGCCAGATTGAAACGCGGATCGCCGAAGCCCGGAAAATGGGATTTTCGCATTGCATCGTACCGAAGAGCAATCTGGATCGAATGCCGGATATTAAGGGAATCGAGATAGTGGGGGTCGGCACCCTCGCAGAGGCCATGGAGATTCTTTTCTAGTGAAACCAAAAGGCAACAAATGGGCAGACCATTATACCCGCCAGGCCCAAAAAGACCGATACCCGGCCCGGTCCGTCTACAAGCTCCAGGAGATCCAGAAAAAACACCGAATTATCAGAAAAGGCGCCAAGGTGCTGGACCTGGGCTGTGCACCGGGATCATGGCTGCTGTTCGCTGCGGCACAAACCGGTGGGGAAGGCCGTGTGGTGGGCATCGATCTTAAACCGGTCACCTGCACGGTTCCCGGGCATGTACAGATATTCACGGCGGACATTTTTGCCTTGGACGCTACACTGGACCAGGCAGTGGGGACAGGTTTTGATACGATCATCAGCGACATGGCACCCAATACCACGGGAAACAAGGATGTGGATGCCGCACGATCCTTCGGGTTGTGTGAAAAAGCCCTGGAGATCACCGGGGATCGTTTGAAACCGGGAGGCGGGTTCGTGTGCAAAATATTTCAAGGAGGGGATTTTCAAGAATTTATAAATCTGGTAAAAAAAAGGTTCTTACAATGCCATATCTTTAAACCCCGGAGCAGCCGAAAACACAGCAAGGAAACTTTTGTTATCGGACAGGGGAAAAAGTAATCAAAGGGGAATCCATATGTCAGGACACAGCAAGTGGTCAACGATCAAACACAAAAAGGCGGCCACCGACGCCAAACGCGGCAAAATATTCACCAAGCTGATCAAGGAAATTACAGTTGCCGCGCGTATGGGCGGAGGGGATCTGGATGCCAATCCGCGTCTGAGAACAGCCATTGCCGCGGCGCGGGCCGAGAACATGCCCAACAACAACATCGAACGCGCCGTCAAGAAAGGCACCGGCGAACTGGAAGGTGTCAGCTATGAGGAAAGCTCCTACGAAGGTTATGGGCCCGGTGGTGCGGCCATCCTGGTGGAATCACTCACGGACAATAAAAACCGTGCCGTTGCGGAGATACGCCATATTTTCAATAAATACGGCGGCAATATGGGTGAAAACGGGTGCGTTGCCTGGATGTTTGATAAAAAAGGCTACATTAATATCGAAAAAAGCGCCGTGGATGAAGATGTGCTGATGGAAACCGCGCTGGAAGCCGGTGCCGAAGATATTCGTGATGAGGAGAATAACTTTGAAGTCATCACCAGCCCTGAAGATTTTGATGCCGTGAAAGCGGCCATCGAGGAAGCGAAGGTCCCCGTCGTGGAGGCGGAGGTGACCATGCTTCCCCAGAACACCACCAACCTGGAAGGCAAAGAGGCGGAATCGATGATCAAACTCATGGAAGCCATGGAAGACTGCGATGATGTCCAGAAAGTTTACACCAATGCCGATATTCCGGACGACATCATGGATGCAGCCAACTGATCTTGCCGGCCGGTGGTGCATCAATATCAAGAGGCCGTTCAATCATTGATTGAACGGCCTCACTAATTAACAGCCTCTCCGGCGGTTGCCGAAATCCGCTGTAATTGGACCTTAACGGCTTTCCAACTCGAGAATCTCCGCCCCTTCGGGCACCTCAAATGTAAACAGGGCGTCCGCCACATCCGCATTCAGTTGCAAACCGGTTAACGTGATCCGGGTTTCATCGCCATATGTGTTTTCCGTAACGATGGTCATGACATCAAACGTCTCATCAGAAATGGTGAGGGTTATGGCCGCCAGCTCAGCGGTCTGTGAACGGGGGACGAGTTTTAATACATGGATGCCGCCACCATTTTGAGGGGCAATGCTGACATCAAATTGTTCGCGTATGGATCGGACATCGGTCAGGAATCCGGCCCCCTTCCCTCCCCCGAAAAAGGCGGGTGCCTTGCCCATCATCACCTGGTTATCCGCGGGCCGGAACACCCATAATTCCAGACCATCCGAAATAATAATTTGAACGTCCGGCGCCGTGTATTCCCACCTCATTTTATCCGGCCGTTTCACATAGAGTTTGCCTTCCGCGGTATCCGTGATGTCAATGGTTTTAATGGTGGATTCCTGGTAAAAATCGGCTGAGAAACCGGTCCAGGCATAGCGTTTTTCCACCCTGTCAAGGATATCGGACACAGACAACCGGCTGTTTTCGGAGGTGCTTTTGGTGGTATCTTCAGCAAGGACCGGGACCATCATCACCATTACCAATGGTAACAACAGGTTGAAAAACCGTGAAAACCGGATAGAAAAAAAATTCATGGGGTTACCTCGAAGGTGTTTTTTGATTTTTACTCCTGATATAGTATTTTATGGTAAATGTAAATGCCCCATGGGAAAGGTGGCAGGGCAACCGAATTTAAAATCGGATTGGATCTTTTTTTTGAATTCATTTTCGAAGGGTCAGTCGGTAAGCTTTTTCAAATCACTTATGGTGGCGGCTTGTCCGAGGTCGACAACGCCGGGTGTGGGCAATAAGATGTCGGTCCGGCCGAAAAGGGTTATGCAGAGGCTGTCGATGATATCAATCTGTTCCCGGGCTGCTTCGACATCCACATAGGGGACACGGCCACCGGTCATGATCAGCATTTCCGGATTGTATTTATCCATCCGGGACCGGGTGGTGGCGGCGTCACGAATGCCGGATTCGAGAAAATGCTTTCGTATGGTCAAAAGGTCATACAGGCGGATGCCGTTTTTTAACTCCGGCATAATGTCGAGGATAAACGCTATTTGTTTCTCCAGATCCCCTCCGCCGGCGGTGTTTCTTTCAATCAAACCAGCAATCACATCCATGCCGGGTTCAGTGAGTGGCGACGGGGCATGCCGCAGCATGATCCCGAGTTTTGTTTTACATCCCTCATCCGGTATCCTTCGGATGACCGCAGAGAGTCTCGGATCCGGTTGACGGGTCATCCGTAGCTTTACCACATATCGGCAAACCATTTCTTCGTTCAGGGCGAGGGATATGAGCAGCCGGCCATTCATATAGATGGGGATGCGGGATGGTTCATCGGCCAGAGCGGCAACGATCCGCTGCTCGTCTTCCGCGGAAAATCCGGCGGATTCGAATAGTGCTTCCAACCGGAGACATTCGGCTTCCGAGGGTGTGAGGATCAGGTCCAGCAGCGTCTCCTGCTCGCAATCCCCGGGTTCGGCAAGCATTTGCGCTATCGCCTCGCGGGTTGGATTAAAGAAGGTGGTGTTGATGTAGCGGCAGGTATCGACGTCGATAACAATCCCCGACCGCATGATGCCGAGCAACTGCCGGCAACAGATTTGTAAATAAGGAGTTCCCATCATGGCACCGGAAAATCATGATATGCAACACTCGATTCAGTGGGAAAAGCCCGGAACCACGACTAGGGCAGGCTGTTTACAAACGATTCCAGTTCATCCATTCTTTCCTTGACCACAGCAGCGAGGGATGCCAGATCATCCTCACGGTTGTTAATGGCATCCATTTCTATTTTCTTTGCCGGTTCATGGATATCCATTAATCCCAGGTTCCCTGCCGCGCCCGCCAGGGTGTGAGCGGTGGTTCGAATCTGGTCCGTATCCTTGTTCGAAATGGCGTCGTTCAATTTAATAAAATCGTCCCGGCCGGTTTCCACAAACAATTCGGCCAGTTCCCTGAATTCATCCTCTTCCAGGCCCAAATTATCTCCCAATACTTTAAAGTCCATTTACACTCTCCTTTTAAAAGACCCATTTTTCCAGTATTTCAAATACGACCTCACGCTTGATGGGCTTGGTTATGTAGTCATTCATACCCGCATCAAGACACTTTTCACGATCCCCTTTCATGGCCTGTGCCGTCATGGCCACTATGGGAATATCGTCAAACCCCATTTCACGAATGGTTTTGGCAGCTCTTTTGCCATCCATTTCCGGCATCTGGATATCCATGAATATCAAATCATAGGCGTCCGGGGTGGATGCATACCGTTCGACCGCCTCCTTACCATTGACAGCCACGTCCACCTTGTACCCCGCTTTGCCCAACATCATCTTGGCGAGTTTCTGGTTCACCAGGTTATCCTCGGCCAACAGGATCTGAATGGAATGTTTCTTATCCTCCCGGACGGAATACTGGGTGTGAATCTTCGCGTTTGGCTTGGCTTTTTCCCGAATCACCGATTCTCCGGCCAGAATCCTTTCGATCATCTGGAACAGTTTTTCGCGCCGCACCGGTTTACTCAAAAAACCGTTAAAACCGAC
>JABDIN010000062.1 GCA_013003715.1 Desulfobacteraceae bacterium | reverse complement strand
CCGTGTGGCGGTCTCCCTGTGCCAGGAGGGGGCGGAGTGTGTGATCCACGTGGATGATGACGGTCCCGGCATACCGGTCAAGGATCGTTCCGCTGTGTTTGAACCCTTTGTCCGTCTGGACACCAGCAGGAAACAGAACTCCGGGGGGTATGGCCTGGGATTGGCCATTGTCCGCCGGATTGTGCATTGGCATGGCGGCCGGGCGGAGGTATCGTCCTCGGATCTCGGAGGGGCGAGGTTCACGCTTCGGTGGCCGGCGGAACAAGATCTCCGTGGATATCACCGGCGTTCGGACAGATCATGAGAAAATTCTTCCTTTACCTGTTTTTATCCCTGGTGCTGTGGTTGACGGCCTCGGATTTCATCGTGCACAATCTGACCCGGGGCCTTTCACAGCGCGAAAAGGAACTGGAGAATATCAACCATGCGAAAGGTTTTTTTCACATCATCATCAATGATCTCCAGCCCCTCTCGTCAGCGGACAAACGGGCCTATATCCAGAGACTCCAAAATCACTTCACATATCCCGTGTTTCTTGAAAATATCGAGAACATCAGCATCGATCCTCATTTGTCCGCCCCCTTCAACGACGGCAAACTGGTATTAAACACAACTCCTGCGGTATATTTCCAGCGAATCGGGGACGCCGATCTGGTGGTGGGTGTGGGACCTTTGCCGGAACTCGAGCCGAAATCAGTTTTGAATTTAATCATTATTTATCTCGTCATCCTTCATCTGGTGCTGGCAATGGTGTGCCTGCTGTGGGCCCTGACCTTCGGGAAGAGCCTGAAGAAGATCACTGGTGCGGCCATTGCGATTGGCGAGGGGAATTTCATTACCCGGGCGGACATTTGGTCGAATTCATTTCTGGCGCCGCTGGCCAATGCATTCAACGGCATGGCCGATCGAATTCATCGTCTGATCTCCACTCAGAAAAAAATCACACACTCCATTTCACGTGAGCTGCACACACCCATTTCCCGAATCCGGTCCCGCATGGAATTATACAATTCCGCCGATGGCGACACCGACAAGCAGCGTTACCTGAAGGCGGTCAAAAAGGATGTCGATGAATTGGAGATTCTCGTCAACCAGTTGCTTTCTTTTGCACGGCTGGACAGCGAAACCGCCACCCTCAATCTGGTAACGGTGAACATGGTGACATGGTTGAAAACACAGGTGGAGGCTTTCCGGTTCGAGTTTGAAACACCGCCCATACTCTTTACCTATCCCGGTGACGAGATCCCTGTGTTGGCGGACATCGAGACAAAGCTGATGGGACATGCCGTCCATAGCCTCATGAAAACCGTCATTTGCGAATCCGCCTTTGAAATCGGTGTTGTCCTGGTTTACGACGCCCATGGCATTGTCATCCACATCGACAACAACGACACGTCCCTTGGCGAAACCGACCGTGCAACCATCGCCGGGTTCAATACGGCCACTGAGCATCGGTTTCCCGCTCGATACTCAGGCAACGCCCTGAATATACTGGTTGCCCGCCAGATCATCCTTCGCCATGGGGGAGAACTGAAAATCAATCATGCACCAACGGGCGGCCTCCGGTTCACCCTGCAATGGCCGCCGACACCGGTTGCCTGAACTTATTGTCTCTCATGCGTCCGGGTATCCTTTTCGTTGGGACGAAACCGGCGCCCACTTAAAGTCTCACAACACAGGAACTATATTATAGTTTTCCTTCGATAGCGGTCAACAGGTCACATTCCATTCCCGAATTTATCCCTGACTTTTTGCCGGCTGCGCGACTTCAGATGGCAAGCGCTGAAATGACCGGGTGCGATCTCTTCGAGACCCGGCTCTTCATCACCGCATTGTTTGAAGGCAAAGGGGCAACGGGTGTGAAAACGGCATCCCCTGGGCGGATTCAAGGGGTTTGGGACATCACCGGAAAGAACAATTCTTTTCATGCGCTGTTCGCTGCCGGGGATGGGAATACCGGACAAAAGAGCGAAGGTGTACGGATGAAATGGCGTGGCAAAAAGGTCCTTGGTACCGGACATTTCCACTATTTTCCCCAGATACATCACCACGATACGGGTACTGATGTATTTAACCACCAGCAGGTGGTGGGTGACAAATAAATAGGTGAGATTGAATTTGTCCCGAAGGGATAAAAGCAGATTCAATATCTGGGCCTGCACCGAAACATCCAGTGCGGATGTCGGTTCATCAAGTACCAGAAATTCAGGATGGGAAGCAATGGCCCGGGCCACTGCGATGCGTTGGCGCTGCCCGCCCGAAAATTCATGGGGATAACGCATCAGATGCGTCTTGGAGAGTCCCACCATGTTCAATAGTTCCACGACACGGTTTTCCATCTCCCGGCTGCTGAGATCTGTATATTCCCTAAGCGGTTCGGTGATGATGTGCTTGACCAGCATGCGCGGGTTCAACGATGTGGAAGGATCCTGGAACACCATCTGCAACTTTTCGCGGATGCCTTTTCTTTTCAGGGCACCGCGTTTTAACCGGCTGATATCGGTGATGGATTCTCCGTCGTCCCGGCCGTTCCGATGGAAGAGTATCCGGCCGGCCGTCGGGGTGTGGAGCCGGACAATCGCTTTGGATGCAGTGGTTTTACCGCATCCGGACTCACCCACCACCCCCACGCATTCTCCACGGTATATGTCCAGGTCTATCCCATCCAAGGCCTTCACATGATTCTTCACCCGGCGCAGCACCCCGCCGTATACAGGATAATATTTCTTGAGATTCCGCAATTCCAATATTTTATTTTGACTATACAATGTTACGTTTCCCCTTACTCTTCATGCAACGGAAGAATTATGGCAGGCCACCAGATGCCTTCCATGGGCGTTCACCAGGGCCGGGGCTTCATGCCGGCAAATGGGCAACGCCGCCATGCAACGCGGGTGAAACCTGCAACCGGATGGCGGGTTTACCAAATTGGGAACATTCCCGGGTATACTGGCCAAACGGTCGTCCTGGTTAATTTTCGGGACGGATTTCAACAATGCCCGTGTATACGGATGCAGAGGCGCCTCGAACACCTCCCGAACATCGGCAATTTCGCAGATGTTACCGGCATACATTACCCCGACCCGGTCACAGGTTTCCGCTACCACCCCCAGGTCATGGGTGATGAGCAGGATGGAGGATATGCCGTCTTTCTTGAGTATTTTAAGCAACTCGAGGATTTGCGCCTGGATGGTCACATCCAGGTTTGATGTTGCCTCATCGGCGATGAGCAACAAGGGATTCGATGCCAGGCCGATGGCAATGACGATTCGCTGTTTCATGCCGCCGGACAGGTTATGGGGATATAGGTTCACAATTCTTTCCGGCTGGGGAATGCCCAGTTTACCGATAAGAGACACGGCGCGGCGAATAGCGACGCTTTTCAGCCGCCGGTCCCAATTCCGCAAAAACGGTACCGATCCAAGCAGTTTGAAAAAAAATGAATCCCCATCGTCGGCGGCCTTTCCGTATATGGTTTTCAGGCACATGAGAACGGCTTTGCTTGGCCTGTGTTGACCGTCGGACAACTCCGATAAAATGGTTTCGCAGAGTATCTGTTTCTGGTGGAACAGGAAGCTTTCCGCCACCTGATCACCAATACTCATGATGGGATTCAGCGCTGCATTGGGTTCCTGGAAAATCATGGAAATCTGGTTGCCCCTCAGATCTTCCATGTACGCTTCCGACTGTTTCAAAAGGTCGACGGATCCATTTCCGTCAACCGTCTCGGGGTAAAGAATCACCTGGCCGCTTTCTATTCTGCCCGGTTCCTGAATGATACGCATGATGGCACGCGCGGTGACGCTTTTACCACAACCGGACTCGCCCACCAATCCGAAGGTGCTGCCGTGGTCCACCGAAAAACTGACATCGTTCAATGCCTTGACAACACCTTCATAGGTGTAAAAATTGACAACCAGGTTTTTTATCTCAAGGATGTTTCCCATCTGTCGGTATATCTCCGGAATCAATACTTCTTAACCTCAATTCAGCAATTAGCGCCTTCTCATCTTCGGGTCGAATGCATCCCGCAGCGCATCACCGAAGAGGTTCCATGCCAGCACAAACAATATGATACATCCGCCGGGAAAGACGATGGTGTACCAGTATCTCAATGGATCATCGGCCGGGCCCACGATATAATTACGCGCCAGGGCCACCATTTGTCCCCAGTCCGCATAACCCCGCGCCGCCCCCAGGCCCACAAAACTCAGGAAAGCTGCGGTAATCACCATGGAGCCGACATCCATGAAGGCGATGACCATGACGGGGAACACCGCGTTGGGCAGGATATGCCGCAGCATGATTTTAGTATCGGAAACCCCGATGGTCTTGGCGGCCTGCACGTATTCCTGATCACGGACCGTCAACACACCAGCCCGCATCACCCGGGCGTAACGCCGCCATACCACAAGGGTCAGGGCAACAATGATGTTATCCAGTCCCCGGCCGAACGCCACCACAATGGCCATGGTGAGCACCAGGAAGGGGATGGCGAAAAAAACATCCACAACACGCATGATGGTCTCATCCACCGCACCCCCGTAGTAACCCGCGACGGTTCCCATACCCGCCCCCAGTACAAAAGCGATGGCCACGACAATGATGCCGATGCGAAAAGCGGTTCGGGTACCCCAGACCGCACCATAGAAGATATCGTATTGACCGGCTGTGGTTCCGAAAATATTCTCTTTATTCGGCGGTTTCGGTACGGACGAGTATCCTTTATGGGGAATGATATACGGATTGCGGTGGTTCTTGGGCGGTGCGATCACGGGGGCGAGGACCGCGACCGTGACAAAAAAGAGAAGCAGCAGACTGCCGATAATCGCCGACGGATTCGAAAAAATCCTGCTCAGGGTGAATTTGAATTCTCGAATTCTTGGGTTCCGGGACAGATTCATGGCATGGGCTCTCCTTGTTCAGCTCAATTGGATCCTGGGATCGATATAGGCGTAGAGTACATCGATGATCAGATTGGTGGTCACATAAATGAGGCCTAAAAACATGCATACGCTTAATATAACCGGTATGTCCAGCTGGGTAGCGGACTGCACCAGCCACTGCCCCATGCCGGGTCGATTGAAAATCACCTCCACCGTGACGCTGCCCTCTATGGATAAGGCCACCAGCCATCCCGCAACAGTGACTGCAGGTAAAAGGGCGTTTTTACGGGCATGTTTGAAACAGGTGGTTTTCCGGTCCGCCCCTTTGGCGCGTGCAGTGATGATGTAATCTTTGGACATCTCCTCGATCATGCTCGACCGCATGACCCGCACCAGTATCGCGATAACCACCGTCACCTGTGTGACCACCGGCAGAACCAGGTGACGCAGGGCGTCCAGGGAGATATCCAAACGTCCGTTGAGAATACCGTCCACCACATACATACCGGTGTATCGGATAAATTGTTCCGGATTGTTCATGATGAACATTTCCACCGAATTGGACAATACGCCCGGCGGAAAAAGTTTGAACAGACCGTAAAAGATCATCAACAGCAGGAGAGCGAACAAAAATGTGGGCAAGGACCAGCCGATGATGGCAAAAATTCGGGTCACCTGGTCTATCGCCTTGTCTTTGTGGATACCGGCCTGGGTCCCCAACCAGATACCGATGATGATGATCAGCGGTGTGGAAAAAAGATTCATTTCGATGGTGATGGGCAGATATCGCATGAAAGCTTCACTCACCGGACTCACCGCCACTGTGGAATAACCGAAATTACCGGCACTTATTTCTTTCACCCAGCGGTAATACTGAATATATACCGGCTGATCCAGGCCATATTGTATGATGATCTTCGGGATGTCCCGTGCCTGCTGGGGGGAGGTTACGAATGCGGCGGCTCTTCTCTCCGGGCTGAAGGTCAATAATATACAGAACATCAGCACGGACACGCCGAACAGCACCAGACCCATGAGTAATAATCTTCGAACAATAAATGTGGCCACGATATGCCTCTGCCGGTCTTGCATCCGTATGCCGTTTCGCGACGGCCACTACGGACACCAAAAGTTGGATTGCAGGGTTGGCTGCCGGCACCATGGATGTATACGGTGCCGGCACGGTATTGCTTTTGCTAAATCCAGAGACTATTGTTTTGTCAGCGTTTTGAAATGCTCGGCGGCACCAGAGTACAAGGGATTGGGAATAAACCCCTGGATGTTGTCCTGGTATGCACGGATGACCATGCGCTGGGCCAGGGCCACGCCGACAATGTCCTCATTCCAGATATTCTGAAGACGGGTGTATATCTGCTCCCGTCTGACCGGGTCCACCGTGGCGATCCCTTCTTCCACCAAGCGATCCGCTTCGGGATTCTTGTAAACGCTGTACCGGGTATAGTGGCCATCCGAATGGAGGTAATTGTAGAGAAAATTGTGAGGATCAGGATAATCCGCCCCCCATGCGATGAGGAAAACCGGATACTTATATTGCTGGAAGGTAACCAGATAATCCGCCCAGTCCACGTTGCGGACCTCGATATCAAACTTGGGATTGAGGGATACGATATTCTCCGCCATCATATGCGCTGCGGTTTCGCGGACGATCCGCCCGGTATTGAAGGTGATCACCATCTTGAACCCCATCTCCCACGCCTTGCCGCCCCACGCCTTTTTCATATGATCTGCCGCCTTTTTCAAATCAAATTCGGGATGTTTGACATCCTTGCTGTAGGGCAGCCCCTTGATGTTGGGGCTGGACGGTATTTCAATGAGATTGTTGCAGGCATCTTCTTTCAAGGCTTTAAAATCGATAGTGTGTGCAAAAGCCGCCCTCACGTCATAATCGGAAAAGAAATCCGGTGGAATCCCGTCGCCGTCGAGTTTCCCGGATCCGATGTTGGGGTTTGCCGTGGGATCGATCTTCTGGCAGAACATGGCACAGGTCACCATCAATTGCGGGACTTTGTGTATTTTAATGCCTTTAATGCTTTCCATCTCATTGATGTAATTCGGCGGCACCTCGATCATATCCAGGTCACTGTTCTGGAACATGAGTTTTCGTGTGGTCCATTCCGGAATATACTGGGTAATACCAACGCGAATATTCGGCTTTCCCCCCCAATAGTCGTCAAATCTCTCAAAAACAAATTTCTGGGACGGCTTCCATTCCTTCATCACATATGGACCACTGCCGTTTTCGATATGATGCAGGGGCTCCTTGCCATTGGGCGGGCCATTGAACTTCGCGGCATTTTTGATATTGCCGTCCCAGCATCCGTTTTCCATGGCCCATTTTTTAGGGTAGATGGAACAATTCGTATAGGCAATGATGCCAAGCAACGGGGGAAACGGCTTGTGCAACCGGATGACCACCGTGTCGCCTTTGGATAACACGGCCTTATCGATTTTCTCGAACACGCCGGGAATGATTTTCCCATCATTGTCACGGGTGACCCCCCGGCCGGTTACCGGTTCCAGAAGAAGCGCGTTGGGACCACCATCCGGGTCACAAATCATGGCCCGTTTCAGACAATACGCCACATCCTCCGCCGTCATGATCTCGCCATTGTGGAATTTAACACCCTTCCGAATCTTGAAGGTGTAAGTGAGGCCGTCTTTTGAAATTCCGCCGTTTTCAATGGAAGGTACCTCCGTAGCGAGAACAGGTGCGAAACGATCCGTGTATGGACCGTCAAAATGTATCAACCGTTCATAAAGGTTTTCCAGCTTCATCCTGGATTCGTCGTCGTAGGATCTGGCCGGATCCAGAGTCCGGAGGGTGGCGATGGTGCTTTTGATGAATATATCCTTTTCAGTGGCATGTGTTGCGTTCAGGCTTGCGGCTAAAAATGCCAGACAAAAAATGATGACAATTAATTTCCTCATACCCTCTCCTTCCCCTAGTGAATTTAGAAACCCGTTGGCAGCAACTTTCTGCCGGTTATAGACAAACCGTTCCGTGAAACAAAAGTGGATGTGACTGTATTCAACACCGAATGAGGAAGTATGACCCGATTACCGGAAACACGGGATAAAATAGTTTACATTGGGTATCGAATCACCCGCTTCAACTTTCACGGAACGATTCAACACCACCTTTTTAATGAAGGTCCGCCTGGGGCGCAAATTCCATCCGACGAAGTACATAAAAGACGGGACGACGGGATGAAAACATGGAGCCGGTATCATGTGTGACGGACGGGGGAATTTACAGCGTCCGAATGGTGGGGGTTCAGCCACCCGGTGATGATGCCGGGAAGGTATTGGAAGTCATCTCAAATATTCAAGTAGGATTTTAACGCGGCAATGTGGTGGCGGCTGACCTGGATACCTGTTTTCTGATGATCATCCATCACCACCACATAGGCGTTTTTGTAATTGCGTTTCAGCTTCAGGATTTTATCGATGGCGATGATGTGACCGCGATTCACCTGTATGAATTTGTCAGGATCAAGTTCCGCCGCCAGTTTTTTGATTGTTGAGTTGTAGAAGTAATTACCGTCTGTGGTGTGCAGAAACAGGTATTTATCCTCTGCCTTGAAAAAACAGATATCCGCCTCAGGAATGATGAGGATCTGTTTCCCGACTTTAACGGCAAAGCGGTGGGGCGGTTCCGCAGATCCCGACAACCTCCTGATGGCTGCCAGGACCTCGCCATCCACTTGTTTTTTCTGTTGAATGACCTTTCTAATGGCCGCCTTCAGCCTGTCTTTCCGGATGGGTTTCAGCAGATAGTCCACGCCATTGACATCAAATGCATGGATGGCATATTGGTCATAGGCGGAAACGAAGATGACCATGGGTTTATGACCGATGCTTTCCAGCACTTCAAATCCGTCAAGTTCCGGCAAGTGAATGTCCAGGAATAGAAGGTCCGGCCGCTGGTTGTCGATCAAGGCCACGGCGTCCCGCCCGTTTGACGCTTCACCGGTGAGGTGTATATAGTCGAATTCCTGCAAACAGGATTTCAGATGCCGGCAGGCACCCAGGTTATCCTCCACGATTACCGTGTCAAGGGGCTGAACTTGGAATTGTTGCATACGGCACCTCCATGATGGCCTGGGTTCCGCCATGACGGTCGGAATTGAGTTTTAACCGGGCATTGTCCTGGTAAAACAGCCTGAATCGTTCCTGAATACTGTATATTCCGAAACCATAGTTCACCTTTTCCGGGTCAAAGCCCGTTCCGGTGTCGCTGATGGTAATACGCAGGCTTTCTCCCTCCCGTTCCACCTGAATACAAACCGAACCGCCGTCCCGTTTTTGGTGAATGCCGTGTTTAACGGCATTTTCCACCAGTGTCAGGATTGTGAGCGGCAGCATTTCACAGGCGTACAGGGATTCGTCAGCGATAATTTCATAATCCAGACGGTCGTTGAGCAAGGCCTTTTCAATGGCCAGGTAATCCCCTACCACCGCAAGTTCGTTTTGCAATGTCGTCACCTTAATCTCAGGTGAGTCAAGAATAGCGCGGTACAAATTGGAGAGTTTCAACACCGTATCCTTTAATTTTTCGGGATCCTTCCCGCAATCCGGATCAACCAGGGCGTCCAGGGAGTTAAACAGAAAATGAGGCCGGATCCTGGCCTGAAAAAGTCTGAGATTGGCCTCTAGCTGGAGCTGCCGTTCATGGCCGGTGATTCGCTTTTTCTCCATCACGATTATCCTGCGATGGCGAAAGTAGAGGAACCCCAGGAGGATGACGACCGATACCGATAGGGTGAGGATAACCACGGCCGCCAGAATTCTGAAACGCTCTTCTTTTTCTTTCCTTTGCTCATGTTTTGAATATACCCGGAGGGCATGGTAATAATAGACCATGGCCCGGTTGGATTGACCCAATTTGTCATAAACCTCGCCCATTTGAGAGAGCGCCGTGACCTCACCACCATAGTCGTTTATATCTCGGGAAAGAAACAAGGCACGCTTGCTGTATTCGAGGGATTGGGTGGGGGAGATGTGAAAATTGTCCTTGGCCAGTTTGTTCAACGACCTCACCCTGGCCCGTCCTGACGTTTTTTCAACAAGGAATTCCGGGTCCTGAAGGCTTTTGCGGTTTTCATTCCCGGCAAACACCCAGAGTGGGAAAAACAGGATACATATAAATGTTACCATGATCTTCATTGTTCCACCCGGGATTGACCTGTCGCATTTCACGGACATCCAACATGTTTTTGCTATCACAAAGAGAAACGATATTCAACAACCAATAATGAAGTCATAAATCCACATGTTATTGAAATATTTTGAATTATCTTAAATACCGGCATTCCCTCTCACATCTGAACCCTGGCACATTTTCAGTTCAGTTCGAAAGCCAGGTATTTTATGGGTGTCCCCCGTAACAGTGCTGCATTCTCGTATGCGGAGATCACCTTACCGGCGGCCGGTGGATTAAAATCCTCTCCGTGCATATCCATGGCCACGGCGATCTCACGCCCACCCCAGCGTTCCACCGATGTCCGGGTGTAGTCGAAAAACATGTCACTGTCGGTCTTCAAATGCACAATACCGCCGGGTACGAGCAGACCAGCGTAGACGTCCAGGAAGGAAGGTGCGGATAGCCGGGATTTAATCGTCCGCGTCTTCGGGCATGGGTCGGGAAAGGTCAGCCATATCTCGTGTATGGACTGTTCCACAAAAAACCACTTGATCTGTTCGATCCTCGCCCGGAGAAAAAGGACATTTTCAAGACCCAGGTCAAGCGCTTTCTCCGCGCCGACACACATTCGATGACTCTTGCGGTCGATCCCCACACATAGTTTGCCCGGATTGGCGGCGGCAAACCCGAGACTGTGCTCTCCTTTTCCGCAGCCCAGTTCGAGCACCTTCTCCATGCCCGCAAAACGCCCCCGGTACCAGGGCTGTGAGCCGGGTGCTGGTACCTCGCCGGACCCGGAAAAGATTACGTTGGGCAGATGCCTGACGCGTTCGTATTTGTGGCGTTTATTTTTGGCCATGCCAATGGAAGATTGAAACGGACGCTGCCTTCTCTTCACATAATTAATTTTTCCATACGATAAACGGCTTCCGTTTCTTCAAAGATTTTGAATCCGGATTTCTGATAGAGGTTGATGGCCGGACTTGATTTAAATACCGCAAGGTTGATTTTATCACAATGCCGTTCTCTTGCAACATTGATAACATAGTTCACGATTTTTCGTCCGATGCCCTTTTTTCTGTACGGCGGCAGGATTTGAATGTCATATAGATAAAGGATGTCGGAGTTCTCACGAATCTGGAAATAACCAAGAGTCTCCTTATCGTAGATACGATATGTTTCGGCCTGCTTCATAAATTTGAGCCGTTTCTCGTCATCCCACTCCAACTGATATTCATTGAAAAAATGAATCATCGACGCTTTTGTGATTTCGAGCATTTTTGGATAGTCAATTTCCGTTTGCAATTCTATTTGTATACGACTCACATCCAATAGGTGATCCTTTAATCCGGCATTCCGCTTTTGCTTTCTCATATTATCACGCTAATTGCTTGCACCCGGCGTCATAAAACCTCGCCGGTCCAGCAGGGATCCATCCAGGCGATAAAGGTTTATGAGCGCTTTAAGATAATTGATGAGCGCCTGGACTTCGTTGATCCGGCTGACGAGTAAATCGCGCTGGGCCTGGGCCACCAGGAGATTGGTGGATCGGCCAACCCGAAATTTTTCCGTTTCAATGCGGTATTTCTCCTCCTGCAACCGACGGGTGGCGGTGCTGGCGGCGATCTGTTCCCGTGTGCGGGTCACTTCGATATACGCGGTGCGCACATCCAGTTCCACCAGTTGGACGAGATTCGCAAGGGCCTCTGTGGATTGCTCGGACTGAAGCCGGAATCGCCGGTGGAGGGCTCCGGCCCCCCGGTTTCGAACCGGGAATTCAACGGACAGGCCGGCGGCAATATCATAGTGATCCCCGGAAACCTTACTCACGGCGTCGCCGAAAGATTCGGCATATCCGGTTTTTCCCATGCGGATAAAGACATCCATCTTGGGCAGCAGGCCGTTTTTGGTACGAACAAGCTCCAGGTCGTTACGTTCGATGTTGAGCTTTGCCTCGTTGATCTCCGACCGCTTTTGCAATGCCAACGCCACATGACTTTCCACATTGTCGAGCCGGGTGTCCGGCACACGTGCCTGATGCAACAATTCAATATCGCGGTTCCAGAAATCCGGACCGGAAGGATTCAGGATCCGAAGCAGGCGGAGACGGGTTGTCGCCAAGTCGCTGCGGGCATTGATCAGCCCCTGCTTCTGCAAGGCCACCTCCGCCTGGACCGCCGGCAGTTCGGCTTCGGCCATTTTCCCCACGCGAATCATCTCCAGGGTTTCATCCAGTTGCTGGGTGACGAGTTTCAATGACTCTTCCACGATTTCAATCCGCCGTTGGGCCAGCGCATAATCCCAGTATGCGCTTTCCACCCGGGTCAATAACGACTCACTGAAACCCCGCAGCTCGTATACGCTGGCTTCGGTGGCAAGCCGGGCTCTTTGGAGCCGGGCCAGATTGACATCACGGCCAAACCCTCTCAGAAGCGCCTGGGTAACGGTCAATCCCAATCGTGCCGTTGAAAACGGGTCATCCTGAATTGAGGAATCCGTGGTGCGTCCCTCGGCTTCAACGGCGATGGTGGTACCGCCGGGGAAAAACTGTTCCAATGAGATATTGCTAACGGTTGTATCGGTTTCGATGGTTTCGTCGTCACTGGCGCCGGTGCGTCGGGTATCGGTTCGCTGAAAGGTCAGATCGCCTTCGAGGACCGGATCGAACCGGCCTGCCTCTTCCTGTTCAAAGGTTCTGTTGATTTCCGGATTGAACCGCTCCACTTTCAGGGACCGATTGTTTTCAAAGGCCATCAACCCGGCATCCTTTACGCTGATGCGAATGGGACCGGCGTCAGGAGAAGAATGTGCATTTAATCCGGTATCTGAGTCGGGAGAAGGCGCCATGGGGATTTCGGCTTCCCCTCGGGGATCGGCTGCGGAATTTTCCATACGGCCGGATTCGATGTTCCTGCGGTAACGCGTGTCCGCACATGAGATGAAAGGCACCAATACAAAGACGAATACAATGAGCCGATATAACCGATCGCGGGTGCTCAAGACCATGTTGAATCCTTGATGTTGGTTAAATAGTTGAGGGGCCGGGATTTCATGGGTTTCGGGTGCTATGATGCCGACGCTAGGCTCCGGGCGGTTTGCTGCCGGATAGCCCGGCGTTCGAAAAGCGCGTACAAGGTCGGTGTTACGATTAGGGTAATCAGGTTGGAACTGATCAACCCCCCGATGATGGCCCGGGCCATGGGCGCCTGGGCCTCTGATCCTTCGCCAAGACCTAATGCCAATGGCGTCATGGCCAGTATGGTCGTCATGGCCGTCATTAAGATCGGGCGCAGACGGCGGCGTCCGGCTTCGCGGATGGCTTCCTCCACATCCATGCCATCCCGGTTGCGGAGCAGGTTGATATGGTCCACCAGTAAAATGGCGTTATTGACGGCAATGCCGCCCAGCATGATGCAACCGATATAAGACTGCACATTGAACGTGGTGCCGGTTAAAAACAGCATGAGGATGACGCCGATGGAGGCCAACGGTACGGAGAACATTACCACCAGGGGATACCGGAGCGATTCGTACAGGGACGCCATGACCATATACACCAGGACCAGGGCGAGTATGAAGCTCATCAACAACTCCCGGAAGGCCGTTTTCTGTTCTTCAAAATCGCCGCCGATAACAATACCGAAATCCCGCGGTACCGGAATGGACCGCAGCCCCTCGCGCACGTCAGACAGAATGGCGCCCATGTCCCGCCCGCTGGTGTTGGCGCTGATAAACACCACACGTTGCTGATCTTTTCTTTCCACGCGCACAGGCCCCTGCCTGGGCATTGTGGACACCACATTTCGGAGTACCACGGCATCTCCGTCAGCATTGGTCAGCGGCAAATCAAGAATTTCATCAAGGCTGCGTTTTTCCGCGGCCTCCAGTTTCAATCGGATTCTATACTCGGTGCCGCCTTCACGGAAATTGCCGGCGGATGAACCGGACAGCACGGTCTGCAGCATTTTGGCAATTTTGGATATGGTGAGATTCATATCCGCCGCTTTCTGCCGGTCGACGATTATCAATTCCTCCGGCGTTCCCGTTTCACGGCTGATCCGTGCGTCGGTGATGCCGTCTATTGTCTCAAGCATTGCTTCAACCCTGCCGGCCAGCGCATCGGCAACGACGATATCGTGCCCCATCACTTCAATTTGCACCCGTTCGGTGCCGGAGGCCCCCATTCTTAAAATGAACAATCCCTGCCCCTCCCGTATGCGGATGTTGACACCGGGAATGGCAACCAGTTTCCGCCGGAGGTCGGCGGCGATCTGGGTGGTGGACCGGTTTCGCTCGGCAATCGGTTTCAGGGCGATGCGCATGCTGGCGTTATTGCCGCCACCTCGCCAGGGTGAGCCGCCGATAAAAGTGACGGTGTTTTTGATCTCCGGCACTTCGCGATAAACAATCTCCTCGACTCCCCTGAACATTCTGTCCATGATATCAAGGTTTATACCGACAGCCATCTCCGCTGAAACGCGAACCTCACCTTCGTCGCTTGCAGGCATCAGCTCGACTCCGACCATGGGTATAAGCAATAAACTTCCGCCTAAAATGACCAGCGTGGATAAAATGATCCATATGCGACGGCGCAGTGCGAATCCCAAAAAATCGGTATAGCCGGCTTCGAGAGCGGAGAAAAAACGCCCGGTGATTCGGAAAATGATCCCCTTGCCCTGAAGATCGCGCTCTGCGTATCCCGGCACCGGCTTGCGCAGCCGGGATGCCAGCATGGGAACCAGTGTCAGCGCCACAAGCAATGAACACCCCAGGGAAAAGCTCACCACATAGGAAAGCTGCTTAAACATGATACCGGACATACCTTTGACGAAAATCAAGGGCAGAAACACCACAAGGGTGGTCAGCGTACTGGCGATAACAGCGGCAGTCACCTCACGGCTGCCTTCAACGGCGGCGACCTTGGAATCCTGGCCGTATTCACGCAAGCGGAAAATATTCTCCAGGACCACGATGGCATTATCCACCAGCATGCCCACCCCCAGGGCCAGACCGCCCAGGGTCATCAGGTTGAGGGTGAACCCCCCGAAATACATCAAGGCAAAAGTGGCGATGATGGATATGGGTATGGTGGTGGCGATAATGGCTGTGCTCGCCAGATTCCGCAAAAACAACATCAGCACCACCACCGCCAGGATACCGCCGTAGAAAATGGTGGAGCCGACATTGGAGATGGAGCGCTGAATATAATCGGAGGTGTCGATGATGGGAACCACCTGGAGTTGGGGGATGTCCCGATTGATGTGTTCGATTTCTTCAAGTACCGACCTTGCGACTTCCACGGTGTTTTTCCCGGATTGTTTGTTGACGATCATCTGAACACCCGGTTTTCCATTGATCCTGATGATCCGTGAGATGCGCTGGTGGGTGTCCACCACGGCGGCGATCTCCTTGAGTTGAATGGGCACGCCGTCACGAACGGCCACTACGGTATTTCTCAGCTCATCCAGATTGTTGTATATTCCCGGTGTCCGGATGGTGACATCCAGATTCCCCTGTTCGATGATACCTGCCGGTAGATTAACATTTTCCTCCCTCAGCCGTGACAGGATTCGATCGATGGTCAGTTCAAGGGCTTTAATCTTTTCGGCATTCAAATTCACATGTATTTCGCGTTCCAGCCCCCCCCGGACATCCAACGAGGCCATTCCCGGAATGCGCTCGATACGATTCTTGATCTGATTATCGATGATTTTCCGGACCTGGATGGGGTCCAGGTCACTGGAAATACCGAGGATTAAAATGGGAAAGCTGGCCAGATCGAACTTGCGAAGCCGGGGCCTGTCCGCGTCATCCGGCAACCGGGGGATGACCCGGTCCAACCGGTCGCGGACATCGCTGGCGGCGGCATCCAGATCGATCCCCCAATCAAAAGAGACCCGCACATTGCTGGAACCTTCCCCCGACACCGATGTCACTTCCTCCACACCGGGAACAGCGCTCAACGCTTCTTCAATGGTGCGGGTGATCAATTCCTCGACTTCTTCAGGACTTGCGTTCTCATATGAAGTGGAAATACTCAGGGTGGGATAGGTGATATCCGGCATGAGATCGATGGAAAGCCTGAAGAGGGCCACGGCCCCCAGAATAATAACGATCAGGCTGACCATGACGGTCAGGACGGGACGACGAACGGAGAACTGGGAAATGCTCATGATTTACCCCCGTTCGGTCTCTTTTTTCCTTGCTCCGGACCGGCGGGTTTACCCGATGGCCGGCCGCCCTCCGCCGGCGCCGCACCCGGCAGAATGATGGGCGCACCATCCTCCAGCAGGTGATGTCCAAGGGTTACGACATTTCCGGATAACCGGGGAGTGATCACTTCGGCCATCCCACCGCTCTCGATGCCCACGGTCACCGGGATAAATTTAGCTGAATTGCTGTCAAAATCGGCCATAAACACGCCCCGCTCGCCATCCCTTTTCACCAGGGCGCTGACCGGAACAACGGTGGTGTTCTCACGCTGCTCGAATTCTATTTTCACACGGACGAACATACCCGGTTTCAGGAGTTGCGCCGCGTTGGATATCTCAATTTCCACCCGGGCTTCACGGGATTTTTCCTTGATCATCGGAGCGATCCTAATCACATTACCGCTGAAGATCTTTCCCGGATATGCGTCAGTGGAGATTTTGGCCGGAAGGCCAACTATAACCTTTGGATAATCCCGTTCTATGACGTTGATAACGGCAATCAATTTCCCGATGCTCAGAATGGACACAATGGGCTTGTTGACCGTCAGGAGCTCACCTTCGTCCACGAACCGTTCGCCCACCACCATGATTTCGGAAGCGTTTTTTTCAGGAAGGCCTATTTGCGCATAGTTCAGACGGATGTTGGCTGTTTTCAAAGCGGCTTCTTTTTGGGAAACCTGGGCATAGGCGACCCTTAGTTTGGCTTCCTGGGCGTTGAGCTCCGATTGGACGGCATCCAACTGGGATTCGGAAACAATCTTCTTCTGCCGGAGCGCAACCGTTCTGTCATATTCGCGCGCGGCATTGTCACGCGCATTCTGACGCTCCATAAGATTGGCCCGGGAAACTTCCAGCTCCGCCTCGGCCTGGATCACCTGCTGCTGAAATTCTTCGTCATCCAATACGGCAACCAATTGTCCGCCCTGAACAAGATCACCTATATTGACAGGTATTTTTTCGACCCGTCCGGAAATTTTCGGCGCAACAACATACTCGGACAACGGAACCAGTGTGCCGGTAAATTCGCCGATATTGTGAATGGTGATGATGTTTACCGGCTGAATTTCCACTGCCAGCGCGACGGGTCCCCGGCGACGGTTAAAGCCGGATTTTTCCGCGGTGGCTTTCTCGAAAACCTGCCAGCCCAGTAACATTGCCAGCGCAAAAACGATAAGGAAAACCAAAGTCTTTTTCATGCTTCACCTGGAACGCGATCCGATACCGGCCAAAGGCCATATCGATGGTATGTCCAAAACTATCAAAATACGTGCATTCTTAAACTAAATTCAGCCCGCTTTCTTCCCGATATACAGCGAAATATATCGATTAACAATTACAATAATAATGCGGCATAAAAATGTAAGGTCAATCCACAGCGCATCCATCCAATGGTAAATACCGACTAGATTATTAACAATACCCGAAACGGCAGCAGTATCGGCCGATGCACCTGATAATAAACAATCGAAATACCGCTAAACTATTCGGGCATGTATGACGATGACATAATTTACGAACACTGTCGAAATTTTCTTTCATCATTTTATAAGTATCCATGACATACGACCACATAACCCTGTCGCTTATTGCTGCGGGCGCTATCATAATGATGATCAGTCTCATGAATTTCAGGGCGACCATCCGTCATTCAAAAGAGCTGTTCATCAAAACCGACAAAAGAATCAGATTTCTGTCCATTTCCCATCAAATTCTGATGATTCTGTTTTTGGTCGGATATTTGGTTGTATTTTATTCAATTGTGCAAAATGTTTCCATTTTCGGCAGTGCGCTGGTCGGCGCCATCTTTTTTTTCGGTGCTGTTTTTGTGTTTATGGGGAATTCCCTGCAGGCCGACATGTTATCTTCAATCCGGCATCATAACGATGCATTGGCTACCCGCAACCGGCAATTGCTCCAGACGGAAAGTGTGACGATTTTTACCTTGGCGTACCAGGCCGAATTGCGGGATCAGGAAACCGGGAAACACATCGAAAGAACTTCTCGATATGTCCGGATGTTGGCTGAAGAACTCTCCACGCTGCCCAAATACAAGGACTATTTGACCCCCCAATACATTGAAGATCTGGAAAAGGCAGCGCCCCTGCATGACATCGGCAAGGTCGGCATCCCCGATTCGATTCTGAAAAAACCGGGGAAGTTGACCGATGCCGAATTTGCGATCATCATGAAGCATTGCGAATACGGAACAAAGGTCCTCAAAATCGCCGATGAAAAACTCAGCTTTCAGTCATTTCTGAAGATCGCCATTCAGATGGTCCAATCCCATCACGAAAAATGGGATGGGGAAGGTTACCCCCAAGGATTGAACGGAGCGGATATTCCCTTATCCGGCAGGATAATGGCGGTGGCTGATGTTTATGATGCCCTGAGAAGCGAACGTTGTTACAAGAAGGGCTTCTCGCACACTAAAACATGTGAAATACTTCGGGAAGAAAGAGGAAAACATTTTGATCCGGACCTCATCGATGCCTTTTTCAAGGTTGAGGCGGGTTTTGAGGTAATCTCGAACTCGCTTCAGGGTTGACGTCCCCTGTCAGCGCATCATGCTTCGATGATTCCTGTTCACCGGATCAGGTCCATCGCACAGGGGCGCACAAAAACGGGGTGGAACCGTGTTTCGGAATCTACAAGATACGGAAGGCACCACTTCGGTGACCGGTAATTTCAGGCACTCGCGTGCACACCACCGATTATGCAGGCAGCCGCCCCTTCAGGATCACACAGCACCGTACCGAATTGATCTGTAATCCGGTCATTCAGATATGTCATAAAAAGACCCAGGGCGTCCTGGGGTGTGATAAAATGTTCCAGGATTTCCATCCTTGAAAAGGCGCCCACCCTTTCGATAAAAAATTTTTCCACGGCAGCAGACATCAATGCCTTCTCGGAACCTGTGAAATTCTTGAGTACCATCAATTTTAAGGATTCTTCGGCCTGGTCAAGCAATTGTTGTTTGTTCATGATCCCCTCCCGATGAGGTCTGATAAATATTATTACGCTGATTCATGGCCACGTATGCACCACAAAAAGTGTTGCCGTATGCATGCCATTGTCTACTACAGCATAACCCGTGCCGTTTTTGAACTCATCGATCCGATCCGACCCTGAAATACCGGATTTTGATCGGCTTCCTATGAAGTCTGATATTAGAAAACGAAGTAATCATTTCACAGGGGATTGCAACGCCAAACCACGGCATATGCCTTAAAATGTATTGAATCAAGAAGGTTATTGAAAATATCTGCACATCCGATCCACGGGCGGAAGACACCAAAGGGTTGAATGCCGCCCAGGACGACCATAAGGTCAGATCCCGTGACAACATCGACGAACCGTTTCCGGATGCCCGCCTATTAACTTCTTCAAAACAAAAAGCGTTACCATTTTGACAGTTGTCTCTACCTCCGCAACAAGATTATGGTTGTGCTTTCCGCGATCCGGACCAGGCGCCGGTATCGTCATCTCAGATGGCTGCCTGATGGACACTAAAAAAGATCGGAATCCGATAACCCATTGCCTCGGACACTTTCCGGTCGTAGATTGGTAAACGTATGCCGTCATGCCAAAGGAAGGTAAACCATGAAGAATATCGATCAGTTGTCCCGCCAGGTCCTTGCCAATTGTGAAATTTCGGATGCGCAACATGCCGGTTTATATTCCATTTGCGGTCTGGCCCTGCGTTTACGGGATCTTTATAAATGGGAGCACGGTCTGGCGCCGTGGGAAGAAAGCGATGCCACCCTGGTTTTGGATTGGATCGGGCAGAAGGAGGAATTATGGGAACGAATAGCGACGGATGAATACAAGGCTCTCCGGCTCAACGGCGCCACCTTTGATCCATTCGACACCGTCAACATCAATAAAATTTTACTTCCACACGGTCTTTTTTATGGTGCCGGCCTTGCCTATCATCTGAAACCCTGTTTTTTACTGGCCGATATCGAGGCCGTCGAAACCGTTGAAGGAAAAAAAATCTTTGTTCTTGGGGGTGAACTGGCGAGAGATCTTCTCACACTGCCGGCGCTGACGCAGGATGATGCGATTCTCCTGCGCACCCACGCCTCACGGATGCACCTTTGGGACCAGATGATTTATCTGAAAAAATCCGGTCGCGGCGCCTTGCGGTTTGCCTTGGATGCTGCCGGCATTCCATCGGATGAACCTTCCGTATTGCGGCATGCGCTGCCCCGGATCTGGGGCCACCAGCGCGACACCTATATCTATCATGAAATCGGGGAACTGCATCACGACGGCTTTCATCGGCAGGTATGGTCGAAAATCATTGCCGATTTTCCCCAGGGTGTTGTGGGCTTGCTGGCCCGTGCCGTCAAGGATATTCTGGCGGACACCTGCCCGCAAGGCACCTTGCATCGTATGGTGGAGACGCGAAATGTTGTTGGATTAGGTTTATATGTCGCCTTTATCGATGGGTTGAGGGCAACCCTGCTTACGGAATTGAAACCGGCATTCAATGCATTTAGGGTTCATGGTGATTGGAGTATCATCCATGGGATGATCAATAACAATTATAAAAAAACGATGGCAACCGCCTCTTCCATCGAAGGTATTTACACGGCAGGAAAGCAAAAACACACCCTCGACTGGATCGACCGGACCATCAGGTCGGAATACCTGCCACGATGAACAAAAAAAGGCACAACAGCCGTTCGAAACCGCTGCTGTGCCCTCTTATTTATCAGGCAATTTCCCTGGCAGAGAAAATCAGTATCTAGCTTTCGCCCATATATGCTTTTCTTACCATTTCATTTTTGTTCAAGTTTTCCGACGAATCCGCCAGCAGGATAACACCGGTCTGGAGCACATACCCCCGATTGGCGATTCCCAATGCCATTCGGGCGTTCTGCTCAACCAGCAGGATGGTGGTGCCGGCATCATTCAGTTTTTGAATGGTTTCAAATATGAGGTCGACCAATACCGGCGCCAGGCCCATTGAAGGCTCATCCAACAGCAGGATTTTAGGATCGGTCATCATGGCCCGTCCCATGGCCAGCATCTGCTGCTCGCCACCGCTCAGCGTACCGGCCACCTGACGGCTGCGCTCTTTCAATCGCGGGAAGAGTCCGAATACTCGATCGATGTTCTCTTTGATAAGCTTTTTGTTCCGGCAGGTGAAGCCACCCATATCCAGATTTTCCGTCACCGTCAATTGACCGAATATTCGCCTGCCTTCCGGAACCTGCACTACGCCGGTGGTCACGATTTGATGGGCCGGAAGCTCCGTGATATCCTTACCTTCTAAAAGGATCCGTCCTTCCTTGGGCCTCAGAAGGCCGCTGATGGTCTTGAGGGTCGTACTCTTCCCCGCACCATTGCCGCCGATCAGAGTGACGATTTCCCCTTTTTCAACGGTAATGGAAATATCCTTGAGGGCTTGTATTTTCCCGTAATATGCATGTACATTATCGACTTCGAGCAGTGCCATTGTCGTTTTCCTCACAAATAGTTATCAATATAAAAGAGGGATCAGTGAGCTTCAGCTGCGCTCCCCTTGCCCAGGTAAGCCTCGATGACGGTTGCATTCGACTTGATTTCATCGGGGTTTCCTTCAGCAATTTTTTTGCCGTAATCCAATACGGTGATTGTCTCGGAAATGCCCATCACCACCCGCATCTGGTGCTCGATTAAAATAATCGTTATCCCCAATTCATCCCTGAGATGCTCTATGAAATCGCACATCGCCTGGGTTTCACTGGGATTCATACCGGCGGTGGGTTCATCCAGAAGCAGAATTTTCGGCCGGGATGCCAATGCTCTCGCAATTTCCAATCGCCGTTGCTCCCCATAGGGAAAATTCTTGGCCAGGAACTCACCCTTGCCGGTGAGGTTTATGAAATCCAGTAGTTTCAGGGCTCCGTCACTGGCTTCCTTTTCCTCACGTCTGGTCCGGGGTAGGCCGAGAACAGCGCCAAACAGTCCGGATTTCAGATGGCTGTGGCCACCGACCAGTATGTTTTCCTTGGCAGTCAGGTTCGGAAAAAGGCGGATATTCTGATAGGTTCGCGCAATCCCCAATTTCACAATGCGATCCGGGAGTTTTCCCACAAGTGAATTTTGCCCGAATTGGATGGCCCCTTCTTCAGGTTTATAAAAACCGGTAATACAATTAAACAAGGTCGTTTTACCGGCGCCGTTGGGTCCGATGACACTGTGAATGCTGTTTTCCTCGATACTGATGTCCAGGGAGTCCACAGCAACCAGTCCGCCGAAACGCTTTGTCATCTTATTTGTTACAAGAATAGCAGACATGTATATTCCTCCACGCTGGCTTAGGTCGCTGTTGAAACTTGAGGTTCTTCTGCGACAGATTCATCTTTGTGCAATTCCATTTTATGTCTCACATCCGGCCACAATCCTTCGGGCCGTAACAGCATCATCGCCACCAGTGCGGCGCCGTAAACAAACATACGGTAGTCGGCGAATTCACGCAATAATTCCGGTAGCCCGACCAGTGCCGCCGCACCGACAATGACACCGGGAATGCTGCCCATACCGCCGACGATGATCAGGCAGATGATGTTGATGGAAATGAACACACTGAAACTATGCGGATATACCGAACCTATTTTCGCAGAGAATATGGCACCGCTGAGTGCCGAGAATCCGGCCCCGCTGGCAAACGCCAATAATTTTGTGGCCACCAGGTTTATTCCCATGGCCTGGGCGACGTCTTCGTCCTCCCGCATGGCCATCCAGGCTCTTCCCAATCGTGAATCCTTCAGTCTCATGGAGATAAAAACCACCAGCAGACAACCGGCCAATATGAAGTAATAAATCTCCTGGGGTTGAGAGAACTCATATCCCATTAACGATGGTTTACCGATTTTATTGATCCCTTGCGCACCGCCCAACCAGGGGCGCAGGGCATCGGACAGCACGAGAATCCGGATGATCTCGCCGAATCCCAGGGTGGCGATGGCCAGATAGTCACCTCTCATCTTCAGCACCGGAATACCCAAAAGAACCCCGAAGCAAATGCCCACTAATACCGCAAAAGGCAACGCCTGCCAGAAATTCAGGGCGAAAAAGCCGAGTTCAGGAGAGGTTAAAATGGCAGTGACATAAGAGCCTATGGCGAAAAAGGCCACATACCCGAGATCCAGCAGACCGGCATAACCGACAACGATATTCAACCCCAGTCCCAGCAGAACATACAATCCGACAATGGTCAGTACTTCGCTGAGAAAAAGGCCGACGATTTGGGGCAGAATGAGCAAAACACACGCCAGGAGAACGAAAGCGCCTATTTTTATGCCGCGCTGTGTACCGCCGGAAAAGTGCTGATAATTCTCCTTGACATCATCCCCTTTGAAGTTCCACACCGTCATTATCCCCGCAATCACCAGAATAACGGTGAGGGCGCCGGCCGCGGTGAGACCATTTCCGGCGAACAGAAAATCACTGATTACCGACATGGGTCCCCATGCCAATAATACGGGACGGAGTAAATCCTGCAAAACGCCGGCGATGACCACGCTGCATAAGGCGGTAATGGTAATGCGACGGACCGCGGTGGGAACTGAATATAGGACAGCCGCGCATATTCCGCAAAGCAGTCCGATGCCGAGGATAATGAAAATCCCGGCAGCGCTGTCATGGTGCCCCAGGGTCAGGGCCTTGTATAGCATCGGCGATGCATTTACCAGAATTGCCCGCAAATTGACTGCATTTCCGATGATAACCAGAAGTGCAAGAAACGAAAATGTCACCAGGCTGGCAACCACTGCATTGAAACACTTCACCATCGTGGTCGTCGCCGTCGTTTTTTTTGCAGCGGTATATCCAATTAAAATACCGGTCATCAGCAGCAGGGTATGCCCCATGGCAATGAATTCAAAAATGATATCTCGCCGGTTGAACGATACGACCATGCCGACCAGAGAGATGATCAGTACTGCAACGCCGCCGATAATACCGGTTTTCACACCATTATTCCATATTGAGCGTGCATGTGTCATACTCTTTATCTTCCCTTATTTAATAGCTATGAAATTTACGCCTTTTTAACGGCTAAACGTTCACCCATGATTCCGGTCGGCCTGAAAATGAGCACCAGTACGAGCATGGTAAACGCGATGGCATCCTTCAATTGATAAGGAGCCGGAATACCAAGACCGTCCAGGAAAAGGCTCGGCCCGACGGATTCGATGAGACCGAGGAAGATACCACCCAACATGGCGCCGGGGATATTTCCGATCCCTCCCAGTACGGCCGCGGTAAACGCTTTTATCCCTGGAATGAATCCCATGAAAAAATGGACTTGCTTGAACATCAAGGCGTAAAGCACTCCGGCAGCACCGGCGGCCATACCGCCGATAACAAAAGTAGTGGAGATCATGCCGTCCACATTTATCCCCATCAAAGCGGATGCTTCCTTGTCTTCGGATACGGCACGGATGGCCTTGCCCACACGGGTGAGCATGATAAAGCTGTACAGGCCCACCATGAGGAGGATAGCGGCAAGGATGACCACCACCTGAAATTTTAATATACGAATACCAAATATCATCCATTGGCCTTCCAGGACTTTGATGACAGGATAAGCCTGGACGCCGGAACCATAAAGGCCTCTGAACAGGTATTGCAAAAAGAAGGATGCGCCGATGGCCGTAATCAGCGGAATCAGCCGGGGCGCGCCCCGTAGGGGCCGGTAGGCAACTTTTTCAAGAAAAAAAGCAATGGTGGTGGAGACGGACATGGCGACTAAAAAAATGACCATAAGCGCCATGAAGGGGTGATTGTCCAGAAAATCCGTCCGGTACATGGCAGCGGCGGCATAATAAGCGGTAAAGGGCCCGCTCATGAAGACTTCGCCGTGTGCGAAATTAATCATCCGCAACACACCGTATACCATGGTGTAGCCCGTGGCAATCAGCGCATAAATGCTGCCCTGGGCCAACCCGAAGATGACAAAATCCACCCAATGCCGGCCGGTGTATTTGCCTTCAACCAACGTCGCAACAGAGCCCCAAACGATCATGAGCAGCATGGAACCGCCGATCATCCACATCACTATATCAGTGGGCGTAATACTGTCTTTCCAGCGTTGAAACATAATACCCTCCATCCCCCGGTATCACCCGAAATCGGGTTACATCTCAGCCTTATTGCCGGAGGAGGCTAATTGTTATCTATTGTCCATATATTTCGAATGGACACTGACCATTCTTAAATCCGCCGGCAGCGGATTTGTGAATCCATTTAATAAGAAACCCGATCTCATCTCTGAGACCGGGTTTCGTATTGACTTTATTTAATAAGGTTTCCAGAACGGTGTTGTCGGCATCAGGCCTTTTTTCACATTGTCTATGTTGGTCTCATATACCGCGATTCGCGGATCGGCGCAGTCACCGTTTTCATTGCAGTTCAAGGTGCCGGTCAGGCCCTTGAAATCTTTGGTGGCATACAACTGGTCGCGCAGTTTCATGCGATCAACGGTCAGGGAACCGTCATCGTGTTGAACAGCCACTTTATCGATGGCATTCAGGATCAGCATGGTGGCATCGTATGAATGCGCATGGAACGGTGCTTCCGGGGCCATTCCGTATCTATCTTTATGAGCGGTCAGAAACTTTTTATATCCGCTTCCGAAGGCTGTAAAATCCGGGCTGGTGTGATACATACCCACGGCTGCCTCACCGGCTGCTTTATAAAAATCAGGGGAAAAAATGCCATCGGCGCCCATCAGTTTAACCTTTTCCATACCGGCGACTTCTTTGGACTGCCGGGTAATAAAACCACCCTCGGCGATAAATATCGGGAGGTACAGCAATTCCGGTTTACCGGTGGAAATAGAGGTCAGCACCGGACGCATGTCGGTATCGCCCGCATTAACCGCTTCCTGGGCCGTGATGGTGCCGCCGAGTTCTTTAAAGGTCTTGGCAAACACATTGGCCAGTTGTTCGGCGTATACACTACCGTCATGAACGGTGGCGGCCCGTTTAATTTTCAGCTTGTTGAACGCAAACTGGGCGCCAACGGCACCTTGAATGGTGTCATTATGGGCCGTGCGCAAATAACCATTGAATTCTTCGCCCCTGTCCGCTGCGGTCAACGTCGGGGAAGTGTTGGACGGAGATACCGTGGGAATACCGGCTCCCCATAGGATTGGCGCGCCGGGTGTGGCTGCACTGGAACAATTGGAACCGATGGCGGCTAAAATGCTCGGGTCGGAAGCGATTTTGGACGATGCTGCCTGTCCGCCTTCAGGATTACACATTTCATCCTGACCGCTGAGTTTGACCGGATGGCCTTTGAGTTTTCCGCCGAAATCGTCGATGGCGATTTCACAACCGCGGACGGTGTCCATACCCAGGGATGTATTGGCGCCTGAAATAACAAACCAATAGGCGATGTGAACCGGCTCGCCTTTTCTGATTTTGACAACCCCTTTATCAGCCGCAACCGCCGGCATTGCCGTCAGACCAATGATGATACCAAAAACAAGTAAAATGGTTAACAATCGTCTCATTTGTGCTTCTCCTTTACAAAGAAATAAGTACACGGTTTAATAACAATAATACCTGACTTCTTCTCTCCTCCCTAAAGTATGCCGATCACCTCCTCCTGGCCCCTGCTGGTTAAACCACAAATAAGGATTGAATGTGATTTTGTTCGTTTCCATCCGGTACATGGCATGTTTAGTCGATGTCCTCATTCTCACATTCCGGACGACCTCTCTGAAATCCCCTTCATGCGTTTGTGAGCAAACACGCTGCGGTCTTTATCCGGACCGCACTTTTCATTACCGGATGGCCGCTGGTTCATTCGTCTTAAATAAAAGGGCCAACCATTTGTCAAGGATAATTGTTATATTTACGGAGTATCATGACATTCTCCGCAAAAACACCAACCATTCTTTAGAAAACCGACAAATAACTGGGAATATGTGGTCTATAGGCTGATAGCGCTTTCGTGTTCCGGAATAGCCAATCATCCCAATGATCGGGTCAAGGGTCCATCCCAGCATGTTTGAGCAAGATGCTTGCCAATGGTGGGGGATTAATATCACATCCGGTGGCACATCTCGTTTGAATAATGATTTCAGTGATTTTGGCGGGGGCGGCGATTCCGGCAAGCCGGTTTTCCATAGATCGACGGTGGGATTTTAGGGAAAAGTGTAACCGGGGTTACATGTATGCACCTCCCACATTTGTATCCCTGTAAGCATTGCGATGAAAATGCTTTCTGTCGGATTACCGGTGGATTGGCCACATATTTATCATTTAACGGCCCCGTTTATTGCAGGGGGCCGATGGGTCTCTTAACATAACGGTTTACAATGGATTCGAACTCACTGAGCGGTTTGCCTTCCTCCTGAACCTTAAGCCTATCCAAGGCGCCTTGAAACACGGTAACGATGGCGTCATCCGTATCGCGATGAAAGGCATAGTAGGAACCGATATCCTGTTTCAACATAAACACGACCTCATAGTCATCCGGGTCAAAGCCGGCCTGGGAGATAATCCACGCGGCCACTGTTACTTCATAATTCCACAAGTCAATGCGATGCCGGTTGAGTTTGTGGACGTTGATTTCTCCGGTTGAGACAGGTTCCACGTTTGCCGGATCCACCCCTATGGTTTCCAGCAATTGCTCCCCATAATCCTTGCTAACGACACCGATTTTATATTGGTTTATTTCACTGCGTGAGGAGACCCGAATACCCCTGTCTTTTTTGGCAATCAACCCGTACTCTGTGGGTATAATGGGGCCTACCCACTTGAATAAATTCTCCCGCAGTTCATTGCGGTTGGTCATGAACAAAACGGTATTCTCTTTACCCAATGCATTGCGATATGCCCGCGCCCATGGCAGGAGCTGCATATCCTCCCGTGTCAATTTCGATCCGATCATTTCGAGAATGCGTTCCAACAGGTCAACGGATATGCCTTGGAGTTTGCCGTCCGAATAAAAGTTGAACGGTGGAAAATGTTCCGTCATCAATTCCAGGTGATCCGCATCCTGCGCCTTTATCTCCTGTATGAAGGTGAAGACGATCATCAGGACAATGATTGCCATACGATTGATTTTATGCATTTCGATAGTTCTATTTCTGATATTCATAACCTGGCAGTTTTCTCAGTTTTTTATATAATGTTTTTCTGCTGATTCCCAACAGCCTGGCGGCTTTGGCCTTATTGCCGTCTGTTCGCTCAAGGGTTTGTACCACCGTATCCAGCTCCGCGGCATTGTTTTGACCGGTGTGAAGCCTGTCCCCCTGAAAACGGCTGATTTCCGGCGGCAGGTGCTCCATTCCAATGGATTCATTCCGGCAAAAAACAAAGGCACGCTCGATGGCGTGTTCCAACTCCCGGACATTGCCGGGCCATGGATACTGCATCAGGACTTCCATGGCATCGTCTGCAGCACCATGAAGCGGCTTGTTGAATTTCCGGCTGTACAGGTCGCAGAAATGCTTTACCAGCAGCGGAACATCCTCATATCTTTCCCTCAGGGGTGGCAGCTCGATTTCGACCACCTTCAGCCGGTAGTACAAATCTTCGCGAAACCGGCCCTGCCTGACCTCATGGCGCAGGTCTCGATTGGTGGCGCCAATGACCCGCACATCCACTTCAATGGGAGTTGAATCACCTACACGTTCAAAACATTTTTCCTGAAGCACCCGTAACAATTTCAACTGGGTCACGGGTGACAGGTCCCCCACCTCGTCGAGGAAAATGGTCCCTTTATGGGCCTCCTGAAACCGCCCGATCTTGTCCCTGATCGCCCCGGTGAAGGCACCCTTGACATGGCCGAACAATTCACTCTCCAAAAGGTTTTCCACCAATGTGGAACAATTCACCGTCACCAGCGATCTGAAGGCCCGCGGGCCATTGTAGTGGAGTGCCTTGGCGAACAGCTCTTTTCCGGTGCCGCTTTCACCGGTTATCAACACGGTGGTTTCGATCTCGGACAGGTTGTCCACAATCTGGTACATCCGCTGCATCCTGGGGCTTTTGCCGATGATGTTGTGAAAACTATGCCGTTCCTTGAGTTCACACTCCATCATGGACATCCGCGTGACATCCCGAATGACGAGGATGGCGCCAATGGAGTTATTTTTCCGGTCCAGTAATGGAGAGGCATTGACGATTAGCATCTGGCGAGGCCGGCCGGGATGATGGCACTCAATACGCTGTTCGCGGATAGTGGCCTGATGGTTGAGCGCCTGCTGCAGGACATCACCGCAGGCAGCCAGGCAAAGATTGTCGATGGAAATGAAGTGCTTTCCGGCAATGTCCCCGGGCGCCACACCGCACACCGCTTCCACGGCTGCGTTGGATTCGATGACATGCATCTGTTCGTCCACGGTGATGATGGCGTCCATGACGCTGCGAAAAATGGCATCCAGATTGTTGCGGTATTGCTCCCGTTCTCCGATCACCTGCTTGTGGGAAAGGGCGACCTTTGTCACCCACAGCAATTTATCCTGGTGGATGGGTTTGACCAGGTAGTCGAATGCACCCAGGCGCACGGATTCCGTAGCCGTATCGATATTCGGCTGTCCGGTGACGATAATTACCGGACAAAGTAGCCCCCGGTCCCTGACCGCCTTGAGGATGTCGATACCGGTGTGCTCGGCCAGAATAATATCGGCGAAGATCAGGTCCAATTCGGACTCGGAGATGATATCCATTGCCGCCTGGAAACTATCGGCACAAAAGACCTCGTGCCCTTCCTCGGTCAAAAACTCATTGAAGGTGAAGCGTATACTCTCTTCATCATCGACAACTAATATTTTATAACTCATATGGGCAACTCGATAATGGCTTTGGTGTAATCTCCCTCTACACTCTCCATCCATAATTTTCCGTCATGATTTTTGACAATGCCGTGACTGATGCTCAGTCCCAACCCGGTTCCCTGGTCGGTGGGCTTGGTGGAGAAAAAAGGATCACAGACGCGGGCAAGATCTTTTTTTGCAATCCCTGTGCCATTGTCATAGACAGAAATTCGTATGTCTCTGCGGCCGTTATTCTCGATTATCTCGCCATCGATCACCAAGCGTTTTTCGATGGATGATGTGGCGGCTTTTTGATTTAAAGCATACCGGGCATTGCTGATCATATTCAGGAAAACCTGCTGAATCTGCTGGGCATTGGCATTAATCTCCGGCAGGTCGCCGGGCAGGTTGACACTGATGTTGATTTTGTCCTTCGCCAGCATGGACTGGGTAAGATCAAGCGATTCCGTAAGCACATGCTTGATCTGGACGGCGAACTTCTTCTCCCGGCTTTCCCGCGAAAAAGAAAGAAGCGCCCGGACAATCCGTTCGATGCGAATCCCTTCCTGGATGATCCTAGGGGGAATGTCATTGGTGTCCCCGGTCTTTTTGCTGCGATTGATCAGAATCTGTGCATAATTGATAATCCCGTTGATGGGATTGTTGATTTCATGGGCCACCCCGGCGGCCATTTCACCCAGAGATGCCAATTGGGCATTTCGCATGGCTTCGGCCTGCAGTTTCTTCCGCTCGGTGATGTCCCGCACGAACGCCCAGAAACCGGTGGCCTTGTCTTTTTGGGGACGCATCAGGTACGCGCGCATCTCCACCGGAAACACCGTGCCGTCCTTTCGGATATAATCTTTTTCATAGACATCGGTGTAACCCCGCTCCAAGGTCTCTTTCTGCAGCAGCTGGGTTTCCCAGTCATGGTACTTTTCGGGTGTGATCTGGGGGTAGGTCATCTGCCGCAACTCTTCCAGCGTATATCCCAGCATTTCACAAAAGCTGGAATTACATTCGATGAAGTTGTCGAGGGTATCGGTCATCACGTATCCGTCACGGCTGCCCTCATACAATTGGCGATATTTCTCTTCTGATTCCCGCAACTCGATTTCGGCCTGCTTCCGTTCCGAAATGTCCTGGAGAATGCCTTCCAGACGGGTCAGTTTGCCCTGGTCATCCCTGAACCCGCGAACCTGGGTCACCCCCCAGATCTTGGTGCCGTCCTTCTTGTAAAACTGACATTCATAGTGGGATATCAAATCGTTCTCACCGAGCAGGCGGAGATATTCCTCCCGTTGATGCGGGTCCACATAGTGCTGTTTTTCAATATTCGTCACACTGTTGATCAGGTCTTCAGGGGAGTCGTATCCAAGAATCTGGGCCATGGACGGGTTGGCATCGATAAACCGGCCGTCGGGCGTGGTCTGGAAAATCCCTTCCAGGGCATTTTCGAAGATACCCCGGTATTTCTTCTCCGACTCGGCCAATGCCTTTTCGGCCTCGATCAACTGGCCGATGCGCATCTCGAGGTCGACATTCACATGTTTGAGTTCATCCTGGGCTTTGGACCGTTCGATGTTTTCTTTTTCAAGCTGCTCATTGCGCAGGGCGATCTGGCTGGCCATAAGATTGGCCTCCTTGATGATCGCATTGATATCCACCTGGGGTACCGGCGGCATGGGACTTTGATAATCACCGCCGGCAATGGTGCGCATGCCCTGGATCAAATGGTCCATGGGTTTGTTCAGCAGATATCGCATAATAAAATGGATGACCCCGATGATGATGATAATGACGGACAGGGCGATCAGAATCATATTGCGGATCATGGCCCGCTGGATCCGGGTGGTATCCTTGCCGGTAATCCACAGGGTCAATGTCCCCACCATGTTTCCCTGCCATTCAATCTCCTTGGTCTCCTTGATCAACCCGTCGGTATTTTCAGGATACGCTTCGAACATGACCTGGTTCAGATCATCCTTAATCTGGATGCCTTCCAGATAAGCTGATTTCAGATACGCCTTGGAAATCTGAACGATGACATCCCGGCTCAGGTTCCATAATGAAATCGCCATGACCTCGGCCAATTCATCGACGGTGGATTCGGCTTTTTCCGTGAGGATTCTCTCCGAGCTGGTGGTTGAATAGACGTAATAGACAGCGATATGGACGGCCACGGTAAACCCCACTGCCACTGTCAGGCCGATGATCAAGTCCCTGGCAAGGGTTCGTTCCCGGTATTTTTCAATGTCGCGGATAAATGCCATCTCTCCTCCGGATCAGAAATGATCGCCGATGGGTTGAATTATAGAATAATCAAAAACGACAACCAGGTCCTGCAACGCGCCATACAAAATATGTTTCGAATCGGTTGACCGATTGTCAATTTAACGCCCTTATGGTATCTTCGGGATATCGATAGTGTCAAGATGGTCATTTACCGGCTCCATTTTAATTCAGGCGAGGAGGAAGGTGACCCATGAACACCACCACAAGGCGGGCAACGGGTTTCATAACGGCACTATTCATCATTGCTTTCCCGATCCAGATCACATCATCCCATGCCGATACAGCTCCGGAAGCGGTCGATAAAATATGGCGCTCACTACTGGAACGGCAACCATATCCCTATACAATGCCGTTGCACAGCAAAGCCTTCTAAAGTGGATGGGATTTACACGAAAAGGGCGCTCAGAACGGACGTTACCGTGCCCTGCAAGCGATGCCCGGACTGGGTTCCGGACACGGGCCTATGGAAAATTCAGTTCAAAAACGGGGTCTACCGGGTTATTCATCTGAACACGGGCTGGAAGAATATCGGTACCTTCATGGTCGCCGGGGATCGCATCATCTTCGCCAACGATCCCACCTGCATCAAGGGTATCGGGGTTTACAAGTGGACCAGAACGGAGGGGCAACTATTGTTTAAAACCATCGACGACCCCTGCGCCATCAAATTGCGGGCAAAAAACCTCACAGAAGTCCCCTGGCACTCCTGCCAACCCCCCAACGACGAAGCCGCAATCACGGACCACTGGCCCTTGCCGGAAGGGTGTCGGTGACGTTGCTTCGGCAATTGACCGATACTGGGTGTAAAATATCAGCGATTCAGTTCAAAGAATAAATACTTGAAATTTCTACAAACAAACCTTTTCATGGTGTGCAAGACTGAAATTATGGGGAAAAATATAAGTCCAGTTAAACCAAGGGCGAGCTGGCTTACCAGTCCAAGCCGACCTCATAGCCTAACTTGATTAAATCGCTACCATGCAACTCCTTAAATAGATCAATATGCGATTGACTGAATTCTTCTTCCCATTGATTCACCTTTCCGGACCGCAGATGTGATTTTTTACCGACTTCGCCTATGCTTCTACCTGTAATTTTCTTAAAACTATAACTAAGGGCAATCTCTGTAGAAATGTCAATGGCCTCAGATTTGAACCCATAGTGAAAAAAAATTTTCCTGAATGTTTTCTCCTGATCCAATAGCAGATCTTCATATTTTATTTCCAGAAAATTGGGGTTGTCATAGTCCCAATCGGTCATTATTTGTATCGGACCTAAAGAAGCGCGTTTAATTTCAACGAGCAACCCCTCCTCTTTTGGCAATTTGTTTAAATATTCTTTATAGCTCATATCCATGATTGCATCTAAAGGCAGGGAAGCAAGCCGGCTTTTAAGCATGGGCTTTTCTTTCAACAAGGTACTAAATTTCATATTCGCCCACTCTTCATCAGTCCATAGATGGTAATAATAGCCTGAAATCACGATATCCCGGGGATCTCTGATTATGTGTGTCCCCCTGAAACTTGTTATTTCTGATACATCCAGAAGAGAATGGGTATCCAGATAGATGAATGGCGCCCCCGGCAATAGCGGCGATTTATCAATGCGATCTCTTTTTACAAAAGGTAAATAGTATTTCATGGCCACCGCATTCATTATACGTGTGAACCATGCGGTGCCGACCCGATGATGACAACAATGAATTATATTAAATGCACCGTTCATATATGGCGTAACAAAAAATCGCGCACACCTCGATAAATAGTCGTTTTTTAGAATGATTTTATTGAAGCGGGCCATTGTCTGCGTTTCTTTTTTTCCCTTTTTTTCTTTTTGCATGGCGGCCTTTATAGAAAAGTTGCGATGGAATTCGAACTGATAGTGAACTTAGGGGAAACTCCCTAATGTATAAAAAATGTGCCCCTGTCAACTATGTACTACGAATTACTATATATTTAAACAGATGTAACTGAAAAAAAGAAAAAATGCCACCGACGTTGTCGGTGGCATTTAAAAAAACAGCAACGATTACAATGAAAACCTTAAATATGTAAACCGTCGTACAAGTCTTCAGTGAGTTTTACTTTGTTCGTATCATTGAGACGAAGTAAAAACTTCTACTTCCGGACACTCTCCACGGGTCCGGAGCCGGTTGGGACATAATCAGGATTTATGGTAATCAGGATCTTATCTAATGTAAGTCCGTCTTCCCGCATCCAGACATTAATCGTATGAGTACCGGTCTTGGTGACATCGATATAAGCAACATTGCCATTTACACGACCGGTCCATACCAAATTACGAGAAATTGGAAACTCCATGCGTTGCGAGGTTACGATGCCTGATCCGTCCAATCCGACATGGCAGGAGTTGTCATTGCCCGAAGCCAGCCCCCTGAGCCAAATATAATGACGGCCTGTTTTGACGAATTTCACTTTAAAATTCAGGCTTGGGCTATTTGCTGTATAGTTTTTGTTTATACGCGCACCAATATCCGGCAGGGCTGACATCGCTGCGTTCCCACTAATATTGGAAGGCACATATACCTCTGTCCATTTATGGGCACCCGCAGCCTTGTTGGTATCATAATTTTCAGTCTCCATTACCGCAAAACCCTGGTCATCATTCCCTTGATTGAACGCAATGTCTGACGATCCGCCATCGCTAAAGGGACTTTCCGCAGGACCTTTACCACTGGGCTCATAGGTTGGATCTGTTGTGAGTATTATTTTATCCACTATCAAACCATCTTCCCGCATCCACAAATCAACTGTCTGTATTCCCTTGCGGGTTACATTAATAGATGCGTGATTCCCGTTCGAAGTATTATTCCACCGCCAGTCTGAAACTACCGGAAGCGTGATGTTTCTGGCTGTTTCAAATGTCTTACCACCCAAGCCGACGTGTAGAGAATTGTCATTACCCTGGGCAAGTCCCCGGATCCACACAAAATGTCTCCCCGTCTCCACAAAAGAGACTTTAAATTCAAGGTGCGGACTTTGCCGAACCCTGGTGGCGACGATTCTTTCCCCTTGATCAGGAATCGCCTCCATAGCACCACTGCCACTAAAATTGGCCGGTTTATTGACTTTGATCCAATCGTGATCGGCTGAACTGATATTCTCCTGATTACTCTCAGCCTCAAAAACAACCAAACCATTCTGGCCACTCTGCACAAAAGCGCCTTCCTGAGTTACCTGGCCTGATACATTAATACCGACTCTGTCACTGCTTTTCAGCGCACCGTCATCAGCGGATAATTGGAGAACGTAAAAACCTTCTGCACTAAATGAAGCTCTGGTTTTTAGCGCCGACTTATTCTCGACGGTCACATTTCCCGGGCCGCTGACTTTGCTCCAGGTAGTGGTCAATGTGTTATTGGGTTTCCCATCATCACTCGCACTGCCTGAGAGTGCGGCCATTTCTGAAATACCAATTGTTTGATCCGGTCCAGCATTGACGGCTGGTGCTTGATTGACAGGATCCGGGTTAGTTGTCCTTACATTTATACCGATCCGGTCACTAGTTGACAGGACACCGTCACTCGCCGCCAAGCTCAAGACATAAAACCCCTTTAGGCTGAATGTTGCCGTAGTGTTCAATGCTGAGACATTTCCGAATTTCACAATCCCCGGGCCACTTACTTTTCGCCATGTTGTCGTCAAGTTATTGCTGGGCAATCCATCATCATAGGCACTACCGTTAAGATTGGCCGGGGCTGAAAGCTGTACAGCCTGATCCGGGCCTGCGTTAACCGTGGGTGCTTCGTTCGTAGGTGTCCCACCACCATCTGTTCGGGGGCTTTCCGCTGGCCCGGCGCCTGTTGGTCGATAGGTCCTATCCTTAACCAACAGAAAACGGTCGAATTCAAAACCATCCTCCCGCATGCCAAACATAATCGTATGTTCGCCGGCGGTTAAATCAAGATAAATTCCCAGAGGCACCCCGCAATGATTCTCCGGGAGTCGCCGTTGGCTGGACCACGTCCATTTGTTTTTACCAGTACACCACTGCATGGCAGTTCCCGATGTTGGCCATTTACCATCATATCCCACATGCACACCATTGTCTTCCGGTCCCGTGGAATAAACCCTTGCCCACACGTAATAACGGCCACTGTTGCTGATTTTCACCTTGTAATGTAGCTGGGGCGCGTTCGAACCACTCGCAAACAAATTGACGTTAGGAATAAGAGGGTCATCATGGGTCACACGTGTATCAGGTAGTATTTCCAGATACTTGCCATTGCTGGCACCACTTGTATGGGGGCCATCAGGATCTGGCTTAGGGGCTGACGTGTTCGGAAACAAATAAAAATCCCGCTTTTTTCCATTGGTTGTCTTAAAGTGATAATTTTCAGCTTCGATAACGACACGCCCGTTGACCTCTTTAAACGGTCCAACCGCCGCAAAAGTCATGCTAGCCCATGAAAGTGTGATGGCAAGTACTACAACCCCCAATAATCTCCACGAATTTGGCCGAGTGGTCTTATTCATAACTGGTTCAATCTCCTTTGGTGAATTTGGTGACAAGGTATAAAAATCATTTCAGTACTGAAAGTGATTGGTTTATTTGGTAATTCATCGCGCTTGCCATCAAGTATGGATGTGACGTGAATCGAATCTGTTTCATAGCAATGATTTGTTTGGTGTTTATGGTATCGGCAGAATCAATCCGGATACCAAATAGAAAAGTCTTATTCGTAGTAAATTTGTTAACTGCCTCTTTGATACAGAAAAAGATATCCGCTGTCAATTGAATGAAATACATTTTCGGTAAAAGTACTTTCTACTATAGTTCAATTGTTGAATCTTTAGAAAAAAGCACAAAATATACCAATAGATATTTCTAATTCACAATTGATTCATTTTTTAGTAGATAATGAAAACGGTAGATTGTTATGATGCGCCTGGTTAACGCTTTTTCTTGACTATCTGAACTGAATACAACCAGTTCAAAGACAGCGCAAAATAGTTGCTCTTCTTTCTATTTTTTTCCGTAGTGCGGTCCTCGAATTCTTTTTTTGCACACTGAGTTACTGTTTTTGCGCACCTCTTTCCATAGCGTTGACTTATAGAAGCGAAATATTATCCACCGGAGCACTGTTGTCACCATCAAATCAGTAGAAGTTCTTAATGCTCCACCCACTGTGTGTTGGCCGGCAACCCTCCGGAGGTGATCCGATATTTTTTTGTTGTTGGAAGAACATTGCAGCGAACAGGAGGGGGCAAGATGAGCGAGCAGGTCATGCTGGATGCGTTTTGTGTAGATCTCGAAGACTGGTTTCATATCTGTGCCGTCAAAACCCCCTATGAAAATCCCGCGTCATGGGATAGCGCAGATAGCCACATTGAACGTCATACGGATGTTTTGCTTGGTCTCTTGGATGAGGTGGGTGCAAAAGGAACCTTTTTCGGGGTTGGTTGGATCGCGAACAAACACCCCAGGCTAATCCAAAAAATCAGCGACCTGGGGCATGAGGTTGGGTGCCATGGATATTTCCACAGGCTGGTCTATACCCAGTCCCCTAAAGCGTTTAGGGAGGATCTCACCCGCGCCCGAAAAGTCCTGCAGGATTGTAGCGGCAAAGAGGTGGTGACCTATCGGGCCCCAGGTTTCTCGATGAAAAGAGAATGTTTCTGGGCGTACGAGATTCTTGCGCAGGAAGGATTCGTGATCGATGTATCGATCGTTCCTGCAGTTCGCGACCACGGTGGTGTGAGGGGCTTTTTTCGCTCGCCTTTTAAACTACGAACCATGGATCTTGGGATCACAGTGTTCCCGGTGTCTGTGATGTCCATTTTTGGTATCACTACGCCTTTTTCGGGGGGCGGTTATCTGCGGCTTTTTCCAATAAGTCTGATCAAGTATGGCTGTCATCAGATCCACAAACGAAGACAACCCGCAATGATCTATATTCATCCTCGTGAGGTTGACCCTAATCAGCCGCGCCTCCGGCTCCCCATCAAAAGGGCCTTCAAGTACTATGTAGGGCTTCGAACCACCATACCGAAACTCAAACACCTCCTTAGGGCGTATCATTTTGGTACGGTGTCGGAGGTGGTTAAGCAACTCCCCCATCTTCCAGTGTACAATCTTATCAACAACGGCTTTGACCCGGTGGAGGGCACCTTGTGGGATATTCAGTAATTCCTATGTAAAATGGTTCATTGGTACTTTATATCCGGCATATTGACCAAAACCGCCGTTAGATATACAGTCCACATGCTGACACATAGATCGCTCTTAACCCATGCCTGTAACAAAGTAGTCAAGGAGCTGTCTGGGATGGGCTCGCATTTTATGTTTTCAAAGCACAAGCCCCCGAGAATTGAAAATTCTTATAGGGAAAATAAGGACATAATGCCCAACCCGGAAAAATGATCTGCAAGCCTGATGGCAGAGACTAAAGTGGTATGATGATTATTCATTTAAAACATCGGAGGACAGATGAAACTTTTGCTATTATTGCACTATCTTGTTTATCGCCGTTCATCCAATCGGGACCTGATTGATGCTGATTTAAACCGTTGGGTGGAACAGCACAATATAAAAAAAAATGCCTTTATTAAGGCCATGTCAACCTACCCGGCTTTTCGATCCCTATTCTATTATCGTACCCCAAATTCACCTTTCATCCGGATACTTAGGTTGCTGTATCCTGGTGAAAAAACATTGAGGATCTTTGCCAAGGAAATCGGTCCCGGGCTATACATCCAGCATGGACAGAATACAACGATTGGCGGCTATATAGGGTCTGGTTGCTGGATTAATCAAAACTGCTCCATGGCTTATACAAAGCATGGCTTACCAACCATAGGCGATGATGTCTTTATCTTTTTAGGGTCCAACATTGTTGGACCCGTAAAAATCGGTGATAGGGTCAAGGTGGGAGCAGGGACCACTGTAGTCAAGGATATTCCCAGTGACTGTACAGTGGTAAGCAGTGAAAACAGAATCATTCCACATAGAAACAGATAAAGATTGTGTGGAACGACCACAATCGCAGTGGTATGTAATGTGAAAACAGGTTAACAGAAAATGACTACGCAGGTAGCGCTATTAAAAAAAATCCCTTGCCTCCATTTGGGAAGAGCAAGGGAAATTGTCTTCATCTTATATCAATATTATATATGATCTATATATCTACAAAATCGTCAGGGAAACACATCGAAAGCATCCACAACCAAGCTGTAACCAGTGGACGCCTCATTTTTTTCACCGCTGACCTCAATCCGTATCTCATGACTGCAGCGCTTCAGTTTCTGAATCGTAAATAGTCTTGCACCTGTTTTGCCGGTGGACCTGTATTGATCAACTTGCCCTTTAAATTGCCCATCAATATAGATATTGGCTATTCCTTGATCACTGTTTTCAGTTCCAATCCAACACACGCCGGTTCCAAAAAATCCGTAAGTTGCATCTGCTCCTTTGGTGCTTGAAAATGTGATGCCTGACGCACTGACTTTGTTGTTGCCAAACTGAGTAGGAAACCATTGTCTTTCCCAATCGTTCTTTTTCTCATAAATAATAAAATCACTTCTCACATCCTCGTAACGCAACGGTCTCAAGATCTCTATCCAATCTTCACCGCCATTTTCGCTGACGAATAGCTTGTCGCCGGATATCGCATAGATCGTTCTATCCACTGCATAAGAGGGAGAATATTTGATCGGTGTCGATCGCTCCGGAAAATCCTGATACTGTGTCAAGGAATAGTTTTCAGCTATCAGAGCAGTACCGATTGGTCGGAATGTTTCACCGCCGTCATTGGTCTTGAACAGGCCTTTACCCCTGACGCTGACCAGCACCTCAAGATCCTCAGCATAGTTCGGAGAAATCGAGATGGCCTCAACGTAATCCGTATCACCGGAAGGATTTGGAAGTTTACGCCATTTTCCGCCCATATCAATTGTTTTGAAAATGCCTTCGGTAGTTCCTGCAAACAAGGTCTCATCCGTTTTGAAATTTGGTGATATTGCAAGCACAATAGTATTGCCGTCATACTCCAGGCCGTTTCCGGCGTCCTTCCACGTGTCGCCACCATCGCTGCTGCGATATACGCCACTGCCGACCGAACTGCTCAAAAAAACGGTTTTATCTTCCGGAAATTCCGGCGAAACGATGACTGAATCAACTTCATCACCCTGACTCTTCCAAATTGATTTAAAGCTCATGCCGTCATTTGTGGATCGGAGGACGCCATTTTTTCTCGTACCTAAAAATATGGTTTTGTCCGATGCATAAGCCGGTGAGGGCACAACCAAGGTCGGTATCCACGGACGATTGAATTCCGTTTTTCCAAAGCACCCGATGCTGAGTAGTTTTTCAACCCTGCGCGGCAACCAGCGGATATTCCTTATGTTGTGTGATTTCCAACGTTCTCCACTGTCAGGGGATAACCACAGCGAGTCATTGGATGTTGAAATAAGTGTTCCATCTGAACAATAATTCGGGGAAAATTGAATTGCGGTGCGACGAATTGCCTGATACCCCATATCATTATTCAGGATACTCCAAGAATTGTCATACGTACGATCCAAAAGGAATGCTGCCCCGGCATACGTCGACAAAACAAGTCTTCTGGCATCTCTGTAGTCAGGTGATATATCAAAGCTGACGATAATATTGGCAGAAACCGTTTCTATCTGCCTCCACGAGAATCCACTGTCGTTTGATTTAAACAGGCCGTCAAATGCATTTAAAAAGATCGCCCTTTCCTCAGATGATCCGTTGGACATTTTTATTAATCGAAAATGCGGTAAATTACCCTGATCCGCTTGTTTGTCCGTTGTCAATCCCCGGCTGTGCTTTTCCCAACTGTCACCGCCGTCCTGCGTTATGTAAACCGCCTCATCCCATGTGCTCACATAAATAGTTGTATCGTCATGATAATCCGGTGAAAAAGCTATGGACATAATGGGTCCATCGCCAGGAACATCAGGTACTTGTGTGAAACCCGAGCCCAAATTACCTCTCTTCAAACCGCCTTTTTCGGTCCCAACAAGCAACTCCTCGCCATCACGCCAATCCGGTGGCAACCCGATTGCGGTGATTGAGCCAACACTGTCAACTCGTGTATACGGCTCCAAGGACTGACGGATATCATCATATACGAATATTGAACCTTGCGTATCACCAACCAAAAGTTTTCGGTCAAGCCCCTCGCCCCCCTCGGCAATGATGGTTATTATTCTCCCTTCGCTTCCGGCAATCTCATCCCAAACAGCACCACTCCCATCCATCTTAATCAATCCGCCTTTGCCTGCGGCCACCAATACTTCCTGTTTGGTCTCATAATCGCTTGGAATGAAAAGATGGCTTATGGAACGAGTACCCAATTCCGAATTGATGCATCGCCATGATTCGCCTGAATCTTCTGATTTGAAAACACCATCGCTCTCAGAAGAAACGAAAATGGCCCTGCTTTCATCAAAATTATCCGGTATGGCGATGGCGGATAATTCAGACCTGTAGTCCAGGCCATTTACCATTCTTTTCCAGCTTTCCCCACCGTTCTCAGAGCGAAGTAGATTGTTCCTGACAGCAATCAGCACGATTCCGTCCAGATCATAATTCGGTGAAATTTCCATAAGGGTAATGTCGTCGTGGGGTAGATGAGCCTGTGCTGGGTATGCCGGAAATGTTAAAATGATAATTGAAAATAAAAATAGGTTTTGACATAACTTTTTCAGGATAACAATCAACCGTGGATGCACCGTTTTCCGCAAATTGTTATTTCTTATCCTTGCTAAAAGTAAATCGGATATTGTCATCTGGCTGATATTGTTCATCACATTTTTCCTTTCACGTTGATTAACTTATCGTCCGCTGGGCCTCCACCAACCATTTTTCCGGATACTTCACATTGAACCTGCTTGAATATTGTTTGAGAAACCTTATCTGATCAATACTTTTGCGACTTAATAACAATTTGATGTCAGCAGGCATTTTTCCGGCCACTCCCTTGAAGACTTTCTGCCGAAGCTTTTCATGATCAAAAGCTCGTCCCACCCCTAAATAGATGAGAATGTTGTCCAAAAATGTGACTGGATCTTCTACCAGTTCATCATAGAATCCGATGTAAAACTGTTCACGTGGATAATGATAAGTCCAATTGTCAATGGTCCTTTCAATGTCATTAAACTCATGGAATTCCTGATAATAATCTTCCACCAATTTTTCATTTATATCCCCGATATGCATGGCGCGCCGCTGCATATATCTCATCTTTAAAGCCGACCATGCCCGATCGACCGGATTACGTATCAGGTAGATAATTTTAAGTTGTGGATATCGCTCGTGGATGAATTGAATAGTCTCTTTATCAAGAATACAATAGTCAGGGGTTATATCGCCGGATATTTTGCCAGCCGGGGTCTTGAATAATCGCTCATACCAGTTAAAATTTCGAGGGGAAAAAAAGTACCGAAGATACCAACGTGCATGTGCAATATTCTTCGACTTCGCAACACGACGATAAGACACATTCAGTTTTTCCTTCCACCACCACTTGTTCATCCCTTCTTGAGCAGATACCCGGGCAAAAAAGGAGGTGTTGACCTTTCGATATATTTCATCAAAATAATGAATCTCTTTCAATGGCGGCAGCGCGACATCGGGGAGTTTCGCAAGATTCGCGTATAGCCAAGTCGTTCCAGCTTTCTGCGCCCCGATACACATGAAAATCGGTCCTTTTCCATTCATAGAATATTTTCCGGATACTTGTTTTTAAGAAAATTTATCATATTACGATTGATGACACCCATCACTCACCTTGCGATATATGTGATTCATTTGTGTTGCGATTTTTTCCCAACTGAAATCCATCGCTCTCCTACGAATTGCACCGGCGAAGCCATCTAATTTATCTCTGTCTGATTTAAGCGCCTGAATCGCCTCAACAACCCCACGGACATCTCCTTTTGGTGTCAGTATGGCGCATGAATCATCGAGATAATCGCGGGTGGCTGTCATATCAGTGGTTACAACGGGCAGGCCACAGGCCATGGCCTCGAGAATGCTATTGTTCGCGGTGGCGTCTATCAACGGCAAAACCAAAAGGTCGGACTCTTGATACAGTTCGAGTAACCGTGTATCCGGTATCTTTGACAAAACCGTCACATTGGGGAGATCTATGAAACACGAATGGAATTTTTCAGGCACCACTACATTGAACTCTACAGTAGGGTCATGATCGATCAGGAATTTGGCTGATTCCGACAAGGTGTTTAAATCACGCATGTGTTGTCCGACAAACAGACACTTGAATTTAGTCGTGCTGTTATGAGTCAAAAACACCATTTTCGGATGATAATGCTGAACATCTATACCGTGCGGCACATAAAAAACGCGCTCCTCGCCAATCAATTCTGAAAAAAACTTACGCTGTGAATTGGAAACGACAACAATCGCATCCAGATCATCCAGATATTTGTTATCGGCAACTAACTCCTGAAACTTCCATGGCGGTGTATGGAAGGTGCAGATAACCGCATTCTGCAGGTGAATTTTTTTCAATAAACCTAAGTATCGAAAAGAGTTCTCTCCATAAATGAAATGAAAAATCTGTCCTGATTTTTTTAGCCACCGCATTGCTGCCACGGTTTCGTTGTATGCTGAATCCCGATTATACCACACAACACCGGATTTTTTAATCAAGCGGCCTAAGCTTTTTACAATTACCCGCCTGCCGAAACTCCACTTTTCCGGTGCGGCGATTACTCTGCACTCCAGGTAATCAATCATACGATCGTAACCGGAATTCAGAGCGTGGTTACTCATTTTAAACGTTACCAGATTTATATCCATCATGGTCTTCATTTTATTTAAGGATGAGCGTTCTTTTGCTTCTATTTCAACTTGATATGCCGAGCAGTTAAGCTATATCAGCCACGCATATCCAGTGACAGGGGTTTTATCCGGGGCATATTCTTAATCGTAACGATGAAGAATTGCTGAACGAACAATTTAAACCGATTTCCCGTAAAATTTCGTTCCCAAATACCCGATCAGAAACAACTTCAGAGACTTACCGGGCCAGTAAGTGTAGGGGAAATGATTGCATAGGCAAAACATGGCGATTACCCTTTGGATTGGGTTCTTAATTTTTCTGGCAAAATGCAGGCTCACCTTGGCGTACCTTTCCATTCCAATCCTGTAAAGATTATCCCTGTCTTTCGGGTTATATGAATAGATAAGGTCTATGGCCTGCTTGAAATCTTCACTCCAACGCTTAGCCGCGGCCGCATGGGTTCGCTGCTCTTCATGCTGCCGAAACGAGGCTTTTAACTCCGGAATATTCAGGATCGGCCATTGGTGAGATATCTTGATGATCGCAATTCCGTCTTCAAACAAGTTATTCTTCGATTTAAAACCACCCGCCGCACGCAGTGCTTTCGTATTGTACAATGTACTGCATAGGTAAAACGAAGTATCCCCTGTCAACCATGATCTGTAGAGATCCTCCGGTTCATTTGAAGACATGGTGTTGGGTTTTTCCGTAATAGTTTTCCCCGCGGCATCCATCATCCGGGTTCCGGTTCGAATCAATCCGAATGTCGTCCGATGTCCGACACCGGCCATACAAGAGCTGATAAAATCCCTGTCAATCAGGTCATCATCGTGCAACAACAGAAAATAATCTCCCCGGCAGTTATCAAGGCAGGCTTTGTAATTGTTTGTTGGCCCGATATTCACATTCTGCCGGATGTAATTGATCCTGGTATCCTTATACCCACTAATCACCTGTTCAGTATTGTCACTGGAGCAGTTGTCCGAAACAACGATTTCAATATTCGGATAATCCTGATCCAGAGCGCTCTCCAATGTTATCGGTAATGTGGCCTCCGCCCTGTTGTAGGTGGGTATTCCAATGGTTACTAGTGGCCAGTCAGCATTCATTATCAATCCTATGTTATTGGTTTATTTTAAGGTCACGATGGTTAAAAATTTCTATCAGACTCTGTATTGTTATCCCAAAAGATAGGACAGCTCTAAGTTTCACCTTAAAAGCCTGCCAGGGGAAGAATACAATGCAGTTCCTTACTGAATACGGTCGTTGCCCAAAAAGGAAATTTTTAAAATTCCGAAGGGTGTCTTTAAGAAGATAAAATCTGCTTTTCTTATCGATTATCTGTGAAAAAGAGACCTTTGATATGCCCTGCCAGTACATCCGTCTTAAGATCCATCGCTGGTCAATTCGATCGGCTGGTATCCGGTGAAAAATAATTGCTTTTGGAGAGTAATAGGTCAGCAGCCCCGCCTGGTCGATACGATAAAACAGTTCCTTTTCCTCGTTGGAAAGAAGAGATTTTTTTATTCTGCCCAATCGGGTATTGAACAAACCGATACGTTCGAATACCTCCCGTTTGAACACCATATTAACACCGAATGGATGCTCAGGGAATGCCATTACCTTTTCGGTTTCACCGGATAGAGTCGACCCATAAACCCTCATCAGATCATCCGTCAGCCACTCCGGTTTCGGGATTTCAAAGGAAGGTATCGAATTACCGCCAACACAATCCGCACGGCCTTGATTTCGAAATGTATTCAGAATCTCCTTCAACCAGTCTTCTGTGAAATAAATATCATCATCTACAAATGCGATGAGCCTTCCACGCGCGATTTCTATCCCTTTATTTCTCGCAAAAGAAAGTCCCGGCTTGTCTTCAAAAACGTATATCACTTCACCGGGACGGGCTTGCTCAAACTGCCGAACAACTTGTCTTGTCAGGTCCGTCGAATTATTGTCAACAACCACAAGTTCAACATGAATAGATTCTTTATCGACCGTCACCCAGCTCCGCAGCGTGTCTTCGAGCATTTCAGCCCGGTTGTAGGTACACACCACAATACTAATGTCCACCGTCGATTGTTCTGAACTGAAATTCTCCAAAGTATAAGATTATCTCCTATCGTTTCTTCACAATCTTCGCCGGGTTACCAGCGGCAATGGTGTTCGGCGGCACATCTTTTGTCACGACGGATCCGGCACCCACGACAGCGCCTTCACCAATGGTGACACCGCTGGTCACAATGACCCCTACACCGAGCCAGGCCCCATCTCCGATGGTAATCGGTCCCCGGCTTTCCAATGGCTGATCGACAATCACCTCACCGGGTTTCAAACCGTGATTATATGAATAGAGCGCACAATAGGGGGCAAGCATAACCTTTTTACCGATGTAAATCGACGAATGATACGCATTTATCTGGCACCTGGGATGGATACTCGCCATGTCATCGATAAAAAGTTCTCCGTCTGTTCCGGTTTCCAGGTATACTTCCCGGAAAATAATGACACCGTCCGCAAGTGTCATCTTGCCCCATCCCTCCCGTTTAAAGAGAATGCTTCCATCGTCTATAAAAACATTCCTTCCAAGAAAAAGTTCATCGTGGTCGATGATAGCCGAATAGGCAACATAACCAGTGGGAGCCATGCGCGCCAAAGGAACTCTTGATTTATGGGGTGCGACAAACAGGGCTGCCAATCGCATGGCAATACGCCCCGTCGGCGACAAACCGCCCCTCTGTATCCAGAATCGCGTCCATTTTTGTATGAATCGATTATTCGGTCTGTAAAACGATTTCACAATTTTTCAACCCATCACGACTTTCAGTGGACAGAAAAGTCAGTTCTAAGATTTCTTGATCTTGACGGCAGAACAGGATACAAAACTGAAAACTTAACATCTAACACCCAAACCTGGGATCTAATTTAAAGACCGGATCATACTAACACAATCAAATGAGTTACGAAATGCCTGCAATCCATCACACATGGGGACCTCATGACTGAAAAAACAAGATATCTGATCATCGGCTGGTCCAGGTCCGGAACGACCATCACGCATCTCGCCATCAAAGGACACCCAAATGCCGCCGCGTTGAATGATGAAATGAAAATTGAACCCTTTTTCACAAAAGGCATCAGCAGCTTCACACACGGCAATGATTACCCGGAAGAAAAACAGAAGGGGTATTCTGCCCTTTTCGATGCATTGACATTAATCCGTTCAACTGATCAGACCACTGCACATGGCGTTAAAATTGCCTGTAATTCTCATAAAATAGCGCGTCACCTTGTGCGTGTATTGCAAGAAAACATGAAGGATCTGAAGGTTATCATCATCGTCCGAAAAGATCTCGTCGCCCAGATAGGTTCGGCATTGAGCGGCAAGAAATCCGGTATCATGCATTCCTGGTATAAGGGATATGAGCGCAGAAAGGTCAAACAATTGCGCATCAGCAAATGGCGATTGACCTCATTTGCCCTCAATGTTCGCAAAATGTATGATGTGTTGCGGGAACTGAAAAAGACTCACGATCTCCTTGAAATTCAGTATGAAGATCTTTTGGAGAACCCTGGCCGTTTTTATAGCACCCTGTTTAATTTCTTAAATCTGCCGGCAATGGAACCGATATGGATTGAGTCAAAAAAGGTCCTGCCTTCACCGGAAAATTATATTAAAAATTATCACGAATTGAAAAAGAGGCAGGCGGAAATTGAGAACGGCGATTTGCCGGAATATGTTATATATTTTTCAAGACTCATGGGATATTTGTATTGGATCCTCAGGACCATTATGCCGAAAAGGCATCGCAAGAAACCATTTCAAAAACAATGATTGTAGTATCCAGGAATTGCGGCAAGACCGATAATGCTTTTACGAATTGGTAATAGGGCCGAACCCTTCAGATACAGCTCGGTCCAAAAAAACCATCTGGAGCGATGAATTTGAAACTACCAGGACTCATTTTCTCAGCCCGTATACCATATCACACCTAAAATCGCCGGACCTCGACCGGAACAGGTGCATCAAGACCAAAATCCAAAAGACTGCCATTCCCACCCAACTGATAAATCAGTAATCGATTGATACCCGGAATAGCGAACCGGCTGATCATCGTCTTTTGCTGACCTTCGGTTGGAAGCTTGTCTCCATCAACAAAACAAACACTGCTGAACCCTTCCTGGCCATTTAATAAAAAAGGATTACTCAGCAAAAAAGCCCTGGTTCCGGCCGTTTTGGCAAGCCGATGAATCAAAAAACCATTTTCACGCATACCGGTCAATCCTATACCCCATTTCTTCTTGTATTGCAGAACGCCGTCGCCCAAAAAGCCTCTGGAAGCCCCCAGATCTATTTCCTTGAATCCTTTGCTCTTCAAATGTATCAGCCGATAGTAATAAAGTGCATTTATGGCGCCTGCCTTTACGTGTTTACGGTCACCGTCCAGAACACCAAGGCACATGAGCCAAGGCTCATTGTTCCGGTATACAATCACCTCAGCCGTAACAGCCGTATCACCCTTCATCACCATCAATAATTCGCTGTCGTCGACTCTGCTTAAAATACCTTCCAGCGAATGCAATGCGGCCTCATTTCCGAAATTATTTTTGATGTAGGGGACATACATTTGCTCGTAAAACTCAACAAACTTCTCCCTGCTACGTTCAATGTCATAGGTAAAACCATGCTTTCGGATACGGCGCAGATCGCTTTTAATGGATTCTCTTTTCTTAGCCAGCCGAAGTGTTTCATCAATATCGACTTTACCGTCCACCCAACATGGCACATAAAAACAGGGTTGCTTGGAATCGGCCAAATGCCACTTTTCAATATCGGTTACCGCCAAGTCGCAACCACCCGCCTGCTTTGGTATAAATCCCAGTGGCCTGGACAACCAAAACCGGCCCAGGTATTTATCTTTCGTCACATTCTTGAACACCAGGTTCGTAAAATAATTTTTATTGATAGTACCGGCCCCAACATAGAAAATACGCAGGTTCTCACCGGACTGTTTTTCGGCACCATCCAGCAACCATGCGCTGTAACGGTATCGGCTTAACAATTTTCGAAAAGAATTAATGAACTTCATAAAACTCCTTAATCTGCCAGTTAAGGTTCTTTAGTACACCCTCAATCACACTCCTTTCCAGGTCATGTTTTGTGACCTGCACCTTAAAACAGTACATTCGAGATAAACCACCCATCAGACCACCAAAGGAGGCCTTCACAAGCCGGGAACGAATCGTTCAGGGTTTCTTCTATCCTTCTGCAGCGGTGGCTTCTTTAATTTTCCTGAATACTTTCCGGATGAGCTTTTTCCAGAATATCAAAACGCCACCATCGAAGTCTATTTTATCCACTGCAAGATTGTGCCATCTGAACGCCAGCGACAACAAATGATAGTATTTCACTTTTCCGATAATCCGTGATCCGAACCGTTCATTCATCCTGATGGAGGCTTGATTTTTATGCCAATAAAACCCGACAACCCTATGAAAACCGTTTTGTATTAAATCGTTGAATGCGAATGCCTTCAACCTGTTGAATATACCCTTGCCTCTGTACTCCTTTTTTATCAACGCATTAAAGGAAAGCGCCTCCCCCGGCTTTAAATGGATTGTTCCATTAAAGAACGAAATTCCGATTGAGTTTACGGCCAGCCAAAAATATCCGATGATATCGTCATTTTTTTTTGCTACATAAAACCGATGCCCATCATCGATGCGGGCTCTAACCTCCTCGACCGTAAACAATCTTTCCCAGTGGTCGATATCCGAAAGCGTATTTTCCAAACATTTGTAATCCGCCGATTTGAATCTCTCGAAGGTGATACCATGCGGATTTTCCCAACCTCTTTTGTGGTCTTTCAATAAAAAATCATGAAAAATGTACTCACCCCTGGAAAAAAGATAAGGTTTTAATCTATGTTTCATTTTTAGCCTTCCTTTTCGTGTTGGCAGGTATTCCAATATAGATCAGCTATAGATCAGCGTAAAGTTCTTCTCAGGATACACATGTCACACGATCCACCAATCGCACCACCTGGCCAGCACAGCCGCACGGATCATTAGCAGATGTGGCGGGATGTGGAGAGATTGATTAATATGCCGTTTCCGATAGGCCAATGTCTGTTGTATAAATTCGATCGGCAGGATCTTTTTAAGTGGTCTGACGCGATCTTTAATCAACGCCTTGATATTTTTCCGATGGCTGGTGCCCGGAGAGAAGATCCGGCTACGGAAAAAATCAGGATTGAAAATTGATGGCAATTTCTCTGACTCTTCCATGAAAAAGGCTATCAGTTCACTTGACCTGTTGATCTCACTTCGCCAGTCCGTCAGATTATTATTTTCAGCGATTTCCAGTTGTCTGCCGATTTTAGTTTCAAGTAATTTTTTAAAAAGCTGTTTGTGCCGTCTGAATCTTGAAGGGAATTTTGAAATAAGATCCAGAACGTCCGGATCGATCAACGGGCAGAAAACCTCTAAATAATCCAATTTAAAATAATTCAAAGGGTTTCGGTTCATGTGCTGGCGCTGATAAAAATCAAGTGTGTCTTTAAGGCAATCGTATGATTGGTACTCGTATTGTTTCACCAATCCGGTCATAAACCGGGAATACCGCTCGGAAATCCTATTTTCTGGGGCAAACCATTCTTCAAATCCGGGGACATATTTCGGGAAACTCATGCTGCTCGGCAGCAGGGCATTCTGGACAGTATGGGCATCCGGTCCGAAACCCAGGCATTCGTCTCCCCGCATGACCGATCTGATCCCATAGTTTTTGTGCAGGGTTTTACACACCGCTAATTCGTGGGCATGATAAAAGCTGCTATCAGTCATCCCGCTCTGGGCTTTGAACATATCATCATATTCCGCCCGCCAATGATCCTGTGTTTTTTCAATCTCGATATGACGGGTTCCAAACCTTTCAGCCGTTCTCCTTGCGATGGCCATATCGGCATTGCGTCTACCCGGATGCTGCCCCCAGGTCACTGTCGTAAGCCTGCTGGTATCTTCAACTGCATGGGCGATTGTGTAAAAAATAAACTGAGAGTCATAGCCGCCGCTCAATAAAATGGCCGGATCCTCGGCATGCCGCCAATATTCCAGAATCCGTTCGGTCAGCACCGAATCCAGTGCCCTGGATGCTTCACGGCGATCCATTTGCTCATCCGGTTCCAACACAAATCGATAGTATTGCTTCTTTTCCAAGTTACCGGCTTGTAATGCCAGATATTCCCCCGGTCCAAGCACTTTGATTTCATCGACGGCGGTGTGCCCGGACGGGAAATGACCTGACACCATAAAGTGGACCATGGCCATCTCATTGACGGTTTTGTTGTACACATGCGGTATCAAGGGCTCAATGTCAGGTGAAAATACGAAACCCTCTTTTGAATGGTGATAGAAAATCTGCCGGGAGGCGGTATGATCAGCATAAAAAAGAAACCTGGTATCCGGGGAGCGGCCATCAATGACGGCAATTTGAAACGACCCCCTGAGAGGCTTTACAAACAGCTCACCGTCCCGGATATATTTATCATACAAATATTTCGCTGTTTTTTCACTGGATTCCTGCTGGTTCAGCAGCACACCTTCAAAGGAAATAGCCAGGCGATCCTTGGAATAGGTCGCGCTTTTTCTCGAATCTTTGTCGATATTAATATGAAAAGTTCCGTCTACGAAATCATACACCTGCGGGTCTTTTCCTGCAGATCGTTGGTCTGCCAAAATCAACGGAGGACCGTCATGGCCGAAGTATATATTTCCAGACAAACCAGGCATTTTTTAAGAAATTCGGATGGCGTCTATTGAAGGTTGGAAAGATTTGTTATTTCAGTATTGAATGGCGAAAGACCATGATTCCAAGAAGCATTGGAATCATGGTCTTTTGCTGAATGGCTTTTTAACACTAGATCTGCGACAGGTAATGCGTCAAATTACTATTTTTGTATGGACATGAAAAAGGGGGTGTCGTAATTTAATTGTTAACAACACGAAGTCTTGGAGCATTTAACTGCGACTGGTACGGCACCGCACCCATGTCCCATGGATCAGATCTATTCGCATTCTGAGAAATCGTCGATACCGAAATATCTAGCGGTGCGATCTGGTATTTGCTTTGATTTATCGAGATGGCAGAATTGAAGGCATTAGGCAGGGCATCCCCCCCATCGATGACAGGATTGCCTATTGTCGGCATAAACTCTTCAATGGTTGGAATTGTCTTCAGCGCTTGCCATCCCCTGGTCTTGCCCCAATTATTATTTGTCAACAGGTCATTTGGCCCCCCCCAATTTTTAGGAATATCGGTCCAGGCATTATAATCGGCAATTATCTTTTTATCAAACCAAGCAGGATCCCCACTGACATCATTGCATATGGAATCATCCGGACAGTAGGAGACATTGTTCCTGAATTCGATATTATTTGTTGCATAGCCAGCCAATTTACTTCCGACTGAGAGATTGATCTTGTTGGCAATTAATGTATTATTATAAAAAACGTTGTTTTTCATCACTCCAGATGTGTAGTCAGATGCGACACCGATACCCACATAATGTCCGGCGACAACGTTATTATACACTTGGTTATCATGTGAAACATCAGGGCAACTTCCTCTTGAGTCTACATGCTCTACATTAATCCAAATCCCATATTGATTCCAAGCTCTGTCATCCTTTTCTAAACTTGCGAAACGACTATCATTTAATCCGAACAATAGATTGCGACGGATTATGTTATGCTCAGTTCTATCTGAATAGATATCAACTCTTCTGTTATTCCAAACTATATTATCCTCAATAGTTGCATGACCTGAATTATCTGTCTCTACACTACATGGTATTCTATTGGAACCAATCCCTTCCCCCCAATTATTATGTACATAATTACGTCGGATTGTAGTATTGGCAAAAGAAGAATTTGCAATTGTAAGCGCACCAGTAAAACCTTTTGTACATCGCTCTACCCACGCATAGGAAGCCCCCTCAACCTCACTGTCCTCGATAACACCATAGTTTTTTGGATTAGTGTTAATAAGAATACCATTCCAGTAAGAGCCTTGTATTCTCACATTCTGGATTAAAAAATGAGCTGCGTTGGTACCGGAATTCAGATCACCCTTAATTGAAATTCCCATATACCCGGATTGATACAAATGTAGATTTTTGATATGTATAAAGTCCTTGCTTCGGACAGTGATTAATCCAGCCCAAGAATCATAAGATCCGAAGCACGAATTACTAGGAACCGTATAGTTACTACCACTTATTAACGGCCTCTTACCGCTGACACCATAAACTGGACTTTTACCAGCCATATAGTAGGCTCCAATTATGACGGGATTGTTCGAAGTCCCCCCCCAGGAGATGTCTATATATCCATCCGGTTTATAGGAAGTATTGCATTTGAAAAAAACATCGTCCCCTTTTTGCATTTTCGGTAGATCCGACCATTGTTGATATGGTGAATTTGCAGTTCCAGTACCATTGATTTTCGCGCTGGGATCGATATGATAAACAGCCGCATGCGACGGGAAGGCGAACAAGCAAAAACCAATTAGTATACATAGAATCATCTTTTGTTTCATTTTCATGGGTGTACCTCAATTGGGATATTTTAATAAATTTACAACCGTTTTACATTCTACTGCATATGCCAAATTTATGCCAATGAAAAGTCCACTAACCGATAAGCCGAATAATTTCAAGACAATATGGTTTTCCAAACTCTATGTGTAAGGTTTAAAACAATAAAGAACTGGATACCATGTGCATATTTTTTGACAAGCTGTACCAATTTTTTCGCACCTGTGAAGCTTATTTGTTCATATAAACTATCATTTCAAGCTAAAAAATCACTAGCCACACCATACCGATTTGTAAATATTTGAAAATTTCAGCTTCGTTCGTGATGATCATTATCGGAAAACAACAGCTTCCGCTGCTGAAGCGCCTCAAAAAGCTGAGAATAGTTGCTGATGTAATCCTTTGCGTCGCCTTTTGATTGTTTGACTGCATCAAAATATTCAATTTCAATTTTATCATTGCAATTTAAAAAATTAGCAACCTTCTTTGCCGTTTCAACATTGTTAGATTTAAATTCTTCATACGTTAACAGGCAGTAAGGATTTGATGCGTCTAAAGTGCTGATGCACCTATCTATCCAATTTTTCGATTTCAATCTATATATTGCCTGCTTCGTATCTATGGCGACGGTAAATCCCTTTGGATATTTCTTGCCTGAGTATAACATTGTTGTTTTCGCCAAAAAAAGTGATTTTAACCATTCTAAATTATGATTTCTAACGATATGGATAATATGAATATCGCGATTGGATTTCAACCATTCTAAGTGTTCTTTCAATTGGTCGACCCACAAGGCAATTGAATAACGCGGATGAATGATCCACTTGTTGGAAGAACTGAATAAAGTTTTAAAGCCTATCCATTTTAACTTAGCAGAATTAGAGTACTTTTTATCCACGTATTCTTTATGAAAGCCATTAAGGCTTTGAAAATTTGCCGAAAGAAGGTTTGCTGTCGCACTTATTTTTTTCTTCCGACTCACTTTTTGAGTCCATTCAAGCCCGCATAGAATAGTCGGATGCAAATTAATTAATTTGGCAAGTGCGCTACTTCCAGTTCTTTGTGTGCCTAATAAAATAAATCTATTCATGATTGCAATTATGGTCCTTCACAATTGGATATATAGAACAAAGGTATTAATTTTTACCAATTCTCAATTTCTTTATTATCTATTTCATAAAGAGCCCAGAAAGTTTTTCTATGAGTTCGCAACACATCCCATCCACCACAGAATTCATTTTAACATAGTGCCCCTTACCAATGGACTTGGAATGAACAAGTTTACTGCCCGACAATTTTAAGTCAAGCCCAAGTATACCGTATATTTTTTTTAGGGCATCTTCATCGTTTACAAAACTTTCATAATTCACTAGATGGAACCCTTCATATCTATCCAAACCATCTGAAAGTACGGTTTGATTTACACTCCACCAAACCAAACCCATCCAATCAATATCAGAAAAAGTACCGAACTCTAATGTCTTCAGATGTTTTTTTGTTTCAGGTTTCATCCCGGAAACAATCCAATTGTCACCTTTATCATGCATGATAAAGTTTCTGATATATGCGGCCACCCTATCTCCAAATTTTTTCATACTTGATGCAATCATATCCCGATAATCCCGCACAATCCAAAGAACCACGGCCTTTTCGTATTGTGTTAAAAGTTTTTTCGCATCGAATGAATTGAGGATAGGCTTCATTACCAGAATCGGTGCTTTTGAAGCCCTGATAGCCGGTCCTATTTTATTATAATGTAGCATAAAATTTTTACCGGCTATTTTAGTATCCTTTTCCCCGAGAGTTTCGATGCGTGTGTCGCGGTGAAAAATATCCAACATCATTGTAGTTCCAGATCGCCCGCACCCCAAGATAAAAACAGGCAATGTGTCACTATATGGCTCCTTAAACCCCAAAACTATTTTTTTTTGGATAGTGTATGATTTCCTAATAATTTTTTTTTTAATCTTTTTTATTTTTGGTGAGGTCATTTCTATCGGAGTCCTTGTGTTTTGGTTTTGAATTGATAGCTTTTGGAAACAACAATGCCGCTCAACAACCAGAAAGTTGTATTCAAAGCATCGGCATGAAAAATATTCAGGTAGAATAATACCATAATCATAATGCAAACGACACTGCACCAACCAAGACATAAATCTCCTATGAAATCTTTATTGACCCGCATCACAAAGGCATCACTGAAAATGAAATATAATAATGTTCCTTGTAAAATTAGACCAATAATACCCAATTCCCATAGCACATTTGCTATTGTTGTCATGTCCGGGAAGAATTCTTGAATCTCTTCATTAGATGTTTTTAAGAAAGCAATCTTTGATGTAAGCGCATTACCAACTCCAATACCAAAAAACAAACGGCCAGTGTCTTTGGAAATGTTTTTAAAAGCCATGGTAATACTATCAATTCGGCCGATGCGATAACCCTCTTCAATCCTTTCCGTTGCTCTTTCATCACCATAGTATAGATACCCTCGCCCTTCTTTTTCCTGAACTATGTAGTCAATGAAAGACCGCTGAAACTTTGAGCCATACAGCACATCGTAAATATAAATGAAGGATGCAGAAAGAACCATGATCACTAAAGAGTAAAAGAATATTTTTTTGAATTTGAGCAGTATGTTTTTATCTCCGAATAGTAGTGTAGTGATAATCAAGCTCATGGGAAGTAATATTAAAGTTGCTTTTGTCTCATTGATGGTAGTCGGGATAAACATTAATGCGGAAAGAAGCAACATCTTTCCCCGTGTAATATGTTTTGCTAAAAATGAAGAATATATAATAGTGATGGCTAACACAAGAATCACTGAAATCACTCCTGATGAACCAACCGTACCGCCCACTACATCTCCTGTAGTTACATGTGAAAACCACACAAACCGCTGCAATAAGGTTACAGGAAACTGGAGAAGAGAAATACCACACAATAACATGAATATCTTCCTTATTTCACCTTCGGAAAAATCATGAACCAGGGGTAACATAAAAAAGGGGAGATATTTGAAATGATGCCTGAAACCCAATATCAAGGCTGAAGCACTTGACTGGTTTACAACGGCGCTAACAGCTACAACCACAAGGGTCATCAGAAAAATATACAGATACCCGGGTCTCGCTGAAAACCGCTTTTTTATGGCGAATTTGACGAGAATAGTCGGTATCAGGGCAATGGAAAACATGTCCACCATCCATTTCGCGGAATCGGGCAGGAAACCATATTCGACAAACATGCGATGGGTAAAAACATAGACGAGATAGAGGTATATTATTTTCAGCATTATGTTTGCTCTTGGACTCCAAGCAGTATGCGTTCAAGATACCTCAAGTTCTCAAGGGAATGGCAACGCATGGCATAATCGTATGCATTTTCCCCCATAGCTTCCCTTTGCTCGTCATTGCCTAGCAAGGTTATGACATCCTCTACCAATTTCCGCGGGGTCCCGGACAGTACACCACAATGGTGCTCCTGGAGTACATGGTCAGGATCACAATTGAGGCTGACCACCGGGGTTTTTCGCATCCAGGACTGGATAAGCGTATTGGGAAATCCTTCCCATTTACTGGTATTGATGAACAATTTGCTTGCGGCGATGACCTGGTTTACCTGGGCGATGGGCAACTTGCCGAGGTATTTCAGATTGTCGATTTTACGAATCCGCTTCTCCAGATCGTTTTGGTAGCCTTTGGGATAGGCTGTCGGAGCGCCGATCATCAGGCATTGGGCATCGATACCCCGGTGGGCCAGGCTCTCGGCCAATTCAAGATACACTTCCGGTTGTTTGAGTTTCTTAAAGTTGGCAACCCAGACGATTTGATTGGATTTTTCGCAACTCTCGCCTATTTCCGGTGAGGGGTGAAAATTACGGACCAGGTGAATGGCGGCCTTTTGATTTCGCTGCGCAACAATTTTTTTCTGAATCTCGGATTGTGCGATGATCACATCCGCGTTTCTGATTCCCCATTCCAGCATTTTATTTTCAATAAGCTTATGGGGTTTCAGGCGAGACCATGGTCGCCGATTCTCCAGTTCATTGTCACTGGCAATGTGCCAGATCATTTTGCAGCCGTTTTTTTTAGCATGATAGGCGGCAATACCGGTATAGGCACACCCGCCGTTTTCATATATCACATCCGGATCAAGTTTCCTAAGTAGTCTCAATAGCTTCAGGGTGTCCATAAAAAAACCGGAACGTTGAAATATGGATTCCCTTGATATTTGGATCAAGTCATAGTGCGGTGATGTGAATTGGCGGTTTAACTTCCGGGATAAATAGGTGACCTGAGTATCTTTATGCTTTACAAGGTTTTCCACCAATAGTTTAACCTGATATTCAATTCCGCCCATACCATGCGTCCAGTGAACAGGTGTAATGATACATATTCTATTTTTTTTCATCACGTAGTTATTCTTCTCAGCGCTATTGAGAGTTCTTTGGCAGACTTTTCCCAGCTCCAATTACGGGAATAATCTTTTGCATTTTTACCAAACGTAGGAAGTGATTCTTTTGACCTGTCAGCCTTCTTTATGGCCTTTGCCATGGATTCAGGTGTTTCAGCACACCAGAATACAAATTCCATGTCCTTGAACACATTTGTATGTGCTTGAATCCTGGTGGCAAGGACCGGCATTCCGGCCGCCATGTATTCAAACATCTTGATGGCGCTGGAAACATTCATTTTAGGTACATCTGGAAACGGCAAAATTCCGATGTCATATTGTGATAATAGGTCAGGGACGGAATGATAAGGATATGGACCGTGAATATTTATAAAATCGTATCTATTTTTTCTCACCCGTTTTTTTAGATCCTCTTTCTGTGGTCCGCTCCCGACAATATCCACGGTCAGGTTAGTTCCTTTCATCTTTGCCATGCCTGCGGCTTTGATAACTGAAATCAAATTTCTTTCCTCAGTTAAAACCCCGAGATATATCAAACGGATTGGCTCATTCTTTTCGGGCCAGCGACGCTTTCCATAACAATCTGAAAAATCGTCAAGTTCGGCACCGGACGGCCATAAACCTATAAGTTGTTCTCTTCTGACTTTCAGAGCCTCAGACAATTGAGCAGTAATGGCCGTAATTTTTACATCTAAATATTTGGTTATAAATACTCCCAGATAGAATGCGGCACTTCGCAATTTGCCTTTTAAAGATTGGGTATCCATGGGTAAACTTCGATAATCCACTACTACCCTGTACTTCTGTTTATTTGTAATCTTCTGCCAAATAGGAATTACCAGCAAAATGAATGCAAAAGAGTCCATCTGGAAAAAAAGGATATCTGTTTTAATTTTCCCTGACAGAAGAAGGCTAATAGTTTTCAGGTAGTAGCCAATAACACCAAATAAGTATATGTTCGGCCATGGAATTTTCATAAAAGTAATGGGAAGATGCTCGGAGTCATCTGGAGTGCCGGAGGTAATCATCCGGACCTTCCAACCGGATTTAACCAATTCCATTGCTGGTTTCAGCCGAGCATTTTTATGCAACTGGTCCTTAAGCGAACCGTCAATTACCCATAAAACACTGCTCTGTTTTGTGCTGGTATCTAAAAAATTATTCAACTTGCTGGATTCCTAACCGTGCACATATGATTTCAACTGGTTTAAAAACTGATTGACAGATTTAAAATTGATAGCCCAACTTTTTTGATACAAATCTTGTAACCGATTCAACAGCATCAATATCCTCATGGGATAGATTGTCATGAAACTTGTAATTCATGTTTTTGATTCTTACCCGTTTTTTCAAGTTTTCATAAACTTTGTTCGATTTCGTCAATCCACAGAATTTCAAGATCTCGTTGATTGTGTTTTCCGGATCTTCCAAAAAAGTCTCGTACTTAATTTCTATGTATTTTTTCCTCTCATGGGTCCCAAAGCCTGTTTCGTGCCTAGCGTTTTCGATGATCTGACGCCATTGAACCGCCGCCAGAACAGCAGGATTTCTGCCACTGTCTTTCCACACATTCAGATATTCTTCCCTCAATCCATTTTGCCACCAGGGGGCATCCAACCCGCCGTTCCTTACCCAGAAATTCACTTTTAACAATGATGAAACCACGGCTCTCGGATCCCTGATGATATGAACATAGCAGGCATCCGGAAATAGTCCTGAAAGATAGCCTATCCGTGCCGGACCGGTCATTTTGTTGAAAAATCTATTTTTGCATTGATACCCGAGAACCTTGTGAATCACTCCGGTAATATTTCTTTTTTCATCCCCGGACGGTTTCTGGCCCATGAGATAATCTTTGGAAAAATCGGGCCTGGTATAAAGGTCCCAGATGGAATAGGCCTCTCTGGGGTACGGTAGTTTCTCTTTAAATTTGTCCCTCTTGCGGTGAACTTCCTTTCCCCTGAGTAAATGCCCGATTTTCGGGATATCGACCAAACGGTTCAGGATGGATACCGCCGGATATTTCCGATGCGCTGCAAAATAGTTAGAGAACCAGCCCAAATCCTCATGAAAAGCGATCAAATCGGCGATGAGCGTGGTGCCGCTCCTTGGTGCCCCGATTATGAAAATGGGCTTTTCGACTTTTACTTCTTCATATTTCAAGGTGAACAATCCCTTTTAACAGGATAGCATTGGGTAAAAATCTTACCGGGATTTTAAACATCGTATTATCAATTGCCGGCATGGATGTCTCGTTAAACGTCACCGGTCTGCTTGCCGAATCGCCTCTTGATATACCCTTAAATATTGATGGGCCACGGCTGTCCAACTATAGGGCTTGGCGGTTTGCAGATTGTTTTGCCCGCATTGGACCGCCAATGGCCTGTTTCTCAGGATTTCAGCAATGCCTCGGGCCAGGGCGACGGGATCTGCCGGTGGCACAAGCAAACCGTTGATGCCGGATTCTATCAAGTCCTTGTTTCCGGATATGGCAGTGGCCACAATGGGCAGACCTGCCGCCATGCCGTCAAGCATGGCCAGGGAAAGCCCCTCCGCTCCTTCTTCCATTGCCGCAGACACATACACGTTGCTGGCCCTGTACACACCGGCCAGCTTATCTACGGCATTATTATCATTTTCCATGCCGCGGCTGACCGCTGGAAAACCTATTTCCCCTGTGATCCGGACGCTTTCCCTCAGAGACAACTCACGGACCAATGGTTCCAGCTTCCCGTTGCTGTCACCGACAATGACAAGTTTGGCATCCGGTACATCCTTGAGCACATGGGGCATGGATCGGAGTAAAATTTCAAGTCCCTTTCGGGGGTGGTACCTTCCCACAGTCATGATTACAGGTGCGCTGCCGCTGATATTCAACCATTTCCTTATACCGCCCGCCTGGCCGCGGAATCTCTCAATATCAATACCGTTGGGAATCAATCTTATTTTATTTTCATCGACACCGGCCACCTTCAGGCTGTCAACAATGCTGTTGCTGATAGCGGTTACAAGTTGGGCGCTTTCCAAAGATTTCTTTATTTTGACATCGAGTTCCGGTTTTAAGCGCAATCCGAAACCGATTTCAGGGATGACATGGATATCCTCGCCGTGTGGCGTAATGACGAGCGGTTTATTTTTGTTCATGCATGCAACTGTATACCCATTGGGGTAAGTGCTGTGAGCATGGATGATATCCGCTCCCCAAATCAGGGTATCCAACCCCAATTGTGCAGAATAGACTTGTTCGGGGAAATGCCCTCTGAGTGTCGGCCAGCGATGGACGGGGTAGCCGAAACAAAGCTTTCGGTGCTTCCACCATCCGGCTGGTCCCAGAACACGGACATCGTGCCCCAGGCGTCTATATTCCCGTGCCAGATAATGCACCACGACTTCCCGGCCACCCAACTCCGGCAAAAAACTGTTTACATATAGTACTATTTTCATTTTCGCCTATTATCCGAGGTTAGCCTGTTTGATACAGTTTCGATATCGACCGGCAGAGTTACACCGTTCACCACGGACCCATCCAGAATCAAAATATATTTTTGCAGGACAGTGCCCGCAAGGATGCCGACGGTACCGGTTACCATCAGCAGATTTACCTCGACCGAAAAACCTTGCAAGCGTAGCAGCCGGCCGGAAACGATCACCAGAATCGGTACCAGATGGCCAAAGCCGACTGAAACGGTTAATCCTATTGATGGCCGGAATCTTTCATGGATTGCCTCAAGGGGGCTCCGGGCGAGCTTTACCCATACGGCGGCGTTCAACAGAACACAACCAACACCAATCCCAAAAAAAACCGACGGTACTCTAGGTCCTGACAAATGAAGCACCAATTGAAATAGGGCAAATCCCGAAGCCATTGCAGAGCTGAAAAAAAACAAAACCACGAGCGGGCGGTTCCAGGTTGTAACAGCCAGACATCGCTGCATCAGCATCCCCTGGGATAAGATAAACGCCAATGCCGAGATGGCGGCGGCACACAGCAACCACCCGGATGGCGCAACTGAAAAAATTACGGCCGGGCAGAGGCCTAAAAATAAAGCTGCGGCCAGCACCTCTCGCGACATCCAGGATGATTTCAAATTGGATAGTGTATGGCGCATATTGCGCGGTTTTCCGAGTTCCAGCATGATTGACCACAGGCCTATTAGCATCACCATGGGCGCAATCGAAAACAAACGTTTTATCATAGCGGCGTCCAATGGCTCAAAAAGGCTGACGAAAGCGGCTGAAAAAAGGAAGTACCCGGCGGCAGCGGGGCCGGCAGCCATATTCACCACAGCCGGTAATTTCCATATACTCTTTTTTTGGGGTTTTATGATGTCGAATCGGGTTCTTGGCATTGACACAACTCCGCATTGCGAATAGTGGCATCGCAATGGTCGATGATATAGTATACTTGCGGTTTGGTTCCCTTTTCTTCAGCCAGCAAAACGGCATTGTGTGCTTCCAATAAACGCGAAACATTGCTGTCCGGGTCGTTCAGGTCTCCGAACGATAGTACCTGGGCGCTGCAGTTCACCACACAGGACGGTGTTGCCTCGGCATCCTTTCCCGGCAACAACCCTTTCGATACGCCAAGGGCAACGCGTTCTCTGCAAAAATCGCATTTGGTGCAGGTCCCGGCCCGTTCCGCTGTCGTGGATAAGGATTTATCTTCAAGTTCATCTTCAAAATCCATCTGGTCCTGGTATATGACCCTTGCCCGGTATGGACAAGCCAGAATGCAGTATCCGCATCCGATACAGCGGTCGGCATCAACCAATACGATGCCATCACGCTGCATGGT
>JABDIN010000038.1 GCA_013003715.1 Desulfobacteraceae bacterium | reverse complement strand
TCAACAGCCAGGATAAGTCTGTCCTCTGACAACCTATCCGGAATCTGTCTCCAAAGACAAGCCCATAGCCTTGGCCATTTGATCTTTGGGGAGGCCATAAATCGGTAGTACCGTTTTTTGACAATAGCCTCAAAACCGAACAGCGATTTAAGGCATCTGAGCAGGTTTGAAGTTTTAGCCGACGTAAAAGGGACAATGATGGCGATAAGGGTGTAGACAAACCATCCAGCGCGTTCATCATTATTTTTTTTGTTTTGGTAAAATTCATTTTTGAGTTTTGAGAGCAAGTCGTGTAAGATCATCATCGTATGAGTCCTTTTTGGTTGTGTATGAGATGTTGTTGCAATCAATATTCTCATAACACAACCAGGGCTCATAGTCAATCATAACAGCTTGAAATAATACGATTTTTGCATATTTTTCTCATTTCATGTTATGATTTTTATCAATAATATCAATAGGTTACAGCGATCCGCAAACTTTATAACTACTTGATATCATTGAGTATTTCTATTTTCGCGCTGGTGCCTGGCCGCGAGAGGCTTGCCCAAAACCGGGAAACTTCAGTTAGGTATATACAGAGCATATATTTTCCGACGGTTTCGTGTCGGTGATTTTTATGAAAAAACAAAAGAGACACAATTCATTTCAAGATCACGAGATTACGCCGAAAGTTTTGCTGAATTGAACAGCACTGATGCTATAAAAACATAAAGATTTGATCCTACTATTTGGAGCAATATAAGTGAGCACACCGGCATTTGACAATGATGAATTGAATATGATCCTGGTAACAATGGAGAAAATGAAATCCGTTGAGCATAGGATCATTGAAGGCGGAATGGAATTCTCCCACATCAGCGGCATATTGTATGGCGTTGATGAATATGCTGATTTATCCATGTCATTCACTGAAATCGTTGAACGTCTAATAAAAAAAAATGAGTTTACAGGTCGTGAGAATACCGGGGGACATTATTTGACCAAGGCGTGGGAGATTAGTAAGGTATTGTATTGGATAGATAGAACAACAGGGAACAAACTCTTGAATATCGGTGGAGGGTCGACAATAATCAACTTTTACCTGGCCAGCATTGGATATGATATTACATCCATTGATTGTTGCTGGGCAGAGAGTGATCTGGTCGAGAATGAAAAAATGGTTGCCGACAAGCTGGAATTGCCGATTGAGTCTGTCAATGCTGATTTTATCGAGTATGATGCGAATGCTGTCTTCAATGCTGTTTTTTCGATTTGCGTGATCGAGCATATTGAAACAAGGGAGAGGCAGCGACTTTTTATCGAAAATATGGCAAGGCATACTGCACCTGGTGGCTTGATGCTGTTGACTTTTGGGTACGGCAATAAAGCAACATGTAATCCGTTCAGAAACGAAAAGGAGATTGATTCCCTTTTATATGCTTACCTGGATGGATTCGATATTGTCGAACCCTTTTATTTCAATGGGTTTTGGTCAATCTCGAATGAGCATACCTGGGGTTTTGTGGCTGCAAAAAAAAGGTGAAAGGTTGTTGCCAGGCATATCAGTATCAATAGGCAGAAAACCATTTCCGAAAGGATGTGTCTGGGCCGATGAATCTTCCGGCATTTGTGGAAAGCCCGAGAACAGGCAAAGCAACCGATACATTGGTGGACAATGCCATCACGGGTCTTAAATCAAAAACACCGGACGGCAATGCAAAAAAGATTAATCTGATCGAATATGATTCACAGTATTGCAAGAATTGTCTTTTAGGCCGGGATTATTGAGCATAGGCGCGTAGCTTATTACTCCGGAAAAGCATTTCACCTCGTGCAGGATTATTTTTCTTTACAGCCAATGCCTTTTTCACCCGCTCCGGTGTCATGGGCAGTTGGCGGAGTGTTGCGCCGGTGGCGTCATGGACAGCAGTGGCGAGGACACCACCCATGCAGATGATGGCCGGTTCACCGCCGCCTTTCGGGGGCAATGAGGGGTTGGGCACCAGTACCGTCTCGATTTTGGGCAGCCATGAAAACGATGGAATGGTATAGGTGTCGAAGTTGGTGTCCATCAACCGGCCGTTATCAAAGCGGATCTCTTCCCTCAGGGCATAGCCCAGCCCCATGGTGATGCACCCTTCCATCTGGATGGTGGCCCCCTGGGGATTGATGATGCGGCCCATGTCCTGGGCGCACACCACGCGTTTCACATCAATCATACCGGTTTTTTCATCCACCGCTACCTCTGCCATGGTGGCCACATAGGTCTCGGCATCAATACCGCAAGAAATCCCGAACCCCCGGCCGCTTGGGGTCTTGGCCGACGTCCAGCCGAATTTTTTGGCCGCAGCTTCCAGCACCGATCGCATGCGCCGATCCTTTAACTGGCCCAGGCGGAACTCCAGGGGATCTTTACCGGCCTTCGCGGCCATGAGGTTGAGATGCAGGTCGCGGGCATAGACATTGGTATTGGCAGCAGGCGCCCGCCAGGGGCCGACGGCAAACGGATGAATACCCGGTCCCATATTCCATTCGCCGTATACCGATTCCCGGTGATGGGGGATGTCGTAAAAGATTTCGCATGCTCTTCTGCCGGCAAAATAGACATGGTAATCCCAGAATTGCATGTGCCCCGCATTATCCAGGCCCGACCGGATCTTGACCACGGCGGCAGGCCGGAAAGTGTCATAAAAGAACTCTTCCGCCCGGCTCCACATGACCATCACCGGTTTCCCGGTTTTCCGGGCGAGGCGGGCCGCTTCGACGGCCTGGCCGGATGATCCTTTCCCGCCGAAACCACCCCCGACGAAGGGGGTGATGACGCGCACATTTTTCTGCTGGAAGCCCAGTGTCTGCGCCACTTCGCGCTGGACGGCAAAAGGCGCCTGCGTGGATGCCCAGATGGTGATCTTTTGGCCTTCCAAATGCGCCAGGGCCGTGTGGGTCTCCATGGGTGCATGGGACACATAATTGTTCAGATAGGTCTCTTCGATGATGGCGGCTGTGCCTTTTTCACCGGTTTTAACATCTCCGGCTTGTGAAGCGATACTCGGTTCCGGCGCCATTTTAAGCAGGTGATCGAAAATGTTTTTGTCGTTGATCCCGGTTTCCGGGAGCGTGAACTGGGCATTAATGCGCTCGACCGCCCGTTGGGCGGCATCCGGATACGGGTGCAACACCGCCAGCAGGTCACCGTCGCGGACGATTTCCACGCCCTCGATCCGCTCGGCGGCGGATGTGTCCGCACTCAATTGCCTGGCGCCATGGGCGGGTGGCCTCAGAATTTTAGCATAAACCATTCCCGGCAGCCGGATGTCCCCGGCATATTGTGCGTTGCCGGTCACCTTCTCCAGGGCATCGCGCCGCAGGTACGGTTTGCCGCTGATGGTATAATCGGCAGGTGATTTCAACGGCGGCAGGTCTTTCAGGTGCTTTTCAATCACTTTTCCGGCAGTCAGTTCACCGTAGGTAGCGGTTTGAGCGGGCTGCTCACTGTCATGGGCTTTACCATTTCCGGTGATGATACGGGCAACAGGGCAGTTGAACCGCTCGGCAGCCAGCTCTTTCAGGACACCTTTGGCCTCACAGGCAGCTTCGGTGACAAAATTGCCATAGAGCCGGGTGGACAGCGAACCCCAGGTACCGGCATCCCACGGGCATAGCTCGGTATCGCCCATGACCATGTCCACAGCTTCATACGCCACATCCAATTCCTCTGCAGCCATTTGCGCAAAGGAGGTAATCGGACCTTGTCCCATTTCTATCTTTCCCACAAAACAGGTGATGCGATTGTCCGCGGTGATTCTGATGAAGGCGTTGAAGTCCGTCGGGACATTGCCGGAGAGAAACCCTTGCCGCGGTGTACGTGCCGATACCGTCACATCGCCGATGGCGCAATATATGATAAGGCCGCCGCCCAGAAGTCCCAACCGTTTCAGAAACTCCCGGCGCGACATTGTTCCGGCATCGACATCCGCAGTGGGGGCTGTTTGAAGATATCCATCCTTGAATCTCATGACGGTCCTCCTTTCATGGCCTCGGCGGCGGTTTGAATCGCTTTTACTATCCGGACATGGGCTCCGCAGCGGCAGAGGTTGTCGTCCATACCGTCGATGATCTGCTCATAGGTGGGTTCACGCGTGGCGAGCAACAGACCGTATGCCTTGAGAATCATGCCGGGCGTACAGAACCCGCATTGCATGGCGTCGTGCCGGATAAAGGCTTGTTGCAGGGGATGCAGGTCGCCGTTTTTCGTTAGCCCTTCAATGGTGAGGATTTCACTGCCGGTGATGTCTCCCAGGGTGAGCTGGCAGGAAGGTTGAGCTTCTCCATCCACCAATACCGTACACGCACCGCACAGTCCTTCACCGCATCCGAATTTGGCGCCGGTGAGTTCCATATCGGTTCGCAATACCCAAAGCAAAGGCCGCTCACGGCCCGTGGCCACCGATACAGGTCTGTGGTTGAGGGTGAAGCGAATGGTCTCAATCATCGGGAACTTCCCTTGTTGGTATTGATGCCAGATAAATTGTGCTGTGGGACATGTTTTTTTGTGGGTCGTTGTTGACAGACAGGAATTTTCCGCATCTCTACAATCGATGGTTTCTATAAAGACATCCGATTCGACAGGCACGAGGGGGAACTTTCAACAGGGTATTTGTATCAATGGCGGAGAACCATACACAGAACAGAAAGGGGCGGAATTCGCAGTTCAGCAGACTGGTGGCATCCTATTCAATGCAATTTTGATTTACAAGTACTATATGACAACGGATGTCGACGAAAAAGCCAACTTAATGAACATCATTGTCCATTGCTGTTTCAGGGTAATTGAATCGATTTGATTAATCATCCTAAATTTCGTAAGGTGTTTTCCAAAAATCAGCCGGTAATCCACCCATGGACCATACAAGATCGGCGTGGTGAAACACATGAATAAAAATAATGGTAAAAAACGTAACGGGGATGAGAAACCATTCAGGATCGATCAGATTGATAAAAAAATCCTCGACCTGTTGATCGAAGACAGCCGGATGTCATATTCAAAAATGGGTGAAATCGTCGGCCTGTCCCGGGTGAGAGTGAAAGACCGGATCTCAGAGTTGAAGAGACAAGGGGTTATCGAGAGATTTACGATTCAGATTCCCTCAAAATACCTGGGAAAGCCGCTACCCGTATTCTTCGCCATTCAGGTTGACCCTGCCGATCTCACGGAATCCGCCCAGAGAATTGCCGAACACCCGGACATTGTAATTGTCTACCAAATGAGTGGTGAGAGTGCGCTGCATGTCCATGGTTTTTTTCGGGATATTGACGAAGTATCCGATTTTACGAATAACTATCTGGCCAGGTTATCCAGTATCAAGACCATCACATCCGAATTTTTGTATCAACGATTCAAGGCCAACCGGAGTCTCACCGTATAAAAAAAGGCCCCAATGGATATTGGGGCCTGATGTGTTCAACTGATTATCTGTTTTTACCGGGACCGGCGTAACTTATTCGGCATTCGAGGGGATTTCGTTGGCCCGGCTTCGAATGACCTCGCCGTTCTGACCTTCGTACAACCGCCCCCATCCGGTCAACACTGAAATCATAAATACAATAAAGAGCATCCAGGGATGCAAGGTGGCATAAAACAATGATACCGGGTTCACGGCACCTTTGGGTAAAAAGTCAAAATTCTGACCGGACACGACACCCATGACAATGAATACAAATGCGCTGAAGGGCATGACAATGGGCAGGGTATTGCCGAAACCGTCCAGAATATTCGCCCGGCGGTAGGGATGAAGTTTTTGTGCGCTGCCGATTTTGTTTCCGATGGGACCAAACATGATCAGGGAAGGGCCCGTGGCCGCTCCGAATGCCATGGATGCCAGGATGACACCCACGCACATCACCAACTCGGCACCCATGGGGGTGGCGGCAAGACGGCTGTTGACCAGCGAATCTATCAGCCGTGTCATGGCACCGGATTTTTCCAACAGGCCGATGACACCGAAGAGTGAAATACACAGTGTAACGGTGCCGACCATACCATTGATACCGTCAAACACAAATCCACCGATGTTGCCGTCCTTTACATTGAAGATCGTGTCCAGGGAGAAAATGCCGAATATCAGAGCAAATGCAGTCCCGATTACCGTACCCCAGATGAGGGCGGTAAAAATTTCTCTGGTCTTAATGGCGATCCAAAGGAGAATGGCCACCGGTACGAGCATGATAAGTCCTTTGGGATTCATATTTTTCTGCAGGATATCCCCGCCGCCGCCGGCCGCTTCCCCGCCACCGCCGAAGACCAGGAAAAGCAAGGCTGCAGCACCAGCGGCGACGATGGCATACTTGAAACGGGATGATACCACACCGCCCACCTCCGCGTGCCCTTCCTTGTTTTGATAGGTCTGGGTTGCCGCGGATACGATGGTGGTATCCGATACAGGGGCGAGGTTGTCCCCGAAGATGGCGCCGCTGAGAATCGCGCCGGCCAGAAATGCGGGGTCCGCACCCAGCAGCACACCCGACGGATACAGGATCGGGATGGCGGTGAACAGCGTACCGATACTCGTGCCGGTCGCTGTGGATATCGCGCATGCGGCCAGAAATGCGAATGCGGTGAAAAGCCCGCCATCCATACCGATGTTATATCCCAGCCACACGAATCCCTGGGCTACACCGGTGCTTTTCATCAGTGCTGAAAAAATACCGACGACGAACAAAATCATGATGAGTGTGCCGTTCATCGGCGAGGCCACCCCATCCATGATGGCTTGCCAATATTTCTTCCAATCCCGGGCGAAAAAGGTGCCGACAATCAGCCCCAGAAACCCGCCCATGGCCAGACCCACCATATCGAACGCCTTTTTTACGATGAACAATTCGATACAAAAGAAAATGAAAATCGCAATGGGTAGAAATGCCATATTGGGGGTAAAGCGCATTTCGACACGTTTGCCTGCTTGAATCTCTTCCATATAGACCCTCCTTTTTGCTATGTTCACCTGGCTTCATGGTCAGCATTAGATGATGATTGAACAAAGTGCAATAGAAAAATGTATTCCTCCGCCCAAGTGAAATAAAAATTTGGAATAGACTTAAGAATAGTAATGCATTGATACTATTTCTGACTATTATGTAGACTGTCTTATTTTAACATCCCCCGGCGGCGGATAAATCCTATCACTTTACTTTTACAGGTAAATTCGGTACTTATATGCGAAAATAACCTATACAGGATATGGTCTTCACAATGAATTCCCACCGGCAGCGATCCACCGGCAATAGCTGGAAGGTTCTACTTCACGAAATCATCTTTGAAGCCGATACCCGGGCGGGTAAATGCTTCGACATCGTTTTGATATTATCCATCGGCATCAGTGTGATCGCCGTAATGCTGGACAGTGTGGAATCGATCCGTGCCGAGTATGGCGGAATTCTGTATTTCATCGAGTGGCTTTTCACCCTGTTGTTTTCCCTAGAGTATATTCTTCGTCTGATTTGCGTGGGGCAACCCCTGCGGTATGCCCGCAGTTTTTTCGGCATTGTTGATCTGTTGGCGATTCTGCCGACATATCTCAGTTTGTTTCTTCCGGGCAGCCGGTATCTACTCGTCATTCGAATACTCAGAGTGCTGCGGATATTCCGGGTATTCAAGCTTGTGCAATACCTGGGCGAAGCCAGGATCCTGTTAAAAGCATTGCGTGCCAGCCGCCGCAAAATCGTGGTTTTCCTGTTTACGGTATTGACCATGGTGGTTATTTTCGGGTCTCTGATGTACCTCATCGAAGGGGCTGATAATGGCTTTACCAGTATACCGCGGAGCATGTATTGGGCGATTGTTACGCTGACCACGGTGGGTTATGGCGATATCTCACCCCAGACAAATGTCGGGCAGGCCATCGCAGCGATGATCATGATCATGGGTTATGGTATCATTGCCGTACCCACCGGTATCGTCACCGTAGAGTTGTCGCGTGCCAACACCGCCGACATCACGACCCAAGCCTGTCCGGAATGCAGTGCCGAAGGACATGATGAAAACGCTGTCTTTTGTAAATACTGTGCGGCGCGATTGAATTGAACGTCCCTTAACCCAAATTGAATTTTCTAAAATCAGGTGTCAATCTTTCATTGACAGGCCCAATGCGGATGTACGAAAAGAGGGGTATGAATAATTATGTGGAAACCACCCTTTACCTCATTCGCCATGGAGAGACGGTCTGGAATTTCGAGGAGCGGTTTCAGGGGCATGGAGACAGTCCCCTGACGGGAACCGGCCGGGCGCAAGCCCGTGCTGCCGGTGAGCGGTTGAAATCCGTTCCTTTGGATATGATGGTTTGCAGTGACTTGGGCCGGACTCGTGAAACCGCTGGACTTATCGCCGAAAAAGCGGGGTTTGCCGGAGAGATTTTGACGGACAACCGGATTCGGGAGCGGAATTATGGCATCCTTGAAGGGTTGCGGCTACCGGATATCCGGCAGCGCCACTCGGATGTATTTGACCACATCAGGGACGGAGACCCCGATTTTGTGGTTCCCGGGGGTGAAAGCCACCGCCAGCATTTTGACCGCAATATTTTATTTCTCGAGGAATTTGTGGACCGGAATAATGGCGTCACGGCCGCCATGGTGATACACGGCGGCGTTCTCGACAGTTTTTTCAGATACGTGGCGGGCATGTCCCTGCGCCAGCCGCGCTGTTTTATCAGCAACAATGCCTGCATCAATATCTTCGTGCATGGCATGTTCTACGGCAGCCAGCGGTGGGTTATCGAATCCTGGGGAGATGTGTCCCACCTGGACGGGCTGCTTTCGAAAAGCTTTGTCCCCAAGGAGTAGATCTATCTTGGAGATTGTCGGTTTTTTGGTTGAGAAGTTCAGGAGGCCTGAAGGTGAAGATGATCCAAGACCGGAATATTCCCCCCGGATCTATTTTTTATCCGTGCAATCCGAAGCCATGCCACAACCCGAACATCCGCACCCGCACACGGGATCCGTTCCGGATTTAAAATTCAGATAAAACCGCCGGACAAGATATACCATTGCCAGTGCAACGATTATCAATACGATAATGGTTTCCATATCAGCCCCCTGTTCCCGTAAGACGTGTGCCGATCTGGTATACGGCCACCGCCAGCGTAAAGGCCAGTGTTGAATTGAATATCATTGAAAATGCGCCCCATTTCCATGAACCGGCCTCCCTGGAAATGCAAACTACCGTCACGAAACAAGGGGCATAGAAAATGATAAACACCATCATGCTGACCGCCGTCCAGAGGTTCCATCCCGGCGCACTCCCCAGTCTTTCGGACAACGCACCGCTTTTTTCGGGATCGATGTCACCCATGGAATAGGCGGTTCCCAGAGTGGATACGATCACCTCTTTGGCGGCAAACCCGCCAACCAATGCAATATTCGTCCGCCAGTCGAATCCGGCCCATCGGCTGATGCCTTCCAGCCCGGTGCCGATCCGGCCCGCCACTGAATTTCTGAGCGCCGCTTCAGCCTGCGCTTCATCAATGAGACCGAGCTTCGATTTCAACGTCCTGCCGTCGCCGGAGAGGTTTCCGGTGTTCGCCTCCAGTTCCGCCCGGGCGCTGGTTGTCGCCGCGGCCAGGATTGCGGACCTCTGCTTTTCAAAGAAGAGAATCTTCGACGCCGGGAGATTGGGAAATGTCATTGCCGCCCACAGCAGAATGGAGATCCCGAGGATAACGGTTCCCGCCTTTCGTATATATTGCCAGGTGCGTTCCCAGGTATGAATCAACAGCCCCTTCAATGTTGGCAGTCTGTAAGGTGGCAGTTCCATGACAAAGGGGGTGGATTCTCCTTTTATCACGGAACTGCGAAGCAGCCGTGCCACCAGCAACGCACCGGTCCAGGCGACGACCGTCAGCAGAAACATGACGGTGGAGGCGTAATCGGCAAAAAAAGCCGCCACAAGCAAGGCAAACACCGGCAATTTTGCGCCGCAGTTCATAAATGGAGCGGTTAACAGGGTCGCCAGTCTTTCTTTTGGGGACCTGAGGGTTCTGGCAGCCATGACACCGGGTACTGCGCATCCCCCGGCAATACCGCCCGATACGATAAAGGGCATTACCGAACTGCCGTGAAGTCCGAATGCCCGGAACAAACGGTCCAGCATGAAAGCCACCCTTGCCAGGTATCCGGTATCTTCGAGGAACGAGATCCCGAAAAACATGAACATGATCAAGGGGACAAAACCCAGCACTCCGCCCACACCGTCGATCACCCCTGATATTATCATCGATTTTAAAAGACCATCGGGCAGGATATTGTTCACCAGTGTGTGCAGCCCTCCGAAAACGCTTTCAAGCCACCCCACCGGAATTTCGCTGTAGGCGAAGGTAACATGGTAGAGTCCGTAGATAACGGCAGCCATGATCAAAGGGCCGATGAACCGGCTGGTGACCACCCGGTCAATGGCGTCTGAAACGTGGAAACGCGTCCGGTCAAATTCAAGGGTGACAATATTCTGTTTAAGAATCGATTTAATATATCCATACCGATGATCGGCAATGACCGCCTCCGGGTAGCTGTTGAAGGTGGCTTCGATGTGCTTTGACAGGCGGTCGGCGATCATATCGAATTTTCGGGCAAGATCGGGTGCCGTTTCCCTGCACAGATCGCGGACATGATCATCGTTTTCCAGGTATTTAAGTCCGATCCACCGCGCGGGGTATTGCCCATCGAATAATCCCGCCGCCTTGACTTCGGATTCAATCTCGGTGATGGCCCTGTCGATATCCTCTCCATAGGAAATTTCCAAAGAAGGGACCTTGGCCGTTTCAGAGGCCAGTTCCACAACCGCATCCATCAGTAACGTCTTGCCTTCCCCGGTTCGGGCTATCGTTGGAATGATCGGGATTTGAAGCACGTCCGACAATTTTTCCGTGTCGATGCGAATCCCGCGTTTCGTCGCCACATCCATCATATTCAGGGCCACACATACCGGAATACCCAGTTCCATAAATTGCAGCGTCAGGTACAGATTCCGTTCCAGGTTGGACGCGTCTATAATATTGATCACAGCCCGGGGTTTTTCATTGATCAGAAACTGCCGGGCCACCACTTCTTCCAATGAATATGCGGTAAGGGAATAGGTTCCGGGCAGATCGACGATATTCAGTTTGTGCCCGTTGGTGAGGTGCACGCCTTGTTTTTTTTCAACCGTTATACCAGGATAGTTCCCCACATGTTGGCGGGCGCCGGTGAGTTCATTGAACAGGGTGGTTTTTCCTGAATTCGGATTTCCGGCCAGTGCGATGGTAGCCCGCATATTACTCTTTCACCTCTACATCGATATAGTTTGCTTCATCATTACGCAGGGTCAGTGTAAAGCCCATCAATCGCAATGCGACGGGGTCGTACAGGGGTGCACGGCCCTTGATGGTAACCTGGGTTCCGGGCACAAGACCCATGTCACGGATCCGGCGGCCCAGCTCTCCTCTTGCGTTCACGGCGGTTATAGTACCGGTCTGGTTTTTTTTCATACGGCGCAAATTGACGGTCAACATGGATGCCAGTTCCTCTAAAGGTTCGAATTAGATTTAAAAGTAAGCTATACCTAACATTTTTTGGTGTCAACCGAAAATGTTTGCATTTATAAAAAATGTTTTGACAATTTTACATCTGCTGTCATACAAGGTAATCGGATCCCCAAGGAGGCGATTATGACCACCGATGAACATATGACCGAAAGCATGGAAAACTACCTGGAAACCATTTTAGAACTGGAAAAAGAGTTCAAGGTGGCCAGAGCCAAGCAGATTTCCGATAAATTGAATGTACAGCGGGGTTCCGTCACCGGGGCGTTGAAGGCTTTGAGCGATAAAGGATTGATCAATTATGCCCCGTACAGCTTTATTACACTGACAACCAAGGGCAATAGGATCGCCCGGGAAATCACCGAACGGCACCGGATCTTGAAGGATTTCCTGTTGAATGTGCTGCAGGTGGATGAGGATGCCGCTGAAAAGACCGCCTGCCGCATGGAGCATGTGGTGGACCCGGTCACCATGGAACGTCTCATGTGTTTTATTGATTATATCCACAATTGCCCACGCGCCGGGGATCAATGGATAGAATCCTTTATCAACTATTGCAATTGTGAAAAAGACGATGACGCCTGCAATGCCTGTGTCGAAACGCTTTTGGCTGAGAAGAAAAAAGATTCTTGACGAGGTGATCTCATGTAGGTTTGGTATGGCACCAGATACCTTGAAATATCGGTATGCGTTGATACAAGGTACGGTGATAATGTCAAATGACAAAATCCAAATGCCAAATGAAGGAATACTGTCGATTTATCTTCACTTTATCGTCAATGCGATCCTTAAAAATGGATAGCATACCGTCATTTGAAATTTGAGCTTTGTCATTTGACAATATCTGTCTTCATCGCGCACTTTTCCAAGCGTATCCATATTTACATGCGTTTTCCCTGGTATTTATGTGTTAGGGGGGTTGACATTGAGAATTTGTTAGCATAACGTGTCTGCTCACGTAACAGGGGTGGCCGATTTGCCTGAGATTATACCCTTTGAACCTGATCCGGTTAGTACCGGCGAAGGGAGTCTGGTCGATAATCATGAATTGCCCAAGCCGTTTCCTGTTGGAAACGGCTTTTTTTGTGAAATCGAATTGTAGTCCGATGATTCAACACTTCGGATACACCACCTTCGACAACACTCCGTTTATCAGTTCACCGGCTTTGAAATCCCGGCTCTCCACCCGATCGTTACAAGTTGAGTTCCAATTATTTAAGGTGTCGGGGGCGTTTTTCCAATTGAGCCGCGAGCTGGATAATTTTTCATTCCGTTGTGCAAACTCATGCTTAAGGACTCGTAAACAAAAAACAGTATTTATTCTATATTTACAAATATTTTGGACATAAAGGAGGAGAACATGCTGAATGAAGTGACGATCAGCAAGGCCATCATCAGTGAGTACGTCGCGAAATTACAGGATTCCCTGGAGCTGGATGTGGCCATAGTGGGTGGCGGGCCTTCCGGATTGGTAGCCGGCTATTATCTGGCCAAGGCCGGTAAGAAGGTGGCATTGTTTGAACGCAAGCTTTCCATTGGCGGTGGTGTGTGGGGCGGCGGTATGATGTTCAATGAAATCGTGGTTCAAGCTGAAGGGAAATCCATTCTCGATGAAATGGGTTTGGAGTGTAAGCAATTCGAAACGGGGTATTACACACTGGATGCCGTGTATGTTTCGTCCGCCCTGGTATTCAAGGCCATGCAGGCCGGGTTGAGGATCTTCAACCTGATTTCCGTTGAAGATGTTGTGCTCAAATCGGAGAAAGTTTCCGGACTGGTCATCAATTGGGGCGCCGTATCCACCTTGCAATGGCATATCGATCCCCTGACCCTGTATGCCGGATGTGTACTGGATGCTACGGGGCATGACGCCGCCATCACCAGGGGGCTGGTTGGTAAAGCCCATGTGAAATTGAATACAGCCACCGGCGGTATGATCGGCGAGATGCCCATGGATGCTGAAGCCGGCGAGCGGCAGACCGTGGAAAACACACGCGAGGTATATCCCGGCCTGTATGTGAGTGGAATGGCGGCCAATGCCGTCTTCGGCGGCTACCGCATGGGACCGGTTTTCGGTGGGATGCTGTTGTCCGGAAAGAAGGCTGCCATGGAGATGGCGGAAAGGATAACGCCATGAAAAATCCGATTGGCCGCGGCATCGATGCAAACCTGAATCGTGTTAGCGAAGGACTGCGGGTGGTGGAGGACATTTGCCGATTTGTTCTCGCAAACCAAGTTCTTCAGCAAAAAACGAAGACCATGAGACATTCCCTTAATTCTCTTGTCTCCGTGGATGATTATTTATCGAATCGCAATGCCCGGATGGATGTGGGGCGGAAGTCGTCAGGCGATCTGGAAAACAGCCGGAGTGGTGCTGCGGATCTTGTGAAGGCCAATTCCAGGCGGGTTCAAGAGGGATTGCGAAGCCTGGAGGAGTTTTTTAAATTGGAAGATGTCACCATGTCCGGCAAACTGAAATCACTACGGTATCAGGCTTACGATCTGGAGAAGGCTGCATTGGTGTCATTGTCCGGCCGGACATTGAAGAGAGGTCTCTACCTGATTCTCACTGATCCGCCGCACGGCTATGAAACCCTTGCACAGTTGGCGGTAGACATAGGACTGCCGGCCGTACAACTCAGATATAAAGGGGATGATGATCGCATACACTATAGCCTGGCGTGCCGTATGAGAGAAATTACCGCCGGTTCGGATACATTGTTCATTGTCAATGACCGGCCGGATATTGCGATGCTGTGCGATGCTGACGGGGTCCACATGGGCCAGACCGATTTGCCGGTTGACCGTGTCCGTCGATTGGTAGGGGATCGAATGCTGCTGGGCCTGTCCACGCACAATATATCCCAGGTTCAGGCCGCCAAGGCGGAGCCTGTGGACTATATCGGCTTCGGCCCCCTGTTTACCACCACATCCAAGGCCGTGCCCGATCCTGTGGTGGGTCCTGAGAAACTGGCTGATGCTGTCAGGGTGTCGCCTCACCCGGTTGTGGCCATCGGCGGATTGACCCTGAATCGAATCCGGGAGTTGGATATCGCTCCGCTGTCCAATGCGGCGGTAATTCGTGCCGTGGCCCATGCCGATGATCCGCAGGCAGCCATACAAACAATTCACCACGCTATTCTGGAGATGTCACCATGACGCTGAAACAAGACGCCAAAAACGGCAATATCACTGATGTGATCAGATCCGCAGCAGCTTTCGAGGGGGTGGAACCGGAAATGATCCGGCGGGGTATCGCCGACGGAACCATTGTCATTCCGCAAAATCGATTGCGGTCTTTTCCCCATATCCGGGCGGTCGGAAATGGCATGCGCACCAAAATAAATGCCAATATCGGCGCATCGCCGGGCTTTTCCGATCTTGACCAGGAATTGAAGAAACTGGAAACCGCTGTCGCCCATGGCACCGACGCGGTAATGGATTTATCCCTGGGGCCGGATCAGATGCGTATCCGACGGAAAATACTTGCCGAATCACCGGTGATGGTCGGAACGGTCCCTATTTACCAAACCGGCTTCGAAATGGCTTCCGCCCGGCGGGATATCGCTGAGATGCGTATCGACGATTTTTTGAAAACCATCGAACAACAGGCGCGGGAGGGCGTGGACTTTATGACCATCCATTCAGGTATCACCCGGTCTACCTTTAAAACCATGTCCCGACAAGGACGGTTGTTGGATGTGGTCAGCCGCGGTGGCTCGTTCATGTGGGCCTGGCTGAGCGAAAACGATCAGGAATCTCCTTTGTTTGAATATTTCGATGATATTCTGGATATTCTGGCCGCCTATGATGTAACCCTCTCCCTTGGTGACGGAATGCGGCCCGGTACCACCGCCGATGCCTCGGATCGTGCCCAGATATCAGAGCTGATTGTACTGGGAGAACTTGCCCAGCAGGCAGGCGAGAAGGGTGTCCAGGTCATCATCGAAGGCCCCGGCCATGTGCCCCTCGACCAGGTTCCTGCAAACATGCGGTTGGAAAAAACCTTGTGCAACGGGGCACCCTTTTACATCCTCGGACCCCTGGTCACGGATATCGCCAGCGGTTACGACCATATTGCCGGCGCCATCGGCGGTGCGGTGGCCGCACAGAATGGTGCGGATTTTTTATGTGTGGTCACTCCTGCCGAACATCTCAAACTGCCGTCCATTGAGGATGTGGCCCAGGGAGTGATTGCCGCCAGGATCGCCGCCCATGCCGCGGATCTGGCCAATGGCATGGCCCATGCCCGTGAAAAAGAGACCGCAATGGCCATGGCGCGCAAACAATTGGATTGGGAAACCCAAACCCGGTCGTCCATCGATCCGGAAAAGGCCGCACGGTATCGGCAGGAGAGCATGATCGGTGATGATAATGTCTGCACCATGTGCGGCGATTTTTGTGCCATCAGACGTATTAATGATCTTATGTCCTGACTCTTGGCGGATAATCCGGATACCACCAAATTTAGTCTACAGTTTTTTTCACTTCCGTCGATAATTAGAGTGAAGCAATTACAATATGGCGTTTTAAAGAGCCAAATACCGCAGGATTCTGCGAGAGCAAAATACGAATAAGGAGAATTTTTCATGAACAAACGTCTCATACTTATCGCCCTGATCATTACCGGTTTATTAACCACAGTGTCCCCGGCATTATCCGAAGAATATGTTCTGGGCACTTTCCCCATTCCACTAATGGTAATTGACGAAAATAATGGCGTTTTCGTTGAGCTGGCAAAGGAAATCGCCAAAAAGGCGGGTGTTTCGTTAAGTATTCAGGTGGCGCCACCCATGCGCACGGTCAATAATTTTCAGGAAGGTAAGGTGCATGGTATCTTCCCGGCTCTGGATGTCAGTTTTCCGGACCTGTCGAAAATTGAACGATCGGACTCCATTTACATCAAAAAGGATTTTGCGTTTACCCTGAAGGGCGCCCAAATGTTGAAATCCATCGCAGACCTGGAGGGTAAGAAAGTGGGTATCACCCGCGGATATCCGTATGTCCGAGAACTCACCGAAAACAAAAATATAAAGCTGGACCTGGCGGACAGTGACGAAACCAATGCCAAAAAGCTTAACGGTAAGCGTATCGATTGCTTTGTCGTGGAAGAAACCACCGGACTCCAGGCATTTAAAAATGTGGGATTAATCGATTATTTTTTATTTTTTAGGGGTTCACCGATATCTACACAGGACGTTTACTTTGCTTTCGGCAATGATGATACGGGAAAAATGCTGGCCAAGAAGCTTTCCGACGCCATGAACGCGTTAAAAGCCGACGGCACCTTTGGCAATATAATGGCCAAGGCTCAGCAATAATGGATGACTGACCTCCGATTGCGTCACGCCATCAAATTCGTCTGAATTATCATGAATAAGGGGGCGATACCTTTTCGCTCTCCATCGGCAAAGGCTTGCCATCTGAAAAGCCGACATGCCCCGGCATGCCGGCTTTTTTTATGGGGAATGACCACCGGAATGTGAAACGTTGGGCGCCGGCGTGTCAATCGATGATTTTATCTGTGGATTGGATGATATGGAAAGGTATATCAAAGCCCATTTTATCGGCTGTCTTGATATTAAGATAGACAGCTCCCTTTTCAGGATAGACGACGGGAATATCCTCTGCCTTGATGCCGCTGAGCAGCTGGCGTGTAATCTTTGCGGCGGTTAAACCCTGTTCATGACCGCTGTTGACGATACCGAACAGGGCGCCTTCTTCCACACCGAAAGGGGCGACTGAGAACAGTGGTTTGGTGTTATGATCAACCGTCCAGGCCATCACCTTTTCGGGCAGCATGATGCTTGTGCTGTCGATGGTGATCTTGATGGTATGATAGACGATGATGCAGATCGCATCTACTGTATGCTGGTATCTTTGAATGCATTGCTGCCATTCCATGAAGGTGGCCGGTTGATCGATGCTTTTAACAGCCAGGGGCAGTGATTTCGTTTTCAAATCCTTAATCAATTGATCGGATGTGGTGCTATCGTCAGTGATCACCGCAATTGTTCTCGCCCCTGGATCAATTATCTGCAGCATTTGAAAAGATTGCACAAAATGCGGGCGTTCCACGATACCGGTGACATTCGATGCCGGGAATCCGTATAACAACGGGTCGGCATTTACACCGCAAAACACGACTTTTGGCCGGTTTACGCCGATGAAGGCTTTGGCGACATACGTTTGTGCATTGTCATCCGCCGTAATGATAACGTCCGGATTGAAATTCCGGACGGCTTGCTGTGCCGACAGACCTGCCTGTTTCTTGGACAAAGGGTCCGGCTTTCGTTTGGTATTCATATAGAAAATATCCAGATTGAAATCGGCTGTCGGCAAGCCGTTTTGTACGCCTCGCGTGATTTCATCTGTCCAGGGGTATCCCTGATGGTAACTGTGAATGAGCAGGACTTTAGCTTTAGACCAGGCAGGCGAGGGTGGTAGCAGGCATAAAAACAACACACAGAATGGCAATAGTCGAGGCAATATCATTACGGCGCACATTTTATTCCCAGTGCATGGAACCCTGTCATCGCAAACAGGAAAACAGGGTGCTTTGTCGGCGAGAATCCGTTTTTTACTGTGATCCTGTAATATATCCGAAAATCAGCGAAGCGCAACCTTAAAACCGAATCCATTTGAATACAGCCTGTTGCTACCGATGTTGCTGGACGGCAGGTGCATCCCGGTTGGATGGATAAGTGGGCGGGGTGAGCGGCCTCGCATGAAATATAGCAAAGCCTTTTTTATATGCAGAGAAATTTTCGCCGGATGGCTTCATTGGCTCTAAGATCATCGACACTGCCCGTATACTTGATTGAACCATTGTCTATGATGTAGACCCGGTTGCTCAACTGTAGAGAAACTTCCTGATTCTGCTCGGCCAGGAGTACCGTCAACCCGGTATCCCGGAGTTTCGCAATCTGTTCCGCAAGCAGCTTTACCACCAATGGCGCCAGCCCTTCGGTGGGTTCGTCGAGCAATAGCAGATCCGGATTGGTCATCAATGCCCTGCCGATGGTGAGCATCTGCTGTTCTCCACCACTCAGATGACCGGACCGGCGGGTTTTTATTTCCCTGAGGGCCGGGAAAAAACGATACACGCGTTCGGCGTCCCAATGGTTCCCGTTCTGCGTTTCACGTGCGGATATCTGTAGGTTTTCATCCACCGTCAAGTCGGCAAAAACCCGGCGGTCGTCAGGCACATAGGCGATGCCGCGTCTGACCCGAAGATGGGTTTTTTCCCGGGTGATGTCCGTACCTTTGTACTCGACAACGCCGGATTTGGGCGGTGTCAGGCCGATGATGCTGCGAATGGTCGTGCTTTTGCCCGCACCGTTACGACCCAGAAGGCATACGATTTCCCCCGCGTTCACTTCCATGGATACATCAAACAGAATATGGCTGAGACCATAATATGTATGCAGATTCTCTAAGCGTAGCATATATCATCACCTCCCAGGTAAGCTTCCTGAACCTGTTTGTCGACACGCACCGCATCGGGTTTGCCCTGAATGATGGATTTGCCCTGCTGCATGACCATGATTTCGTGGGCAATGGCAAAAACCATGTTCATATCGTGTTCGCAAAAGAGTATGGTCAGTCCCATTTCATCGGATAGTTTTTTCATTAAAGACAGGGTCACCTCTGTTTCTTCAGGAGACATACCGGCCGTGGGCTCGTCCATGATCAGCAGCTCTGGGCGGTTACCCAGGGAGATGGCGATTTCCAGTACTTTCTGATCACCGTGCGACAGGGAACCGCTGATACTGTGGGCCATATCCTTCAGCCCCACACTCTCGAGTATGCGAGAGGTCTCATTTACAGCCATTCGCCTGGCATTGCTGAACAGGTTGAATGTATGCTTGCGCCGGGACAACACCGCCACCTGGACATTCTCGAAAACGGTCAACCGGTTGAAGATGTTGACCACCTGATATGATCGGCACAACCCTTTCCTCACGATGGCATAAGGCGGTATGCCGGTGATGTCCTCCCCCTTGAACCGGATCGTACCGCTGGTGGGTGCCAATTGTCCGGTAATGAGGTTGAACAAGGTCGTTTTGCCTGCGCCATTAGGGCCGATTACGGCAATGACCTGACCTTTTTCCAGAGAAAGACCGGCGCCGTTCACCGCCATGAAGCCATCAAAGTTTTTCGTGAGCGATTTGACTTGAAGCATATGCTATCCCTCTTGAAATTTGGGGTTCCGCCGGGAACGGTATCTGGTGATTATGTATCCGAGTACACCCTCGGGGAGAAAGAATATCAGCAGCATCAATACAATGCCCAGTACGATCGTCCAATATTCCGTGTATATGCCCACAAAGGTTCTCAGCAGAACGATGATGGCAGCCCCGAACAGCGGCCCTAAAAAGGTAAACCATCCACCCAGGAGGCACATGATCAATATCTCCAGGGACAGGGTCCAAAACAGCAGGTCGGGGAACACCGAACCTTCCACAACCACGAACAATGAACCCGCCACCCCGGCAAACGTGCCGCCGATGATCATACCGACGAGTTGATGTTTCCGGACATTGACACCCACTGCCTCGCTGCGCTCCGGGTTGTCCCTCACACCCTGGAAAATACGGCCGAACGGCGATTCAACGATCCGGTACATGATCATCAAACAAACCACCAGGACAATCAGAGCAAAATAATAGGCGCTTTTACCTGAAGCAATCAAGTCCGGCACCGGGATACCGTGGATGCCGTCGTCTCCATGCGTGAATGAATACCAACGGTAAATGATCGCCCATACCAGAGATCCCAACGATATCTGAAACATCCCGAAATACAATTTGGACAATCTCACGCAAATCAGGCCGATCAAGAGGCTCAACAGGGCCGATGCCAAGGGCGCGCAAACGAAAGCGACCCAGCCGGGAAGGCCAGTTTTCGTTAAAAACAGAGCGGTGGTATAGGCACCGAAACCGTAAAAAACCGCGTGGTGAAACTGGTACATGCCGCCGTAGCCCAATACCATATTCAGGCTGGTGGCCAACAGTCCCGTGGTAAATATCAATGCCATCAAATAAATCGAAAACCGGGACAGGAAATTGGGAAGCACAAAAAAGACGGCAACACCCATCAAGGCCCAGATCAGCTTTTTCCAATCCGTTTTTGGGGAAGCACTCAAAATATTTTCACTCCTTTTGTTACCATACGGATTTCAACAATCCCTTCGGACGCAACATGAGTACGGTGATGACCGCCACATAGGGGAACACAATGGCAAATTGTGGGAATATCAGGATACCGATGGCATCGGTGAGCCCGAAAATAAGGGCACCAAGCAAGGCACCCCAGATATTGCCGAGTCCGCCGATGATGACGATGAGAAAGGTTTCGATGATAATCCCGTGGTCCATGCCCTGGGTGATATTTTGCGTCGGTGCGACCAATGCACCACCCAAACCGGCCAGGAAACATCCGATCACGAAAACCGATGCAAACACCCAGCTGACGTTAATCCCCACCGCCGCCACCATCTCCCGGTCCACCGCCGCCGCTTTTGCTATTTTTCCAATCTTTGTCTTATTGGTCAGCCACCATAATCCTAGCGCCACGATCGGACCGATGATCAGCAGGAATAAATTGTATTTGGGGAAGGGGAATCCCAGAACATCAAAGGAACCTTGCAGACTCGTCGGGGCATTCATGGAGCGGAAGTCCGAACCCCACACCAATTTTACCAAATCGCCGAACACCAGAGTAAAGGCGAATGTAAAGAGCAGCAGCATTAGATGTTCCCGTTCATACAATCTGCAAAACAGTCCGCGCTCCACGGCCAGGCTGATCAAGGCCACGCCCAGGGGGGCCAGGACCAGGGCCAGCCAGAATCCGAAAGTGCCGCCACCTGCAGCCGAGGCAATTGTATAAGCCAGGAAAGCGCCAATCATGTAGAGGGAACCATGAGCCACATTGGGGATGCGTAAAACACCAAGCACCAGGCTCAATCCGGAGGCTACGATGAATAAAATTGTTGTCCGGCTCAATCCCACCAGCAGTTGCTGGCAGAAGGCCGCCAACGAAATGTTGGGTAGTAGATCCATTTTCTTACCTTTTCAACACCATCTTCGGCAGAAACCATCGGGACCCGGGTGACCGAGGTGACCTGAGTGATGGCTATGCCGATAGCCGCGCGGGATTTCTGCCACAGCCCCGGCTATCGGCGGCATCAACGATTTGCCGGGATACATAAAAAAGATATGACACCCGGAATTCAGGCTTAGCTACATCCCACGAGCCTTTTTGATCTCTTCAATCGCCGGCATGGCATCTTCTCCGGAGATGACAATGATGTCGTCGGCAATCAAATAGTCGTATTCAGCCGACTTTTTGGTGACACCCATGAACATTGGCAACATGGCCTGGTGATCAAAAGCGCGAATGGTAACTTTTCCCACCGGACTGTCAACCGTCATACCTTCCAAGGCATCAATGAATTTCTCCGTTTTGAAAGATCCGGCTGTGGCATAGGCTTTTTGAATGAAGGTTGCCGCCAGATAGCCGTACAATGCGCCCACTGCCGGTGGTCGGTCGTATGCCGCCTTAAATTCACTTACAAAGGCTTTGTTTTCCGCTGAGTCCGGAAAATAGTGGAAATAATTCGACGTCCCCAGTACACCTTCCGGGCCGTTGGCACCCAATGGTTTTAATGTGGAAAGCTCGGTGGCCGTGTGCATGATAAACGGGACTTTATCGTTAAATCCGGTGGCTTTCGCAGCTTTCAGAAACGGTACACAATCCGCTCCGCCGGTGGCCACAATTACGGCATCCGGTTTAGCTGCCAGCATGGCCGTTATATAGGGGGTGAAATCCGGTTCCCGCACTTTCCACCAGGATTGTCCCAACAATTGGACTTCCGGTTTTATTTTTATCAGGTGTTCCCAAGTAGCATCGGCGATGGCATGTCCATACTCATAGTCATCACCACCAATCCAGAATTTCGTGTAGGGCTTTTTGGCCAGGCTTTCCGCCATGGCCTTTCCGGCCAGTGCACTGTTTTCCGTAAGCGAGAAAACATAACGGTGCCCTTTTTCACCGGTTATTTTAGCACTTTTGGAAAAGGTGACCAGAAAGGGTATCTTCTCTTTTTTGCAGAGGTCGGAAATGGCCAGCGCCAGACCCGAGTTGATGGTTCCCATCATAATATCCACATTTTCACGCATGATGAGTTCCTTGGCCGCCGACAGACCGATATCCACCTTGAATTTGCTGTCCCGCGTCACAAATTCGATTTTGCGGCTGAGCGAACCGGAAGCGTTAATTTTGTCAATGGCCAGCTTGAACGCATCACGGACATCATTGGTATAGGTGCTTGGCGGCCCGGAATAGCAATCCACGATACCCACTTTGACTGCCTTCGCGGCAAATGCGGTTGGGCCGGTGATAATGGCGGAAAAGACAAGGACTGCGAGGGTGGTTAAAATAAATCTGGACAATGGTTTCATAACCTTCATGCTCCTTTCCTCGTTCGTTTGTGGTGGTCCACAATTGTGTGGGGTTATCACCGCGAGCTCCTGTCAATGCCGGCAATACCATCAGGTGTGGTGGTATGCGGTACCCTGAAGGATCAGGTGGCTGCTGGTGAACGGGTGGGTGTGAAATACAATTGGTCGGATATAATCAATTACCATACCAAAATTGAAATGCCTTCCATTTCAGCATGTTACACAATTGTCCGGATTGTTCATCAGTAAATGGGAGATGCTTTTCCAGATTTTTGGATTTACATTTTTTTGGCCGTTCGTTATTTGATATTATATTAATAAGTTGAGGGATGTTCAGGAAATTTGGTTTATTTTACGCATGTCTAAAATATTGGACAATAATATCCGGTCATGCCATGATGCGACCGCCGGTGTTGGCCGATTCCGGGTTTTCACCTAAGTGAATTCGGTTCGTTCGTTTACGATCAATGGAGTATGGATACGGAGTTTCGCCATGGCCAGAGTTCTTATTGTGGATGACGACGACATTTTCTGCACACCTTTTGCGATGTATCTTCGCGGGTTGGGTCACACATGCGAGCTGGCAATTAATCTGCAGCAAGGCCTGTCCCTGGCCTACGATCAGAATTTCGATATAATTTTCCTGGATGTCGTTTTGCCGGACAACAACGGTCTCTCCGGTATTGATCGTTTTAAAAAGGCGCCATCTCAACCCGAAGTGATGATCATCACAGGTCATGGGGATTCCCATGGCGCGGAAACCGCTATTAAAAACGGCGCCTGGGATTATTTGGAAAAACCGCCGTCTTACAGCAAAGTCAAACTACTGCTTGGCCGTGCGCTGAAATTCAGGGAAAAAAAGATCCGCTTTCGCGAACATAAAATGCTGAATCGCGAAGGGATTGTCGGAAACGATTTGAAATTGAAGGAATGCCTGGAAATTGTTGCCAGGGCGGCGTCCAGCGACGGCAGCGTGTTCATAGAAGGTGAGACCGGAACCGGCAAAGAATTATTTGCCCGGGCGGTTCACCTGAACTCCGCCCGTGTAAATCATGCATTTGTTGTCCTTGATTGTACCAATATTCCGGCCAATCTGACGGAAAGCATCTTCTTCGGTCATGAAAAAGGGGCGTTCACCGGTGCCGAGGTCGCCAAAACAGGGCTGATCCACCAGGCCCACAACGGTACCTTGTTTCTGGACGAAGTGGGTGATTTGAATCCCGAAGCTCAGAAGTCCCTGTTGCGGGTGCTTCAGGAAAAACAGTTCCGGCCGCTGGGTGCCAATGTCGAAATCGATTGCGATTTCCGGTTGGTCTCCGCCACAAATAAAAATTTGGAAAGATTGATTGCGGACGGCCGTTTCCGTAAGGATCTCTATTACCGGTTGGTTGGTTTCCATGTCGGTTTACCGCCGCTGAGAGAGCGGCGTGAGGATATTAAACTGCTTAGCAGTTACTACGTATTTAAACTCTGTGATCAGCTTAAAATAAATACAAAAGGGGTGTCCAAAGACTTTACGCAGGCCCTGGAAGGATACGCCTGGCCTGGAAATGTCAGAGAACTGGTCAACACGCTTCATGCCGCCATCGTCAACGCCGGGAATGAACCTGTTTTATTTCCTCACTTTCTGCCCCTCGATATACGGGTAAAATTTATTCAAACACATCTTCGCGATCAGCAGGATACGAAGATCCCATCCACGGAGATTCTGCCCTATAAGATGTTTCAAAAAATGATGGAGGCAAGATATCTGGACGAATTGATCGAAGCGAGCGGAAAAAATGCTGCGGCAGCCTGCCGGTTGTCCGGGATGTCACGTTCCGGTCTTTATCACCTGCTGAAAAAGCATAATCGCCGGTTAAAACACAGGCACTACCGGGAATAGCCCGGCGGGATATTTATGCGGCTGGGGTTAATGCTTGATGAACGCGATGCGATCGCCGTTCTCAGTGCAGCCAGCATATGGTGAATGTGGTTCTCCAGTTCGGGCAGCAAGTTGGCTGCCTCGGTGATGTTGTCCTTGCCGGCCAGTCTCTCCATGCTATAGGATATCTCGGCCGTGGCATCAGCCCCGACACTTCCTGCGGTGGTTTTCACACTGTGGGCCAATCGTTTGATATTGCCGGCATCACCCATCACCACCGCTTCTCGAAGTATGGTCATCTGATCGGGTAATTTTTCAAGAATCGTCCGGCAGGCGGTCATCAAAATGTCCGTGTTATTGTCCATCATTTCCAGTGCACGGTCCAAATCCACCGTCGGCGGGGCGGATACCGTTCCGGATTCCCGATGGTTCCAGGAGCATTTCGTCGAAATTTGATCGATCGTATTAAAGAGAATTTTTGAATCAATGGGCTTGGTGATGTAGTCATCCACGCCGGCGTGAAGAAATTTTTCACGGTCACCTGTTACAGCATGGGCGGTAATTGCTATGATCGGAAGGATTGAAATGGCCGGATTCTCATGGCTTCGAATTCGTCGGGTCGCTTCTACGCCATCCATGACCGGCATCTGGATATCCATCAGGATCAGATCAAATTGATCTTTTTCTATAGCCGATATCGCTTCTTCTCCGTTGGATACCACTTGCACACGGTGCCCTATGTTTTCGAGCAAGGGAACAAATAATTGTTGATTGATTTCAAAATCGTCCGCCAACAGGATATTCAGCAGTTTCGTCGGCGTGCCGGTGACCTTCGTGGTGTGAGTGGTCTCATCATTTTGTTCCTGGGCCTTCACCTGTTCACAGGTGGACGTTCTGAAAGGAATTTCGAAGGTGAACCGGCTTCCCGCACCGACCCGGCTGTCACACCATATCCGTCCGCCCATAAGCTCCGCCAATTCCTTGCTGATGGACAGTCCGAGTCCGGTACCGCCGTGCCGGCGGGAATAGCCACCGTCCAATTGGGTAAAACTTTCGAAAATGGTATCACGTTTATCTTGAGGGATACCTTCTCCCGTATCTTCAACCATAAATTGAACCGTCACGGATGCCGAAGAATCAGGGCCGCCTTCCGATGATTCCCGGATGCTCGGTGCCGGCTTCGCGTGTACCGACACGTGTCCGGTATCGGTGAATTTAACCGCATTGTTGATCAGATTGAAGATGATCTGGCGCAGGCGATGCGGATCTCCCCGGACAAACCGCGGGGTATTTGGATGGACTTTACAATTAATGGACAATCCTTTTTTTTCGGCCTTGTAGGATAGAACAGCCCGGGTTTCCCGGAGAATCGACGGCAGATCAAAATGGGATTCGGTGAGACGCAATTTTTTGGCTTCGATCTTTGAAAAATCCAAAATATTGTTGATGAGGTTCAGCAAATGATCAGCGGATTTTCGGACGATTCTCAAATTCTCACGTTGCCTGATGGTGAGCTCGGATTCCAGAACGATGTCGGTCATGCCGATAATGGCATTCATTGGTGTCCGGATCTCGTGGCTGATGGCCGCCATGAAATTATTTTTCGCACGGGTTGTTGATTCGGCCGCCTCCCGGGCTCTTACAAGGCCATCTATGGTTCCGATGATACCGAATTTCGCTACCGCATACAAAACGAGACCGGTGAGTGTGATGATAATGATGCACAATGCGATATTCAGCCGTCCGATGCGGTAAACCGGTTCAAATAAATTATCGATGGGAGCATTCACACCAATAGTCCACCCGGTGACATCGCTCGTACGGTAAACCACGAGACTTTCCATCTCTCTCCATTTGGCTTTCAGCGAGCCATTCCCCTCTATCAGCATCCGGCGTCCGAAGTCATAATCGGTGAGGTCCAATTCCAATATGGCCGACGGATCGGGATGGACGAAAACACGGCCTTCTTTGCCGACGATAAATGCATATCCGGTAACGCCGACTTTAATCGGATCGATGAACCGTTGCCGAAAATCCGCAATATCCACGCCTGCGAACAATACGCCGACGATATTGGATTCCCGAAAAACCGGTCCGGCAATGGTGAATACCGGCCTGCCGCTGACGGGGCTTTGCATGACCGGCGACTGGTGGATTCTTCCGTCCATGGAGTGTTTGAAAAACAGATGTTTTGAAATTGAGGCTTGTCCAATAGCCCCGGTGTCTGAGGACGCAATGATTTCGCCGGTAACAGAAGACAGACTGATGTGCTCATAATATGGATATTTGGTCTTATATTTGCCCAGTTCCTGATTTACCGAGCGTCGGGCCGCATTCCCAAGAAACCCCTCCCGTGTTGCTGTGCGGAGTATCTCCTGATCTTTCCAACTGTCCAAAGCCATGCGTATTTCTTCGATCCATAGATCCATGTTTTTTCTCGTCATATCGGCGATCAAAACCATTTGATCTTCACTAGCGGCGATCAATGCATCCTTTGAGTTGATATAGACAAACGCGGAGAGTGTACTCATACCGGCCATAAACAGAATAAACGCCGGCAACCATATTTTCAGTTTTATATTTACACGCATATGCATCGTCCTTAGAATAGATGCAGTTGTTCATGTTTGATAAGATTTTTGATGGATTGGTTGATGAGTTCCAATTTTCGAATGATTTCCATTCGGGTCATATTCGGTTTCAGTTCAGCATCATTTATTTGATCTCGATACTGATTTGCCACAGCTGCAAGCAGTTCCGCAAGAGATTCATCTTTTTTGTTCATCTGTTATCCCCTGGTTCTCCTGTGCAATACTGGCCATGGATCAAATGGGTCCCGCTCAATGATGTCACAGTTGATCATCAGGGTAGCGGTTCGACGGTCATGTTCAATATCCATATGCGATCA
>JABDIN010000103.1 GCA_013003715.1 Desulfobacteraceae bacterium | reverse complement strand
TCCGATCCATAGGACACCGTGACCGGCGTATGGTTGATGTCTTCGGCGGCGATGCCCACCGGTGATTTCGGCCGTTCCGGATGCCGGGCGCTCTCGGCGACGGAAAGTGCAAATTCCAGGCTGTCATCGAAAACGGTCTGCACCATAGCTTCGTCATCCGGGAAACGGAAGTCGTAACCATCTGTAAATTCAACGGTATGCGATGGCACCCCGGCTGCGGCATAGGACCAATCCGTAAAATCACCGTTGGTGATGTACAGATCCGCACCCACACCCGGGTTGTAGCCCTCACTCCTCAGGCTGTCATAAATGGCTGGATTCTCATCCGTTCCGGCCTGGGCAAGAAATATGGGATCATCGAAGCTGGGGGTCCTGAACTGCCAGCCCCAGGGATAGAGAATCAGGTTGCCGTAGGTGTGATAAGAGATGGCAAACTTGAAATCATGGCGTTGCATAAAATTGACCACGGCCTGGGTCTCCGGCTCTGAATTGGGAGCGGCTCCGCGGTATGTTCCGCTGCCGAACACACGGCTCGAACCTTCGTTGTCCAGCGCCCAGCGGGAATCAAAATTGCGATTGAGGTCCACACCGTCAGCATTGGTAATGACCCCGTCACCGTCGTTGTCGCGCAAATTCTTGCGCCACAACCGGACATTGGTGAAAGTGTAATTGTAACCATCGGGGTTGGCCACGGGAATAATCCATATCTCGGTGGTGCGCAGCAGACGGGTCACACGTCGGTCACTGCCGTAGTTAGCGGTAAGATACTTGATCAAACGCATGGCCATCTGGGTGGCAACCCACTCCCGGGCATGGTGGGTGGCCACATACAATACCTGGGGTTTACAATCATCGTCGTCACCATCACCTCCATAGCAGTCATCGTCATCGTCGTCGTCATCGGCGTTCTTTGTCAAACGCATGGCCAGCATGGGCCGTTCCTGGATACTGTAACCAATGGTTTCCAGGTGGGTGATACGCGGGTATGTTTCAGCGATGTCATAGAGTTGGTCTTTAATTCCCACACCGGGTTCATCAAAGCTATGGTAGACAGTTTCGGCAGCGGTCGCCATGGCCGTTGCACGCAGACCCGTTTGCTCTGCGACGGTCCATTTCAGACCGGCCTTCCTCAGCACGGCTTCATCGGAAGCCGAAACAACCGCTTCAACCCGATACGCCTGCCTCAGCGCATCAGGTCCATCGGCTTCCCGGACCGCTGCAATGTCCAGGCCCATACCGGCCAGTTTCCTCACAGCGCTCGCCGAATCCGCTTCGATGTATACCATTTTAAGTTCCGGGTCTGAAAAAACCGGTGTTGCGATACCGGCCATAAAAACGACCAGTGAAACCAAAAAAAACGTCCATAAATAATGTTGTTTATTCATCTTTTCTCTCCTCCCATTTTGTTGGAAACGATTGGATCGTATCGCTCACATTAGCAAAAAAAACCACTATGGATCGCTCCCCTGCCGGGGATTACAGGCACAAATACAAAGGCCTGCGGCAAATTGTTGCCTGATGGATAAGGTTGATTCGAAAAAAATACCTGGTGCGGTGAATATGAGATATTAGAGAATGACTACAGGTATGGAACTATAGATCGTCAGCATTCATTACATTTTCAAAGGATCGAAACAGATATTCGTGCAGAAGTATTACAAAACGATCATTTCTGTCCTCTCTTATTAAATTTTCAATATAAAGTCAACCCCCCTTTTCCATGAAGAACTGGGCTAACGCATGTAAAAATGTTACGGATGGCGTACGTGTCCGATGACTGAGCCCAAATCTCAAATAGTGGTATGCTATCCATTTTTTTAAGGATCGCTTTGATTATAGCGTGAAGATAAAACGGCAGCATTCCTTACATTTGGCATTTGGATTTTTTGGTTGGACATTAGCTGTTTCCATCTAAAGTTTTCAAACCCGTTAACCGATATTTGTTTAGTAATATAAAAATTATACCACGAAACCACTATCAAAGCGGTATCAAGCAGATACTTGTTGGTGCCAGATTGATCCTGGGCGCATCCGGAACTTCATTTTAAAAAGGATTATGTAAAACGATGAAAAATTTAAACATCGGAACAAAAATCATGGGAATGGTTGGTATTTTATTACTGCTTATGGTTGCATGCGCCGGATTCGGCATTTTTAAAATCGACCATGTGGGAGATGAACTTCATGCCATTGCCAATGAGGATATCCCATTGACGGAGGCCATAACCGAGATTACGATCAACCAATTGGAACAGGCGATCTGGTTTGAACGAAGCCTTCGTTTCGGAAAGGTGCTGGCAGAAAAGCATGCGGCTACCGAAGGCCTCAAGCATGCCATAACCGAATTTAATGATCATACCCAAATCGTCGATAAAACCATAAAAGAGGCTCATACACTGGCGCAACATGCAGTCGAATCCTCCACAGATGACAGTACGCGCCAGGAATTCGAAAAAATAACCGGCCAGATCGAAACCATTGAAAAACACCATAAGGATTATGAGGATCACGCACACGAGGTGTTTGAACTGATCCGGAAAGGCGAGTTGCACGATGCCGAGGTCTTGGCCGAGAAAGTCGAGATTGAAGAGGAAGAACTGGATCATGAATTGGAAATGTTTCTTAAAGAGATTGAGGATTATACCCATAAAGCAGCGGAAAAAGCTGAAAATGATGAGCAGGCGGCTTTTGTGGGCATGGTATCCATCACCGCGGCGGCATTGATCATCGGGCTGATGATGGGATTCTTCCTGACCCGGGCCATCACCAAGCCGATCCACAAGGGCGTGGCCTTTGCCAAAGCCCTGGCTGATGGTGACTTGACCCAGAAATTGAACGTCGATCAGGAAGATGAGATCGGCATACTCGCAGGTGCCTTGAACCGCATGGCCGTGAACTTAAGGGAAATGTTCGAAAATATTTCCGATGGGGTGGGAACCCTGACGTCTTCCTCCACCGAGCTGTCCGCCATTTCTCAGCAGATGGCGGCGGGATCCGAGCAGAGTTCAGGGAAGGCCCAAACCGTTTCCGCAGCAGCTGAGGAGATGACTGTCAACATGCAGGCCGTTGCCTCGGCTTCGGAGCAGACCTCCACAAATGTACAAATGGTTGCCACGGCAACTGAGCAGATGACGGCCACCATCAACGAAATTGCGGGAAATACCGAAAAAGGTCGAAAAATCGCCATTGAAGCGGTTGATCATGCCGTGGCGACCTCATCCCAAATCAATGACCTGGGTAAAGCGGTGCAGCAGATCGGCAAGGTGACCGAAGCCATTGCCGAAGTTTCCGAACAGACCAATTTATTGGCGCTGAATGCCACCATCGAGGCTGCCCGCGCCGGTGAGGCCGGTAAGGGATTCGCCGTTGTGGCCAATGAAATCAAGGAGCTGGCCAAACAAACCGCGGATGCGACAAAGGAAATCGGCGAAAAAATCTCCAACATCCAATTGAAAACCGGCGACACCGTCAGTAAGATGGATCAGATCTCCGCCGTCATCGGCGACCTGAGCGAAATTGTCACCACCGTGGCCTCGGCCATGACAGAGCAGTCCGCCGCCACCGGTGAAATTTCCGACAATGTCAGTCAGGCTGCCCAGGGTATCCAGGAGGTCAATAAAAACATCGCCGAAACCACAACCGCCTCCAATTCCATCTCCCAGGACATTGCGGAGGTCAATCAAGCAGCCCAGGAAATCGCCACCGGCAGTTCACAGGTCAACAGCAGCGCACAGGATCTTTCCAGCCTTGCGGAACAACTCAATCAAATGATGAGCAGGTATACCATTTGACGGCGACCGGAAAGGATATCATTTTCAAGTAATTCAGACCGGTTTGAGAAAATGAATCGGCGGACCTGAATACTGAGCAAAACATATTTGAAATTCTCATGGCCGAGGCGGTGTTCCATTTTGTGTGTGCGGGAACACCGTCTGTATAGCCCACATGCGGTCACCAATGCCTTCTCTCAGTCTCACTCTTTTTTAAAAAAATCATTCCTATCTGAGGACCGTTCGTCCTGACCACATTGTTTGTCAGGGATAGTCAGCCCCCGCGTCTGTGTCCCCGATTTCAGCTTTGGGTGGCATTTTCATCCAAAAAGGGTTACAACAGCCCCCAACACTCACGCCCGGTGACGGGTGGTGGCTTTCAACGCTGTACATTCAACAGGATGAAAAAAACTTATGAAAATTGATTTGGACACTCAGGTAAACCGATGGGATTCCAATTCCGTCAAATGGGATCTGTACCCGCACTTTCTGGGCGACAAGAAGAAGCTGATAGCAGACAAAAAGGATGTCCTGCCCATGTGGGTGGCGGACATGGATTTTCAGAGCCCCCGGCAGGTGATCGACGCCGTGAAAACGCGCGCGGAACATGGCATTTTTGGATATACGGACAGGACCGGATCCTATGATCAGGCAATCATTGCATGGATGAAATCCCGGTACGGCTGGGATATCCAGCCGGAGACCATCTGCCCGGTCATCGGCGTGGTACCGGCACTGCATCTGATTGTCCGCGAGTTTACACGTCCCGGTGACAAAATAGTTATTCAGCCGCCTGTATATCCGCCTTTTTTTGATATCGTACGGGCAAACAAACGTGATTTGGTCATGAATCCGCTGATCCATGAAAAGGGTTCATATACCATGAATCTTGACGAACTTGCGCAGCAGGCCCGGGATCCGCAAGTTAAAATGGTAATCCTGTGCAGCCCCCATAATCCCGTGGGGAGGGTCTGGCGCAGGGATGAACTGACCAGATTCGGGGAGATCTGCCTGGCCAATGATGTCCTGGTGGTTACCGATGAAATCCACGGCGACTTGGTCCTGAAAGGACACCGGTTCCTGCCGTTCGCCGGTATCAGCGACGAATTCGCCCACAATTCCCTTACCTGTACGGCGCCGAGCAAGACCTTCAACATCGCCGGTCTGATGATCGCCAACACGATTATCGCAAATCCGGAATACCGGACACGTTTCAACCGCATGGCCCGCGATATCGGCCTGTTCGGCATCAATACCCTCGGCCTGACGGCTTGTGAAAATGCCTATCGATACGGAGACGAATGGTTGTCCCAGGTAATGGGCTGCATTGAAGACAACTTCAACTTCGTACACGATTTTCTCAAAGACAAGGTACCGGCAATTCAATTGGTTCGGGCTGAAGGCACATACCTGGCGTGGCTGGACTGCAGGGACCTGCCCATCGATGCCAAAGACCTTGACCGATTCATGTTGGAAAAAGCGCGTCTGTTTTTGAATTCAGGGCCCAGTTTCGGACCGGGGGGGGACGGTTTCGTGAGGATGAACCTGGCATGTCCGCCGTCCATTGTCGAAGACGCCATGTACAGGATTCAAACCGCCGTAAAGTCTGTCTGATTAATGGTCTGGAGATAAGGTTTTATAAGAAACAACACATTCATTCCCACCTCCCCATCGGTTAACGCTTCCCCCGGATCAGGCGAATTGTTTGGAGTAGGACATCACCTTCCGGACATAGTTGCGGGTTTCTTCATAAGGGACATTCCCGTTATACTTTTCAACGGTGCCGGGTCCGGCGTTGTAGGCTGCCAGGGCCACTTTGGTATCGTTGCCGAAGCGGTCCAGCATCTGGCGGAGATATCGTGCCCCACCGTCAATATTTTGGTCGATGTCAAAGGAATTACGGACACCCAGCTCTTTTGCCGTGGCCGGCATCAACTGCATCAAACCGCGGGCACCGGCACGGGATACGGCGCGGACATCAAAGTTGGATTCAGCCTTTACCACCCCCTTGATCAGATCGATCGGCAGCCCATACTTGACCGCCGCTGCCCGGATACTTTTTTCTATCCGGGCTTTTATATCCGTTACGGGTGGTAATTTTACAGTTTCCGCCGCGGGCAACCGGTGAGGGGCGGCGTTGCCTTTCGTCTGGGACACGATGCGCTGGTGCCGCCCGGCAACCGGCGATACGCGGGCTTTAACCTGCACCGGTCGCTCGAAATAATCCTTTGCCTTTAATCCGGTGACCGCCGTTGGTCGTGTATGTTCCCCATGGGTCTGCGCCGCGTTCAGCAGGTCGAAAAACCGGACACCTTGTCCCGGCCCACCCGGCTGGTGCGGGCTTGTACCCCGGTCTTTTTTTTCCACAAGACCGGCCATTTCCAAATAATCCCGGATCGAAAGATTTGTTCTGGTTACCATCGACTGCCTCCATGATCATAATTTCCCTATGATTAGACGCAATATCCGTACCATCGAAAATAATTGCCACGCGCTTGCCGGGATGGATAGCGTTTCCTGAAATGATGCACACAGTCATAAATGTCCTCAATTGTAATGATTGAAGATTTGCTCATTTTACCATTTCATTCTCTCCGGGTTTTACATATAATGACCGGATAAATCCGGAACACCTTACCCACGGCCTCGAAAAAGGAGGAATTAAATGAGGAAAACACTGAGAATATCAATGTTCATGATCATTTTTAACCTGTTTTTGGTGTTATCGACCACGGCCGACACCAACCTGTGGACGCTCTATGACTCAGTTCTGAAACGATGTAAATATGTGGATCTGACCCATGCCTTTCATCCCGCCATAGCAGTTTGGCCCGGATTCGGGAACGCCGGCGTTAAAGCCACGGTGGCCGGATCGGACATGCCCGGGTATATCGATAAAGGGCAGGCGTTCACGTATGAAAAGCACGGCTTTGTGGCCACCGCTTATGAATTGCCAACAGATCAATATGGTACCCAACTCGATCCCCCGGCACACTGGGATGAGTATGGTGCGACCATCAGCGATCTCCCGGCGACCTACTCGGTCCGGCCGTTGGTGGTGATCGATATTCACGAGAAAGTGGCACAAGATGCGGGCTACCATTGCTCAGTGGATGATATCAAAGCATGGGAAGCCAAACATGGTAAAATTCCGGAAGGCGCCGTTGTCATGGTTCGTTCGGATTGGCACAAGCGATGGATGGAAGTTGAACGCTTTAACAAGAAACCTTTTCCCGGCGTCAGCCTTGATGCCCTTAAATTTCTACACCTTCAAAGAAAGATTTTGTTTCATGGGCATGAACCCTTGGATACGGACACCACTCCCAATCTGGAAGGCGAATACTGGCTGATGCACCATCACTTCTGCCAGGCGGAAGGCGTCGCCAATTTAGACCAAGTCCCCGAATCCGGTGCACTGATCTCCATTGGATTTGCCAAACCGGAAGGCGGGTCCGGTGGATACGCCCGGTATATTGCCATCTGCCCACCAGATTGGAAGTATGGAAAATCCGTAATAGAAGCACCCGGCGCCCCTTTACCCAAACAGCCCTATCCCCTCAGGCGGGACGCCAATGGTGTATTGAGGCCGACCAAACCATAGTCTCTGAAGTCCGGATCCCGACATGAATATCATACTTGCCGGGTTTTACGGGATCTGGACCACAATCCGACCACAGCCGGGCAGTACCC
>JABDIN010000005.1 GCA_013003715.1 Desulfobacteraceae bacterium | reverse complement strand
ATAACCAGCAAACCAAAGCGAGGCCCAAAACAAATCAACGATTAAATGTGGAGGCTAATGATGTGTGATCTAATGCGATCCGTTTCCGGTAACTACCACCCCGTTAATTTCCCGGTTGTTAAAAATGAAGGTTCAAGCGCACATCGAATCCTTGCCTGGGGTTTGAGCATCGGACGAGCGCCGTCAATTTCTTTGCAGGCCTTTCGAACCAAAGGCGCGGAGGGTACGGCTATCGGTCCTTAGGTTTGCGGCGTGATACCGTCCGTCAGAACCTTAAGTAATTGATGTCTATGGCGTAACCTACCACCGGCACAGCGGAAAATAGCAGGACGATGCATTTGATTCATCATTCCGGACAGTCAGTTGGGATATCCGTGATTGGGCCTTTTTCAATTTAGCCACCAGCCGTTTGGCCAATAGTTCCAACCTGAGCAAGCGCTCGTTTCGAATGTCAAGATACTGAACCTTCTACCGGGATCGGCCATTCACCACCATGAGATCTACACATACCTTTCTGTTCATCCATCCACCGATATCCAAACCTTGCGAACCTCCGGCCGGATTGGCGAAATTGGGGCATGCCTTAAGTGCAAACGGGATCAATTACCATCTCTACGATGCCAACCTGGCAGGCCTCCTTCGTCTGCTGGGCCAACCCGTATCGGCGACGGATACGTGGACACGGCGAGCAGTGAAACATGTGGCCCCAAACCTGAACTTGATACGACAGCAAAGCACCTATACAAACCGGGACAAGTACAAGCGCACGGTGATGGATGTTAACCGCGTACTCGAAAGGCTCGGCAGGCAGTATAACGCTGTCGTTTCGCTGTCGAATTATGGCGCCGACAACTACTCGCCTGTCCGGAGTGATGATCTTCTGCGCGCGGCGGAAAACTACTCGGAAAATCCATTTTTGCCTGTGTTCCGTGATGATATCAGGTCTTACTTCCGAACGGATGAGCCGGATATCATCGGCATATCCGTAAACTATTTCAGCCAGGCGGTCTGCGCCTTTGCCATTGCCGGTTGGATAAAAACCGAATTTCCGGAAAAATCCATTGTCATGGGTGGCGGGCTTGTCACCTCCTGGATGAAAATTCCCGGATTCAAAAATCCCTTCGTCGGTGTGGTGGATGAACTGGTGGCAGGGCCGGGCGAACCGTTTTTATTGTCGCTTGCTGGTGTTGAATGCCTTCCGGCAGCTACCGACATCGGCTATGATTACAAGCGTTTTGATTTGGATCAGTACCTGTCACCGGTGCCCGTTTTACCCTTCAGCACCGCCACCGGGTGCTGGTGGCGAAAATGTGCCTTCTGCCCGGAAAAGTTTGAACGGCAAACGTATGCACCAAAAAACAAGACCGCGGTCATTGAAAGCATCCATAGCCTTCGGGACCGACACCACCCGGGGCTTCTCCATTTTCTGGACAATGCGCTTTCCCCCGGGCTTCTGCGGCGTTTGATCCGCACCCCACCGGGTGTTCCATGGTACGGATTTGTCCGTATCACCGACCACCTTGCCGATCCGGTATTTGCGGCGGATTTAAGAAAAAGCGGATGCGTCATGCTTAAACTGGGTGTTGAATCCGGGGATCAGGCGGTCCTGGATGCGCTACACAAAGGTATTGACCTTGACCTCGTTGCCCGGGCACTGAAAACCTTGAAATCGGCCGGCATTTCCACCTATGTCTACCTGCTGTTCGGCACCCCGCCGGAATCCGAGACAGGTGCTCGTAAAACCCTCGCGTTTACACGGGCACATGCGGCGAATATCGATTTTCTCAACCCGGCCATTTTTAACCTGCCCGCTTTCAGCCGGGAGGCCGAAAATCTCGATACCATCGCATTTTACGACGGCGACTTGTCGCTCTATACGGATTATATCCATCCCAAGGGTTGGTCCCGCAGCCGGGCCAGACAATTTCTGGACAAGACGTTTAAAAAAGATGCCCGCGTCCGGGCCATATTAGCCAATGATCCACCCTATTTTACCTCCAATCACGCCCCGTTTTTCAATACCGGCTTATTCTCTTGACGGAGGTGTTTGTTTCTTTGTAATTGAGGGGTCTGGGGATTTTTTTAGTTACGCGTCATTACGCATGAGTTTGCACAACGGAATGAAAAATTATCCAGCACGCGGCTCAATGGGAAGAATTCCCCGATCCCTCATGTAATTAGGAAAAGTCTGCGCTTTTGCAGACACAATTACATCGTAATTCATGGCCAATGTGAGAAAAAAAGAAACCCCTGAGGTGAGAACAATCAGATTCTCCTCGATTTCAGGAAAAGGAAATTCGAAATGAAACGTGAAATTATCAACAAATCTGTATTGATCCTCGTTGTTATTTTCATCTCAGCCCTGTTCCTCTCCATGATCCGGTCCTTTCTCATGGCTATTTTTCTGGCCGGTTTATTCAGTGCCTTGATGTATCCCTTGTTCAGGCGCTTCAAAACCTGGTACAAAGGCCGCACCAGCCTGGCATCCCTGTCCACATTGCTGCTGGTCATCGTTTTTATACTGCTGCCGTTGACCGGATTGATGGGCATCGTGACAACACAGGCCATCAAGGTCGGCAAGTCGATCAAGCCCTGGGTGCAACACCAGATCGCCGAACCGGGGGAACTTGTCTCCCGCCTGAAAACCATTCCCTTTGCCGACCAGATTTTGCCGTATCGTGAACCCATCCTTCAGAAAGCCGGAGAACTGGTGGGTGTCATCACCAATCTTCTCGTCAACGGATTACAGGCGGCTGCCATTGAAACCGTCAATTTCATTTTCATGGCGTTTGTATTGCTCTACACCATGTATTTTTTCCTCATCGATGGTAAAGATCTGATCGTTAAAATTCTCCACTACCTGCCCCTGGAGGATCATGACGAGCAGCGTATCCTTGAACGGTTTACCTCGGTGACCCGGGCGACCCTTAAAGGAACGGCGGTGATCGGTGTTCTGCAAGGGGGGCTTGCCGGACTGGCCATGGCCGTAGTCGGTATTCCGAGCGCCCTGTTCTGGACAGTTATCATGATCGTCCTCTCGATCATACCCGGAATCGGGACCGTGTTGATCTGGCTGCCGGCCGCGGTGATCCTTGCCATCAGCGGCCATCTCGCCAAGGGTGTTCTCCTGGCGGTGTTTTGCGGCGTTGTGGTGGGCAGCGTGGACAACCTGCTGCGGCCAAGGCTGGTGGGCAAGGACACCCAGATGCACGAACTCTTGATATTTTTCGGCACACTTGGGGGGATCCTCATGTTCGGCATTGTCGGTTTTATCATCGGACCCATTATTGCGGCGTTGTTCACCACCATCTGGGATATTTATGCGGTTTCCTTCAACGATGTGCTGCCGGCGGTCAAATTGTTTTCACCGGATCCGTCGCCTGACACCTCCGGACCGGAACCCGTAGAATCCGCTGAAGGTCAGGATGAGGATCATTCCCCAAAATAAAGTTGACTAAATTTTAAAAGTGTGTGTTGATAGTGGAAAATGTGTTAACGGAAATATTAAAAAAATGAATACAATACTTAGCCCGCATAGCTTTTTTTCTTTTGGACGCCTCTTTTTTAGCTTTAGATGCGTCCATCCGGTTAAGTAATCTGATCAATTAGATTCCCCGGGTGGACTTACAGTTCACCCGGGGTTTTTATATTTATGAAAGGCCCCGAGAGTTCAACTCTCCGGGCCTTTTTTTATTTTAACACCCAATTCCGGAGGTAAATAATGAAAATGAAAGAAATTTCCATCCCTATTCAGAACTCGAGGTCGGTGGTGTATGAGGTGGTTCATGCCCTTGAGGAAAAAAACATCGATATCCAGGCCATCAATATTGTGGATACCGGAAATTGCGGCCAGCTCCGCCTCTTGTCATCGGATGTGATGAATATCCGCCGCATACTGATGCAGCATCATATCCCCGCCCGTGTGGAAAATGTGGCGGCGGTGGAATTGAATGAAGATGCCGGCTCTTTGGCGGAAATCATGAAAGCGCTCATGCAAGCGGATATTCAGGTAAAATACGCTTACCGGTGCAATGCCCACGACCGGCATACCGATCTGATGGTATTGGCTTGCAGTGATGCGGATAAAGCGATTCAGGTGCTTCATGGTTCGAAGCGGCAGCATCGTGCGGCCTGAAATGTTATTGGGAATCAAATCGTAAAAGGACATGACAATGAAAAATTTGAAACTGGCGGCACATTCCAGTAGTGAAAAAACCATCATACCGGTGGGCGACCTGGAAATCGGCCGTGATTTTGTGGTCATCGCCGGTCCCTGCAGCATTGAAAGCCGGGAGCAGACCATGACCACCGCCGCGGCCGTGAAAGCATCCGGTGCGGATATGCTGCGCGGGGGCGCTTTTAAGCCGAGGACCTCCCCGTATTCCTTTCAGGGTTTAGGCCTTGAGGGATTGAAATTATTATATGAAGCCGGCCGGGAAAACGGCCTGCCGATCATCACCGAAGTCATCGACCCCCGGGATGTAACCTGGGTAGCTGAGTTCAGCGATATCCTTCAGATCGGTACCCGGAACATGCAGAATTTTTCGCTTCTCAAGGAAGTCGGTATGACAAGCCGGCCGGTATTGTTGAAACGGGGCATGTATTCCACGCTTGAGGAGTGGTTGAATTGTGCGGAATACATCCTCAGCGAGGGCAATCCCAACGTAATACTTTGCGAGCGGGGGATCAGGACCTTCGAACAATATACCCGGAATACACTGGACCTGAGTGCGGTCCCGGCGCTCAAGGAACTGACACATCTTCCGGTAATCATTGACCCCACACACAGCACGGGGCGGTTGAGCCTCATCGAACCAATGAGCCTGGCATCCGTGGCTGCCGGCGCCGACGGCCTGATCGTTGAAGTTCATCACGACCCGGAAAAGGCGCTTTGTGATGCCGACCAGGCCTTGACACCGGTATTATTCGACAATCTCATGCGACGAATACGCCCGTTGCAGGCGTTTATGCAAAACCTGCCATCTTGTGCCATGGCATGCTAAAGGAGACCCAATGCAATTAGAGGACATACGACATAAAATCGATAATATTGACCGGGAAATGCTGGTATTGATTCAGGAACGCATGGGACTGGCCCTAAGATCCAAAAAATTCAAGCAACAGACGAGTGACACGGATCGGGAAGCGGATATTCTGGCCCGTGCCGGACAAATGAACCTTGATCTGGTGGAGCAGCCGTTTACCCGGCAATTGCTGGAAACCATAATCCGGGAGAGCAAACGTCTTCAGGAAGAAGACCGAGAACTGGTGGCGTTTCAGGGAGAACACGGCGCATATGGCGAGGTGGCGTCACGCCGCCTGGTGCCGTCCGGCGCCTATATCCCATGCATGGAATTCGTGGATGTGTTCCGGGGAGTTGAGGAAGGATATCTCGATCTCGGTGTCGTGCCGGTTGAAAATTCTCTGGAAGGTGCGGTCACCCAGGTGAATGATCTGCTTACCACCACCGGCCTTCACGTCATCGGAGAGGTGAATGTGCCCGTACGCCATTGCCTGCTGGCCACCAAAAGCTCGGATTACCGGGAGATCCGCCAGGTCTATTCCCATCCCCAGGCCCTGGCCCAGTGCCGCTCTTTTTTAATGCGCAACAAACTCGAACCGGTACCCTATTACGATACGGCCGGTGCAGCTAAAATGCTGGCCCGGGAAAATCTCGGTGCCGCCGCCGCCATCGCCAGCAGGTTATGTGCCGGTCTATACGATCTGAAAATCATCAAAGAAGGCATCGAGGACGGACCGTCCAACTCCACCCGGTTCATGTTGCTTTCAAAAACACCCTACGACGGTACAGGGGACAAAACATCCATCATATTCGCGGTCCCGCATCAAGCCGGAAAGCTGTATGACGTGTTGCGGCTTTTTGCCGAAGCCGGCATAAACCTGACCCGAATTGCGTCCATGCCCTTGCGCTCCGACCCCGGGAATTACAATTTTTTCCTTGATTTTGAAGGCCACCACGAAGCGGAAAATATTGCAGGTGTACTGGAACAGGTGCGATCCCTGACTGTTAATTTTAAAACCTTGGGCAGCTATCCGGCTGATGCAGGTATCGATGCGCCCAATGGATAGACGCCGGGACCAGGCATGAGAATTTGTCCTGCTCACATCGCATCGGCATAATCACCTGTATTTGAGGGAGGTCTTTCCGGCGAATGCCGGAAGGACGGCCCATGGGCAGATGCCCATGGGAATAGGTGGCGGAAAGCTATGATGTCTGGTAAGCCGCAACCACCGCATCAACTCTTTTCTTGATATAAGCGCCCAATGCTTTGGCCGTGTCGGTGTCGATGGCGGGTATGCCTTCCGCCAGGTCCTCGACCTTTTCATCATCGATACCGGTAATTTTATTGACCAGGAACGAATCCACTTCACCATCGTCCAGCAGCAGGCCGCACGCACCCACCGCACCGATAAAAACATCGTCCACCATGATGGGAACCACCATCTTGATCAATCCGGCATCACACTCCTCGAGTACGGCGTCTCCGGATGCCTTGGCCTGGATGGCTATATTCATATGGGCGGTTGCACAGATAAAGCTCTGCCCTTTGGGATTGGCTTTTATATCCGGACAAAGACGATTCACCCAGTGGAGGTTGTCGGTGATGCGGACGCCGTCGACACCGAATACAGAGGCGGAAAGACCGCTACGTGTCCGGATCTCATCCTCAAGCCGCTGCCATTCATCCAATGGTTGAAGGTCTGTCAGTTTCATATGCATTCTCCTTTGTTCTACAATGAAAATCGAGGTTTCCGCGCAGCTTGCCGCGAGAAATCTCCGATAGCAGGCGCGTCACTATAAAGCCGTACGAATTGAATTTCAAGTCGGCTCCCGATTATCAGGGCTTTTTTAGGATACTTGTTTCACGTCACCGGGAATCCGACACAATACTGAAATAGGACTCCGGGATACGCGGTTCTGACAACAGCCCCATATTGGGAACCGGAAATCTATAAGCCCCCGATTTCCTGACATGGTTTAATCCACGAACAATTCCATCGATCCGGTTCCAGGGGATGGCGAACGAGATCTCGTGGTCCTGGGTTCCGGCAAATATCCGCTCACCGGGATCCGGAATCATATAGGTACACTCACCGGACTGGATAGACCCCGCCAGCCATTGTGAGCAGCCATACCGGCCACTGCTGATGGAATTCATCAATTCGAACCTACTATAAAACCGACGTGCCGTAAACGCGCAAATACGCCACAACAAACAAGATCCGGATGCAGTGCAAAAATATAATGTCAAATGACAAAATCCAAATACAAAATAAATGAATGCTGTCGTTTTATCTTCACTTTATCGTCAGGGCGATCCTTAAAAATGGATAGTATACCGCCATTTGATATTTCCCGCTTTTATCGAACACTATTCCAAATCGCATCATTTTTACATGCTTCAGCCCTGGTGCGGCTGGTTGACACCCTGCGCTGCGGCTCCTAATATGTGTAAAGGAAAGATGCTGTTGCACAAAACAAAAATAAACACCGGGGGAATCAAATCGTATGCGCATCACCATTCATTATATTTTCGCGGTAGCGGCGCTGACACTATACGGCGGACAGGTCTGACCCTACCTGGAAGCAATGCCCCCCGTGATACTGGGGGCAACGAGCCTCATCTTCTTTGCGATCGCCCTGGCGGCACGCAAAACCCTGGTGAATCGCCATGTCACCGGTGCCGATCCCTATCGTCAGACCCGGCGGCAATTCACACTCGATGTGGTACTCTACCTAGCCGCAGGTGTCGGCGTGGTGCTGGCCAATAGCATATTCAACCAGGTACCGCTTGAATACGGCGGCAGTTACCTGGTCGGTTGCGTCATCCTCGGCTTTTTTACCGGTCTGGATACAGCACTTGCTCGGGAGCGCGTTTTGATAAAAGACGCAATGGAAACCAAGACGAATTGGAAGCCGCCGGTGAAACTCTATCCGGTCACCCATAAATTTTCCTATGTCGCCATGGCGGCAAGTGCGTTTATCGTGGTGATTCTGACCCTGGCTGTCGCACGGGACTTTGCATGGTTGGCCGAAGAGGGCCGAAACGCTGCGTCCGTGTCCGAGGCGCAAACAGCGGTCATCATCGAAATAATGTTTATTATGGCGGTGGTGCTGGGGTTGCTGGCGAATCTCATCATCTCCTACTCGAAAAACCTGAAAATGCTGTTCAACAACGAAACCAGCGTTCTGGAACAGGTGAGCAACGGTGATCTGTCGAGAATGGTACCGGTGGTGACCAATGACGAATTCGGATATATTGCCGGGCACACCAATGCCATGATAGAAGGATTGCGGCATCGCTCCAGATTGGTCTCGTCTCTGCAACTGGCACAAAAGGTACAGGAGAGTCTGCTGCCGGATAATCCGCCCACATACCCCGGGGTGGATATCGCCGGCACCAGCATCTACTGTGACCAGACCGGCGGTGATTACTATGACTATTTTCCGTTGCCGGGGGGACTGTTGGGAGTGGTGGTGGCCGATTCAGCGGGACATGGTGTGGGGTCGGCACTGCACATGACCACCGCACGGGCATTTTTTAAATACGGCATTCAACACTATCGGGGACCCGCAGATTATATGGAATCCGTAAACCATTATCTGACGCGTGACAGCGAAAAAACCGGGCGGTTTGTATCCGCCTTTTTCCTGGAACTGGATCTGCCGAACAGATCTTATCGCTGGGTGCGGGCCGGTCATGAACCGGCTTATGTTTTCAAGCCCGGTGAAAAGAATGTAACCAAACTATCCGGTAAAGGCATCGCGCTGGGCGTCATGACGGACCAGAAATTTCCGGTGTTTTCCGGCAATAACCTTCAACCCGGACAGGTGCTGGTCATCGGAACCGATGGCATCCGGGAGGCAATGAACCATCAACACGAAATGTATGGCGCTCAACGGCTGTTTGATGTCATTCGAGAAAATGCCACCCTCGGTGCCGTGGAAATCCAGAAAGCTGTACTCACCTCCGTCAGAGCGTTTCAGGGCGACATGCCTCAGGACGATGATGTGACGATCGTGGTTCTTAAAATACAATGAGTCCGGGACAAAAATGAATATTGTAACCGAGAGACTGGTGTTAAGATTGATTCAACCCGAAGACTTGAATCCCCTGTTGAAGCTCTGGACAGATCCGGATGTCACCTGCTTCCTTGGCGGTCCCAGAGAAATTGAGAATTTAAAAAAAGATTTGTTGGAGGACATTGAGGATCCCGAACGCTATAAGTATAATGTATGGCCGGTATTCGAGAGGAAATCATCTCAATTGGTCGGTCATTGTGGTATTGTGGATAAGGAAATAGAAGGCCGATTGGAATATGACCTTGTTTATGTTTTCTTTAAAGAAGCGTGGGGGCAAGGATATGCCACAGAAATCGCCTTTGCATTGAAAGCGCATGCAAAATGTGTCTTTCAGCTAAAACGGCTGGTGGCCGTGATTGAACCGGATAACCTGCCTTCCGGCCGTGTGGCGGAAAAATTGGGGATGCGCCCGGAAACAGAGTTGCTGAGACCTGACGGGCGTATTAAAAAAGTGTTTGCTGTTGAATTGTAGGCCATAATTCTCCCGCAACAATGCGGTGAGAACTGAACTACCCTGATGTTTCGCAATATAAAATTCAACACACTATCGGATATTTGCCGGGAACCGAATGAATAATCGTATCCTGTGAATGAAATTGATGTATCGTTCACCGGCAATTCATGGCAATCGTCTGCTGTTTCAACCGGAAGGAGAAAACCATGGCTACAGGATATCGGGAAAGCTTAAAAACCATAATCGATCGCGAAAAACTGATGTTATTGAAAACATGTGCGGCATGCAAGCGTCCTTTCAACCTCGGCGATCCGGTGGTTCTGGCCTGCGGCACCTGGGAAGGCCCACCCAGGCTTATTCACGAGAACGAGGCCGTCTTCGATACGGAAACCTCATCGTATATCGACCGAAAATGCTATACAGCGAAATCAGTGCACCGCTGATAGCAGGCTATCATTTTTATCGTTTCGGGTGTCTGATGCGGCACGCTGTATTCGCATGATTCATCTCATGTTCACAGTTATAATTTTTCGAAACTCACGCAGGCAATCACATATCGATATCCGTATTCAATGACAGGCTCATTCCGCTGATTGGTAGCACGGCACCGGATTGAGGCAAACCCACGGTCCGGTTTAGTGCGCGACTTTCGGAGTTCTGTCCACCAGGCATTTACGGATAGAATGTCATTAGGACACACCGGATTGAACATTTCAACCTCGTGCAGGCCAACACCGCTTAGCACTGCCACATCACCCTGTGCCTCCACAACTGCCCGCGTGCAAGCCGAGAGGGTATGCAGCGAAGAGGCCACCAGTCCACCAAAAATTGATTTCTGTGCGGCTGTTTCATCTATATGAAAATATTGCGGATCATACTTTTGGGCAAACTCGACGATAGCCTCTCTTGTCAATACAACCGGCTTACATTGAAGTGGTTCGCCGTCGCATAGATCATCAAAATATCGCCTTTCCATTTTAGCCGTTACCTCGAATCGTAGGAAGTGATTTTATAAGCCCCGCAGGACCTCGGCATCAGCTGCCGTCCGCTCATCGACAGTGCGTCCCACTGATACAAAACACCTTCAACAACTATCTTTCTGTTCTTTTTGTTACGGCCCATGGTTTATCCATCTGTAATTGGATTACTTTCCTCCGGACAAAACCTGCTGTTTGCACCAAGCGCTTTGATTGGAAAGTAGCTTTCAAACCGGGTGGATATCTCAACCCCGACAACTTGTTGCCCGAGATTTCGAACATACTCGATTTCCTTGAATCGCCAAATCACCGAATGACCATCTTCATTTTGGTAACATCGCTCCTGGGACCTGCCGATCTCCAGTGCTTTATCAAAGGCCTCATCAAAACCTTCCGCCCTTACCACATGTACCTGAATATCCTGAGTATACCCGTCATCAGGTATCACCCCATCATCCACTATACCTATCACCGCGATTCTTACACTGTAATAATTCATTGAATACCCATAGCGCTTCGTTTCAAAATAGACGGAATCCCATCGCTTGAAATTTGTGCGTTATATTATTTTCCATTGCTTCCGCATACAATCCTGATACGGTAAGATCCGCTCTTGTTCCGATTAGACGGGACGATCCCGGTGCTCACGATACCGAGCCGAGTTGATGACGCCGCCGACAGTCGATCCCAATGCCTTCTCCCGATAAAACAATCTATGGATAACTATATAAATGGATAATCAACAAACCACCGACGTATGGCAACTCGCCCGATTTTTTCTTCCGCTTGCCCTTCAAGCCGTAGCGCAGGCGTTTTCGCATCCCCTGGTGGCAATGGTGGCATCCCGTGGGCCGGGAGGCCCCCTGAACATGGCCGGCTTGGCGCAATCCGGTTCGGTCATGATGTTCCTTGGTATGTTTGCCATGTATTACATGACCACGGGGATGGTATTTGCCAAAACCCGGCAGGGGTACAAAACATTCTGGCGGGTCTGTTTCTGGACCGGTTTTACCGCGTCTCTTCTCCAGGCCATTTTGTGTGTTCCGGCCCTGTCCCATATTCTGTTCGGTAAAGTTATGGGTCTTCCGACCTCCATTGAATCGCCCGCACGCATCACCTTGTTTCTGACCATTCCGCTGCAGTTGATCTTCTTTCTCCGTATTCCCTATCAGGTCGCCATGTATAATGGGCGCGCAACCGGAAGGGCCAGTTTGGCCACCATGGGACGAATTGCGCTAACCGCTTTACTCGTGCCGGTGTTTTGCTTGTTAGAATGGGTGGGACCCATCTGGGCGGTGGTTTGCCTGACCATTCCGGTGATGCTGGAAACCGTCACCTCATTTCTGTTTGCCAAACCTTTTCTCAGGACACTGCCGCCCGCCACCACACAACCGCCAAAGGCAGGAGATATGTTTCTCTTCAGCCTGCCCTTGTCTATCGGGGGCTATTTCCTGGTCCTTTCCGCCATCACCTTGAGCGCCTTCATTGCCCGTGCGCCCCGGCCGGAACTGATGCTCCCGGTCTACTTTATCACATTGGGGATAGTAAGCCCCCTGTCATATGCGGCCACGCGTCTTCAGGCAATGGTGCTGGCCTTCCCGCCATCAGCCAAGGACAATCCGCCGACGCTCCGTTTTTCCGTGATCGCCGGCATCATTCTCGGTCTCATTCCACTAATATTCATTATTTCACCCCTCATCGAATGGTATTATGTCAAACTCCAGAAACTCGCGGCAGCCGATCTTGATTATGTGCGCCTGACCGCCATTGCACTGGTCACCTTCCCCTTCGCGGTTGCCCTCAGAGCCTACGGTGAAGGCCTTGCCGCCTGGATGAAAAAACCCATGGCGGTTTTGATAGGGCACGGGTTTTATATGATGACCGTTGTCGCATGCGGATTTATAGCGCTGATAGCCGGCCTGCCCGGATATATGATCGGGACCATCGGCCTGACCCTGGGAAGTCTGGCCTCGGCGATAATGATACGAAAGCTATTGAAAACCAGCCCCAAAAAAGATATTCCGGTGGGCCAGACTACCACGGCTTTCGGTCCGCTGAGGTGATATAACCTTTGGAGTAAGATGAAGAAGCAGCCCCTGGTATCAGCTTACAACTCCAGATTTTCAGCGCACTGAACGCAAAGATCGGTTTCGGGTAAGATCATTAGTCTTTTGGCGGGAATCTCCTCTTCGCATTCTCTGCACAAACCGAAATCGGAATTCTCAATCCTGGCCAAGGCCCGTTCCAGCCTGGACAGCGTTTCTCTGGCCTTATTCAATGCGGCTTCATTGATACCTTTGCTGCTGATGGCTTCCATGCGGGTCAGGCGGCCAATGGCATTATCCGGTGCAATGGGTTTTGTCAGCAGTTTAAAAGAGGCGATGTCCTCTTTTATCATTTTCATTTTCCGTGAGATCTTCGATCTCAGTTTTATTTTTTGGTCATTTTCCATTCATCGGTCACCCACCACAACATTTCTTATATTTCTTGCCACTCCCGCAGGGGCAGGGTTCATTGCGCCCCACTTTCTTTTCGGCAATCATTGTCTTTTGCGGGTTCTGCAAAAGTTCCAAATCCGTGATATCCTCGGCTTCATCCGGTTCCAGTCCGATGATAAAGTTCCAACCATTTTCTTTAAATACGGCGGTCAATTCCATCATTCTTTCTTCTGTTTGAACCCTTATTCGGGCCGGATTCTTTTTGGTGCCTAATTTTGTCGCCTTTTTACCATCAAACATTTTTACCATCTTTTCACCGTTATGTTGCGATAAATGTCATCCACTGCAGTGTGTAGCACCCGGCGGTTAGGTCAAACCGCTTGGCCGGTCCTGCGGAGAACCGCAGGCACGGATTGAACCCGGGCATATCACTATCCATTGTTGAATATGAAACCGTATCCGTTAAAAGAGGGCTTCCTTTTTTCCATAAATTTACCATGGGTGTAGGTTTCCACCACCTGCTTCCAGAACAACGCGGCTGAACTATTTTTTAGCGTTACGGCAACTTCCCAATTCCCTGAAAACTCTGAAAACACATGTTCCGCCAGTTTACGGCCATAACCTTTCCGCGAATGATCCTTTTGAATGTAGAATTCCGCAACCGCTAAGCCATCCGTATTGAACCGAAGATGTTGATTGACCAATGCAAAGCCGATTAATAATCTTAATTTTTTGACAATGTAAATATAACGATCAGCTTCAATCGCATATCGTCGCAGGTGTTCCAATGCGGTATCACGCCAGGGACGATAATCCTTTATATCATAATATTGACTTATATACGCCAGATACTCTCTGTAAATCGGACGTATCTCATCGATGCTTTCTATTCGTGCTATCATTTTCCCGGAAAATTTTTTCAAATCCACTGTAAAAAACGAAATGAACGATCGGCATCACGAACCGCTGCCATTGACATTATGACCTGTGTATTCGCCCATGAGCAGCCGGTTTTTCGGGGTGATATCGTCCGGAATTTTCTGGGTCACGACCCGATATCCTTTTGATCCAAGTCTTACCGCCCTTATGGTATCCACGGCAAGGGTTTTATCCATCCAACCGTCGAGGCCGTCTGTGGGCGATACTTTCAAATCATGGCAGCAGGGCAGCACCGCCACCCGGGCATGCTGTTCAATGGCCTTATCAATGATGGCATCGGTCAAAGCGCCACAGGCATGGACGGATACGATGATATCATCCGGCAGTACGGTGATTTCCTGGAGGGGCGATTCTGTATATACGATTCTGTTTTTCAGTCTCGGCCAGCAGGCCACCAAGGCTTCGGATAATATTGGTGCATTTGAAGGCACCTTTGTGTCCACGGCCACGGCGGATTCCGAACGGTCATCCAGGATGAGCATGATATGCGCCAGAAGACCGTGCCCGCAAGCCATGTCCACAACCCTGCCCCCCCTGTACCTCCGCCGTACACGCCTGGCCACTTCCCATGCTTCATGGAGCTCTTTTCTGGGCAGCGTCCCGGCCCGGCAGACCGCCCTGGCGATTTTATCGAACAGGCCATCGCCCGGAAACAATGACACCTGCCGGGGGGTCAGCCGGTTCCTGGAATTTTTTTTCATGGCCTGATCATTACACAACCATCTCTCTTTGTACAAGCCATCACCGGCAGACCAACACCTCGCCACAAAACCGGCGCCGGTAACGTCCCGCAACCATACCGTTTGGATCTTACTCTTTTTTGGGAGTAGTTTGTCCGGTACCGGTAATATCCGGATCGCAATTCCACATCAGTAAAAACAATTGTTCCGGGGCGACCGCCTGTTGCTCGATATCCACAAGCAACTCCCGCCGCAGGGCCAGATAAGTCTGCACATCGCGTTTCCAGGAGTTGTCGCATGGACCCTGGGGAAACCGCTCCCGATAGTAATCGGCCAAACGGTGCACCATGTCCGTGGGTGCGAATGCGGCAAGTCTCATCCGCGCTTCCTTGGTTTCCGTATGATACGCCCACAGAAGGGTCTCCAGTTTTTCGGCCAGCTCATCATTATCCGGTCTGTTGTCCATCAACTGGCCATAGTTTTCAAATCCGAAATCCCGCGCCTGCTCCAGTTTGGCCATTGCAGCGAAAAAATTGACATATGTCTCGGAGCGAAGCGCGTTGATATTGTCAAGCCGTTCCAGGTACACGGAACGTTCCGTCGTAAATTTCTGCCCCAACATGCCGCCACCGAAACCGATCACGGCACAGACGATGGTCACAATGGCACCCGTCCATTTCGTATCCATAGCTCCCTCCCGTGTTATTCCTGAACCCCCGTTAATTTCTTTTGTACGATCTCATTTAATTGATATCACGCTGCGAATCTGCTTGTTGCGATCCCAACGGCAATGCCAAGGACAGCAGACATTATCAGAATTGGAAAAATACTTTTCATATCGTCTTTCATTACCAATATGATTATCGGTACCGCGGAAATCTCTGCCACCACAAGCCCTTTCAGCCAGGGCGGCATCGGAAGCTGAATATATGAGATAATAACGGCCAGAACAATCCAGTGCACAAATGCAGACCAGCTTGAATACTTATCAAGTTTCTGGGCGATCATGGGGACAACATCAATAACACCGGCAATCACTCCAATACACAATGAGATTAATAGTTTGGGCATGGTTTTTTTCCTCTCTCCATTGTCGATTTCAGGCTTCGCTGCAAATCGTGATTTCATTCACCGATGAACACCGGCTATCGGCATCCTGTTAAATTTCCTTTTCAGATAAAAACCGAACCACCTCCACACCGACTTCCGTTAGTGCGCTTTCGAGGGCGAGAAGCTCTGCTTTGCGTATGGTTTCATAAAAACTCATGTCCGATTGTTCTTGTTCAGCCGTAAATGTTCTATTGACCAATATGGTGAATGGCACAATTCCGGTTCGCGTATCCAGCAAAACCGCTTCCAAATTACAATAGGCTTTTGTTTTATCGGGGCTGAATACCTTATATTTCTCGTAAGTTCTGAAGGACGATCGATAAATCAGCAACAAATCGGTTTTAACATCATCGTGAGCGGACAGATCGTTCCACAGGTCGGACACCGCATACCATAGCGATGTCGTGGCTATGTCCGTCGCCAACTTGTCCCGGAACGAAGAACACACCTCGCTCTGGATCAACTGGCACAATCCTTCTTCCAGCCACATCGGTACATCCCGGTTTTCTTTGCGCTTCATCGTATAATCGGTTGCCTGAGATACGGCCCGGACAAAATGATGACAGATTTCATGCGCAAAGCAACCGGTCAAGTATTCTCTGTCGATCTTCTCGTTTCTTCACTTTTTTCCGACCCGTCCAGTGGTTTTTATCCTGGAGGACAATCGGTATACCCAATCAATCTCCTCACATATCTGGTCAAATGATTTGCCGTAAATCATGGCGATGGCGGATTTTTTACCGAAGGTCCATCCGAGATCCACGGCAATGCCGGGCAGTGATGCCCGTTTGCTCCACCGGTATACTTTCCAGGGCCATTTGAGCCACCCATAGGCATTGAAAGCGTGCCTGACAAAGCTGCGTACCGCGGTGGGCAGAACCAGATCGGTCAGGTCCTTGGCCTGAAACAGGGTTTCCAGACGGGTTTTATAGATATAGCGGACAATGGCAATCTTTTCCCCTCTGGCCAGGGTGCTCAACCAGGATCGGGTTCTCACCAACAAGGGGCCGATGGCGGCTTCCTCCAACGGCCTCGCGGAGTCCGGGAAATGTTCGCGGGCAAGAATATCCGCGGACTCCTGTACGGCCTTTTTCCAGTCCATCCACGTGGGGGTCGAGATCATCAGTGCCGGGAATCCCACCAGGCGCTTCCGTATTTCCGCCACGCGAGGGCTCAGGGGCAGGGCACGACTCTCCTCCATCTGCGATAGTTCCTCGAGGGTTTCCTCCAGTATCTCATCGCTTTCCATCATGCACGCCGGTTCCGTGCAATCATAGGCCTCCAGGGCTAACCTCCCCAGATAGAGTGTGATATCCGCCACAAGATTTTTCATCATGACCAGGACCACCAGTCGCTGAGAAAGAAAAAACAGCAATGAGAAGGGATCGGGCAGGATAACAAGGCGAATGCGGGACATCCGCTGAATGAATTTCCGGTGAGACAAGTACCACTTCATGAACGGCCGTTGCATCAGATCCGCGGACCAATCGTATACACCACGGATTTGCCGGATATTGAGGGCCCTGATGCGGCCGATGCCGGGGCGCTGGAGAATCCTGTCGAACCGGGACAGGGATGCCTCAAGACTGCGAAGGCATTGTCCCAGGGAGATCTGAAGTTCGGGCCGCCCGGCATCCGGGAAATAACAGGCGGCTATGGTGCGAATGAATGTCCGCTGGCGCTCGATATCGCCGATTTCCGGTGAGAGTGACCGGAAGATGTCATCACAGCGGCTGATGATGATTTTAATGGCGCGCCGGCGCGCCGGTGGTGCAGTTTCGGCTTCGGCTTCTGCCGCCAGCGCGTCTATTTCCCGGCGGATGGCGCGGTGCCACCTGAAAACACCGCGGGCCCGCAACGCCACCACCATGATGATCCCGGCAATCACCAGCCCGGCAACACCCCAGGATATTTTTATTATCGGCCACCATTCCATAATGTGCGGTACTATAAATCAAAGAGAAGAGATTATCCAGAAATGTATTCAATCTGTTTATATATATTAATTCGGGGTGTTAAAAATCGGAAACCGGTTGCATTTTTGATGATCGCCCAATAATAATAAATGGTTATTGAATTCGGTATCAACTTCACCGGATCATCCGCGGTCACCGTCCGATATTGCACCGAACCCTTGATGTCACCTGTCATTTTGGAAAAGACACCGGATACTGTCAACACTATCCAATTACGCGACTACCAGCGTCAATGCCTGCATGCGATCCTGTCCCGGTATCGTGAGGGCATCCGCCGACAATTGGTCTGCCTGCCCACCGGATCGGGGAAGACGGTAATCTTTGCGGATTTCCCACGGTATTTCCAGATGAAAAACCAGATGCTGGTGCTGGCCCATCGGCAGGAACTTCTCGATCAGGCCAGGGAAAAGATCCGCCGGGCCAATCCTGATCTCCGTGTCGAGATCGAGCAGGCCGGCCGGAAAGCTGATCCGGATTGCGACGTGGTGGTGGCCAGCGTACCCACTTTGGGACGCAAGGGTTCCCGCCGGTTGTCCCGCATGGACCCGGACCGGTTTTATCTCATTGTGGTGGACGAAGCCCATCATTCCACCGCCGCCACATACAAGCGGGTGCTGAACCATTTCGGCGTATTTGATGAGGATACGAAAAAACTGGTGGTGGGATTTACCGCCACGCCCAAGCGGGGCGACGGGCAGGGCCTGGAAGCAGTGTACCAGGAGATTACGTTTTCCCGGGACATCTCGGAGATGATTGCCGCGAACTATCTGGCGCCCCTTGCCGGTTACCGGGTGGAAACGGATGTGGATTTATCCCGTGTCCGGCGCCGGATGGGCGATTTTGTGACCTCGCAACTCGCTGCGGCGGTGAATATCGGGGAACGAAACGATTTGGTGGTGGACGTGTATCGGCGGTATCTCGAAGGCAGGCCGACCCTGTGCTTCTGTGTGGATGTCGCCCATGTGAAAAGCGTAACCACCGCCTTCCGGAAAAACGGGATTCCGGCTGCCGGGATTACCGGCGAGATGGAACGGTCCGCGCGGGAATCAATTTTACGCGACTTCCGGAATGGTAAAATCCGTGTGCTGGCCAATTGCATGGTGCTCACCGAAGGATATGACGAACCCTCGGTTTCCGGGATAATCCTGGCCCGTCCCACCCAGTCCGCCCTGCTGTATACGCAGATGATCGGCAGGGGCACCCGGCTCTATCCCGGCAAGGAAAATGTGACGGTTGTCGATGTGGTGGATGCCACCCGTGACCACAGCCTGACCACACTGCCCGAGCTCTTCGGCTTGTCCGGAGAATTTGATTTGCAGGGCCACACCACGGATTATGCCCGAAGCGCCATGGAGTGGGCACGGGCACATCGCCCCTGGGTGGATGTGGAAAGCACCGGCTCCATTGATGATCTCCGGTATCGATGCCAAAAAATCGATCTGATGTGCCTGGAAACCCCGGCGGAGATTAAATCTTTTTCCCGATTTGCCTGGGTTCGCAGCGGAAAGGGCTGTTTCAGGCTTGGACTTTCAGACGGTAACGCCATCACCATCACCCGAACCATACTCGACAATTGGGAAGTTTCCCTCCGACATTCGGGGCGGGATCTGGAGTTGATGCACCACAAATCCGTTCCCGAGGCCATTGAATCCGCCGAAACCTATGTTGCCGGGCACTTGCCCGATGCCGTGGGGCTTGTATTGCGGGATACCCGCTGGCGACGGCAACCCGCCACCATAAAACAGATCCAATTGTTGAAAAAAAAGCACATCGACGTACCGGACGGTATCACCAAGGGTCAGGCCAGCCATCTGATCGGCATGCTGCCGGTATAACGAGGATCGCCCATGGAAAAGATACACCCCTCCGAACTCACAACAGGGCCTGATAAAGCCATAAGACTGCCATGCCGGAACAGATGGTGTATAGGGTATTGCGGGTGAGCACGGCAACAATGGCGGCAATCATGGCGGCCGGAATGCGATCGTTGAAAAGGCTGAAGGCATAACCACCGTCCTGGGTGACGATAGCCGGTAAAATCAGGGCGGACAATGCCGCCGGGGGCACAAAGCGCAGCAACCGGGTGATGGCCGCCGGCACCTGCCGGTCCGCAAAAAGCTGAATAAAGGATAAGCGCAGCAGGAAGGTGCCGATCCCGATAATGAATAACAAGGTCCATATATGCCAGGCGGTGATGTCAGTCATGGGCTTTTCTTTCCAAAAATGATTCCAGGCCGAATCCCACCAGGATACCGCTGACCGCAGCGACAATGATGCTGACGTTCATCGGCAGGTTAAATGCGGCCACGGCAATGATGCCGGAGGTCAGCGCGGCTGCGACGGCGGCCCAGTCTCTTAAATTCGGCAGCATTATCGCCATGAAGGTCAGGGGAACCGCAAACTCCAGAGACCAGGACTCGGGAATCTTCAAGCCAACCACCACGCCGATGACCGTGCCGACCTGCCAGAGCACCCACAGCGGGATGGCGCACCCCAGATAAAACCAGAGTTTTCCGCCGCTGATGTGCCGCCGGCTGAACCGGATGATGGAGACGGCATAAGCCTGATCGGTCAGCAGATAAGCCGAGAGCCACTTCCAAAATCGCCCGATACCACTGAAATGAGGCGACAGGGAGGCACTGTACATCACAAACCGCAGGTTGATGATGAGGGCCGTCATGCAGATAATCAGGAACGGCGCATCTTTTCCCAGCAGGTCCGCCGTGGCCAGCTGGGCCGCACCGGCAAAGATGATCACGGACATGGCCACGGCCGTGAACGGCTCAAGACCGGCATTGACCTGGGCGACCCCGGCGATGAGGGCGAAGGGAAAAACACCCAAAAGAATCGGGCTGATACCCCTCACCCCTTCCCAGAAGGCGGATGCACGGGTTGTGGCGGTGTCATCGGACACCCCAACCCGCTCACCGGTGGTTTTTGGTGTGTTCTCAATTAGTTCGGACATATGCTGTTCGTCCTTGACGATTTCGAAGGGACATTATACAAGATAACGCACAAATGATTGTGTTAACGTATTATTAATCCAATATATTGTCAATATGTGTGTTATATGAAACACGATGAATATGCGGTTTCCCGGAATTTGAAAGAAATCCGGGAACGCCGGAGCCTGAGTCTAGATCAACTCGCCGAAATGACCGGCGTGAGCAAGAGCATGCTCCGGCAGATCGAAACCGGGAAATCCAGCCCCACCATCTCCACCATATGGAAAATAGCCAACGGCCTGCGCCTGTCCTTTACCGCCCTGCTCAGCAAACAGCAGCCGGATGTGGCCATCATGTCGTTTACCGATGGAAAGCCGCTGACCGCCAGAAAAGGGGGATACCGGGTCTATCCCATGATCCCTTTTGATCCCGGGCACTCGTTTGAGCTGTACCATGTTCAGATCGATCCGGGGGTATCATTCGATGGGGAACCCCATGAGGGCAATGTGGAGGAGTTTTTATTTATCCATGGGGGGCGCGTGCGCGTCACCATCGAAGACCATCACTACGACGGAGAAGCCGATCATTGCATCCGCTTCAAGGCCAACCGCCCCCACCGGTATGAAAACCCCGGCAAAATCACCGCCCGGCTGATCATGATGCTCAGCTATCGGCTTTAGGGCTTAATTCCTATCTATAAAGGAAAAAACTTTATTCTATTGATTCACGGACGATATTGCCTTACAATTATTCAAAAACAATAATTCATATTCAATAATAACCGCAGGTGTGTCATGAATCCTTTCAGCCTTAAGGTTTTAACCGATTCCGATCAATTCTGTAACCGAACCAGGGAAATTGCCACGCTCGCCTCTTATGCAAAAAGCAATAGCAATGTGGTGCTGTTTTCGCCTCGCCGGTACGGCAAAACCTCACTGGTTCACCAGGTGCAAAAGCGTCTTAAAAAAAACGGTTTCATCACCATCTATGTCGACCTGTTCGGGCTCAGTTCAGCGGACACCATTGCAAACAGGCTGACCAAGGGGGTCTACACGGCCCTTTACAATCAAAAAAACCTGCTGCAAAAAGCGATCAGTATCATTAAAACCCACCGGCCCGTAATCCGCCCTGATGAAACGGGTGTGTCCATCACCACGGAACCCATCAGCTCCGGCCTGTCAGGGGCCGAATTACTGGACAAAACCCTGGGTGACCTCGGTCATTTTATGGCGGCGGGGAAAAAAAAGATCAATATCGTTCTGGACGAATTCCAGGAGATAACGGAAATCCGGGATCCGGACATTGAAGGCATAATGCGTTCGTATATCCAGAAGCACCGGGCCGGTTATTTTTTTGTGGGCAGCCGCAGGCGTGTCTTGCTGGATATGTTCAACCAGCGACGGCGTCCTTTTTTTCAGAGTGCCATAAACTACAAGTTGGATAAACTGCCCCACGACGAACTGGTGGTATTTTTAATGGAGAGGTTCGGTGCCGGTCATAAGCGGTGCGCAGAAAAACAGGCCCGCAAGATCGCCGAAGCGGTGGACAATCACCCCTATTATAGCCAAAAGCTGAGTTTTTTCTGTTATGAAATCGCTGATCGATCTGTCAAGGTGACAGACGTTCAACAAGGTTTCGAAGCGCTTGTACAGGCGGAAACACCGGTTTTTGAAGCGATCGTCCAGGGCCTTGCCGCCAGGCAGATCGCCCTGCTCCGGGCTATCGCCAGGGAGCCTCACAAGGCCATTACATCGATGAATTTTGTGAAACGCCACCATTTGAAATCCATCGGCGGTATTCAGGCCGCGGTGAAAAAACTTGCCCGGTTGGATCTGATCGAAAAAGAAGGCAAAAACCATCCCTGGCAGCTGGTTGACCCCATACTGGCGCAGTGGCTGAACAGATAACTCTTTTTAAAAATAACTCGTCCCGTC
>JABDIN010000095.1 GCA_013003715.1 Desulfobacteraceae bacterium | reverse complement strand
AAATGCACAATGACATATTACCGGTAAGAAACCGGGCTACCGGCAGCATTGACGAAATATCCTTTTCGGGATTGGCAGAATTGATTAATTTGAAACTGCAGAATTTTCCCCGGCGACCCCTGCCCCTGCAGGCACTGGTCAGTCGCAGGCCCATGTTTTTGGGTTAGGCTTGACTTGTTTGCAGAAGCGGTCTAGGGTCGGTTTCGGCATAAAGACGATGTAATGGATTTGACCGGATCCTGTCGTTGGATAAGCCGCTGGATTGATAATTACACTTTCAGGTCCACTCAAGAAAGGCTATGCTGTGTTCACGAGCGACGAGAAAAATCAAGTTCAGGCATGTGCCGGGAACCTCTCCGGTGAAATTCGTATCAGCCTGAATCTTACGGATGAAAAGACAGACGAACCTTATAAATTGTTTTGTGACGAATTGACTGTTCTGATACCGAATTGCCGGATTATAAAATCCAGTGACTTTTCGGGGCCAGCACCGTCTATTGGCGTCGGAACCAATCTCTACTATCAAATATTGCCCACAGGCAAATATCTCGAAAGCTTTCTAACGACATTGTACGGAGGCAATCAGCCCCCGGAAAAGCTGACACCGGATACCATCGAACTGCTCGACGGTATCCGGGCCCCCGTATTTATAACCGTTTATGTGGCGGAGCAGTGCCCGTTTTGCGTGCAGCTGGTCACGCATTTGCTGGAGCTGGCCGGCTGCAACACGAATGTCCATATCAGCATTGTGGATGTACAGCGGTTTCCGGATAAAGCGGAAACCGCTCAGGTGCAGTCCGTACCCACCACGTTTTTGGACGGTCAATTTCAATGGACCGGAGTGTTTAATGTAAATGAATTGATCCGCATGGCGATCGACCGGGACCCTACGGCCTTGAGTGCGGATTCGCTGCGTAAAATGCTCGAAACCGGAGAGGCGGAGAAAGTCGCCGGTCTCATGATTGAAGCTGACGCGGTTTTCCCGGCCATCGTTGAGTTGATCACCCATGAGCAATGGGCGGTCCGTTTGGGTGCCATGGTGGCCGTTGAATATCTGGTGGATAAACATCCGGAATTGGCGGCCCGTCTTGCCCAGCCGTTATGGAAATCTTATCCATCCCTGCCCGGTCCGGTACAGGGGGATGTTGTGCATTTACTCGGACAGCTGGATACGCCGGAAATTCGATCCTGGCTTCATGGCATTCTTGGCACCGCCACTGACCCGGAGGTCAGGGCTGCGGCCAAAGAGGCGCTGGAAAAAAACGAATAGTTGATTTATGATCGACTCACCGGGCTCCCAACCGGTTTTACCGGTGTTTAAACGAAATACAAGCAAATCGGATATAAGGAGAAGAGATGAAAAATTTGATAAGCGACATACCGGAAATACTGCTCATGGGCCCTGGCCCATCCTGCGTTTACCCTTCTGTTTCCCAGGCGCTGTCCGCCCCCACACTGGGTCACCTGGACCCGGATTTTATACGGATTATGGACGGCATTAAAAATATGCTGCAACTATTGCTCAAGACCCAGAACCGGTTGACCATCCCTATTTCGGGGACGGGTTCCGCCGGAATGGAGACCGCCTTTGTGAACAGTATTGAACCGGGAGATCCCGTTTTGATCATCATCAACGGGGTTTTCGGGACCCGGATGCAGGATGTCGCCCAACGCCTTGGTGGGGCGGTGGATGTGCTTGATTTTGAGTGGGGTGTACCCGTGGTCGTGGAAGCCGTGAAACGCGCCATTCAGAAAAAACATTACAACATTATTGCCGTGGTCCACGCGGAGACCTCCACCGGCGTTTGCAATCCCGTGGAAGATATCGGGATGCTCCTCAAGGGATCCGATGCCTTGTACCTGGTGGATGCGGTGACCAGCGTCGGCGGCATACCTGTGAATATGGACCCCTGGTGCATCGATATCCTCTACACCGGAACGCAGAAATGCCTGTCCTGCCCGCCGGGCCTGTCCCCGGTGTCGTTTTCCGAAAAAGCGGTTGCCACCTTGATGAACCGGAAGACCAAGGTGCCCAACTGGTATCTGGATCTGACCATGATCCTGAATTACTGGGAAGGCCAAACCCGGGCATACCATCATACGGCCCCGGTCAACATGCTCTATGGTCTATACGAGTCCCTGCGCCTGATCCTGGAGGAGGGGCCGGAAAACGTCTATCGCCGGCATCTGGAAAACCATTTGAAGCTGGTGGACGGATTGGAAGGTTTGGGACTGTCCCTGCTGGTTCAGCTCGACAGCCGCCTGCCCATGCTCAATTCGGTGAAAGTGCCCGCGGGTGTGGATGAAGCCCGGGTCCGCCGGCGACTTCGTGAAGAATTCAACATTGAAATCGGTGCCGGGCTGGGACCGTTGGCCGGAAAGATCTGGCGGATCGGCCTGATGGGGCACACCGCACGGATTGAGAATGTGGATCGGGTATTGGATGCATTGAAAATTGTTTTAGAAAAATAGCACCTGTGGA
>JABDIN010000079.1 GCA_013003715.1 Desulfobacteraceae bacterium | reverse complement strand
ACCAATTCTTCCGACCACGCCAGTGAATAGTTGAATCCGTAGCGTAACACCACGTTGAAAAACAGCGCGATGAGCGCCACCATCACCGTGATGAACAACGTCCACTCTTCAAAAAAAGTCAGTGCTTTGTCGATTACCCGAATCACTTTTGCTAACATAAAAATCCATCCTCAAAAGCATAATCAGAATAAAAACAACCCGGCGCGCAATCTACTCCGAGTGGATATGAACTCAGGTAGAATAGGGCGCCGGGCCCGGTTATAATATATTTGTGTTTGGTATCAATTAAGATCAGCGTTAATTACTTGATATCTGTAATTTTCAGGTTTATATCAATTTTTGAATTCCAGGAACTCCTGTACTTCTTGTAAATAATTCGCAGGCCTGTAAGTGTCGCCTTTATAAAGCTTGTTGATTTCTGCAGCATATTGTTTGTGGACCGCATCACCCTTCTCTCTGAGAATATCCATCTCGGCATCGGGCAACCTGAAGATCTGGATACCGGCCTCCTTGATTTTAACCTTTACATCCAGCTCCTGCTGGGCACCCTGTGCACGGTAATCTGCGCAGACATCATTGACGGTTTGTACAAAGGTGGTCTGAAGATCGGCAGGCAGTTTATTAAACCAGGCCTTGTTGAAGATCCAGATAAACAGCCCTTTGGCATAATTGATTTCCGTAAAATATTTTGCCACTTCAAACTTCTTGGTCAGATCACAAACCAGGTCCGTATGATCCAGAGCAGTTATCACACCTTGTTTCAAGGCAACCGGAACATCAGGCCAAGGCATGGGAACAGGGTTTACACCCCATTGTTTGTATGTCAACTGATTGACCGCAGCCTCTGCAATGCGGAATTTGGCCTTGTTCATATCATTCATCGTTTTAATCGGTGATGTGCTTGCCCATCCGTAGCTGCCGTATGTGGTGACATCAAGTGCCATGATACCCTGATGATCCATGGCGTTCATTAAATGCCCGAAAAGTTTTTTATTGGTTATCAATTTTTCAAGTTTTTCGTTGGAATCCACGAGAAACGGCAGGTTGACCATGCCAAATCGTGGGCCGAGATTTGTGGATGCAACGGAACTGACGCTCATGCCCTGAATGGCGCCCATTTGCAGTTGATTCAGAACTTCAACTTCACCGCCGAGCATCGAAAATGGTTTATAATCGATATAGATTTGCCCGTTGGATCGTTTCCAAAGTTCGTCTCTAATGGCAAATCCGGCGTATACGCCTTTAATTGCAGGGTGGGACACGTTTGATATGACGCACTTGTATTTGGCCCCGGATGGATCAAAGGCCGGTTTCCATGCATCAAGGGATGGACCTGCCGCAAGCGCCGGTGCGATGGACAATCCAAATATGACCAAAAATAGTAGACCGGTGACACAAATTTTTCTGGTGATCATGGAGACCTCCTTCTATTGAAGTGCTTGTTCAAAAAATAAACCCCATTCAGTTTCAAGATGGACGATTAGTAGCTAAATTAAAGCTACATCGAAAGAGATGTCAAGAAAAAAAACTGTGCAGAGCATAATATTCACTCACTGCGAGGACTTTAACAAGGGTCCGGAAAAGAATTTCAACCCTCAAACTATTGCCGTAAATACCGCCGGTTATGAGATATGGGACATCGGCAAATTTCGACGGATGGGGAATTACTGAACGATTCTAAAGGCTAAGAACAAATACCCGGACAACAGGCCCACCAGTGGTTGTTGTGATTAACCGGTCCCGTTTCAAGTCCACACACCGGTGGTCGTCTCGGCAATATGAAAAGTAATTGAATGAATATTTGAAAAAAGATGAATGCAATGCAATGCTGTGAATACAAAAATTAATAGGGACGCTTTTTATGTCCGGATCGTGGCTTTATCGAATGAAGATGATGAATTTTCAGTTCGAATGGTCTGAATCTAACTATTGTTTCTTTTGATTCAAACCGGTATGAAATGTTTTTCGTGTTATCGTCAAAATCAAATAATCGGAATAGAGACCATTTCCATGAATGACATGAACGACCTGATTGAAAGAATGCGAGACAATGAGGAAATAGCCCGGAAATTTTTTGAAATTGAGTCCAACATTCTCAAAATATTGAACTTTAAAGATTTCTTTGAGGTATTGCTCACTGAAATACAGCGGACGTTCAAGATCCCGTATGTTTGGATAACATTGATAGAAAAAAGCGAACTATCCGGAATTATTGACACATTGGAGACATCCGAATTCCTGAGGGAACGTATCAATATCATCGATCAGGATCTGTTCAGGGAATTTGTCGGCAGTGGTGCACGACCGCGGTTGGTGAACGAAAAACTGAAGCCCTACTTCAGACTTTTCCCACCGCGAAGAAAATTTCTCATAAAATCCATAGCCATTATACCGATATCTCTGGATGGTGAACCAATCGGCAGCTTGAACCAGGCAGATACAGCGGCAACTCGGTTCCAGCCGGGAATAGATACCAGTCTCCTGGAAAAACTGGCGTTGAAGGTCTCCCTATGCCTTTCCAATGTCACCGCTCACGAGAAGTTAAGGCTTCTTACAAAACGCGGTACGCTCACCGGATTGTTGACACCACCACTTTTTGAGGACATGGTCAAACGCGAATTGTTCCGCAGTAAACGTAATGGCAGAGCGTTTTCTCTGATTGCACTGGATTTTCAACAAGATGCACGCGTGTTGGGAGAAAAAAAGCTGGGGAAGGGCATTCTCATTGCGCATATAAGCGAGACACTCCGGAAATTATGTCGTGGGTGTGACCTCCTCGCCATATATGAGAATAATACCTATATTGCATTGCTGCCCGAAACCCACCTGCAAGAGGCTGCTCATTTTATAAACAGGCTCTCATCATACTTTGCAAACCATCCATTTGAACATGACGGTTCATCCATCCGCTTGACTTTCATTCATATGATGATAAGTAACGCCGATAGCCGGGCGACCACTTTTTCAGATATCCATTGTTGGATTAATTCAGCTGCCCGGAAATATGATAATTAAAAAAGGCCTCCAATAAAATTGGAAGCCTTTGATAATTTTCAAGACAGGATTGGGAGGGGGAGGCAGGCTACTATTTTTCCTTATTCTCAGGAGTTTTTTCCTCGGCTGCGGGTATTGCCTTTTCCTTAGCGGATTTTTTTGAACCTGCGCTATCTTCAGTGCCAACCGAATCGGTCTTCCTGGATTTTGATCTGGCAGTGGATTTAGCAGCATCCGGATCACCCGAAACGGCTTTCTTGGGCTTGGTTTTCGCGGTGCCTTTAGCAGCGTCAGCATCACCCGAATCGGCTTTCTTGGGTTTGGCTTTCGCGGTGCCTTTAGCAGCGTCAGCATCACCCGAATCGGCTTTCTTGGGTTTGGCTTTTACGGCACTCTTAGCAGTGCCGGATCCATCTGAATCCGCTTGTTTGGTCTTAGGCTTCGCCGCGCTTTTGGCGGCACCCGAAGCAGAAGTATCAGCCTTTTTAGTAACTTTCTTACTATCACTGGCTGTCGCTTTTTTCGATACCGTTTTCTCTTTTTTCGTCTTTTTTGTGTCAGGTTCGGGCGTAACAAGCTCGATCATGGATATTTGAGCGGCATCGCCCGGCCGGCAGCCGATTTTAATAATACGGGTGTAGCCACCTGATACGGTTCGAAAACGATCCGGAACTTCCTCAAAGATCTTATGAACAACTTTCTTTTCTCTGAGTATGGACAAGGCCTGACGACGGGCATGCAGATCACCCTTCTTGGCCAGTGTGACGATGTGATCAGCCCACTTGCGAAGTTCTTTGGCCTTAGCATCGGTCGTTTTAATACGGTCATATTTGAACAATGACGTGACCATGTTCCTGAACATGGCTTGCCTGTGGCTGCTTGTTCTATTTAGTTTTATTCCGGCTTTTCGATGTCTCATTGGAACGTCTATTCTCCTTCCTCAATGTCTTCCTCAGGGGCAGAAAAGCCTTCGATTTTCATTCCAAGAGAAAGTCCCATTTCAGATAGCACTTCTTTGATTTCATTAAGTGATTTTCGACCAAAGTTCTTTGTTTTCAACATTTCTGCTTCGGTTTTCTGAACCAATTGGTAAATCTTGTTAATCTCCGCATTTTTCAGGCAATTGGCGCTTCTTACGGAAAGCTCGAGTTCTTCAACACTTCTGTATAAATTCTCATTAAACTGCGGCTTTCTTGAGTCTTCCGACTTTCTTTCGGGCACCGGTTCGGAATCCTCGTCAAAGTTAATGAAAATTGTCATTTGTTCCTTCAGAATCTTCGAGGCATATGCGACCGCGTCTTCCGGCAGCACACTGCCATCAGTCCAAACCTCAAGGGTCAATTTATCATAGTCCGTTTTTTGGCCGACGCGTGCATTACCAACAACGTAATTAACGCGTTTAATGGGTGAAAAAACAGCATCGATGGGGATGGTACCGATTGGAGCTTCCTCATCTTTATTTGCCTCGGACAGTGAATATCCTTTACCGGCCCTTACAGTCATACTCATTTTCAATGTGGCGCCGGATGATAATTGTGCAATATGCAATTCGGGATTAAGCACTTCCACACGGCCATCATCGCTGATGATATCACCGGCGGTGACTTCACCTTCGTCTTTAGCATCAAATCGAATGTCCTTCGGCTCAGGATTGGACATTTTGAGCCGCACTTCCTTGAGATTTAGAATGATTTCCGAGACGTCTTCCGCTACACCCGGGATAACACTGAATTCGTGCATGACCGAGTCAAACTTTACAGAGGTAATTGCGGCACCGTGAAGCGAGGACAAGATAATCCGTCTCAGTGTATTTCCAATGGTGATGCCGAAGCCTCTCTCCAGGGGTTCGCAAACGAACTTCCCATAGTTAGGCGTACTGTCGACCTGAACCTTTTCCGGCTTTATCATCTCCCGCCAGTTCATATACATTATTTCATTGGATGACATCATCGTTTCTCCAGAAATGCGGTTAATAATTAGAATTTTGTGCTAAAATTGCCTGTTCAGGATTTTTATTTAGAGTAAAGTTCAACAATCAATTGCTCTTGCATGGGTGTTGTCAAATCTTCTCTGACGGGGAAATTGTTGACGACACCCTTGAATTTATCCTTCTCTAGATCAAGCCATTGCGGAACACCACGACGCACCACGGCATCAAGGGAATCGTTGATAGCTTGAATTTTAGTGCTTTTCTCACGTACTTCGACGACGTCTCCGACTTTAAGTAAATAAGAAGGGATATTTACCCGTCGTCCATTTACAAGAAAATGATTATGACGTACGAGATGCCGGCCCTGATTGCGTGAGTTCACGAATCCAAGCCTGTAAACGACATTGTCCATTCTTCGTTCAAGGAAGACGAGAAGATTTGTACCCGTAATACCTTTCTGTCGATCGGCTCGCTGAAAAAACAGGCGAAATTGTTTTTCAGAGAGCCCGTACATCCGTTTGACCTTCTGTTTTTCACGGAGCTGGACACCGTAATCTGAAAATTTACCTCGTCTGCGTTGACCATGTTCCCCGGGCGCATACCCGCGCCTGTCAAAAGCGCATTTGTCCGAATAACATCGATCTCCTTTTAAGAACAATTTGATATTTTCCCGACGGCATATTCTGCATACCGAACCCGTATATCTTGCCAAATCTTTCCTCCTTCTTCATGCCCGTGATTTATTACGAAGTTATCAGGCGGCTTCTTTTCAGTCGTGTTAACTAAAGTGCCTCAACGGGCCATCGTCTGCTTAGCGTTAACAAAACAAACGTATATGTGATTAAACTCTTCGTCTCTTCGGGGGCCGGCAGCCGTTGTGAGGTATGGGTGTGACATCTTTAATCATTACCACGTTGAAACCCACAGCTTGTAATGCTCGAAGAGCAGATTCTCTACCCGCGCCGGGTCCTTTTACATACACCTCTACACTTCTCATCCCATGTTCCATTGCCTTTTTAGCTGCGTCTTCCGCAGTTAATTGAGCGGCAAAGGGGGTGCTTTTCCGAGATCCCTTGAACCCCTGCACTCCGGCACTGGACCAGGAGACTACATTGCCGGTGGCATCCGTGATGGTGACGATCGTGTTATTGAAGGTCGACTGAATATGCACAACACCGTTGGGTATGTTCTTTTTCTCTTTTTTCTTCGTACGTGTCTTTTTAGGCATCTATAAAACCTCTATTCGATGTTATTTCTTGGCAGCGGCTTTTTTCTTGACAGCGGCTCGTTTGGGCCCCTTACGGGTCCTTGCATTCGTACTGGTACGTTGTCCATGCGCGGGAAGTCCTCGCCGATGGCGAAGTCCGCGATAACATCCAAGGTCCATAAGTCTCTTGATATTCATGGAAACTTCAGTCCTGAGTTCCCCTTCAACTTTATACTGGTTGTCTATAACCTTACGGATGCTGTTAACTTGAGCTTCCGTTAAATTATCGGTCAGTATATTTGGATCAATGCTCACTTTTTCCAAAATCTGTTGAGAGGTAGTTCTTCCGATACCATAGATGTAGGTCAATCCGATTTCGACCCGTTTACGCCTTGGTAAATCTACGCCAGATATTCTTGCCAAAGCCCGTCCCTCCTCTATCCTTGTCTCTGTTTATGACGCTTATTGGCGCAAATGACGCGTACAACTCTCTTCCTGCGGATTATCTTACATTTGGCGCACATTCTTTTGACTGATGCCCTTACCTTCATTTTATCATACTCCTTGGACTAACTGCGTTATGGACGTTTGTTATCGAATGATAATCAGCGACGCAAAAATACTGACTTTACCACCATATTATTTTGATCGATAGGTAATCCGTCCTCTGGTCAGGTCGTATGGTGACAATTCCACCGTAACCTTATCTCCCGGCAGAATCTTGATAAAATGCATACGCATTTTGCCGGATATATGTGCAAGCACCTGGTGCTTGTTCTCAAGTTCAACCTTGAACATGGCATTGGGCAGCGTCTCTAAAACGGTACCTTCGACCTTTATGGCCTCCTCTTTTGGCATCCTAATCCCCCGGTATTGTTTTGAATGGTTTCGGCGATATCGATCTATCGCCCCCTACCCTTTATTCCGCCCTTTTTCAGGAAACCCTCATAATGCCTTGATAACATATGGGATTCCATTTGTGCAACAGTATCTATCGCCACACCCACCACGATGAGCAACGCCGTTCCGCCAAAATAGAACGGCACATTGAATCTGGATATCAGAATGGAAGGCAGGACACATACGGCGGACACGTAAACCGCCCCACCGAGGGTGATTCGGGTCAGCACACGGTCGATGTAGTCCGCTGTTCTTTTACCCGGCCGGATTCCCGGAATATAGCCGCCATTTTTCTTCATGTTATCGGCCACATCAACCGGATTGAAGGTAACTGCTGTATAAAAATAACAGAAGAAGAATATAAACCCGATAAACGGAAGTTCGTAAAGAGCGTTACCGGGCCGAATCGAATTTGACACATTTTGAATCCAGGGAATCGAGATAAAACTGGCGATGGTGGCCGGGAACATAATGATTGATGATGCAAAAATCGGCGGGATAACACCGGATGTATTAATTTTCAGTGGTAAATGTGTGCTCTGTCCGCCGTAGAGCCGCCGTCCGACCACACGTTTGGCGTATTGCACCGGTATTCGTCTCTGCCCTTGTTCTACATAGATGATAAAACCCACGACGAGGATCATTAAGATGACAATGATGATAATTTTAAAAATACCGACCTCACCCGTTGACAGCAATCGAAAAGTGTTGCTGATGGCGGCAGGCATCCGGGCGACGATACCGGCAAAAATGATCAATGAGATCCCGTTCCCGATCCCGCGTTCTGTAATCTGTTCGCCCAGCCACATGATAAATGCGGTACCCGCTGTCAAGGTAATGACGGTGAGCAGCCGAAATCCCCATCCGGGGAATAAGACAACCGCCGCACCTCCGGGAGAGGTCATGCTCTCGAGTCCGACACTGATGCCGAATCCCTGGATGATACTTAAGGCAACGGTACCATATCGTGTATACTGTGTGATCTTTTTGCGGCCCTGCTCTCCCTCTTTCTTCAATCGCTCAAGGTGCGGGATCACCACAGTAAGCAACTGCAAGATAATAGAGGCGCTGATGTAGGGCATAATGCCCAGAGCAAATACGGAAAGTTGCTCCATCGCTCCGCCGGAAAACATATTGAAAATACCGAATATGGTACCTTCCATCTTGGCAAAAAATGATTCGAGAGCGACCCTGTCAATACCGGGTGTCGGCACAAAAACACCGACACGGTAAACGGCAAGCAGTGCTAGAGTATAGAAAATCCTTTTCTTAAGTTCTGGAATTTTAAATATGTTTCCGAATCCGCCGCCTACCATATTCAGTTCCTTTGCTGTGGAGCTTCTACGCTACCGCCTGCAGCTTCAATTTTCTCTTTGGCCGATTTACTGATTTGATCCACTTTTATCGTTAACGGAATAGAGATATCGCCATTTCCCAAAAGCTTTATACCATCTCTCGGGCCTTTTACGAGCCCTTTCAACAGCAATGTCTTTTCGTCAACAACGGCTCCCGATTCAAATTTCGACAAGTCTCTAACATTGATCACAGCGATCTGTTTTTTGAAAATATTCGTAAAACCCCTTTTCGGAAGCCTGCGTTGCAAAGGTAATTGGCCCCCTTCGAACCCTGGCCTTACGCCCCCTCCGGAGCGACTGTTCTGTCCCTTCGTTCCTCTACCGGCGGTTTTTCCGCTTCCGGAACCCACACCACGGCCCAACCGTTTTCGGGCTTTACGTGAGCCTTTGGCCGGTGATAATTCATGAAGCTTCATTTGGTAATCTCCTCAGCGCTAACCAGATGGCATACTTTTGCAACCATTCCTCTGATTGAAGGTGTATCGTTCTGTTCTACCGAACTATTGACTTTATTCAACCCAAGAGCGCGCACTGTTCGACGATGTTTCTCAGGGCGTCCTATAAGGCTTCTGACTAATGTTATTTTTAATGATCCAGACATTTTAATAATTCCTCATCAAAGGTCTTCTACGTTGATACCACGTCTGGCAGCTACATCTTCGCGGCTTTGTAGCATTTGTAACCCGCTGATGGTGGCCTTAACCACATTGTGCGGATTGTGTGTGCCGATGCATTTGGTAAGAATGTTCTGAATACCGACTGCTTCGAGTACAGCACGCACAGCCCCACCGGCGATAACACCCGTTCCTTGTGATGCCGGTTTCAACAGCACCCGGCCGGCGCCATATTTACCAACGACCTGAAAAGGAATGGTACCCTCTTTCAGAGGTACACTGACCATGTTTTTTTTGGCTTTGTCCACTCCCTTTCGGATAGCCTCCGGAACTTCACCGGCTTTACCGAGTCCGTAACCGACGTTTCCTTCACCGTCACCCACGACCACAATGGCGCTGAAACTGAATCTCCGACCGCCTTTTACCACTTTTGCCACACGACTGATATGAACGACTTTGTCTATCAGTTGATTTTCGTCTGTGTCTTGCTTGAACAAGGGACTGCCTCCTTCACTCTATTAGTTGGCTAAAAATCAAGGCCGGCTTCCCGAGCCCCATCTGAAATCGCCTTTACGCGGCCATGGTATAAAAAACCATTGCGGTCGAATATTACTTTTTTGATACCCTTATCGATCGCCCTCTCACCTGCTATCTTTCCAATATAATTAGCTTTTTCAATCTTGCTTTTAAAATCGGATTTTTCCCTTACTTCTTTTTCAGCGGTTGAGGCGGTGATGAGCGTATGCCCGGTGGTATCATCGACTATCTGGACGTATATGTGCGAGGAACTCCTGAAAACGCTCAATCTCGGTTTTTCAGCAGTACCGAACATCTTTTTCCTGATCCTGATCTTCCTTTTCAGTCGGGCTTTCTTTCTCGGATTTAACGCACCCATAATTTTATAATCCTTGTGATTTTAAAGTGTTGCTTCCAGAAACGTCAATAAAAGACTACGATTAAGGGTCATGATTATTTCGTGCCTGTTTTACCGGCTTTTTTCTGGATGTATTCTTCGGCGTACTTGATACCTTTGCCTTTATAGGGCTCAGGCGGACGCAAACTTCGAATGGATGCTGCTGTCTGCCCTAACATTTCTTTGTTGATGCCGGACAATTTTACGATGGTATTTTTGTCAACCTGTGCATCGATCCCATCGGGCAGGTCAAAATTAATCGGATTTGAATATCCTAGATTAAAAACGATGCTTTTCCCTTTCACCTCGGCACGATACCCGATGCCGTTGATTTCAAGAATTCTTTCAAAGCCGCTGGAGACACCGATAACCATATTGGCGACAAGACTACGGGTGAGCCCTTGAATCGCACGGGTTTTCCGGTCCTGATCCGGAATGTTTACCTGGATTGCTGAATCGGAAATATCCAATTTCACCGTTGGATGAATACTCCGGGTCAGTGTCCCTTTGGCACCTTTTACCGTTAATACCGCGTTCGCCAGCGTAACGGTCGTTTTTTCAGGAATTTGTATTGGTTTTTTGCCTACTCGAGACATGCGTAACTCCTCTATCGAAAACTAAAATTCGCGCTCTGAATTCCCTTGGGAAAATAAGGTCTTTGACAATAAAACGAACCCAAAAAGTCAATTACCAGATGCTGCACAGCACTTCGCCGCCGATATTCTTTTGCGTGGCGGTTTTATCGGTCATTACACCTTGAGATGTAGATAAAATCGAAACGCCGAGTCCATTGTATACCGGCTTGATGTCCCCGGCTTTTACATACAGCCGCCTGCTCGGCTTGCTGACACGCTCAATCGTAAGGATAGTATGTGAACGATTGTCGTCATACTTCAGGTAAACCCGCAGTACGCCCTGCTTACTGTCCTTAATGAACTTATAGTTGCGAATATAGCCTTCTTTTTTAAGAACCTTCGCAATTTCGGTCTTTAATTGAGAGCCCGGGATGTCCACGCTGTTGAATTTTGCCTTACCTGCATTACGTATGCGAGTCAGCATGTCGGCAATTGGATCGCTCATCGCCATTTTTTTCTCCGTATTCTTTTCTTTTTTTCGTTAACCTTCGAGAGTATTGCTTTTTTTATATAAATAACCGTAACAGCCCGGTCTAAACTACCAGCTAGATTTCGTTACACCCGGAAGCAATCCATGTGAAGCCATGTCGCGGAAACATATACGGCAAATACCGAATTTTCTGATGAAGGCTCTGGGCCGGCCACATATCGGGCATCTGTTGTAAGCTCGGGTGCTGAATTTTGGTGCTCTTTTGGCTTTCGCTCTTATGGATTTTTTAGCCAATTCTTCCTCCTTGCGACGATCACTTGGAACCTATTTAATTTCTAAACGGCATGCCCAAAAGCTTCAGAAGTTCTTTCGCTTCTTCATCCGTTTCAGCGGTGGTTACGATACTGATGTTAAGCCCTTTTATCTTGTCGATCTTGTCGTAGTCGATCTCAGGGAATATGATATGTTCTTTTATACCCAGTGAATAATTACCGGCCCCGTCGAACGCTTTACCCGAAATTCCCCTGAAGTCTCTGACCCGTGGCAGGGCAATATTAACGAGTTTGAAAAAAAAGTCGTACATACGATCCCGTCTGAGTGTCACCATACAGCCGATTGGCATGCCTGCTCTGAGCTTGAAGGCTGCTATGGATTTTTTCGCCCGTGTAATCACCGGCGCCTGGCCGGCAATCACTTTCAATTCTTCAGCAGCCGAATCCAAGAGTTTGATATTATGGATCGCTTCTCCCAGACCCATATTCAGAACGATTTTCTTTATTCTGGGAATTTGCATGGGATTCTTATACTGAAATTTCTCTTTCAGTTTGGGCACAACTTCTGAAGTATAGTAACTTTTTATTTGAGACATCGTTCTCCTCCGAGGAACAATCCTTTAGCACCACATGTCCGAAAACATCTTACGCGATAAGAATCAGGTATCGATGATTTCGTTGCACTTCCGGCAAACACGTACTTTTTTTCCATCATCCAATGTTTTCATTTTAATCCGCACAGGTGCAATGCATTTATTGCACATCAGCATGACGTTGGACCAGTGAATAGGTGCTTCGCTTTCCACAATACCACCTTGCCGGTTTTGTGCGCTTGGTTTCGAGTGCCGTTTAACGATGTTGGCGTTTTCAACAAGGATTCTGTTTTTTTTCCGAATGACTTTTAATACTTTTCCGACCTTACCATTGTCCTTACCGGTAATGATCTTGACTTTATCATCTTTTTTAATACGACATTTATTCTGCAACATGGCCTTTTCTCCACAAGGGGCAATCTATCTATAATACGTCAGGCTATAATACTTCAGGTGCCAGTGAAACGATTTTCATGAACCTTTTCGCTCTCAATTCCCTTGCGACCGGTCCAAATATTCGTGTACCCAGGGGTTCCCGTTGAGCGTTGATCAGTACCGCTGAATTATCATCAAAACGGATTAATGTTCCGTCAGGCCTTTGAACTTCCTTTTTTGTCCTGACGACGACGGCCTTGAGAACATCCCCTTTCTTCACTTTCGCATTAGGAATTGCCTCTTTCACCGACACGACGATGATGTCGCCGATTCCGGCGTATCGCCTTCGCGAACCGCCAAGCACTTTAATACAATAAAGCACCCTTGCACCAGAGTTATCCGCAACAGTCAGCCTTGTTTCTGCCTGAATCATTTTCTTATCCCTTTTTTATCAAACAGCTTGTTCGACGATGGAACTGACACGCCATTTTTTTGTTTTGCTCAATGGCCTGGATTCGGTAATCAGAACCCTATCCCCTTCTCGACATGCGTTCTGCTCATCGTGGGCAGCAAACTTTGCGCGTCGCCTGATATATTTTTTGTATAATTTGTGCTTTACGAGTCGTTCAACCTGTACGGTTACCGTTTTGTCCATCTTATTGCTAACGACAGTGCCGACGAGCTGTCTTTTCATTCCTTGCTTTTTCATGGTAGCAACACTTTTTATAAAATTTAATTATTGAGAGTTTTTTTCGCTAATGATTGTCTTGACTCTGGCAATATGTCTTTTGAGTATTTTTAATTTTTGAGAGTTTTCCAATTGCCCGATTTCATGTTGGAATCTTAAGTTGAATAACTCTTCTTTCAGCTCGTTGAGTTTGCTGAGCCTCTCATCATTGCTTAAATCTCTTATTTCACTGGCTTTCATTAGATGTCGCTCCTCTCAATAATTCTCGTTTTCACGGGCAGCTTGTGTGAAGCGAGGCGAAGAGCTTCCTGAGCCATTTCTTTTGAAACACCGGTCATCTCGTACAAAATTCGACCGGGTTTGATCAAAGCTTCCCAGCCCTCCGGAGCACCTTTACCTTTACCCATCCGGACTTCTGCAGGTTTCTTGGTAAAAGGCCTGTCAGGAAAAATTCGGATCCAGATCTTGCCCCCCCTTTTTACGTGCCGGGTCATCGCGATACGGGCTGATTCAATCTGCTTTGAGCTGAGCGTTCCGCAATCGACAGCCTGCAGACCGAATTCACCAAAGTTGAGTTCACACCCCCGCCTTGCGGTGCCCTTCATTCTTCCCTTTTGCCGTTTTCTATATTTAACCTTTTTGGGGCTAAGCATCTTTATTCTCTCCTATCGGTGTTTAACTGCCGATCTGCGCAGGATCTTTCTTTAAAATTTCTCCGTTAAACAAAAAAACCTTGATACCGATCAACCCATATGTGGTTTTGGCCTCGGAAAAGCCGTAGTCTATATCAGCGCGAAGCGTATGAAGCGGAATCCGACCTTCCTTGTACCATTCGGTTCTTGCCATTTCCGCGCCCCCAAGGCGTCCGGCGCAAATAATTTTAACACCTTGGGCGCCAAACCGTATCGCCGAGGATACACACCGTTTCATGGCACGGCGAAAGGCTACCCTTCTTTCAATTTGAAGCGCGACGTTCTCAGCAACCAATTGCGCGTCAATTTCAGGTTTCCGGACCTCCTTGATATCAATGAGAACTTCCTGGGAAACCAGCTGCTCGAGTTCTTTTTTAAGCCGTTCAATCTCGGAACCTTTTTTGCCGATTACGATACCGGGCCGTGCGGTGTGGATTCTTAATCTGACAGATTTTGCCGATCGTTCAATTACGATCCTGGAAATGCCAGCGTGGTGAAGTTTCTTTTTTAGAAACTTTCGGATATTGTGGTCCTCCAGGATGTAATCTGAGTATTTCTTGTCAGCGTACCATCTGGATCCCCAGGTCTTTACGATCCCCAACCTTAAACCAATTGGATTTACTTTCTGGCCCAAGCTTATTCCTCCTTGTTATTCCGAAACTTCCGCTAAAACGACCGTGATATGGCTGGTCCTTTTTAAGATACGTGTGCCCCTGCCTCTGGCTCTGGCTTTATACCGCTTAAGAGAGGGACCTTGATCTACGATAAGGTTTCTGACAATCATATCGTCGATATCCAGATTTGTATTTTGTTCAGCGTTGGCGGCAGCTGATCTCAACGTCTTTCCGACAATGCCGGCTGCTTTATGCGGCATAAACTTCAAAGTGTCAAGTGCTGTTTCGACAGCCTTGCCTTTTATTACATCAGCCAGTTTTCTAACTTTCTGCGGAGATATGCGCACATATCTTGAAACCGCTTTGACCTCCATAACAGACATTGTCTATTCTCCAGTGTTACCTCTTGAGTTTACTTTTTCTGTCCCCGGCATGGCCGTAAAAGGTCCGTGTCGGCGAGAATTCTCCGAGTTTATGCCCAACCATATTTTCGGTGACAAAAACCGGAATGAATTTCTTGCCGTTGTGAACTGCCAATGTAATACCAACCATTTCAGGGATTATCGTAGACCGGCGTGACCAGGTCCTTATGATACGATTGCTCCTGTCTTCCTGGGCAGCCAAAACTTTTTTCATTACTTTCTGGTCCACAAAAGGACCTTTCTTTAATGACCGTGGCATTTATTATCTCCTGAGCCTTTACATCCTCATCTACATCAACGCACCACAAAAAATAAGTATCTGTCTTGTGGTGTGAAGCGGTTATTTTGTTCGTCGCTTGACAATATAGCGATCCGTTTGTTTGTTTTTTCGGGTACGATAACCCTTGGTTGGTTTTCCCCAGGGTGTACACGGATGACGGCCGCCTGATGATCGGCCTTCACCACCACCCATGGGGTGATCAATAGGATTCATGGCAACACCGCGTACCTTAGGCCGCCTTCCCATCCACCGGCGGCGTCCTGCTTTTCCGAGCGAAATATTCTCGTGAGTTTTATTTCCAAGCACGCCGATGGTGGCCTTACATCTCAGGAGAACCATTCTAACTTCTCCGGAAGGTAATTTAACCAGCGCGTATCGGCTTTCTTTCGCCATCAATTGCGCATAAGTCCCTGCTGAGCGGACGATTTGTCCGCCCTTACCAAAACGCAATTCGATATTGTGTATGTGGGTGCCCAGAGGAATATTGGAAAGCGGCAAGGCATTTCCAGGTTTGATGTCCGCCTCCGGGCCGGACATGATCTTGTCGCCGACATTAACACCCTGGGGGGACAGTATGTATCGTTTTTCACCGTCGGCATAGTTGAGCAATGCGATTCTTGCCGAACGGTTGGGGTCGTATTCGATGGAAGCGATGGTTGCAGGTATACCGTCTTTGTCTCGTTTGTAATCCACGATACGATAATACCTCTTGTGACCGCCCCCCCGTCTTCTGCTAGTGATACGGCCATTGGCATTCCTGCCACCGCTTTTTTTCAATATCTTTAAAAGACTCTTCTCGGGGACAGTCTTTGTGATCTCCTCGAAAGTGGAATAGGTTTGGAACCTTCTTCCCGGGGATGTCGGTTTTACGCGTCTAGTAGCCATTTTTAACTCCTGCTTCTCCTATACACCTTCGAAAAATTCAATTCGTTCACCGGGCATCAGTGTAACGATCGCTTTTTTCCAATCCTTGCGCTTTCCGGTAATCCGGCCTCGTCTCTTTATTTTGCCTTTGACATTGGAAGTCCGTGTCCTTGCCACCTTAACCTTGAATATTTGTTCCACGGCACGTTGAATCTCGATACGATTCGCTCGTGGATCCACCTCAAAGGTAACCTGGTTCGAATCTTCTTTTTGAATACTCGTCTTCTCTGTAATGATCGGTCGTCTTATAATATCATATTGAATCATGAAAGAAGTCTCCCCTCTATACCCTTGATTGAAGATTCTATAAGAACCAGTTTCTCATACTTCAAAATGTCGTAAACATTCAGCCCTTCGGTCCTCAACACTTTTACGCCGACAACATTGCGTGAGGACAGTTCAAGATTGGTATCTTTCTCGGCGACTACAAAAAGGGCATTTTTTGTGTTGAGTTTTTCAATGATACCCGTGAAATCCTTGGTCTTGATCCGATCCACATTGATCTTATCCAATACCACGAGTTCATTTTCCTTGAGTTTCGAAGAAAGCGCCATTTTCAAGGCCAGCCGCCTGACTTTCTTAGGCACTTTCTGCGCATATGATCTGGGTTCAGGACCGAATGTGACGCCGCCGCCACGGAGCACCGGAGATTTGGCGCTGCCTTTTCGGGCACGGCCTGTTCCCTTTTGCCGGTAGAGCTTTCGCGTACTACCGGTTACATCTGCTCTGCGCTTGACAGATGCGGTTCCGGCTCTGCGGGCAGCCAATTGCGCGGTTACGACTTCATGCAGCACGCTCTTTTTGGGCTCAACCGCATAAATCTCGTCCGAAAGTTCGACCTGTGATACTTTTTTTCCAGTGGTGCTTAAAACATCTACGACAGCCATAGTGTTCCCCGTCAAAGGATATTCAATTCAAGTTTTTCTATGGGATTGCCCGTTCAAATGGTGTATCCACAGCGTAGGAAGGAGCTTGAATCGAAATACTTATCTTTCAAATTTTAACTTTTTAATGGTTACCAATCCGGATTTATGACCCGGAATTGCGCCTTTAATCAGAATCAGGTTCTGCTCAGGACGGATATCGATAATCTGAAGATTTCGCACGGTCCTGCGATCCACACCGTAGTGACCGGGCATCTTTTTGCCTTTTATGACCTTCGCCGGCCACGCACTGCAGCCAATCGATCCGGGAATCCTGTGAGACTTGGAACCGTGAGTCTTTCGTCCACCTGCGAAACCGTGACGTTTCATCACACCTGAAAAACCGCGACCTTTTGTTGTCCCGGCAACCTCCACTTTTTCTCCAATCTGGAAAATATCGGTCCCAATTTCCTGACCGAGGTCGTATTCCTCCGGGTTATCGACGTCCACTTCTTTGATGTAGGAAAAGTTCGTTCCACCGCTTTTCTTGAAATGCCCCTGGAGAGGCATGTTCGTCCGGGCGGCCTTTTTTTCATCAAAACCGAGTTGAAGCGCCCTGTAACCGTCGGCACCTTCAGTTTTAATCTGGGTTACCGTACAAGGTCCGGCCTGTATCACGGTAACCGGCACGTATTGCCCTTCCGAAGTAAACACACCGGTCATACCGAGCTTTTTTCCTATTAGTCCTTTGCACATTGCCTTGAGTTCCTATGTTACAATTTAATTTCGACGTCAACGCCGGGTGACAGATCCAGTTTCATTAACGCATCCACAGTTTGTTGCGTCGGTTCAAGGATATCCAGCAGACGCTTGTGTGTTCTCATTTCGAATTGCTCACGAGACTTTTTATCTATGTGCGGAGACCGCAGCACACAAAACTTGTTCACGCGTGTCGGCAGAGGAATCGGCCCGACTACTTTCGCTCCTGTCTTGCGGGCGGTGTCCAGTATATCGGCGGCCGATTGATCCAATAATTTGTGATCATAGGCTTTGAGCCTGATCCTGATTTTCGAATTCATTATCATCTTTGTGACTCTTTCCTTATTCGATAATTTCGCTAACTACGCCGGCGCCCACTGTACGTCCACCTTCCCGTACAGCAAATCGCAGCTCTTTTTCCATGGCGATAGGCGTGATCAGCTCTGCCGTAATGGTGATATTGTCTCCC
>JABDIN010000016.1 GCA_013003715.1 Desulfobacteraceae bacterium | reverse complement strand
GGAAAGAGATCCCGTGGTATTGTACCCATTGCTCCATCGTCCAGGCCGGTGGAATGCCCATCGAAGCATTCGGATATCCCATTCGTGTACAGGAGTTTCCGGACAACCCCGCAGACGCATCATGCAGACTCATTTTTTATAAACGTCCCGAATTGATACCTGAGAACTATTTTAAAAAACTGGGTTATGAAAAGGACATTTCTAAGTTTAAGAAGTAATTACAAACCGATGATAGAGGGATGATATGTATAGGTTCGAATATTCGAGAGTGTTGGGCAGGCATGTCCGAAAAGATGACTGGAAGGATTTAGGGACACCGACATGGACGCTCTTAAAGCAGGCATTGAAAGAGAAAAAGCGCACCCAGGCTCTGGATCTTTTTGACAATATGTTCAGGGAACACGGATGTCTTGATGTGGCGGACCGGCTGAATAAATGCCTGTCGTATATTGCCAGCCACCATGGGGAATATCATGTGGAAAAGGCACTGAGATGGTGGCGCACCAATCTTATAAATGCCGGAGACAATGTGGGATCGTTATCCCTGGAAGAACTCATTCAGTACCAGACGGAAGAACTTCGTTTCGGATTTACGGGTCCCGGTAGCAGAGGGTCGTTCATCGTCGATGACGAAAAAGATAGATTTGTAATAAATCTGGACCCCTGCCAGGTCGGAAGAATGCGGCGGATAAAAAAAATAAATCCGGATTTCGAACTTGGGACAACCAAATCGGCGCATGATTGGTCCTGGGGAAAAAAGGACGTGCCGTATCTCTGTACGCGATGCCGCCTGTGGTGGGAAATGATGCCGGTTGAAGAAGGGGGCGTTCCTGTTCGTATGCATGAATTCCCTGATAATCCGGATGATCCCTGTCGAATCATTTACTACAAGGACAGAAAGAAGATACCGGAAGCATTTGTAAAATAGAAAGCCGCGTATGTAGTGATGAAGCAATAAATAGAAGTAATTTCATTTTTTTTAAATTTTTTGTATGCAATTATGTTTATATGATGAGAATGCATTAACCGAAAACAATACACCAACACATCAAGGAGGATCAAATGTCCAGTATTTTTCAGATCGGAGACATAAAGGTTGAGCCGGGTACACGTTATCAAGGTATCATTGAAGTCGTTCGGAGTCCCTTGGGATACCCAATAGGGCTTCCAGTTATGATATTCAACGGCATCAAAGAGGGGAAAACTGTTGTTGTTGACGCCATGACCCATGGAGACGAGACCGAAGGTGCACTCGCCATGCTTAAAATTCAAAGAGATCTGGATCCAAAGGAAATGTCCGGAACTTTGATTGCCGTACCCGCTCTGAATTCTCAGGCATTTGAATCTAATACCCGAGGGAATCCATTTGAAATACACCAGTACGATTTTAACAGGGGATATCCTGGTGCTGAAAATGGTGGACTCACCCAACGGCTGGCGCATTTCTATCTAGAGAATCTCATTAAGAGAGCCGACGCAGTGATTACCTTGCACGGTGGTGGAACACCTTTTTACCTCGACGGTTTTGTTATTGCGCAGAATACTACAGCCGGATTGGAATTGGTCCGTGCAATGGGCTGGAGGCGTTTCAGCAGTGCTCCCCCTGCCGGTGTTGCGAAATATGCGGGCACACTTACAGGTTACTGCCGGGAGTTGGGTGTCGCCAGTATTACAGCTGAAATGGGGGGGTTTGGTTTCCGCACACCTTCCTACTTGAATCGTGTGACATCAGAGTTTAAACGAGGCGTACGAAATGTAATGATTTACTACGGTTTGATTGAAGGAGAGCCGGATCGACCGGATACATTGCATCGTATTAAAAGGCATCTTTTCCGATCCTCAAAAGGTGGAATTATAGAGCTGGCGCCGGGAATCGATATCGATTCAGAAGTTAAAGAAGGAGGATTAATTCTAAGTATATATAGTATGTTCGGTGAACTTCTTGATGAGCAACGTTCTCCCTTTGATGGTCGAATAATGGGTTTGCCTGGTGGACCTCTGGCATCACCCGCACGAATTCTTGCGAGTGTCTATAGTGTAGAAGAGGAAATTCCGACGATACCTTAGACACGAAAAAATAATTTCATATTTTCGCGGGCCATTCATCCCGTTCAGCAGGGTTGCGAAAATATGAAATTAACCGGCGATGGAGCATCTAACATACAAATCATATTAATAGTAAGACATATTGCGAATGTCTAAGGAGAAAAAAGCGATGTCTGACCAAACTACTTCAGAAATTCCAAAGGCCACAAGGCGCCTTGCCGAATTTGCAGTAAATACAAAGTATGAAGATCTTCCCTCAACACTTATCGATCGCCTGCGTACCGATGCCCTTGATGGCGTTGCGGTGGGTATCTACGGCTCAACACTGCCCTGGATTACTCTTGCAACGGAATATTGGGAGGAAATCGGGGGAAAACCGGAAGCCACTGTTTGGGGGCGCAAATCAAAATTGCCGGTTATTATGGCTACCCTGGCCAACAGCCATGCACAAAACGCCTTTGAATACGATGATACGTATAATTGGAGGGGACTTGGTTGCCATACCGGGAATAATGTGATTCCGGCCTCCATCGCGATTTCAGAGATGCTCGGGGGCGTTCCAGGACGAGAATTTATTACTGCACATGCCATTGGTATGGAAATCGGCATTCGTATCCGATTGGGTTTTAAAGAAAAACGTCTGGGCCACAACTATACCGCCATTACCTCCACTTTCGGAGCCGCCGCCGCCGCCGGCAGGTTATTGGGCTTGAATGTGGATCAGATGAACTGGGCACTTGGATCAGCCGGCTCTTATGTGGGGGGCTACCTTACCGTTCCGGCGAGTTCCATGGTGAAACGTATGGTTAATGGACGAGCTGCACAGGGGGGTGTGATGGGTGCGCTTCTGGCCAAACGTAATTTTACCGGAATAGAGAATTTCCTCGAAGCCGAACGAGGAGGGTATTATGGGGTTACTGCGATTGAAGCGGATTGGGAGGCTCTGCTGGGTGGTCTGGGTGAAACCTGGAATTGCGCAAATGTTTTCACAAAGAGATATCCCATATGCACGAGTATTATCGGACCTGCCGAGGCCGTCAGCCAGGTCGTGCGGGATGAAGACTTCTCAGTCGATGAAGTGGAAAAAATTAAAGTATACACGACTTCCGCTGTCCAGCCGTTGATCTGTGGTGCGTTGCCGGAAACTATTTCCGCCGCCCAGTTGAACCTGGCCTTCGGTGTCGCCACAGCAATGGTTACCGGTAAGATCGATCCCAGGGATGTTAATATGGAAAAAGCCAAATCTTCCGTTATTGATAATCTGATGCGACGCGTAGAACCGATCGCCGATGCCGAATATGATGCCAGAAGAAAAGACGGCGCCCCGGATCGATATCCGACTCGCGTTGAGGTCATTCTTAAGGATGGACGTATGCTGAAAAGTAAGTTCGTCCCCGAGCCCTCCACAATGACTCCGGCTGAAGTAGAATCCAAAGCGAACGATGCCATGGAAGATATTATCGGTAAAGATAGTACACAGCAAATCATCGAATTCTTCCGTGGTATAGACAAATTGGATACCGTAAACGGGCTTTTTGGTCTGTTGAAGGCTAATTAGATTATACTTTCCAATGCAAAGGACGTGATCGCATGCTTAATCCGGAATTAGTTTTAAAAGCAAAGAAAATACACGATGAGAGTGTTGTTGTGTGTATGCATACGGACCTCATCGGTGATGTGGCGGAACGCCACAGTCTTGGGGAACACGGCGTTTTAAGTCGCCGGCAGGCCGATCTGTTTAAAAAAGGCGGTATCAACTGTGTTTCAGATCATGTGATCGGAGATACCTTTGAAACACAGGCCTTTCCTTCAAAAGACCTCTTGCATTCTTTATGGGGAGGGAAACTCTTCAATCCCAGCCATGTCAAGCACGCCATGAAAATCCTGAGTTATATGCTGGACGACATCGATGAAAGCAGTAAAGACTTTACCGTTGCCACCAGTGTTGCGGATATTCGAAAAGCCGCCGAAGAGGATCGGGTGGCCGTGGTTCTCTGTTTCCAGGGATTGGGGCCATTGGAGGATGAACCTCCTCTCCTTAGCATATATCATCGATTGGGAATTCGTGTGGTTGATATGGCGGTTGCCCGGGGTAATGCCGCGGTGGGCGCTAGAGAACTCAAAGATCCGAATCTTGGGCTTACACGATTGGGCAGGGAATTTTTGGATGAAGCATATCGCTTGAAAATGGTAATGGATGTCGGTGCCATCCCGGATAGGGCTTTCTTCGATATCCTTGAAGGTTATGACACTCCTGTGATCGCTTCGGCAAACAATGCACAGGCGGTTTTCAATCATCCCGGAAATCTTCGTGATGAGAAATTGAAAGCATTGGCTCAAAAAGGCGGCGTGGTCGGTCCCATTGCCAATAATAACCTGGTTACCGACAAGCGAAAAAAGCCAACGCTGGCCGACTATGTAGATCATATCGATCATATGGTTCAGGTGATGGGGATCGACCATGTGGGTTTCGGACCTGATATCGTGGAAGACTCCTGGTATCCTCTTGAGACTTACCGTCGTATGTTCAAAGACATTGGGTATTGGTCATGTCTCTACCCTGATGATTTTGAAAACCATTCGCAATTACCCAACGTTACGGCAGAACTCCTTAGCCGCGGGTATACGGAATCTGATGTCAAAAAAATACTTGGTGAAAATATTCTGCGTGTATACCAGAAGGTTTGGGGATGTTGATTGGGTAAAATTAAGGAGGGGAGGAGATAGCCCCTCCTGATCCAATCCAATCGCCCGGCTAATTTATCGGAGAGCCTGACAATTGTACATCGAGAGGCTACAGCAGAAACGATTGGTCCGGAAATAGCGTTAGATCACAACGAATTTATACTCGAAGAACAATGAAGTATATTTTCATAACACAACAATCAGCCCGGAGTTGAAATGGAAAATTTACTTGAGATAAAAGATTTATACACCTATTTCACATCCTCCGAGGGGATTATCCCGGCAGTGGATCATATTAACTTTAGTATTAAAAGCGGTGAAACACTGGGAGTTGTCGGGGAATCGGGATGCGGAAAAAGTGTAACTTCCCTTTCGATAATGGGGTTAGTTCCCAACCCCCCTGGTTATATCCGGGGGGAGGTTTTATTCCAGGGGCAAAATCTTTTAACAAAATCACATCAGGAGATGCGCCATATTCGGGGTAATGATATTGCCATGATTTTCCAGGAGCCAATGACCTCCCTGAATCCCGTCTTTACCATTGGAGATCAAATATCCGAGGCAATTCGGCTGCATCAGGGATTAAACAAGAAAGAGTCCCTGGCCAAATCGGAAGAGATGCTCCGTATCGTCGGTGTGCCCGACCCAGATAAACGGATCCATGAGTTTCCGCACCAGTTATCCGGCGGTATGCGCCAACGCGTTATGATCGGGATGGCACTGTCCTGTAACCCGAAACTACTGATTGCCGACGAGCCGACCACCGCCTTGGATGTGACCATTCAGGCTCAGATTTTGACGCTCATGAAGAAGTTGAAACAGGAAATCGGCATGACCATCCTGCTGATCACCCACGATCTGGGGGTCATTGCCGAAATGGCTGAACGTGTGATCGTCATGTACGCCGGTAAAATTGTTGAGGAAACTTGTGTATATGATCTTTTTGAAGGTCCATTGCACCCCTATACGGAAGGTCTGTTTAAGTGTATCCCTCGAATCGACCAACCTCGTGGGGTTCTGAATGTTATCGAGGGAACGGTGCCCAGTCCCCTGAACTTTCCGGAGGGATGCCGTTTCCATACACGTTGTCCCTATTCACAGGATATTTGCCGGAGGCAGGAACCGCCTCTATTGCAACGAAACACTCGATGGGTGGCCTGCCATTTCCCACTCGATGCGAACGGATCGACACAAAAATGGAGTGGTACATCTTCTGCAGGTCCTTCCGGTGATAATGCCATTGCTTTAACTGAGACCAAAAAAGAAGATCTTTTGAAAATAGTTGATCTGAAGAAGTATTTCCCGGTGGATGGAAGCATCTTTTCCCGGCATAAGAGTTATTGTTTAGCGGTGGACGGAATATCACTTACAATCAAACGTGGCGAAACTTTCGGGTTGGTGGGAGAGTCAGGATGTGGAAAAACGACGGTGGGCCGATGCATTCTGCGTCTATCGGATGCCACCAGTGGAAGTATTTTCCTTGAAGGGAAAGATATTTTATCGGTTTCCGGACGAGCGATGCGTAAACTTCGGGGGAATATGCAAGTTGTGTTTCAGGATCCCTTTGCTTCTTTGGATCCTCGTAATTCTATAGGTCAAATTGTAGAAGAGCCGCTGATCGTTCATAAAATCATTCGCAATAAAACAGAAAGAGAAAAACGGGTTGGCGATCTTTTGAAACTGGTCGGGTTGAGACCTGAAGCCGCCAGAAGATTTCCCCATGAATTATCAGGTGGTCAACGGCAGCGCGTCGGAATCGCCCGTGCTCTTGCCCTTAATCCAAAACTGATTGTTTGTGACGAGCCGGTCTCTGCGCTGGATGTATCCATCCAGTCACAGGTGCTTAATCTTCTTGGTGATCTTCAGAAAAAACTCGGACTTTCATATCTTTTTATTGCCCATGGGCTGCATGTCATAAAACATGTGTCCGACAGGGTGGGCGTAATGTATCTTGGTAAATTGGTCGAGGTTGCAACCTCGGAGGATCTTTTCCAAAATCCATTGCACCCGTATACCAAGGCACTTATTTCGGCTATTCCTTACCCTGATCCGAAAGCTCGTACGAACCGTATTCTGCTTGAAGGAGATGTGCCCAGCCCGATTAATCCACCGCCGGGCTGTCGGTTTCATGGGAGATGTCGTGAGGCTATGGATATGTGTCGTTCAATTGAACCCGTTTTACAAGATCGCGGCACGGATCACATTGTGTCCTGTCATTTGTATAAATAATTTCAGATCCCAGCGTCTGCGGGAATACTTTTTGCCCGGCTGCGTTTTGTCTGGATATGAGGATTTCCTCATATTCTGTTTGGCGGGGGAATCCTCAAAAAAAGAACTTCGATAGGGGGGAGGAAAGTGCTTAGATATTTAAGGCGCCGTCTGTTTCAATCAATTTTTGTGGTGCTTGGTGTCACATTTGTAAGCTTTGGTGTATTGTTTCTTACAGGTGACCCGGCTGCGGTATTACTTGGTGATGTTGAGCTTACTCAATCGGAAATGGCGGAATTCCGTCATCAAATGGGCTTTGATCGCCCATGGTATGTGCAATATGGAGATTACATCTGGAGAGTGGCTCATTTTGATTTTGGTAAATCCTACTATCACGGTATCAGTAATGCCACCTTAATTCTCGATACCATACCCGCTACCATTGAGTTGGCCATCGTCTCGACGGCCATGACGCTGGTGATCGGTATTCCCATCGGCATGTTTTGCGCTTTCAGAAGAAACTCACTCACGGATCGTGCCACCATGGCGGGTGCTTTATTGGCGCAGGCCATGCCCACTTTTTGGCTCGGCTTGATGCTCATGCTCGTATTCGCCGAAATCTTAAGGTGGCTCCCGGTTTCCGGGCGGGGAGGCATTGAGCACATCATTCTCCCGGCAATAACCCTGTCTCTGATGTCCATCGCACGGAACGCGCGTATGGTCAGATCGAGTATGCTGGAAGTGCTCGGGCAGGATTATATTCGTACTGCTCGTGCAAAGGGCCTTTCCGAACGTATTGTTCAATACAAACACGCTCTGAAGAATGCTATGATACCGGTGATGACCATCATCGGCATGGACATCGGGTACCGCCTGGGCGGTTCGGTAATTGTGGAAACGGTTTTTGGTTATCCCGGAGTGGGTCGTATGGTAATTCAATCCATTAACAATAAAGATGTTCCGTTACTGCAAGCCTGCGTCATCGTACTGGCGCTTTTGTTTGTGGGGGTAAACCTTTTGGTGGATTTTCTGTATGTATACGTCGATCCTCGAATTCGGCACTCTTAGTAGCCACGATAAGGATAAAAATTAATGGCACATATAACAAAAAACAACAGATTTGTGAGAGAACTTCTTAAATCGCCGTTGGCCATATTCGGTCTTTTTGCCATGGTCGCCACTTGTGTAGTCGCCATTGCGGCGCCGTTGTTGGCACCATTGGATCCCGGACTTATAGATGTGACAAAACGACTTACACCACCGGCATTCACTGACGGCGGATCATTCGAACATATTCTGGGAACCGATAGTCTGGGGCGGGACGTGCTGAGCAGAATCATATACGGATCCCGCGTATCCTTGATCATCGGGGTTTCCGCTGTAGCTCTCGGAGGGGTTCTAGGGGTTGTATTAGGACTCTTGTCGGGATATTTCGGTGGCATTGTAGACGATATCATTATGAGGTTGGCGGATATCCAGATGGCCTTTCCATTTATTCTCATTGCGATCACCATTTTGGCGGTGATGGGACCCGGATTGCAGAATCTGGTCATAGTGCTTGGGTTTACCGGCTGGGTGACTTATGGGCGAGTGGTCCGGGGGCAGATATTTTCTTTGAGGGAGAAAGAATTTGTGGAGTCGGCCGCTTCGATAGGATCCAGTCACGCCCGTATTATTTTCAAACATTTACTCCCGAACACCTGGGCTTCGGTAATTGTTATCACGAGTTTCGCTGTCGCACATACGATCATCGTCGAAGCATCTTTGAGCTTTCTCGGCCTCGGTGTGAAACCCACTGTGCCGACCTGGGGCGGGATGGTGGCTGAAGGACGCGACTACATCGTAAACGGATGGTGGATCGTGACGTTTCCCGGGGCCGCCATTGCTTCGGCCGTCCTCGGGATCAACATCTTCGGCGACTGGTTAAGGGATTACTTTGACCCGAGATTGAGGGAATGATGAAACCAAAATTCGACGAGTTTTTTTCTCCTGACAGACTGTCTCTAGTAATTGACGGATTTGCTGCTCAGTATCCTGACTATTTTAAAGTGCATGAAATCGGATATACTCATCAAAATCGACCAATATACTTGCTTGAGATTACCGATTTATCCACTGATTCGAACAAAAAGCCGGCTTTTTATATCGATGCCGCTACACATGCAGACGAAGTCACCGGCTCATCCGTAGCCGTGTACACTGCCTGGAGCTTATTGGACCAGGCAAAAAACGGCGTTGAATCCATCGTCAATCTGTTGAAACGGGTTACATTTCATATCGTTCCCATACTGAATCCGGATGGTGTCGAGGTGGCTCTCAAATGTGGGTACCGGTGGATCAGTAATGGCCGATATGCCCCGGAACAGAGCCAACCGGGTCCCGGCTTTTATCAGGCCGATGTGGATGGTGACGGGTGGATTTACGAAATGCGGATTCCTGATCCCAATGGCGAATATAAGATTTCGCAATGTGATAATCGCCTGATGGTTCACCGTGCTCCTGATGAAGAAGGTGGTCAATACTATCGAATTCTCCCTGAAGGGTTTATCCGGGATTGGGACGGAGCGAGTATTGATATCCATAAACCTGTTGAAATCAATCTTAACCGCGGATACCCGTTTTCATGGACACCGCCCCGGCTTCAGTTGGGTGCGAGTCCTTACCCTGTTTCAGAACCCGAAAATCGGGCAGTGGTCGAATGGTTTTCGTCCCACTCCAATATCGCCGGCGCCATGAGCTACCATACCAATGGCGGTGTCATCCTCAGACCCTTCAGTGCCCACCCGGACAGCGCTTTCCCCTCCGGCGATATGAACTTATACAAGGCGCTTGGTGCCATGGGTACGGAGGAAACCGGATATCCGTTAATCTCCACATTTGAGGATTTTACACCGGTGGGCAGTCTTGATGTGGTCAGAGGCGGCACCCTGAGCGATTTCACCTATGAAGAACTCGGTATTCCCACTTTTTGCACCGAACTTTGGAACGTGTACCGGGAAGCGGGCGCCGAGGTCGGGCACTATCTGACGGGGCCAAAGTCTGAAGAAACCATGCTCAAGGTTCTGCAGTGGGTCGATGAAAACGTGCCCGATGGATTCAGAACCTGGAGATCAATAAAGCACCCGCAACTCGGACAAGTCGATATCGGTGGATGGAATCGATTATTGGCCACGCGGAACCCTCCCGGGAAGTTAATCGAGAAGGAAGCCGAACCCCATGCTCGTTTTGCCATTCGATTGGCGTCCACGCTGCCCAAGGTGAATGTGGTTGCCGTAAAAGCCGAATGTGTGTCAACCGGCATATACAAGGTTCAGGCAATTGTTGAGAACAATGGTTACATGGCCACAAATTTAACCCGGATGGGCATTGATAACGAGGCATCATTGCCTGTTACGGCCGTATTGAAAAGCGTTTCAGGGGATGGAGTCGATATGCTTGATGGCGCCATTCGTGAATTAGGCCATCTGTCCGGTCGGGCGGACCGCCGCGCCATGTATCATCCCCATGGTGACAAGTGGGGGACTCCGCGAAGGAGCGCTGTATGGGTTATCAAAGCCGAAAAGGGGACAGGTGTGAGTGTTGAAGCCGGTTGCCCCCGCGCAGGTTACCACGAGGCTTCAATTACACTCGAATAGATCTTCCACAATATCCGCAAAAGAAAATGTCCCGTCTCTTGATTTTTTGTGACGAAGGAGTAAAAATGGAACCCGTTTCCGAAAAGATAATATCACACATAGATGATGTAATAGATCGTGACCTTGAACGCCATCTCGGGCGATTGCGAGAGCTTGTCCGGCAGCCCAGCATATCCTATACCGGTGAGGGGATAGCGGAATGTGCTGAGTTGGTCGCCGGATATTTCAATGATTTGGGATGCGATCCGGTAAAAATATATGAAACACCCGGGCATCCCGTTGTATATGGTGAGCGCTGGGTTGGTGCACCGAAGACCTTGCTCGTCTATTTCATGTACGACGTGATGCCGGTCAAAGATGATCCATGGACTGTGGACCCCTTCGAAGGCCTTATCACTTCGGAGCCGCCCTATCCCAAAGTGCTCATGGGCAGAGGGGCTACCAATTCCAAGGGACCCATGGGGGCATTTCTCAACGCTGTCGAGGCGATTCAGGATGCCGGTGAAACGCTTCCCGTTAATTTGATATTTATCGCTGAAGGCGAAGAGGAAATGGGCAGTAAAAGCTTGTACGGGTTCGTGAAGGAGCATGCAGACATGCTAAAGCGTGCCGATGCCGTTTTTATGCCCATGGGCAAACAGGAAAGGGATGGCGGAACCCTGATCTGGCCCGGAACCAAGGGGATCGTATACCTGACCCTGGAGTGTGACGGGAAGACCCTCGGGCGGGGCCCCCGGGATTATAATATTCACTCATCCCTGAAGGCCATTGCGGACAATCCGGCCTGGGTAATGATCCAGGCCCTGGCTTCCATGACGACGCCGGACGGCAATCGTGCACTCATAAAAGGTTTTTATGATGATGTAAAACCGCCCAGCGATAAACAAAAGGAGCTGTTTAAAGCCGTCGTGGACGAGGTCAGCCTCGATGCCTTTCGGAACAGCCTGCATGTGGACAATTTTATCGGCAATGAGAGCAAAATCGAACTCATGAACCGATTTTTTTTCCAGCCGACATTGAATATCGACGGCATTTCCGCCGGTTATACGGGAGAGGGATCAAAGACGATTCTTCCATACAAGGCTATCGCAAAGATTGACATGCGGATTGTACCGGACATGGACCCCGATGATATTGTCTCCAAAGTCCGTAAACATTTGGATGACCATGGATTTGAGGGTATTCAGATGCAGGCCAACAATCTGAATCCCCCCTGTGATACTGACCCAGATGCTGAAATCATTCAAGCTGCCGTACGTGCCTTGCGCCCATTTGGTGTGAATGCCAAGGTCTGGCCGCGTAATATGGGTTTTATTCCTTTCCCGATTTTTAGTGGACCGCCTTTAAACCTGGAATTTTGTGTGGCCGGTCTTGGTCATGGAGAGCGGGCTCATGGGCCGGATGAGTTTTTTGTAATCGAAGGCGATGGGAAGGTCAAGGGGCTCCGTGAGATAGAGAAAAGTTTTGTGCGCGTACTCTATGAATATGCGTCCACTGTCAAACGCATATAGACTGCATGTTAATGCATATTTAATACGGAATAAACGTGAATGAACTCCAAGGATTCTGAGGCTGATCCGAACCATTTGAAAAACAACAAAAGCACTTTTGTCGCATTAAAAATTCCCGCCTACCGTATCTATTTCGGTGTGCTTCTGATGCAGACATTTGCCATGAATATGCAGATGGTTGCCCGTTCCTGGTTTATTTACGAGCTTAGCGGGAGCGCTATCATGTTGGGCGCCATCAGTCTTTGCAGTGCCCTGCCACTCCTGACCGTTTCCTTGTTCGGCGGTGTTCTGGCGGATCGTATGAGAAAGAAGGATATTCTCGTTGCCGCCCAGATTGCATCGGCGCTCGTTGCTTTCATGATAGCCGTATCCATTACATTGGGTAAAATATCCTGGGTTCACCTGTTTATCGCCGCCTTTCTCCAGGGGGTGGTGATGTCGTTAATGATGCCCGCGCGTCAGGCCATTATCCATGAGCTGGTGGGGGAAGACACCTTGATGAACGCCATCGCTTTAAGCACCGCCGCTATGAATCTGCTTCGACTGACCGCACCCGCGTTTGCCGGCTTTTTTATCGCGCTGTGGGATATTGAAGGTGTGTATTATATCATGAGCGTTCTGTACATGATCGGTTTTTTTGTCGCCATCCTTTTGCCGAAAACAAAAACCATTCAGTTTAAAAACAGGGGAACCGTCCACGAAGTAAAAGACGTGCTGCGTTACATCCGGGGCAATAAAAATGTGATGGCCATTCTCTTCCTGACCCTTGTGGGCACCATTCTTTCAATGCCCTATATGTTCCTTCTGCCTATTTTTGCAAAGGACATCTTCATGGTCGAGGCCGCCAGTTTCGGAACGCTCGTCTCATTGCCGGTGGTCGGTTCATTGTTGATGGCCTTGACGGAATCCAGCGCCAGGCAAGGGTTGTTGATCAGTATTTCAGGCATCGGCGCACTTGCCGGCTCATTGATTATCGCCTCGATGAGCAATAAGAACCGCGGTCTTTTTTTTCTGTTAAGCCTTCTCCTGAGTTCCATCTCGCTGGTGATATTCAGCACCACCAGCTCCTATTTACTTGCCCTGGTGGTTTTTATCCCACTCGGTTTCGGGCATTCAGGCAGATTGGTACTAAGCAACACGCTACTTCAGTCAAACACGGATGATCAGCATCGGGGACGGGTTTTGAGTGTATATTACATGAATTGGGGCATAACCCTGTCAGGTGTTTTCCTTGTGAGCGTTCTCGCCGATCTTTTCGGTATTCGATTGGCACTCGGCGGTTCGGCCGCCCTTCTGGCCGTGGTCACCTTATATTATCTTTTTTTTACACCCCGTATACGATCGCTCGATTAACATTTGCCATCTGATATCATATCTTTTTTCAGGTAATTAAGGAGAATTGGAGTGAATAAACAAGCGCTTAAAGAGATGGTCTGTAAAACGATCGATGAGCAGGCCGGGAGAATTATCGGAATTGGTGACAAAATATCAAGAAATCCCGAACTCGGTTACAAGGAGTATAAAACGGCAGCGCTGGTCGAGAGTGTTTTCGAGGAGCTGAAATTACCCTTTGAGAACAAAATAGCGATTACCGGATCAAAAGCAGTATTAAAGGGCAAATCGACAAAGGCGCGCGTCGCCGTCATGGGGGAATTGGATGCGGTGCTGTGTCCGGAGCATCCCCATGCCGATATCGTCACCGGTGCAGCCCATTCCTGCGGCCATAACATTCAAATCGCCTGCATGCTTGGAACCGCTATGGCGCTGAAATTGTCGGGTGCCGGTGAACAATTCTCCGGGGATGTCGTCTTTATGGCCGTGCCCGCAGAAGAGCCCGTCGAGATAGAATTCCGTCAACGTCTCCGTGAAGAGGGGAAAATTGAATTTTTGGGTGGCAAACAGGAATTTATTCGGGTCGGCGCCATGGATGACATTGACATGACGGTGATGTTTCACTCCACCAGTCGGGATGATGCCAAGGTGGTCACCCATGGTTCATCCAATGGTTTTATCGCGAAATTTGTCAAATACAAAGGTCGCGAGGCCCATGCCGGCGGTTCACCGCACCTGGGGGTGAATGCCCTGAATGCGGCTATTTTAGGCCTGCAGGGTATCAATGCTAACCGGGAAACGTTTAAGGATGACGATTGTATTCGCGTTCATCCCATCATTACCAAGGGCGGAGATCTTGTCAATATCGTACCGGCTGATGTACGCATTGAAACCTATGTCCGTGGGAAAACCATGGAGGCTGTCCTGGATGCGAGTAAAAAAGTCAATAGCGCCCTGCAAGCCGGGGCAATGGCTGTTGGGGCCGAGGTTGAAATAAAGGAAATTCCCGGTTATTTGCCGCGCTCCGGTGATCCGATATTGATGGATCTGTACCGTGCCAATGCCGAAGCGGTGGTGGGTGCCGAACATGTGGTCAAAGGAAAACACGGCACAGGCTCGAGCGATATCGGCGATATCATGCACATCATGCCGGCCATTCACCCGAACACCGGTGGTATTACAGGACGGGGTCATACCAAGGATTATGAAATTACCGATAAAGATTTAGCCTATATTGTATCGACGAAGCTGTTGGCGATGACGGTTATCGATCTCCTGGCCGATGGAGCGGAAACGGCGTTGGAGGTTAAAGCCCAAAAACCTCAAATGACGAAAAAAGAGTATCTGCACCTGTGGAAGGTGTATACGCAACAGGTTGATACCGATAATTAAATCATCTCCCATGAGCGAGTAAAAGAATATGGATTATATGACGGATCATCAGTTGAAGCATTGGTTCCTGGATAATTTGCCGGATGCGGACTTTTGTTCTCTTCGTCTTACGGAAGAAAAGAAGGAACTGATCCATGTCCGGAAAAACGTACTGGAACCTGTTAATACCGTTGAAGAACGCGGCTTTATGGTCACCGTCGTTCAGGGAAAGGGCATGGGGTACGGCGCCACATGCGATATTTCGGAGGTAGGACTCAAAACCGCGGTCGCCAATGCCATGGACCATTGCCGGCTCAACCAGAAATACCCGCTCATCGATTTCAGCCGGATTGGTTTTTCCAATCCTTCGGGAGAGCGAAAACGGTATGTGAAAACGCCATGGGAGTCGGTATCACTCGAAGAAAAAACCTCATTTGCAAAAAAGTTGAGTGAGAATTTACAGGTGAGCGACCAGATTGTGGATTGGCAGGTCATATTGGAGCATAAATTGGTGACCAACCGGTATATCACCTCCACCGGCGGCGATATGGTTCAAGCATTCAGCTATGTTTTTCCCAAAATATTTGTCATGGCCAATAAGGGTGCGGAAACCCAAAGACGCAGCCTGGGGTGGATCATCAGCGATAGCCGCCAGGGCGGATGGGAACTCCTTAGTGAAGATAAAATGCGGCATACCGTATCTGTGGCCGCAGAGGAGGCACTAGAACTTGTTGATGCACCCAATTGTCCTTCCGGAAAAATGGATGTGCTGCTTGATTCCGGCCAGATGAACATACAGGTCCACGAAAGTGTCGGGCATCCTTTGGAGATAGACCGCATATTGGGAGATGAACGTAACTTCGCGGGGACATCTTTTGTTACACCGGAGATGTTCGGCAGCTATCGATACGGAAGTGATCTCATGAATATCACTTTTGATCCGACGAGACCATATCAGCTCGCGAGTTATGAGATTGATGATGAGGGCGCCATTGCCGATAAAAGTTACCTTATTGAAAATGGTATTCTTAGAAGAGGACTGGGATCGGTCATATCCCAGGCCAGGTCCGGAATTCCCGGTGTGGCCAATGCCCGGGCTGTGAGATGGAACCGACCACCCATCGACCGTATGGCCAACCTGAATCTGGAATCCGGCACCTCCTCCTTCAACGACATGGTGGCAGCGATTGAGAGGGGTATATACATGCAAACCAACTTGTCCTGGTCCATCGATGATTCGAGAAATAAATTTCAATTCGGCTGCGAATTCGGAAGGTTAATCGAAAACGGCCGGCTCACTTCGGTTGTGAAAAATCCGAATTATCGCGGAATTTCAGGGATTTTCTGGCGAAATCTAAAAATGGTCGGCAATGAGGATACCTTCCACGTCATGGGAACACCCAATTGTGGTAAGGGCGAGCCCAACCAGACAATCCATGTTGGGCATGCGACACCGGCATGTCTTTTTACGGATGTTGACGTGTTTGGAGGCGAGAACCAATGAGAGATTATTTTTATAAATTGGCCGATCATGCTTTTCAATTGGCAGACGCTGATGACATATTGCTTTTGAATATTCGGGGAGAACTGTCCGATTTTGTGCGGATGAACAACGCCAGGATTCGCCAGGGGGGAAAGGTGGAGCAGTCCTATCTGGAGATTACTTTGATAAATGGACGAAAGAGAATCTCCCATTCATTTTCCTTGTTGCAGTCGCTGGACATTGATAAAACACAGGTGGCCAGTGCTGTTGAAAACCTTCACGCCAAGGTGAGCCTCCTCCCTGAAGATGCTTATTTATCATATTCCCGCCACATTCATTCCACTGAAGATATCGGGAAAAATGAGTTGCCGGACACGCAGGCAGCCATGGACCGGATTCTGCATTCAGCAGAAGGGAATGATCTGGTGGGTATCTATGCAGCCGGTCTGATCTACAGAGGGTTTGCAAACAACCTGGGCCAAAAGAACTGGTATGAAAGCCATAGCTTCAATTTTGATTTCAGTTTGTATCACCATCAGGATAAAGCCGTGAAATCAGGGTACACGGGTTTCACCTGGGATCAGAATCTGTTTCAGGGGAAAATGGATCAGGCCAGGGCGCAGCTTGAAATAATGAAAAGAGATCCTCTTACCATCTCCCCCGGTGCATATCGGGTATATCTCGCACCAAAAGCGATGGGCGATCTGGTCGACGTTCTTAATAGACGAGCCTTCGGCGCCCGCGACCGCCATAACAAGACTTCATCCCTGAACCGGATGATATATGAAGGAAAACGGCTGAATCCGGGTGTGACGATTCTTGAGAACACCGGCGGTGGAAGTGCCTGCCGGTTTCAAAGCGACGGCTTTATCAAACCCGATGAAATTACCTTGGTTCAAGATGGAACGATCAAAGACCCCCTGGTCGGTTCCAGAAGCGCAGTTGAATTAAATATGGAGTGTAATGGTGCATCCGCCGAGGAGACTGCGGATTCCCTTGAGATCCTGCCGGGAAAATTGAGAACAAAAGACATCATCCCGACATTGGATACGGGTCTTTATCTCAACAACCTTCATTATATAAATTTTTCCGATGTGAATTCGGCGAGACTCACCGGATTGACCCGTTTTGCCGCCTTCCATATCAAAAACGGGGAAATAGAGGCTCCCATAAACGTCATGAGATTTGACGAAACCATGTACAATGTTTTAGGCGAAAATCTGGAAGCCCTGACAGCGGAACAGGAGTTGTTGGTATCATCAAACACCCAATTGTGCAGACATACGGAATGCCAGAACATTCCCGGCGCCATCGTGAATGATTTTCGATTTACATTATAGCGTCATATTACCTGAATCTTACATGAAAATTAACGAGAAAGAATTAAAACCATTGTTTATAGGGGCTAACATTGAATTTTAGAGGATTTCAATATTACCCGTATGGTAAAACGGATAGTAATCTGATTTTCTCATTAATTTTCACCTAAAGGCGTGCCGGAGGCTTCCATCTGCTGCGTTATTAAGGGATCGCGGTAGGCTGATCACCACACTTTTGTTCCAAAAGATGTGGGGCTTCACCCTTAATGCCTTGTTGGAGCGGAGCGTAAATCCCGCCGCCGGGGCATATGAAAGCCTCCAACACGTGCAAGATTCAGGCATTTGGTTCCCAATTTCGATGCGGGTACGACGGTATTGAATAATTCAGCAGTTCTTTTTCATATTGACCCGTAGCGCAACATCACAACCATCTGCAGGCAGATGGTTGCACAAGATTTGCAATTGAAGACCATCGATTAAACGTTAATCACCCGAGGCGATGATGGCTTGCCCGATTTTTTTCCCGAATTCATATGCCGTGTTCGAACCATCGGTGTCCGGGACAAAGTGTGATTTGATGCCCGGCTCGATGATGTCGAATTTCATCGCTTCAAGCTCCTGCTGGATCAGTTTGACGGATTCTCCGCTCCAACCGTATGAACCAAAAGCACCACCAATCTTTTGTTGGGGTTTGAGTCCTTTCATGTAAGTGAGAAAGTCACTGATCGTCGGAAACAACCCGTTGTTGAGTGTGGGTGAGCCGACGACCACCGCCTTGGCGTCCAGTACATCGGTCATGATATCGCTGCGGTGCCATTTGCGAAGGTACATGGGACGAACCCGTACCCCCTGTTCGTACAACCCCGTGGCAATGGCATCGGCCATTTTCTCGGTACTGTGCCACATGGTGTCGTAAACGACCACAGCCTTGTGCTCCGTGTGATGACGGCTCCATTGCACATAGGCATCGATTATTTTACCAGGCGACTGCCGCCAGATGATGCCGTGGTCCGGGCAAATCATTTTTATGTCGAGGCCCATCTGCCGGACCTTGTCCACCAGTTTTTGAATCAGCGGGGCAAACAGCATCAATATATTCGCATAGTATTTTTGGGCGTGCAGCATAATCGTGTGGCCGACCACATCATCAAATTTTTCGAAACCGGCATAGTGCTGGCCGAAAGCGTCGCTGGAAAACAGGATGCCGTCTTCCTTAATAAAGGTGAACATGCTGTCCGGCCAATGGAGCATCCGGGTTTCCAGAAACGTCAGGGTTTTTTCCCCCAGGCTGAGTTCCTCGCTGTTTTCGATGGGATGGTAGTGCCAGTCGTGTGAGAAGTGTTGTGACAGATTTTTATGTCCCATTTTGGAGCAATAGAGCGGTTTCTCCTCACCGATACGGTGCATGACCCGGGCCAGTGCGCCGGAATGATCCATTTCCGTGTGGTTGCTGACGACATAATCGATTTTCCGCGGATCGACGATGGCTGAAATGTTGTCGATGAGTTGATCTGCGAACTCACTTTTTACCGTATCGATCAAGGCTATTTTCTCATCTATCACGAGAAACGCGTTATAGCTGGTTCCATATGGCGTGGAATAGCCATGGAAGTCTTTGATGTTCCAATCATTGACACCTACGTCATAAATACCTTTTGAAATTTCAACCGGTTTCATATCATTTCCTTTTAAAACTTTCTTTATACCTTCCGGAATCTTTGATGATGATTATCTCATACGTACCAATGCCCTTTCCGAATCGATATAGAAGTCGATACTGAAAGGGCATCGGGGTGATCGTGCTTCAGGGCCCGCAAAAATGTGTCAATGAATTTTTGCGAGAGTCCTGAACAGGGATTAAAAACAGACGTCACCCGGCTGCTGTGACGATTTTCAACACCCGGCTAATGTCTGGAACGGAACTTAATCTTCTTTTTCAAAATCGTCTTTGCCGGCGCCGCACACCGGGCATTCCCAGTCATCCGGAACATTTTCCCATGCGGTACCCGGCTCCACGCCGTTATCGGGGTCGCCGGCCGCAGGATCATAAACATAGCCACAGATGGTACAAACATATTTATCCATTCCTCAATTTCCTCCTTTTATTACAGTGTTCATCAGACAATAGATTATTGTAGCTCTATACGACCTCATTCACAGAGTTTCAACCATTTCCTTTATCCGGTGTTCAATATTTTCACAGGCGGTTTGTACGGCGGAGGCGGAATCCCCATCGACTGCGGGCATATCCCACTTGATGACAGCCGCCGTCGTTGCCTTCGGTACCGGTATGTCCGGCCCCATGATAACGATGACATCCGGGGGGTGTTCCGACAGTGCATCCCCGATGGCGCGAGGGGTGTGAAATGCCAGGTCAATTCCCTTTTGGGCCATCGCGGCCACCGCGTTTTTGTCCGGAATCGCCGCTGGATTCGCCCCGGCTGCCAGCACATCCAGCTTGTCTCCGGCATATTTTCTGGCATAAGCGCCGGCCACCAGGCTGCGGCAGGCGCCCTGCTCTCCGAGGAACAATATCTTCCGGCGTCGGGCCAGCGGTGCGCAAAGTGATTCGACGGCGCCCCTGATATCAGCATCCACGGTGGGATGTTTGGCCATATCCGAGGCCGATTCGATATCGCGATAGGTTAAACTGCCTGAATAGACAGCATCCACGGCATCGAAAAAATAGGTGGCTGTCAGGTGGATACCGTCGAATAATTGTTTCCCGCGGGTGGCGCCCACGGACATGAGGAATCCCCGCCGTTGTCCGCTGCCGGGATCCTTGAGTTTTAATTTATATTTTCTGGCCCACAGGGTCTGGCTCCGGTCAATCAACGCCTTGAGCTGAGCCGTGACATTGTAAAAAAAGACAGGGGAGGCCGCAATAATGATGTCCGCGCGTCTCAACAAGGGATAGACGAGGGTCCGCATATCGTCGTCAATGGGGCAGAACCCCTTTTTTTCACACACGATATATTCCTTGCAGGGAACGATGTTCATGGCATCCACGTCAATCATTTGTGTGTGGGCGCCATATTTTTCCCGAGCCTCCTTTAGGGCGGCGGACAGAAGGAAACGGGTGTTGCCCTTTTTTCGCGGGCTGCCTTGAAGTCCCAGAACCAGCATCGTTGCTCTATCCTTTCTTCATGTGACATTTGGCGCATGTGGTCGGACCGGAAGGGTTTCCCGCTTTTTTTTCATTCCGGTGGCACTTGGTGCACTGCTTGTTCATCACATCTTTCTGTTTCAATTTGCCCTGGGCTTTCATCTCCGCAATAGCACCTGTTTTCTGCGGGAAAACGGCATGGCAGATATTGCAGTCTTTGAGGTTGGTCTGGTGTTTTCTATGGGGGAAGGGTACATTTCCGCGGTCACCGCCATCGATGGTCAATTCTTCCGGACCACTATTCAACTCTGCGATGGCTATGCCCGTTCCGAATATCATGATAGACGCAACCATCAGCCAGATCATTCGTTTCATATTTGGAATCCTTAGTTTATATTGCCTGATTCAGTCGAATTAAAAATTATCGGATAGCGCATGGGCTGAATCCATAGAAGAATTCGGCCGATATTAGGCTTCTCCTTCCAGGGTACATTGTGAAAAATCAATTTCATTGTTGCACTTGGTGCATGTGTGTGTTCGATCAAACTCATCGGAAAAGATTTCTTTTTCCGCTCCACAACCGGGGCACTTGCATTTGAATGATTTCAGATGTTTCAGGTCATTAAATCCGGGGCAATGTTGAGGTGTCGTGGTCATGATATTCTCCTCGTATATGTTTAAAAGGTTTTTTTATTGATTCGCTCAGTGTGGAACAGATTTCCGCCGATACGGGGCTGAATGCCGACAGGGTTACCCCAGTTTCGCCACGATTTCGCGGCCGTAATCCTGGGCCATTTTGATACCGCCTTGAATGCTGGCGGACTTGAGGCGCAGGGGATTGCCGACCATATTCATCTTGAAAATGTTTTTCATGGTGTCGTATATCCGATCCGGTGCTTCTCCGCTCCATCCGAAGGCCCCGAATGCTCCACCGGCCTTGCCTTCCAGGTTGGCTTTTTCCGCCAGAAAGAGAATGGTTTTCATGCCCTGGATCATATCTCCGTGGTAGGTGGCCGACCCTAGTACGACACCGTCAAATCCCTCAAGGTCGCTTTCCTTTTTGATTTCATTGAATTTAACAACTTGGGCTTCGTGACCGGAAATACGGACACCTTCTGCGATCAGGTTCCCGATATCCATGGTCTCGCCGGTACGTGTTGCACATACAATCAATACTTTCGCCATTTCACTCTCCGAATTTGATATTGGGTTTACAAAGAGAGACAATCATTTCCGGCCTTGTCAGACGGGTCGTTGCGCATGCCGTGCGGTGTCGCTACTTGATGCGGTTGTCCGTTCCCTGATGCTGACAATCCGGCGTGTAGCAGGTATTGTCTAAAAACTCACATTTTTCCTTGCATGACGGACATTGTTCCGGTGGCCGGTCCGCCTCGAGTGTATGGCCGCAATTGCCACATTTCCAACTGGTCATGGCATAACTCCTCTCATTGACATCCTGTTAATTTTTTTGATAGTGGATCCAAAATGCCCCGGTGTCATACCGGGGCATTGATATCCTTGTTCCTTGTTAAATTCAACACCCGCGCTGTGCATGTTTTTAAATCCTCAGGCGTTAGGCTTTCCATAATCCGTGGAGGTTGCAATGCTCTCTCACGGTTACCTTTTCGGCGTTTACGTTGAATACAGCCTCGGGCGCTTCTCCCGGACAGAGGAACTGGCGATAAGCTTTCCCGTCGGCGATCAATTCGATCCATTCGATAAAATGTTTCTCCTCCATGGGATGCGCGACACTGCCCACGGAGACTTTATATCCCCCGTCTACTTTTTCAAGAACAGGTACATGCTTTTCTTTTGCGGCGTCAACCGTATTTTCGGTTAACAGACCCATTGGCTGTCCGCAACATACCAGTTCCCCGGCACCTCCGGTGAGCACTTCGACAATATTGCCACATAGTTCACATTTGTAAACCTGAAGCATCTCCGCCATTTTTTCCTCCTCCCGGATTTTTTCAATCCGGCTGTTGTTGATTTTGTGATTGTAAAAAACAAATTAATTTCAATGGACCGATCTACCAGTTTTCTCCAAGTAATTCATAGTACGCTTTGGGATGTGCGCAGGCCGGGCACATGTCAAGTGCTTCTTCTCCTTCATAGAGATAACCACAATTGATGCAGCGCCATACCTTTTTTTCACTGCGTTTGAACACCTGATTGTTTTCGATGTTTGCGGCCAGATCATTGTACCTTTTTTCATGTTGTTTTTCAGCTACGCAAATGGCTTCAAAAACCATGGCGATGGCCTCGAAACCCTCTTCACGGGCGACTTTTGCAAAACCGGGATATAATTCGGTGTGTTCGTGATTTTCACCAGCAGCCGCGGCTTTCAGGTTTTCCAGGGTTGTACCGATAATGCCGGCCGGGAATGCGGCTGTTATTTCAGCTTCTCCACCCTCCAGAAATTTAAAGAAGCGCTTGGCATGTTCTTTTTCCTGATTGGCGGTTTCCTCAAAAATCTTGGAGATCTGCACGAATCCTTCTTTTTTGGCGGCACTGGCAAAATAGGTGTAGCGATTTCTGGCTTGGGACTCACCTGCAAAAGCACCCATTAGATTTTTTTCTGTTTGTGTTCCTTTTAGGCTTTGCAATTCTTTCCTCCTTAATTGATGTTTTCGGTAATTAATTGTGTATGTGCGCAGCAGAGTCGATGCTCTGCAATTTCAACCTGGTTATGGATATATTCTTAATCAACGGTTCTCCTTCCACCAGCCTTTCGCAATGTGCTTGGATTTTTCTTTTTCCGCCATTTGCTGTAATTTATACCCGCAATCCCTCATAATGCCGTATATGATCCCGCAACCCGTATCCTCTCTTTCCGCATCACCTTGGTCGGCAAGTGTGATCATTTCCAGCGCCAGTGCCAGTGTTTTTCTTATGTTGTCATCACATGCCTTCACGGATATTTCATCTCCATGTGGAAACCCTCGATACGATGGATCAAATAAAACTGAAATGCTGAACTTGAATTATAACCCTGATTATCAAGATGTGTGCCAACACAGAGGACTGGCTGGAATTATAAAGAGAGCTTGATCGGATGCGGTTCTAACTGGTTTTTATCAGGGCGCATACCGTATCGCCGAACTGGTGCTTTTGAGACACAAAATGGTCAAAAATCAGTTCATTTAAATGGTCGAAAAACGGTTGCTGATGTTAACTGTCTGATATTAAAATCTAAAAACAATTGTCTCATGATATCCCGGATGAATTTGATACATAAGTGTATCGCAATACACTATATCAATGATACTCGAACGACCATACTACATGAGATTGGTTTTTTTTATAATGATTTCGCGTTCGCTGCAAGGGATATTATTAAGGGAACAGTGATTCTAATGAGATTGCGGGCCTCCATACCTTTTCGGTCTCGGCGCCGGGGGTCATGAACAAACGCCCCGATGGCATGTCCATTGCAGTTTCTACTGCCATTGACAACTTCTATCGGCATCTTAGCCTTTTATAAGTGGCGCTAACAAGAGAAAGACCGGACAACGAACGGAGTTTCAACAATGATGAATTTAAGCCAAATTAAAAAAAATAGAAAGCTGGTGAACGACATCGATTGGGATATGACCCCGGAAGAAGCCGTTCGGCTGTATCTGGAATGGGGCAACAACTGGGCACGCAGCAATTATGTCATTCGTTCAAAAGCGGATGTATCACACTATTTTGTCGTGAACACGTGGAAGGATGACCCCGTGATCTATCTGGTCCGGAGAAATTCTGAAAACGCGGAGGAACTGGCCCGTATCGAGATGCCCACCCAAATCAAACAACGGTTTTTAAAGGAAAATGGGGACCTGAAAGGGGTTTATGCGATAGACGGGCCGGTACGGGATTGGTTGCAGCATCAACTGGAAAGCTGATCCGATCCGGCGATACACGCGGCTGACAAAAAAGAATGGGCGGATAATGAATGAAAAAACCGGTTAAATGTGCTCACCGGCGATTTCCGGTATATGGTCCGTCTCCTCCTTGACGATTTTGGTGCATTCCGGGCATAACCCCAAAAATTCCAGACGATGCCCTATAATCGTGTAGACGGTGGCACCGTAAAGATCATCCTCCAACCGGTTCAGCGGTGCGATGGGGGCATCGTCCACCTGGTCGCAGCGGGTGCAGCGGATGTGATAATGTTTTTTGGGATTCCCGTCGAATCGTTTCATGCTGCCGCTGAGGGTGAGGGTTTGTATCTCTCCGAGTTCCGTGAGAATCTCAAGATTCCGATACACCGTTCCCAGGCTTATTCTGGGCAGTTCGGCCCTTACCATTTCGTAGACTTCATCCGCACTGGGATGCGTATTGTACCGTTGGAGTGCTTCTAAAATAACCTGCCGTTGACGGGTCATTCTGAATTTGGGTCCATTTTGCAAAACGATCCACCCCTTTTGTTATCTCTCATCCATTGCCACAAAGGAACATTCGTCCGGTCCGCAGTATTCGCCGACATATTCGGATTCCGGGCGGTACAGCATCGGTTTCGGCGCTGCTTCGGCATATTGTTCCTCGATCACGTGTGCGGCCCATCCCGCCACGCGTGAAATGGCAAATATCGGTGAGAAAAGATCAACCGGAATACCCAGACCATAATAGAACGAGGCGCTGTAAAAATCGACGTTTACAAAGATATCCGTGCCTTTCCTGTCTTTGAATGCCGCCTTTCCCTTTTTTTCCAGTAATTTTGACATTTCATACCATTTGGTCTCTCCTATCCGTTCCCCTATCTTTCTGGACATTTCGGAAATAATGCCCGCCCGGGGATCATCGGTTTTATAGACCGCATGGCCAAGTCCCATTATCAATTTGCCTTCATCAAGAATCCTGTTCACAAAAGCTTCGACATTATCCGGATCGCCGATATTCAGCAGCATTTCCATTACCCTGACATTGGCGCCACCGTGGAGATCGCCGGACAGGGAACCCACCGCCGCGCTTACGGCCGCATACATATGCGCCCGTGTGGAGGCAACCTGCCTGGCGGAGAATGTGGAGGCATTGAATGAATGCTCTGCATGCAGAACCAGGGCGATATCAAAGGAGCGAGCGGTTTCCGTATCCGGTTTTTCTCCGGTCCTCATGTACAGGTAATTGGCGGCCTGGTCCAGGCCGGGGTCCGGATCGATGGGGTCCTTGCCGTTCCTGATGCGTTCCCAGGCCGCGAGCATGGTGGGGAATCTGGCAATCAGACGTAATCCCATTTCCACGGAGGCATCCCTGGATACGGTTCGTATGTCCGGATCATGATGCGCGAGAAGACTCACGCCCGATTGAAGGATATCCATGGGCAGAGCTGTATGGGGCATGGTTTTCAATGCGTCGATGACAGCGGCCGGCAGTGCCCTGTATCCGGCCAGCTTGTCTTTCAGCGCTGACAATTCGCCGGAAGTGGGCAGTCTTTCGTGGAGCAGCAGGTGTATGACTTCTTCGAAAGATGTGTTTTCAGCCAGATCCTGAACAAGATAACCGCGATATATCAGCTTCCCTTTCGTACCCTGAACATCGCTAATTTTTGTGCTGGCAACGGTGATACCGCGTAGTCCGGTATTTTTCAAAACAGTCCTGTCATCCATAATTCCCCTCCACAGGTTCATTTATATTTAAAAGATGGTATAAACCGATCTTGATGTCAAGCCGTTCAGAGTGACTTATTAAGAATCATTATCATGATGATATTGAAATTGAAATATCAAAATGGTAATGAAGGCTGGCTTTCAATCTGACAGAATTCCAGCCGGAGGGCTTAGTTATTCTATATGAAAACCTTAACTATCAAAAAGGGATACGCATTCAATATTGCCGGTCCACCAGCGGCTGACGTCGTAGAGCGTCCGTCCCCCCCGAGGATCGCTGTCATCCCGCACCACCTGCGGTTTGCCAAACCCAGACTAAAAGTGGCCGTAGGCGATCCGGTTAATTGCGGGTCGGTGCTTTTCGAAGATAAGCGGAATCCTGAAGTCAAGTTCCTGTCGCCCGGGGGCGGCGACATCATCGAAATCAACCATGGTCCCCGGCGTACGGTCACTGAAATTGTCATCCGGCTGGATGAGGACGAGGCCTCCGAAACTTTCGAATCCCTGTCGGAAGCCGATCTGGAGCGCATTCACCGTGACCACCTGATTCAGATGATCATCCGGGGCGGGCTCTGGTGGCTGATCCGGCAACTGCCGTTCCGCGATTATGCCAAGCCTTCCAGCCGACCGGCATTCACCCTTGTCACCCTTGGCGGCAAAGAACCCTTTCGACCTCTCCCGGAAATTTATTTAAACGGTAAAACCGATCTGTTCGCTTTCGGATTGAAGCTTTTGGAAAAACTGACCGGGAAGGCCCCACTGGTTTGTGCGCCTGGCGATGGTGACGCCATCGTCAGGACATTACCTGAACACATCACCCATGTGGTCAACGGAAAGTATCCGGCGCATGATCCCGGTACCATACTATACACCCTTAAAACGGATCCATCCCATGCCAATGCCTGGTATATTGATGGTCAGGATCTCCTGCTGCTCGCTGAACTGGTCCGCACCGGAAAATTTCCCACGCGCAGAATTATAGCGGTGGGCGGCAACTCTACCCCCCTTCCCGGGCATTATCTCAGCCGACTGGGGGTGCCGTTCTCTTATCTGGTGGATCCCGGGAAAGTTTCCGCAAATACGCGATATGTGTCCGGTGGCATACTGACGGGTTATACGGGTTCACCGGGCGGTTACATGGGACTTTTTGAGACCTCCCTGGTTCTGATTCCCGAGGGTAACACAACGGAATTTCTTGCCCTGTTCAATCCCGGGTTGAAAAAACCGACATATTCGAGGTCTTATCTGTCGCGCATCAATCCCAAACCGTTGATATTTGACTGCAACCGCCACGGCGGTGACCGCGCCTGTATTGCCTGCATGCATTGCGCGGACGTCTGCCCGGTAAACATATTGCCCGAGTTTGCCTATAAGGCCGTCCTGGCCGGCGAAGTGGAAGAGTATCTGGCCCACGGGCTTCTGGATTGCGTGGAATGCGGCTTGTGTTCATATGTATGTCCGTCCAAGATCGAGTTGACCCATACCTTCATGCGAGCCAAAGCCGACTATGTGAAAGCCCAGGACAAATAGAATGCAAAAACTCATCAAAAACCTGTTTGATGCTCAACGCAAACATTTCCGGAAGGGCGGGAAACTGGAGCGGTTGTATGCGTTTTTTGAATCCATGGAAACCGTCTTTTTCGCGCCGGCCCGGGTTACACAGCTTGTGCCCCACATCCGCGACCACCTGGATGTCAAACGCTATATGGCCTCGGTGGTATTCATGCTGTTGCCCTTGCTGTTATTCGGTATGTATAATGTCGGCTATCAGGCCTATGCCGCAAAACAGCTGAATCCCGGCCATTTCTGGATATTCTGGTTCGGGTTTAAAACCGTGTTGCCCCTGGTCATCGTCTCCTATGTTGTGGGTTTTGCCTGGGAAATCCTCTTTTCAGCCATACGCGGGCATGAAATCAGCGAAGGCCTGTTCGTCACGGCCATGCTGTTTCCCCTGACACTGCCACCCACAACGCCCCTGTGGCAGGCGGCCTTGGGAATCTCATTCGGGGTGGTCATCGGTAAAGAGGTATTCGGCGGCACCGGGCGGAATTTTTTGAATCCGGCACTCACCGGGCGGGCATTCCTGTATTTTGCCTATCCGTCGCAAATGTCCGGCGATGCCGTGTGGACAGCCCTTGTAAATTTCAAGGCCGGCGCCGTTGACGTGGTGTCGGCGGCAACCCCTCTGGTGGTGGCCGCTGAAGCCAAGGTTCATGGTGCTGTGGAACAGGTCCTTGCAGATGCCGGTTATACTTTCAATACCTTGTTTTTCGGACTTTATCCGGCCAGTATCGGGGCATCCTCCGCCTTCTTATGCCTGATTGCAGCCATCGTATTGATGATACTCGGCATCGCCAGCTATCGAATCATCCTCGGTGATATTCTCGGTATATTAGTGATGGGATTCATCGTAAATTTAACAGCTGGAGAGTCGTCCGCCGCTTATCTCTCGCTCAACCCGTTTTATCATCTGATCATCGGGGGGGCAGCCTTCGGTATCGTGTTCATGAGCACCGATCCGGTATCGGCGCCGGATCTGCATATCTCCCGGTGGATTTACGGATTTTTGGTCGGTGTTCTCACCGTGGTGATCCGCGTGTTCAATCCCGCCTACCCGGAAGGGATCATGCTGGCCATATTGTTCATGAATGTTTTTGCACCGCTGCTGGATCATATGGTGATTTCCATTCGACTGAGAAACAGGATCCCCAATGTCTAAACCCCTGCGATCGATCATATTTGCCATGGTATTGTGTCTGGTGTGCAGCGTTCTGCTGACCGCTGCATCCTCTGGCCTGAAAGAGCGTCAGATGCGCAACATGGCGGTTGACCGACAGAAAAACATTTTAATGGCCGCCGGGTTGATCACCGGACCCAAACAGCTAACAACCCATGACATTGAATCCGTGTATAAAGAAAACATCAAAAATTTATGGGTAAGCGCAGACGGATCGATTGTTTCGGCCGCCGAGCGAGGCGAGACTGATTTGCCTGTTTATGTGAATTACCGGGAGGGACGGATCATCGCCTATGTCATCCCCATTGACACCAGGGGATTATGGGGAAAGATCCACGGGTATTTGGCCATTGAAAAGGACGGCACCACCATTCGGGGATTCAGCGTATACAAACATTCGGAAACTCCGGGGCTGGGTGGTGAAATCGAAAGCCGGTGGTTCCGGAAAAATTTTGAAGGCAAGAAAATAACGGATCATGAGGGGGCATTCGTTTCCATCTCCGTCGCCAAAGGCGCTGTAGAGGACGCAGTTCCCGTTCCCCGGCAGAACAATTACGTGGACGGCATCAGCGGGGCCACCTTGACCGGGAAATATCTCACCAGCGGTTTGAAGGATATACTCAGGGATTACGAACCGGTGGCCGTCCGTTTTCGCAAAAATATGAATATAAAAGAAGATACGGAATAATTCACATGAGTACCGCAACCACCGGCATCCGGCGGAAACTGGCGAAATCACCTTCATACCAGGCAATCGCCCAGGCTCTGTGGCAGTCCAATCCGATATCCAAACAGATCCTGGGGATCTGCTCGGCCCTGGCCGTGACGGTTCAGCTCAATACCGCCATCGTCATGAGTGTGGCCCTGACCTTTGTGACCGCTTTTTCCAGCCTGATCATTTCGAGCCTGAGAAATCTCATTCCGCGAAACATCCGCATCATCGTCGAAGTGGCCATCATTGCGACGCTGGTGATCCTGGCCGATGAATTCCTCAAGGCCTTTTTATACGATATCAGTAAACAATTGTCCGTGTTTGTCGGACTGATCATTACCAATTGTATCGTCATGGGCAGGGCGGAAACGTTTGCCATGGCCAATACCCCATACCGGTCTTTCATGGATGGCATTGCCAACGGTATGGGATACGGATCGGTGCTGTGCGGTGTCGCTTTTTTCCGGGAACTGCTCGGATCCGGTAAACTGCTCGGATTTCAGGTTGTTCCCGGGGCGTTTTACCAGGCCGGATACGAGGACATGGGGCTGATGGTGCTTGCCCCCGGCGCGTTTATCATGATCGGCCTGTTCGTCTGGCTGCAACACGCCGTATTGAAAAGCAAGGGTATCTCCTGAAATTATGAAACGCGATCACCGACAGGCTTCAACACCTAAAATGTAAAATTAATATTTATGGAAAACCTGATCAGCCTCTTCGTCAACTCCGTCTTTGTGGGGAACATTCTCCTGGCCTACTTCCTGGGAATGTGCTCGTACCTTGCCGTGTCAAAGAACTTGAAGACATCTTCCGGACTTGGTGTGGCGGTGATTTTTGTGATGTCCATTACCACACCGGTCAACTGGATGGTCTACCACTATCTGCTGGCGCCGGGGGCATTGGCATGGGCCGGGTTGCCGGATGTGGATCTGGGCTATCTCAAACTGGTGCTGTTCATCGCTGTCATAGCGGGGCTGGTCCAGGCGGTTGAAATGATCATCGACAGATATTCCCAGGCACTCTACAATAGTCTTGGTGTTTTCCTGCCCCTGATCACGGTGAACTGCGCAATCCTGGGCGCATCGCTGTTCATGGTGGAACGGCAGTACTCGTTTACCGAATCCGTGGTATATGGAGTTGGGTCCGGGGCGGGGTGGGCGCTGGCCATCATCGCCATGTCCACCATCATGCAGAAGCTCCGGTACGCCGACGTACCGGAAGGACTGGAGGGATTCGGCATACGCATGATCGTCACCGGCCTTATGGCCATGGCCTTCATGCTGTTTTCGGGTATTACCTTATAGCCCGCGGATGATGACAAAACCATCTGTCCCCGGCCGGTTATGAACTTTTTATGTGTATATAAATGAGGGTATATTGATCTATATCGTCAGCATCATTGTTTTCATGGGTGTCGTCATCGTTCTCGTCGGCGGATTGTTGCTGGTGGAAGCCAAGGTGACGCTAAAGGGGGATCGCAGAATCGTCGTCAATGACGATGAGGAGAAGAGCCTGGTCATCCCTGGCGGCGGGACACTGCTTTCCGCGCTGTTGGACAATGATGTGCTCATTCCCTGCGCCTGCGGCGGCAAGGGTACCTGCGGCACCTGCAAGGTGACCGTGGAAGCCGGCGGGGGAGATGTGCTGCCCACCGAGCTTTCCCTGGTGGATCGCAAGGAACGCAGCGAGAACATCCGCCTTGCCTGCCAGGTCAAGGTCAAGGAGGATATGAAAATCCGCATCCCGGACGAGATTTTTAATATCCGGAAATACGATGGCAAAGTGGTGTCCAACAACAACGTGGCCACATTTATTAAGGAGCTGGTGGTCGAACTGGCTTCCGAACAGGTGATTGATTTCAAATCCGGGGCCTATATGCAGATCGACATCCCGGAATATGAAACCTCGTTCAAACAATTCAGCATCGGTGAACGCTACAAGGCGGCGTGGAAGGCATTCAACCTTTTCGCATTGTATGCAAGGGGCGAGACGCCGGTAAACCGGGCCTATTCCCTGGCGAATCCGCCGGCCGAAAAAGGGATACTGAAATTCACTATCCGCATCGCCACACCGCCCATGGGCTCCACTGGTGTGCCGCCGGGTATCGGATCGTCCTATGTGTTCAACCTCAAGCCCGGTGATAATGTTGTCCTCAGCGGACCATACGGTGAATTCTACGCCAAACCCACCGGGCGGGAAATGTGTTTTATCGGCGGCGGTGCCGGCATGGCGCCGCTTCGCAGCCACATTCTCCACCAACTCCTCACCGAACGGACCGACAGACGCATCACCTTCTGGTACGGCGCACGTTCAAAACAGGAGATGTTTTACCATGAGGAGTTCTCGGATCTGGAGGAGAAGAATAAACATTTCTCATATCATGTGGCCTTGTCCGAGCCCATGCCCGAAGATAAGTGGGACGGTAAGACCGGTTTCATTCATAAGGTCCTGTTCGACCACTATCTCAAACACCACGAGGATCCCACCGAAATCGAATACTACCTTTGCGGTCCGCCACCCATGATCGACGCAGTGACCCACATGCTCGATGATCTTGGCGTTGAACCCGATATGATTGCCTACGACAAATTCGGGTAGGAAACGACAAGGCGATCTGACTCCGGCAGGCTCAATCAGACTCAGCCAGATTCACCCGGACTCAGGGGAATAATTTCTCCACCGGCCGGCGTTCCGGCACGTATTCCTTCTCGATTTCGCCATCGTTCCACGCCTGGGAGACGTAGAGGTTGCAGTAGCAACTGCCGAATTCTTCAACATCCGGTGTCCGGTAGACGCAGGGACAGATGATATCCTTGTCGTTGGCCTTGTCACCGGAAGCGAGGCGGCATGGACAGGCCATGTAACCGTATCGGTTCTTGTTGACAATCAGGGCCTTCATCAGATCCATGACCCGGTCTCTGTCCGTGCTGAAAAAATATCCTTTGGGTTCCTGGGTCTTTTTCAGCATTTCATATAATTGTTCAGCATCCATTACAATCCCAGCGCCTCCTTGATTTTTTCCTCTTTATAACCCACAATAACGGTCTCGCCGATGATAATCGTTGGAAACGAACATTTGGGATTGAACTTTTTGACATCCGCGAGAATTGCTTTCCTTTCATCACCTTCGAGCAGGTCCACATCCACGAAGTCATACTTGATCGTGCATTCCGACAGAAATTTCTTCGTTGATTTGCAATGGCTGCAGGTACTCAGAGAGTAGATCTTGACGTCTTTATCAGGCATGTTTCTTCCTTTCCCGGTATCAATCATGGGTTATTGTCTTATTCATGCTTTAACATCCACCATATATTTCAATTCGGTTCCCAATCGTTCATCCACGTTAACACAACCTTTTTTTATTATCAAAGCGATCCTTAAAATAGATAGAATACCTTCATTTGAGATTTGCGCTTTACCAATTGACATTACCTGTTTCGCGGCCACCATCCCAACCGAAGCATTTATACATGCGTCAGTCCGCCCTGGGTCGGGTCGTATCAATTTATTATCTTTCGAAAATATAGGCATTAAATTTTTTCATTTTCTAAATTCAATGCTTGACAGGGGAAATCAAGACCTTTAGAACTTATCAGTAATGGTTACTATTAAGTATTAATTTCTTATGAATCCCACTAAAAATCAGTTCCAACCCATTCAACATAATTAACGCTTTCCACGAAGGGAGTAACAATGGCTGAAAAATTAATTAAAGGTAAAGAAAAAAAAGAGATCCCGGTCTCGGATTTCACTACTTGCGATTCAACCGCCAAAATGATCACCAAAGCCCGCCTCGATGGAGTTGAACTTCAGTTCGACCGGGCTGCGAACATGAAGGCATGTCCCATCGGTGCGGATTCCGCTTGCTGTAAACATTGTGCCATGGGCCCATGCCGGCTCAATGCCAAAGACCCGTATGGTAAGGTGGGTGTATGCGGAGCCACCATCGATACGATCATGTCCCGGAATTTTGCACGGATGGTTGCTGCCGGCGGCGCCGCGCATACAGACCATGGAATGAATATGCTGGACCTGTTCAGGGAAGTCATCCATGGCAAGGTTAAGGATTATAAAATTAAAGATACGGTCAAACTGGAATCGGTCGCCAAATCCATCGGTATAGAAACCGACGGCAAAACGGTAAAAGAGATCGCGCTGGAGTTGTATAGTGAACTCGAAAGAACCTACACCCAGGTTGAAGGCGAAATCCCGTTTGCCAAGCGTGTTCCGGAGAAGACACTGGAGACCTGGCGTAAATACGATATCGTACCCCGGGGCGCCATGCGCGAAATTATGGATCTGATGCACCGCAGTCACATGGGTGTGGACCAGCATTATGAAAACATCACCAAGCAGTGCAGCCGCACCGCCCTGGCCGATGGATGGGGCGGATCCATGGTGGCCACGGAAATATCCGATATCCTTTTCGGAACACCTTCACCTGTCGCCATTGAAACCGACATGGGTGTGCTCAAGGAAGATCATGTCAATATCATCGTACACGGTCATGAACCTAACCTGTTTGAGTCCATGATCGAGTCTGTTCATGAATCCACATTGATTGACGCGGCGAAAGCCGCCGGGGCCAAAGGGCTCAATCTCGTGGGCATGTGTTGCTCGGGTCTTGAGGTGTTCAACCGGCACGGCGTTCCCCATGCCGGCAACTTCAGCTCCACCGAAGCCGTCCTGGTTACCGGCGCGGTGGATGCCATGACAGTGGATGTTCAATGCATCCAGCAGGGATTGGTCAAGGTGGCGGATTGCTATGATACCCCTCTGATCACCACCAATACGCGATGCCATATTGAAGGCGCGCAGCACGTTCAATTTGATGAGCAGGATCCCAAGGATTGTACGGATAACGTGGTTATCAAGGCGATTTCACGATTCAAGAACCGCACGGCGAAAGTGGATATCCCCCAAAACATCAGTATCGGTGTCCATGGATTTTCCCATGAATATATCAGCTACATGCTCGGCGGCAGTTTCAGGGGGTCTTATAAGCCGTTGAATGATAACATCATCAATGGCCGGATACGCGGTGTTGCCGGTGTGGTTGGATGCACCAATCCCAGGGTAAAACAGGATTCCGTGCATGTTGAACTCGTGAAGGAATTAATTAAAAACGATGTGCTTGTTCTCCAGACCGGTTGTTCCCAGGTGGCGCTCGCAAAAGCGGGATTGACGACGCCTGAAGCCGCGCATCTGGCAGGACCGGGGTTGAAAGAAGTTTGTGAAACCGTCGGTATGCCGCCGGTATTGGGGCTGGGCGCATGTGTGGATAACAGCCGGATTCTGGTCGCCGCCTCTGAGATGGTTCGCGTTGGCGGCCTGGGGGATTCCCTTGCCGACTTGCCCGTAGCCGGGTGTGCACCGGAGTACATGAGTGAAAAGGCCATCTGTATCGGTCAGTATTTTGTGGCTTCCGGGGTTTACACGGTATTCGGTGTCACCTTTCCCATCACCGAAGGCACCAAATTCCATAAACACCTGTTTGAAGAGTTGGAAGAACAGGGATTCGGCAAATGGGGATTTGCCGTCGGTGCACAGGAGATCGCCAAGCTGATGATCGCACACATCGACAAAAAACGGCAGGCACTGGGACTGGATAAAGCGCGTGAAAGGGTGCTCATGGATATGGCCGACCGCCGTGCCATGGACGACGCCGCATAGACCCGGCGCCAACCAAGGATTCAACCTTTAATTTAAAAGGACGCTGTTTTCAGCGTCCTTTTTTATATGGGATCACAATTCCGGATATTGAAATTTTGTAAGTGGCTAATGGTCGTGAATCGTTAGAAGCCAAACGGCTGATTGCGAACTAAGCGCTTGCGCCGGCTTCGGGATGATCGTTCAGGAACCGGTACAATGTGGCCCTGCCGACACCCAGAATTTTCGCGGCTTTGGTCTTATTCCCCCCGGTTTTTCTCAATGCATTTTGAACGGCTTCGCTGTCGAGTTTCCGTGACGGGCCGGGTCTGGCCGGATAGCATTGAAGATCGCGCAGCTCAAGGGGCAGGTGGTCCTCGGTGATGAGGGAGCCACTGCACCGTACAATGGAAAATTGAACGGCGTTCTGCAGTTCCCTGACATTTCCCGGCCAATCGTAGTCCATCATTTTTGCAACGGCGGCTTTTGAAACGGCTATGGTTTTCAAGGGGTGATGCTTTGCTGCTTCTTTTAAAAAATGAGTGACGAGGAGCGGAATATCGGTTTTCCGTTCGCGTAAAGGGGGGATACGAATGGGAATGACATTGAGCCGGTAAAACAAGTCTTCCCGGAACTGGTTTTGCTGCACCAGTTTTTTCAGATCTCGATTTGTGGCGCTGATCACACGGACGTTCACGCTGATGGTCTGCTCGCCACCAACCTTGACGAATTTACCTTCCTGAAGGAAACGAAGCAGTTTAACCTGCAATGGTTTGGACAATTCCGCTATTTCATCGAGAAACACCGTGCCGCCATCCGCCAGCTCGAAACGGCCTTTTTTATCCCTGAAAGCGCCCGAAAATGCGCCTTTGACATGACCGAAGAGTTCGCTTTCGATGAGCCCTTCCGGTAATGCTCCGCAATTGATGGGAACAAAGGGGGCGCCACCCCGGCGACCCTCGTTGTGAATGGCTGTCGCCACCAATTCTTTTCCCGTGCCGGTATCACCGGAGATATGAACCGGGAAATCATAATCCGCCACATCGGTAATCTGCTGGAATACCATCTGCATCTTGCTGTCGCTGCCGATGATGTTTGAATAGCTGGTGATGGAACGGCTTTTTTGTTTCAACTCCGTCAGTTCGGTGATGTCCCGGAGTGAGGCCAGTACACCGACGTATTGACTGGTCTTGTCGGTCATCATGGTTTGCGACAACTCGACCCGGCGTTTTTCACCATCCCGGGAAACGATTTTGATCGTGTATTCTTTCGTGTCCACTGGAGGGGTGTCGCCATTGCAAAATGAACATCGTTCACCGCACAAAGGAGCACCAAACACCTCATGGCAATCTTTCCCCAGCACATCATCTCGTTGCCAGCCGGTGATGCGTTCAGCTTCGGTATTGAAAAAGAAAATTTTGCGATCCAGATCATGGGCGATGATACCCTCTTTCAGATTGTCGAGAATGCGTTCGAGATTTGCATTGCTTGATATCACGCGAATGAGTTGCGGGTCAGTCATCATACAATATAGGTCCGTTGATTATGTGTTGGAAATGATTTCGCGTAATTTATGCCAACTGACATTTAAAGTCAAACAGGGGGAGACTCGATTTTCAGTTTGCACAGCCCTAACGCCGAATGGCGGGATCAGAGCGTGACAGGCAAAGGGCGGCGAATACGAATGGAATTCAGATCGATGCCGACATCATAGCAGAGAATGTCGACGCCATTGTCGTTGGCCTTTTTCAGCTCTTCGGCGTAGGCCGGATCGATGTGAGCGGCCGGTCTGAAACTTTGGGCATCCATGCGTTGAATCAGGAAAAACATGAGGCTGCAGGAACCGTCCGCAACCAGCCGCTGAAGCTCCACCAGATGTTTTCTGCCTCGTGCGGTCACCGCGTCCGGGAACATCGCGACTTTTTTTTCCACCAAGGAACAATTTTTTATCTCCACATAGCAAGGCGGCAGATCCTTTCCGGTCAGTAAAAGGTCCAGGCGGGATTTATTGCCTATGGATATCTCCCGTTTAACCCGGCCATAACCGTTAAGTTCGGGGATCATGCCTTTTTCGATGGTGTGGGCCACAAGCCGGTTTGGCATCAGCGTATTCACGCCAACCAGGGATGACGGCATATGAATGAGCTCCCATGAGTACTTTAATTTTCGGCGGGGATTGTCGTGGTATGAGAGATATACCGGGCGTCCGGGTTCGCTGCATCCTTTCATGCTGCCGGAATTCGGACAGTGGGCGGTTACCAGCTCACCGGAGTCGAGCCTCACGTCGGCCAGAAACCGTTTGTAGCGTTTTATCAGAGTACCGGCGGTCAGTTCAGGCCAATGTAATCCACCCTTGGAACTGGGGACGTCCACGGCACTCATTGCGGGGATCGATTCTGAATATGCATATTATATTAACCCGGAAACTAAATAAAGTGACATATATCCGAAACGCGTAGGGAGTTTCCGGCGGAACGTACCAGGGATGAACTTCTTACAGCCACCGTCTCCAATAAACCGGAAAAACGAATTTGCATAATTATCCGCTGGATCAATAGTGGCCGGGTGTGTCGGATTAATCTTTTTCGCGCAGGTTGAGGACTTTTCGGGCGCGATCCAACAACTGGTCGCCCTTGAACGGTTTGACCATATAGTCTTTTACACCCAGTTTGACGATTTTCATTACATTGTCTTTCCCGGATTCGGCGGTGAGCATGATCACGGGAATACTTTTCATCTCTTTCTCGGTTTTGAGGCGTTCGAGCATTTCCACGCCGCTCATGACCGGCATCGTGATATCGAGGATAATCAAATCAGGTTTCTCTTTTGCCGCCAATGCCAGCCCTTCAACACCATTTTCCGCTTCAAACAGCTCACAATTGTATGGTGTGAATGCCTTTTTCACAATCATACGTATGGTCTTACTGTCATCCACCGTTAGAATCTTATAAGCCATTTATAGCCTCCGTCATTTTTTTTCTCGCTGCCGGCGTGAATATCAAAAATGAATTGCCGGTACAAAACAATGCGCCCTGATCGTTGACACATATACCCAAAATGGTTTTTACTTCAATCATCGACTTTACTTCCGACGGTATAAATAATCGGCTGTTTAAGAGATATCTTAAGTGTCGAATATGCAAAATGTATAATCCCCGGATCACCACTACAGCGATCACCGCATTGGCGCCATTGGAAGCGGATATCCCCGTCGAAAAAATCGAATCTGTGATTCAGGGCACACATATGAAGCAAGGTAGCATGAATGAAAACACAGTGGAATAGAGATTGCACAAAATGATGATCAGCGGTTGACGTCTTGATAAAGTGGGTAATTATTATACAATGACCACCACCAAGTTCTTTATACCGGGTAAAAAATACCCGGGCCATTTTAATGCAAACCTCGATAGAACCGAATAGATGAAGGCACAAATATCTTCGACATTGCGGCAGCCCAGATTTTTTGGATGGGTATTTTTCGGGACATTGGCCGTGTTGCTGCCTGTTTTTGCATTTATGACCATGGATAATATCAAGCGTCAAAGATCCAATGGTTTTCAATTGATGGCCCAAAAGGGAGCCACCATTATCCGGTCCTTTGAAGCCGGTACGCGTACCGGGATGCTGGAAATTCACTGGGGGCATGCCCGCCTGCAGCACCTGGCATCGGAAATCGCACAACAACCCGATATCGATTACATCCTGCTGGCCGATGTTTCGGGCACCATCATCGTGCACAGCGACGAAAACCGGATTGGCGAAAGATACCAACCGGACATTGACCTGAACACCGTAGCAGCGGCAAAGGTGTTTGAAACCAGGGTGCTGGAACAACCCGATGGTGAGCAGGTGTTTGTGGTATTTAAGCCCTTTGCCCCCATGGGCAGACCGGATATGCAGATGATGGGTATGCAGCGCGGACGCCGGCGGATGCCGCACATACCCCAATGGTTTACCGATGACATGAAATTGTCGAAAAAGGGGGGGGGCGATGCATATCTGATTTTCGTCGGTCTGAAAATGGATGCCCTTCAAGCCGCGCAAAGAGCGGACATCCGAAAATCCATCCTGATGGCCATTGTCATGCTGATGGTGGGGTTGGCCGGCATCATGTTGTTGTTTCTGGGACAGGCGTATCGAAGTGCACGTACATCGTTGTCCCATGTACGGGCATTTTCGGATAAAGTGATGAAACAAATGCCCATGGGGCTTATTGCACTTGATCCGGAAAAAAGAGTGACGGCATTCAATGAGGCAGCCGAATCGCTTTTTCACCTTGCCAGCTACCAGGCCGTCGGCAGGCAGGCGGCTGATATCCTGCCCCAGGCCGTTGTGATTCCCATTGATGGCCTGGATGAGAATTGTCCGGTGATCAGCCGGGAGGTCTCATGTCCGGTGAACTCCAAGCAGGATCAGCCGGTTCAGCTGAGTGCCGCCACCTTGTTTGACGAACATAAAACCTTCCTGGGATATGTCATTTTATTAAAGGATCTGAGTGAAATAAAGAATTTGAGAGAGCGGATTGCGCGCAACCAGCGTATGGCCACGGTGGGCAGGCTGGCCGCCGGTGTCGCCCATGAGATTCGAAATCCGTTGAGTTCCATCAAGGGCTTCGCCACCTATTTCAAGGAGCGATATAATACAGAAGCCGAAGACCAGAGCATCTCAACCATCATGATTCAGGAAGTCGAGCGGCTCAACCGGGTGGTCGGCGAATTACTGGATTTTTCAAAACCGTTGAGCCTCTCCAGGGAACAGACACCTGTCGGCGACTTCCTGGCGGATTCTCTGAAACGCATTGAAACGGTGGCCGCTGAACAGCAGGTTGCGCTGGTACAGGAGGATACCGATCAGGGGCTCACCATGGACGTGGATCCGGATAAAATAAGCCAGGTGCTGCTGAACCTTTACCTCAATGCCATGGATGCCATTGACGGCAGCGGCCGGTTGACGGTTGCAGCCCGGATGAACGGGGATGCCCTGTCCATTAGCGTCACCGACTCGGGCAGGGGTATCGAGGCAGAAAAACTGCCTAAAATATTCGATCCGTACTTCACCACCAAATCCACCGGAACCGGTCTGGGACTGGCCATTGCCCACAATATCGTAGAAGCGCACGGCGGGCGGATCCATGTGGAGAGTACCGTCGGTGAAGGCACACGGGTGACCTTTTCCCTGCCGACGGACACCTCGGTTTGATGCAGTATCTTAAAAACCGGTAAAGCGGAGTTTCTTCATGAATAAACGACAATTCAATTTACTCGTGGTTGATGATGATCATGCCCACCGCACCATGCTGAAGGCATTGATCGGCGGTTGGGGTTACACGGTTGAACTGGCGGATGACGGCGGCACCGCCATCGCGGCTGTTAAGGAAAAAGCCTTTGAACTGGTGCTGATGGATATTCGGATGATAAACGTATCCGGCCTTGAAGCCCTTGAAGCCATCAAGGCCTATAACCCTTCCATTCCCATTGTCATCATGACCGCTTACTCAAGCGTTGAAACAGCTGTTTCCGCCTTGAAAAACGGGGCTTACGATTACCTGACCAAACCCCTGGATTTTGAAAAACTGAAAATCACCATCGAACGGGCCATAGAACACTTGCACCTCAAGACGGAGAACCGTGAGCTGAAACAGCGACTCGGGAAGGCATTCGAGCGTCAGTTGATTATCGGTAACAGCCCGGCCATGACCGCCCTGTTGGAAACCGTCGAACAGGTTGCGCCGTCCGAAGCCACGGTCATGATCACCGGTGAATCAGGCACCGGAAAGGAATTGATTGCCGGCGCCATTCATCACAACAGCCCCCGTAAGAATGGGCCCATGGTCAAAATCAATTGTGCGGCATTGACGGAAACCCTCCTGGAGTCGGAATTGTTCGGACATGAAAAAGGCGCTTTTACCGGCGCGGATCGCCGTAAGGAAGGATGCTTTGTGCAGGCCGACCACGGCAGTATTTTCATGGACGAGGTCAGCGAGATGTCCATCCCGATGCAGGTGAAATTACTTCGGGTACTCCAGGAAAGAGAAGTCCGGCGTGTGGGGGGTGAAGACATCATCCGGGTGGATGTACGTGTGATCGTTGCCACCAACAAGAATCTTGAGGACCTGATCCGGGAGGGGAGGTTCAGGGAAGATCTGTATTACCGTCTGAACGTCGTGAACCTGACCATTCCACCGCTCAATCGCCGGCGGGAAGATATTCCGTTGCTGGCACACCATTTCCTCGATATTTTCGCCGAAAAGAACCGGAAATCAGTCAAGGGATTTTCCCCGGCGGCCATGGATCTCCTCTTGCGCTATCCATGGCCGGGCAATGTCCGGGAACTGATGAACGCGGTCGAAAGGGGCGTTGTGCTGACCCGCGGTGATTATTTGTCCGAGAAAGATTTTGTCCTGATGCCATCGGACCAGGAAGAGATCCAAAGGCCCGCCGCCACCGGAGCGGAAAATCCCGCTTCCCTTGAGGAGGTGCAGAAAGTCACCATCATCAATACCTTGGAACAGGCCGGCGGAAATAAGAGCGAGGCAGCCCGCCGATTGGGGATCACCAGAAAAACCCTCCACAAGAAACTGAAACAATACGGCGTGAATTCAAATGGATAACCGGTTTTAGTGCCGGATCTCCCTTGAATTTTGATATCTTTGATTTATTATATCCATATTCATATCGTTGCCCTTGGATAAAACGCCGAAACGGAATCGGTGGTATTGCCGGTTCCTGTTTTTATGATGACGCTGATGGAGTACCCATGGATTCGAACAGCAACTTGATCCTTACGTGTGGAAATTGTGGTACTAAAAACCGGGTTCCCGAAAAAAAGACAGATGGTGTCGCAAAATGCGGGAAGTGCCGTTCAATTCTCCCGGAACCCGGCGAAGGGGCCGCGGTTGAGGAGTCGCTCAGATTACGATGTGGCAAATGCTACACCAAAAACCGCGTGCCCCGGGGTAAACTCGGCAAAGCACCCAAGTGCGGCAAATGCGGAGAATTATTATCGGTCAAAGACATATTGACAGGACAGCCGGTTCTGGTATCTGATACGAATTTTGATGAATCCGTGTTACAATCACCGCTGCCTGTGTTGATGTACAGCTGGGCCCCTTGGTGCAGTGGTTGCAAAACCACCACCCCGATTATTCATGATTTCGCATTCGATGCCAAGGGTAAGGTACGTGTCGGTAAACTCAATGTGGACACCAATCCATTGCTTTCTTCTCGTTTCAATATAATGAGCGTGCCGTTTCTGCATATCTTCGATGGCGGACAGATGAAGGACAGTCTTCCCGGTGGTATGCCGAAACATCAATTGATGATGAAAATGGCGCCATATCTCTAAAACGTCCGGGTACGAAAAACGTCCATTCTATAGTTGATATTTCAAATATTCTGGTTGATTCCCGACCGCTAAAGTACTGCAATAAGGTTACCGATATAAGGAACAACATTCCCACTGCACTTTTCCGTAAAGCGAAGAGAATGGTGCGCATTATCGGGAAATAGAAATTAGGATAGGTCCCGGATGTCCAAAGAAAAAACCATCATTGAGCTAGTCAAAAAGGTGAAAGCACTGGAAGTAGAGCGTGAAACCAGCCTGCAGGCTCAGGAAGCGTTTAAAGAGAGCGAAGAGCGATTCCGGCTGATTTCCGAAACCATTCATTTCGGCGTGTTTGAACCGGATCAGAATGGGGGGTGCCTGTACACCAATACACGGTTTCAGGAAATTTTCGGCGTCAACCTGGTGGAAAGCCTGACCGCGGACTGGCGTCAGTTCCTGCACCCTGAAGATAAAAATATGATCAGTCAGTATTGGGACGAAGCCATTGAAAATCTTGAAACCTTTTCCCTGGATTGTCGCGTCGTGGCCACCAATGGCACTGAAAAATGGGTTCATATCCATTCTTCACCGGTCTTTTCCGACGAGGGTGCCCGGTACACCGGTACTATCGAGGATATCACATATCGCAAACTCGCCGAAGAGGAGCTGACGCGGGCCAAGAATGAAGCCGAAACCGCCAATCGTGCAAAGAGTCAGTTTCTGGCCAACATGAGCCATGAAATCCGAACCCCGATGAATGGGGTGATCGGGTTCACTGACCTGCTTCTGGATACCGATCTTGACGATGTACAAGGCGATTACACGATGACCATAAAACGGAGCGGAACGGCGCTCCTGTCCCTTATCAACGATATCCTGGATTTTTCTAAAATCGAGTCCGGAGAGCTTGAGTTCGAGGATATCGACTTTGATCCCGAACTGCTGGCCTATGATGTCTGTGAGCTTATCCGGCCCAAAATGGGTAACAAACCGGTGGAGCTTCTCTGTCACATCGGTGACCATGTGCCATCGGTCGTCCGGGGGGATCCGCTCCGGTTTCGCCAGGTGATCACCAATCTGCTCGGTAATGCACCCAAATTTACTGAAATCGGTGAAATCGAACTGGCCATGGATGTTGAAGAAGAAGCCGAAGACCGCGTCAAGTTCCATATCACCATCCGGGATACGGGCATCGGCATTCCCGAAGACAAATTGGAATCGGTTTTCGAACCTTTCCTGCAAGCCGATGGGTCCACAACGCGCAAGTATGGCGGGACCGGCCTTGGATTGTCGATCTGCCGTCAGATATCCCAGCATATGGGGGGTACCACTTGGGTGGAAAGCACATTGGGTAAAGGCAGCATTTTTCATTTTACCGCATGGCTGGGAAAAACCGAAACACCTCAGGTCGACCGGGTGCCCCCGATTTCACTCACCGGCAGACGGGCTTTGGTGGCCGATGATAACCAGGCGAATCTGGAAATCCTGGCCAAAATACTGGCTTCCGCCGGCATGAAGGTATCGCCGGTCTCCGATGGAAACGAAGTGTTGCCGGCGCTCAATGCGTCCATGGCCGGTAATGAGCCGGTGGACATCTGTATCTTTGACCTGGACATGCCGGGACTTAGCGGATATGAAGTGGCCACGCTTTTACGAAAAGATGGTTGGAATTTGTCACATATTCCCTTGATCGCATTGTCGTCGACCCTTGAACACGACAGCCAGGAATGCCATAGGGTCGGTTTTAACGGTTTTTTGAGTAAACCGGTGCGGCGCGAAAAACTGTTCCAGATGATCGAAAGGATTCTGGCCGGAGAATCGGTGATTCGGGAAAAAGCCAAGCCAAACGCGAAGATTCACACCC
>JABDIN010000013.1 GCA_013003715.1 Desulfobacteraceae bacterium | reverse complement strand
GTTGAATCCGAACCGGAAGAAACGCCGGTTGAATTTATAGCTGAACCCCGGGAAGAAAAATCCACCGAAAAATATCTGGACCCGACACTCGTCGTCGAACTTGATGATGAAGGAAATGCACCGTGGGAACGTGATGAGCTCAGCCTGGATGTTGATGAATCGTCCGGCGGGGACCTTATGGGAAGTGATTCAGCCGTCGGCGACCCTTCCGGGGATCAGGCCGATGACGTCGACGATGATCTCGACTTCAGTCTCGATTTTCTGGCAGAGGAAAAAGCGGCGGAAGAGATATCCGAAACACCATCGGAACCAGTAGCCAAGGCACCTGAATCCGATGTGCCGGAAGAAGAACTCACCTTTGATCTTGACTTTCTCTCCGAAGACGAATCCGAACAAAAGGCCGATGCTGATAACTATTCTGAAACGGATGTTGCTGATGCGCAGGGTGCGATGAATTCAACCGCTGTCAATGACGATATTGACGACGATATTGATGACGATCTTGATATTGATCTCGATTTTTTGAAAGAAGACGAGACGGAAGCGGAACCGTTTGAGTCCGCGGAACCGAAAGAAGAACAACCCGACGAGCTCTTGAACTTTCTGGATGAAGAAGACCCCGAGGAAGAACTGGACCTTGAGAAAACCCTGGGCGAATCCGGAACCGAGAGTGATAAAACTTTGGCTGAAACACTGGAAGCGGATGAAGGAGAACCCGAATTCAAGCTCGATCTTCCCGAACCTGAAGATGAAGCGGAAGATATTGACGCCGGGGAACCTGAATTCAAGCTTGATCTCCCGGCGGAAGAACCCGAAGAAGAGGAACCTGTAGAGGCCGAAGAGAGCGGACTGCCCGAAGGCTTTGAAGAACTACCCGCAAGCGAAGAAGACGCGGATATCGATGAGACGGAGCTTGATTTGCCCGATCTCACCGACCTGGATACTGATTTCGAATTACCAGAAATCCAGGCGGTGCCCGTTACCGCGGCCGCAGCACCGGAGTTGGATGATTTGGATCTGGACATGGATCTGGATCTGGAAACACCTCCCAGAGGTGATGTCAAGGCGATTTCCGAAATCTCCGACCCGGAGATTGATCTGGATCCATCGGATTTTGAACTCGACCTGATGGTCGGTGATGACAAAAAAAACAAATCGGATCAGAAAACGCCTGTGGCGACCGCCGAAGCCATGGACGGCCAAAAGGATTCACCACCAACCGACGGCGATGACCTGGATATCGCGCTGGATTTTGAAGATGAACCCGAGGCGGAACCGATATCCCCGGATGAGGGGGAAACCGTTGCGGAGTTGGATGATGATGATGATTTGGTCCTTGATCTCGATTTTGAAGAGAATGGTACCGATGCCGAAGCCACTGAAGCTCCGGACAAAGGATCATCCGAAGAACCGACGGCGCTCGAAGACGAAGAATCGGAGTTGGAGGATTTCGATTTGGATGAATTGGAAGCCATCATCGACGAAGATGACGCCGCCGGAGGGACCGATGAGGATATGGAGTTGGAATTGGACTTTGAGGATATCTCCGAAGAGATCTCCGATGAAGCAACGGCGGTGGAAGAACCGGATGACGACGACTTTGATCTTTCCGATATTGAAGAGATTCTTGAAAAGGGCGAAACCGGCGAAGACGACACTGATGATGATGGTGACGATGATGATGAAGAACTTGATCTGGATCTTGATCAGGATGAGGATTTACTGGGATTGGCCGGTGATGAGCCTGAAAAGACGGAAACCGAGTTGGATGAAGAGGAATTCGACCTTTCCGAACTCGAGGACGTGCTGGATACGGATGATTCAAGTGAAGACATCGATGATGACATCGATCTGGATCTGGACCTGGATGCCGAAACCATAGCGGCGGCCGAGGAAGAGATCGCCGATGATGCTGCGGATCTTGACCTCGACATCGACGAGCTTGATCTCGAGGGTAATGGAGAAGACTTTGTAGAAGAGACATTCGGGGAAGATGAGGCGTTGCATTCAGCCACTGAAAAAATTGATGCCGGCGAAATGGAGCTTGAATTCGAAGTCGAAGACGAACCGGATCACGCCGATCTCTCTGCCACGGTTGTGGAGAGTGAACCCGCGGCATTTAAAGATATGCCCATTTCGGAGCAGATAGACGCGCAGGCACCGTTGAATGTACGGAAAAGTAAAGGGGGATCCCGGAAAAAAGGCACCAGTAAATTCTTAATTTTCTTACTTATTCTTGCGTTGTTAGGTGGGTTGGGTTACGGCACCTGGTATATGGTGAACAACATGGGAATCGAGATCCCCTACCTTGATCGAATTCCTTATATAGACAAGTATTTCAAACCAAAAATTGAGGACCCCGGCAACCTGCAACTATCCACATTCGACATCAACAGCAAATTCATCGAGAATAAAAACGCCGGAAAGCTTTTCGTCATAACCGGCAACATCCAAAACGCTTACAAGCAGGTCCGTGGATTCATTCAGATCAGCGGGAAATTGTTCACCACGGGAAAAATCCTGGCCCAAACCCGAACGGTATACGCCGGTAATGTGCTGTCCGATATAGATCTTGGAAATCTCGAACTTGACGTCATTGACAAACGGCTGGTAACCCGCTTTGGCGACGCCAACGCGAACCTGAAGGTACCGGCGGGTCAGTCCATACCGTTTATGATCGTTTTTTCGAATCTGCCGACCGAAGAGCTGGAAGAGTTCACCATAGAAGTCGTGAAATCCACACCATTTTAAAGGACTATAAAAAAAGCCAATTAAACGTGCTTCAGTTGCCGTAGCAATAAATACCGGTAAAAATAATGGGCATAGCTGTGCTCCCCGACCAGCCGTAAAACAGGCAATTTTATCCCTTGACACTCCCTGTATCTACTGCTAAAAGCAGATGTTTCAAATTCGCCGAATTCACTTTCATAGGCGATGTAGCTCAGTTGGTCAGAGCATGCGGCTCATATCCGCAGTGTCCGGGGTTCAATTCCCTGCATCGCCACCAAAAACAAATAAAAGCCCTGGTAACACAGGGCTTTTTTATTTCCAGCCCATAACGCCCACTTGTATTCGTGTAAAACGTCGACTTACAGCGACTTTGCCGAGGAAATCGACCAATGCGCCGATGCGTTGGGCCTGGAAAGGGGGATCGCATGACGATATCCATGCCTACCTGCCCCCAAGACGTCATCTGCTTCTATGCGGCTTTTTCAGGTGCCGATTACCTTACCGCGTTGGATCGAAGCCCATTTGTATCAACATCCGGATGTATGGAGGGACAATTGAAAACCCGATGCGAGGCGATTATCGAGATGCTGTAGGCAAAGAACCCGACCATATATGGAGACACCATAAATCCGACGAACAAGCTGTTGAAACTTCGGACCGGAACCGATGAAAAATCAAATCGATGGGTCGGATGAAAGAAATCATGCCCGCCTATTATATCGAGGCAAAAACACCCAAGGATCAGGCCGGCAAAAAAACACCTGGTTTACATCGAACGGTCCGAAAACAGACTGCTCCCGCAAGGGGTGCACCGGGGGGGTGGTGGCCTGAGGCCGGAAAGCCGAAGGACTTGATGCGGCGGTGTAACACCTATTCAATACGCCCGGATGCCGGACCGGATATCCTGGATTTTATAGTCATCACCCGCTGCCGTGTATTGAGTATATATGCTTGCTCGGGTTGTTTCGGCAATGGCCTGTTATCCCAAGTCAATGTCTTTATCCGCTCGATGGTCGGTTCCACTTCCCCGTGCTCCTCACCCAGGATACGGGTAACCGTTTTGAAAAAATGAAGGGTTGATGAGAGTGCGCGTTGAAAATAATCATCGACATCCGAACCGGTGACCACCAGACGATGGCCGGGACACAAAACTTCAGGCCGTAAGGCTTTTAAACGATGCAATCCTTCAATGTATGCATCATAGTCCACCAGAAATTCCGTCTGAATCCCACCGGTGCCGTCATCACACCCCACGGCTTCGGATGCGATGAGAATTCGTCTCTCCGGTATCCAGTAACTATTGAAATCCCGGGTATGTCCAGGTGTGTGAATGGTGTTGACCGATAAATCCGGTGCAACACGCAGGGTGGTGTCCGGCGCAACCACCAGATCGATATCAACGGGGATAAACGGTGCCTCCGATGCCCCGGTCACCCCCCAGGTCCGCAGCGAGTTGATGCCTTGCCGGTTGAGTTCGGAAATAACGCTCAGGGCACCGGGCCGTTCCAATATGTCACGGCATTGGGAAGACGCCATAATTTTCATATCCGGCCATTGGGATTTCAGGTAACCGGCGGCACCGACATGATCGAAATGAGCGTGGGTGATGAACAGAAAAGCCGGTGGGCGCTTGTCCAGTATTTTCCGGATATGGGCGATATAATGATGTTGCAGGGCGGTGAAGCCGGCATCGAATAGAATCGGCGTCTCGCCGTTCACTACATAAACGGGAACCGCGGCAGAGCCGGCAACGTGGAAACCATCGGTTATTTTTCCGGTTGTATGGAATCGCATGGACGGTAACACTTTTATTGATTGAAGCCGATTGTAATCCAATGAACGGGGCAGACAGTTAAACGATGCCACCATAATCATTTTTTTTTGAAAAATGAATTGTTTTTTTCACCAGGAACCCACATCCATCGAACAGGTAAAGTAATGTCAAATGACGAAGCTCAGGTTTCAAATGAAGGTATTCTATCTATTTTAAGGATCGCTTTGACGATAAAGTGAAGATAAAACGACAGCATTCCGCCATTTGGAGTTTGTCATTTGACATTTAACACGTAAATTGTATCACGGCATGAACAATAATTTAGAGTATCTGATGCCATGCCGAATCTATATGCCTTACCCTGCGGTGGTGTAATTCCTTTCTTGACTTGAGGATGAAAAAGGGTGTAGAGCCCTCACTTTTTCTTTGTCCGTTTTACGACTGATAGAGATGGGAGACCTGCAAAATGACCAAAAGATATTACAACTTTCTGACCTCGGTGATGTGGAACCTGGTTCTGCTGACCATCGGCAGCTTTGTGTTCGCCATCGGCGTCAAGGGTTTTGTCATACCCCACGGCTTTATCACCGGCGGCGTGTCGGGAATCGGCCTTCTGGCGTACTATGCATCCGCCAGCCTTAGCCCCGGACTATGGTATTTCCTGATCAATATCCCCATTTTCATCGCAGGATGGCTGTTGGTGAGCAGAAGATTTATCTTTTACAGTATTTACGGTATGACCTCCCTGTCGGTGATGATCGATATCGTCCACCTCACGGTACCGGTTTCCGACCCATTTCTGGCGGCACTTGCCGGCGGCACATTGATGGGCGCGGGTACCGGGATCGCACTGCATTCATTGGGGTCGGGCGGTGGTACGGATATAATCGCCATTATACTGAATCAGAAGTTCAATACCCGGGTGGGGACGGTGTATCTGGGATTCAATGTTCTGGTATTCGCCTCCAGTTTCGGTGTCATGGATATCGAACCCATCCTCTACTCCCTGGCCTTGACCTTCATCGTTTCCCAGGTGATGAACACCGTCATGTCCATGTTCAACCAGCGCAAGATGGTCATTCTGATATCCGACGATTACGACACCATCGTGAAATCCATCCAAACCCGCCTCAAACGTGGTGCAACCCTTCTGGACGGAAGCGGTGCGTATACCGGCAAACCAAAAAAAATTATCCTGACCGTTGTCAACAATTACCAGCTCAAACGGTTGGAGGAGATTGTCTTCGGCATCGATCCCGAGGCCTTCATGGTCACCGAAAACACCTTCAATGTTCTGGGCAGAGGCTTTTCCCGGCGAAAAGTCTATTAGACACCGGTGGATTGATAAAACCCCTCGCCAAACGGCATGACAGCCCATTATTTTGACTTTTAAAAAATAGTTCTTACAAGTAAAAAAAAGGGGCCTTCATTAACGGATGGTGAGCCGATGCGTTGAGATTGCACAGGTGCCAATCCGGCCTTGTTTCAAACTGATGACATTGGTTTTCACCCCGATACACCATTGGTGATTGATATGGATAAAATTCTCGTCAGCGTCTGCATTGTATTGGTAACTATTGGATGTCAAAGGTCCGGAGAATATCAACAGAAATCAGCCAACCCAAGTGCAATGGAGAACGTCATGAAAGAGACGAATCAGAAATTGGCAACAGCCACCTTTGCCGGTGGCTGTTTTTGGTGCACCGAATCCGATTTTGAAAAAGTTGACGGCGTGCTGGAAGTGGTTTCCGGATATACCGGGGGCAACAAATCAGATCCCACTTACCGGGAAGTCTCTGCGGGCATCACCGGCCACGCGGAAGCCATACAAATCACTTACGATTCCAATGCCATTCAATACGACGACCTCTTGGACATTTTCTGGATGAGCGTGGACCCGACAGATCCGGGCGGACAATTCGTGGATCGGGGCAATCAATACCGCACGGCAATTTTTTATCACGATGAGAACCAGAAACAGCGTGCGGATGCATCCAAAAAACGCCTGGACAATTCCGGCCGATTCAACAAACCGGTGGTGACCCGGATTTCACCCTTCAGCACTTTTTACCCGGCCGAAGAGTATCACCAGGACTATTACAAGAAAAACCCGATACGGTATAAATTCTACCGGATGAATTCGGGAAGGGATAAGTATTTGAGGCGTGTCTGGGGTGACACGGGTGATGCCGGCAAAAGTCCCGGTAAATCTTCAGCGTATTCACGGCCGACAGACGAGATATTAAAATCCAAGCTCACGGCACTGCAATATACGGTGACCCGGAAAAACGGTACGGAACCGCCGTTTAACAATGAATACTATGACAACAAGAACCCCGGGATATACGTGGATATTGTATCGGGTGAGCCCTTGTTCAGTTCCCTGGATAAATTTGAGTCCGGCACCGGATGGCCCAGTTTTGTAAAACCCCTCGAACCTGAAAACATCGTGGAAAAGAAGGATACCCGTTTCTTTATGGTGCGCACAGAGGTCCGCAGCAAACACGCGGATTCGCATCTGGGCCATTTATTTGATGATGGCCCTCCGCCCACCGGCTTACGGTATTGTGTCAATTCAGCCTCATTACGGTTCATTCCCAAGGAATCGCTTGAAAAAGAAGGGCTTGGGGCTTATCTGCAGATGTTTGGCACGGTGCTCGAAAAATAAGGTGACAATAGTCCGGAAATGGTAGGTCAGGTGAACCCGGCACGGCACCGGGGCAATCGCCCCTGCCCGCGCATACAAAAACCTTGAAATCAAATAGTCCCGCGTTATATATTCCCATCCTTAAGAAAAACCGTGCGGGAACCGATGTCAGTATGTCGGGAACAACCCGGATGCCATCAGCGGATTCGTCCGGTCCGCACGGATGAACAGGCACCGTATACACGTGAACCGGAAACAGGGGTGTTAAAAAGATGATACCTGGATTCGAAAAAATTGTCGAAGAACGTATCAGGGATTCTCAGCGAAAGGGAGAATTCAAGGATCTGCCGGGTACCGGTGAACCCATTCGGCTGACGGATGATCAACACATACCGGAAGATCTGAGACTGGCACATAAGATACTGAAAAATGCCGATTTTGTACCGCCGGAAATCGAAGTCCTGAAAGATATCCGCCGCACAGAAGATCTGTTGTCGGAAACCAAGGATACCGCCCTGAAATACCGCGCCTTGAAAAAGCTCAACTATCTGGTGATGAAGGTGAACATGCTTCGCAAAACATCCATCGACCTGGAATTGCCCCAACGGTATATGGACCGGGTGGTGGACAAACTTGATCCCTGACACACAGCGGCTTAACCATAATCGGAAATAATAAAACATGGGTTTGTCGAGCGGCAAAAAGGATAGTGACGGCGTTTTCAAAAGCGTGATGATCGCTTACGTGGTATTGGGCCTGCACGTTCTGCTGGTCGCGGGATTGGGCCTCGTGGTGCTGTTTTTCAGGGGCGTCGCCACCTATATGCCGTGGATTTTCATGGGCGGCACATTGTTCATCGTTATCTCCGCATATTGTTTTTATCGCCGCATGAAATCCCAGGGCCGCAACTTGCGGGACCTCGTAAACTCACCCACCTTCGGCGGCCGGTCCGTCGAAGTCAGCCTGCTGGGCGGAATCGCAAGCATAAAACTGGGCAAGCCTACCCACCCGCCATCCCTTCAAGCCCCTGCCGGTAAAAGTCCGTTGGCACTGGAAGATCCGGATATCATGGACAGCCGAAAGCGTGTGGACGAATTGACCGAACTGGCCGGTCTGATGGAAAAGAATCTGATTACACCGGAAGAATATCTAAAAGCCAAGCAAAACCTGCTTGGAACAAAAGCGTTATAATCCCTTGAATATGTCTTCGGCGATCCGGTAGTGCGATGCGATGTCCCACCGGATAGCCAAACGATTCCCATCGCTGTCCTCCCGTGGGATAACACGGATTTTACCGTTCTTAAACGCGGAGAGCAGCTTATTCTGGAGCCGGACCGCCGCATTGCCGCGTGATTCATTGTCTTTAACACTCATATTGGCATTCAAATATGCCACACGGGTACCATCGGACTGGAAAGCCTGTTTGTCCTCCGCATAATCCATGGCGGATGGGATGACCTGGATACCTTTCCGGGACATGTATTTCAAGTCAATCTCCATGGGCTCTCCCTTGGTGCAACTCCACGGATATCCCTTTTGACCGTCCGGTCCGCCCGGGCCGGTCATCAACGCAATACACGCGGCCAGTTGTTCCGTCCGTATTTCAGGGACAACCGTGTCCAGGTTGCCCTCCACGGTGGCGGCAACAAGCGCCCCCAGGTTTCTCAAGCGTCGGAAAACCGGTTGTACTTCGGGTTCTCCGGGACGGATATTCACTTCACACACCCGAATACATGTCGGCTGCCCTTCCCTGTCCAGTGATACGAAACATCCGGGATACAGGATGCACGGCCGCAGAAGGCCCTTTGTTTTCAGCGCATTCACCAATGGCGCCGCAATGGTATCTCCAGCCATCCGCATCAGAGCCGGCGTTTCCATGGGATGCGGGGAAATCGCACCGGTGCCGCCGGTGATCGGATTGTCCTTACCGGCCGGGCCTTCAAAGCGCTCGGGATAATCCATTGCCGTGGGCAAAATCCGATAATACCCGTTCTTGTCCACGAGGATGGTGAAGCTGATTTCCACACCGCTCATTCGGGATTCAATCAGCAGCGGCCAGCCCTTTTTCCGGCCGAAGAGATGCCGGTAACTGTCCTTGTAGTCGTTGATCAGACGGTCGTAAACCTGACGGATTTCCCAGGCATTCAGGACAATTCGCGCACCCTTTCCACCTGCACCGTAGGGATATTTCATCACCGCGCCGCCGTATTTATCCATATAATCCAGACAGACGGATAGCACCTGCGGATAATCATGGGCATCCACCGCCGCCCATTCATGGGCCACCGGCACACCGGCCTCGTCACACAAGGTTTTGCATTTTATTTTATCCCCTTCGATGAAGGCACCGGCTTTTGTAAAACCCACTATTTTGTCGCCGAATCCGGCGGCTGCCACCATGTCCACCAAACCATCGAACAATAATGCTTCGGGCATGGGGACGACATAGTCAATGACACCCTGTGCCAGGGCGTCGATTATCCCCTTGGCATAATCTTCCGCGGAATTGCTGTCGGTGCTCACGAAAGTCACCGGCCAATTCATCAACTCGGTGAATTTGGGCATGGCCGGCGTACCCCGCAGCACAACGCCCTGGTATTCATCTGAGCAGGTATCACTTTTTGCGGTGGAGACAACCCACGCCCCCAACAAGGTTCTGCCGTCTGTGCCGGCAAATGCGATCTTGGTCATCCGTTTCTATCCTTTCCCTGAGTTTTCCGAATGAGTGGTGAGTGGTCTCTTAACACAACTGACGGCCGGTTACCAGCGGGAATGCCGCTGGCGCCATGGCGGACACTATGACAATGGCCGTTGGACGGAACACCTGCCAGGGTGATCGCATGTAGATTCGGCATGGCATCAGATACTTTAAAATAGAGTTCCTGCCTTGATGCAAGGAACGGTTATAATGTCAAATGACAAAATCCAAATGCCAAATAAAGGAATGCTGTCGCTTCATTACTCCGGCGGAATCTCCTTACGCAATTCAGACAGTCGTCACTTTACCTATGAAGTTGACGGGTTAATATTTTCACTTGATGATTGATGCGATCCTCAAAAATGGATAGCATACCGCCATTTGACATTTGAGCTTTGTCATTTGGCATTACCTGTTTTCATCGGACACTGTTCCTATCCTGTCATTTTTACAGGCATCAGCCCTGGAACACCCAAAACTATAGCTTGATCAGTGGAACATCACTTTATATAGTGCCGGCATAATTATTCACATCAAAAACCAATGGTCCCCCTGAAGAGGAGGCATGGCATGGGAAAAATCAAATTGGCTTTGCTGTCCGGCGGACGCTCGTCCGAACGCGAAGTATCCATAAATAGTGGCAATCAGGTAAACGATGCTTTGGACAAGGATAAATATCAGGTTACCCGCTACGATCCGGCAATGGACCTGCCACGGTTGATGGCCACTGCCGCTGACATCGATGCAGCGCTGATTATCCTTCATGGGCCCAATGGCGAGGATGGTACGGTCCAGGGGCTTCTGGAACTTTTAAACATTCCTTATCAGGGGGCCGGTGTCCTCGGCAGTGCTTTGGCAATGAACAAACTGGTATCAAAACAAATTTATGAAAAAGCCGGGTTGCCGATTCCCGCGTATGTGGCCATATCCCGTAACGACCGGGTGCCTGCCGATGAGCTGGTGAAACGGGTAAACCTACCGCTGGTGGTGAAACCCGTGAAATCCGGTTCCAGTATCGGCATGTCCATCGTCCGGGATGAATCCGCTGTTTCAGATGCATTGGATCAGGCCTTTTTGCATGATGATACCGTGCTGGTCGAGCAATACATCGAGGGTATTGAAATCACCGGCGGTGTTATCGGTAATGATACCCTGGAAGCCCTGCCGCTGATTGAAATCATTCCCAGCCCCGACCATGATTTTTTTGATTACAATGCCAAATATGTTGCCGGGCTCACCGAAGAAATATGCCCGGCCCGTATCGATGAACGGCTGACGGAAAAAGCCAAGACATTTGCCGTGACCGCTCACCAGGCCCTCTTTCTCCAGGGGTATAGCCGCACCGACATGATCGTGGCCAAAACAGGGATTTATGTGCTCGAAACCAACACCATACCCGGTATGACCCGGACGAGCCTGTTTCCACAAGCCGCAAAGGCCGCTGGCATGTCCTTTGGGCAACTACTGGATCGTTTGATTGAACTTGGGATGGAGGCACATGCCAAAAAGACAATTTTGTGATACAAATACCATCATTTACGATTTGACAAGTATACCATTTACCAATTCAAGGAATCTCAGGAAGAAAGGATTTAGAAATGTCAACCCCTGCTAATTCAGCAACACCGCTCGTCGGCATCGTCATGGGCAGTGACTCGGATGTGGGCGTCATGCAAGCGGCAACCAATGTTTTAAAAGATTTCCAAATTCCATATGAAATGACGGTGGCGTCCGCCCATAGAAGCCCTGAAAAAGCATCGGCATTCTCAGCAACGGCCAGATCACGCGGCATCAAGGTGATCATCGCCGGTGCCGGGCATGCCGCCCACCTGGCCGGTGTGTTGGCCGCCCATACCACATTGCCCATCATCGGTGTACCCATCGACTCCTCCTGCCTGCAGGGGCTCGATTCACTGTTGTCCACCGTTCAAATGCCGCCCGGTGTGCCGGTGGCCACGGTGTCTATCGGAAAGCCCGGGGCTAAAAACGCCGCCATACTAGCAGCACAGATTCTGGCCACATCCGATGATCGCATGGCTGAACGGCTTGAGCGGTATAAAGCCGACATGGCTGCGGGTGTCGCCGAAAAAGCAAAGAAGGTCGAGGCATTGACGTAAGCGACACGGGAACGGAGCGTTTTTTGTCTAAAGTCCACCCCATAGATCCGATCCGGCCGGATATGAAAGTTATCGCATCCGCGGCAGCCCATATAAAAAACGGTGGCATGGTCATTTTTCCGACGCGGCATTTATACGGGATCGCCGTGGACCCATGGAATCCGGCGGCCGTGCGGCGACTCTTCGAAACTAAAATGCGTCCGCCCCATAAGCCGATCCTGATCCTCACACCGTCCGAGATGGAAGTCACAGCATTCACAGTGGAGATTCCGCCCATAGCAAAGCTTATGATGGATGCATTCTGGCCGGGAAATATCACCCTTGTCTTAAAAGCCGCCCGGACGGTGCCGGATACGATCACCGCCGGCACCGGGAAAATCGGAATCCGGATATCGGCCCATCCGGTGGCTTCAGCACTTGCTAAATGCAGCGGTATGGCCATCACCGGGACCAGCGCCAATGAATCGGGTTGTCCCGGTGTGAACTCAATCGATCACCTGTCCGCAAGGTTGCACCAAACGGCGGATCTCATCCTGGACGCGGGCACATTGATCCCGGGAACAGGCTCCACTGTCGTGGATGCGACCCCCGACAGGCCGATTGTCCTGAGAGAGGGCACCATCAGCCGGTCCGAAATCCAAAAAATCCTGGAATCCGGCCGCTAATTTTATTGACACCCATACTAAAATTACATAAGAACAAGCTCACGCCGGAGTGGTGAAATTGGTAGACGCACGGGACTCAAAATCCCGCGGGCCTTGCGCCCATGAGAGTTCGATTCTCTCCTCCGGCACCATTGTGAACATAAAAAAGCCGTTATCGCTCGCGTAACGGCTTTTTTGTCTTCGAACATATTACGTCTTTTCGTTCATGCGCACGCTCAGTCCGGACACAGTAGCCACTATCACCTGATGATATAGCATACGATGTAATAATTTCTTTTTTTCACCGCCTTAGAATACACATCAACAGAAAAAAAAATTAAAGTGCGACATGATTGGTCCCGATAACAGGTTATTGGAACTATTCATTCTCACACTGACCTATTATTCGATATTATGACCATGCAGATCCGGAGATTCTAAAGTGCAGAATGCATTGATGGCCAAAGACATCAGTTGCTATAACTTCATTGGATTGTTGGCTTACGTACGCACCCGGTTCGGCGACAAGGGTGTGGATGAAATTCTGGCGGGCCTGATTGATAACGATCGATATCTCATACAAGACAAACATAATCCCGCCCAGATCGGCCCGGTCCGTAAATCTCATCTCATCGATTCCGCGTATTGGGTATCCAACGACTTTTCAATACACCTGCTCCGAAACGTCAGGCGGGTTGAAAAGGGCCCTTATCCGCTGATGACGGCGGGGGCCGGCGCATTTCGGGAAAACCTTTCAAAAGGCATCATGTTCATCTCCAGGATCGCCAGTATCGAGTTCCTGGCCAAAAAAGCCGCGCACATCAATGAACAACTGAACCGCACCAAAACCGTAAAGCTTACCCATATCAACAATGATTCCCTGGAATTTGAACTGCATTACAAACCCGGATTTAAAATCACAAATGATGTGTGTGAATGGAACCTCGGCATATATGCGGAAATCGTCCGGATGACCGGCGCCATGAATGTGAGGGGTGAAGAGATACAATGTCTTCTCACCGGATCCACGGTATGTAAATTTAAAATCACCTGGACCTATGCCAACGTGTTCAAACGGATTTTCAAGGGCATCAGGACATGGTTGATCCGGGCGCAGATCAAGGACCTGTTGGCCGATCATGAAAAAATGGTCAAAGAACGTGACCTGCTGATCGATGAGCTCACCCAGTCGGAAAAAAGATATCGCGGGGTATTCGAAAACACCGGCACAGCCACCGCCATTATCGATCAGGACGGCATAATATCTTATGTCAACCAGGAGTTTATAAATCTTGTTGGATATAAAAAAAACGAACTGGAAAGAGTACAAAAATGGTATTCCTTCATCCCCAAGACCGATATTGCCAAAATTTCCTCATCCGCCACCAGCGTTGACTTGCTGGCCTTTTTCCGGGATAAAGCCAGAGAATTCAAAATTGTGGACAAGTCCGGCACCACGAAATATGTCCTGAGTAAAATCGGTGTTATCCCCGACGCCAAAAAAAGCGTATTGTCCTTGACGGATATCACCAAACGAAAACAAGCTGAAGAGGCGGTACGGGAAAAGGAAGCCAATCTGAGCAGTATTTTCAGGGTGGCGCCCATCGGCATCGGTGTTGTCGCTCACAACCGTTTGATCTCCGTTAACAGAACCATCTACGAAATGTTAGGGTACGACCAGGATATCCTGCTGAATAAACATATCCGTTTTTTGTTCAACGATGAGGAGGAGTTCACCAGAACCTCCAAACTGCTCATGGAGCAGATACGTGAATTGGGCACGGGAACCATTGAGACCAAATGGCGCCGGAAAAACCACCGTCTTGTGGATATTCAGCTCAGAATCACGCCCATCGATCATCTCAATCTATCTTCCGGCCTCACATTTACCGCGTTAGACATATCGGAACGCATCGTGGCCCAAAAAGAGCGCGAGCAATTGGGAATTCAGCTGCGGCAGGCCCAAAAAATGGAGGCCATCGGCACCCTTGCCGGAGGTATTGCCCATGACTTCAACAATATCCTGGCCGCCATTATCGGATATACGGAGATGACCATCGAGGATCTGGCGGAGAATCCCGCTGCCAAACGCCGGCTCGACCAGGTGTTGAAAGCGAGTTTCCGGGCCAGGGAACTGGTGAGCCAGATTCTGACCTTCAGCCGCCAGACCGATGGTGAGAAACATCCGGTCAGGATGAAGCCACTCATCAAGGAGGCACTGAAACTGCTCCGGGCCACCCTGCCGACCACCATTGAAATCGTTGAAAACCTCAATGCCGGTTTTGACCGGGTGTATGCCAATTCCACACAGATACACCAGGTGCTGATGAATCTGTGCACAAACGCCAAGCAGGCCATGCGTCAGGATGGCGGCACATTGACCATCAAACTCGAAAATGAGACGTATAAAACCGAACAGACCATCGGCCATTTTCATCTCATCCCCAGACTATATGTTCGACTGACCGTCGCGGATACCGGTCATGGTATGCCCAGGGAAATAGCTGAACGGATTTTCGATCCCTACTTCACAACCAAGGGAAAAACCGAAGGCACCGGGTTGGGGTTATCCATGGTTCACGGCATTGCCCAGGATAATGGCGGGGCTGTCAGCGTCGAGACCGATCTGGGTAAAGGCACACGGTTCGAAGTGTATCTCCCGGTCACGGATATTAAAGCGGTTCCGGATAGTCAGCGGCCTCAGATCGCCCTCACCGGCACTGAGCGCATCCTGCTTGTGGACGATGAAGAATTATTGGCCAGTGTGTACAAAGACATGCTTGAGGGATTGGGTTACCATGTCATCACTAAAACGAACAGTCATGATGCACTGAAATTGTTCGAATCGCATCCCGATGATTTCGATCTGGTTCTCACGGATTATACCATGCCTAATCTCACCGGACTGCAGCTCGCCGAAGCGATTCTCAAGATACGCAGCGATACACCGGTGATTCTATGCAGCGGCTATGCTGAGGATATCACTCCCGAATTCGTAAAAAGCCGGGGTGTCCGTAAAATGGTGACCAAACCGCTGGTCAAGAATGAAATGTCGGCGGTGATTCGGCGGGTATTGGATGAGTCCGCCCGTCGCCCGGATGGTGATACAGCGCCCAAAACCCCGGCATAACCGGTTTTTCATTCCGCCAATTGACAGGCCTCGGGGATGTAAGCCACCCATACGACCCGTATCCCGGGTCTACACCCCGCCCGCCGCATCAAGGCGCGCATCATGTTTTCTTTTCCTGCCAGGGATATTTCACCCGGGAGTGGATGGAAGCTTCCAACGCATTCACCAACACCTTGAAGATCTCCGCTATCTGGCGGGTGGTCAGATCACAGTCATCAAACTGCCCATCGATCAATTTTGCTTCAATCACGTGCCGGAGCATCTGTTCAATTTTATCCCGGGTAGGTGTCTCGATACTGCGGGCAGCGGCTTCGGCGGTGTCGGTGATCATCAAGATGGCGGCCTCACTGCTTTGGGGCTTGGGACCGGGATACCGATAGTCGTCGGGATTGATTTTGGGTTTCGGCTTGTGCTGCTGGGCCTTGTTGTAAAAATATTGAACGATCTGCGTGCCATGGTGCTGCCGAATCATGTCGATAATGGATTCCGGCAACCGGTATGACACGGCCAGTCGTTCCCCTTCCAATACATGATTGATGATGATCTCCTTGCTTTCGCGGGGTTCAAGCTCATCATGGTAATTTTTGCCGGAAAATTGATTTTCGACAAAATAGCTGGGTTTCATGATTTTCCCCAGATCATGGAAATATGCCCCGACCCTTAACAATAAGGTATCGGCGCCGATGGCCTCTCCGGCGGTTTGGGCCAGATGGGCCACCATCATGGTATGCTGGTATGTACCGGGACTGGTATCCAGCAAGTCTTTCAACAGCGGATGATTCAAGTCCAGAAGCCTTCTGAGCTTGAAAGTGGAGGCCGACCGAAATATGATTTCCATAAACGGCAGCAGCACCAGCGCCAGTAGTCCGGCGGCAAGGCCCCCGAAAAACGCCCATTTTATGGTCGATTGGGTCACCAATCCCATGAAATTCCGGACAAAATCCGCATCTAAATTCATTTGCATGCGAATACCGTTGACCGTATCCGGATTTGCTAGCGTTACGGCGCCGATGAAAACGGCATTCACGATGCCCACACCCAGGGCCGGTAGAAATACCTGCCATTTTTTTTCTATGCTTTGAAACATAATCACCGAAATGACGCCGCCAAAGGCCCAGAACAATAATACCTCGATGCCCTTGCCGGAGAACAGGGCAACGATGGCACTTGCCGCTGCTACAGTGAAAAGCACGAGGGATTTATCCTGTTTCAACAGCAGCAGTGTCAGGGGCAGCAGGGCAAATGGCAGAGACTCCACGGGAAAAGGTGCGAACAAAAGATACAGGCGGAATAAAATGATGTGGGTCACCAGAACGAAAAACAACCGGTTGATATGATTTTTCACCGTGTGAATGCTACGCAATGGCAATCGGATAATCATCACCACAATTAATATTACCGCCAGGGTCACCCACACCGCGGTACGCTCCAGATCGGACCGGCGGGCCCGGGTATAGGCATTCAGTAGTAAAAGTCCGGCATCCCCCGGAGAGGTACCGGCGGACACCAGCACCTGTCCGCTGTCATACTGAACGATATTTTTCGGAAACTGGTCGATAATATCGTCGATTCTCTTTTTATTTTCCAGGTTGTCGTAGTCCAGGTTGATACTCTGCACTGAGTTGAGAATCTCTGTAACCGTGGTAAGAATGGATTTATCGACTTTCCAGAACAGATTCATAACCCTTTCCTTGAGCATGCGCCGGGCCTGTTCCAGCGTAATGATCTCGGATATGTCATAAAGAAAGGTACGCGCGAATTCCGGATAATATATTTCCACCTGCTGTTTATCCCTGAGCAGGGATAGATCGAGGACGATCTTTTCACGGTACACGGCGTCCTGCAGGGTAATGAGACCTGTCAGCAGTTTATCCAGGTCCTTGTAAGCAAGCATTTTGTTTAAAGCGAATGGATCGATCTCCAGACCAAAGTCTTCTTTCAACATTTGGGTCAATTCATCACGGGAAGAGTTCTTTTGGGTCATGTGTGCATGAACCTTCATTACCAGACGAACCATCTTGGTCTTTGCCGTATGAAAGTTCTGTGGTTGGCTTACATATAGCGGGATGTACCGGTCTAACGCCACCAGACGCTTTTCGCTCAATGCTTTGTCCTGGTCGAATTTGAAGGGTGTGTGTGTCCGGAGGGTGAAGGGTACTTTGGTGTCTGCGCCGGGTGGGAATTCGCCGAGATACAGATCCTCAATAAAACAGGCGGTCAACGCAATGGTAATGAGTATAAATGAATAAATAATTTTCATATGTTCATATCAAACCACATTCACACGACAATTGATCCACTGAGCAGTCATCAGGAGCCGACGGCTTTTTTTCGGGGTTAACGGGGGTTTTCCTACCACCCATCGGCGCTTTTTATCCAGCAATCCGGTATCCTCATGAACAAGACGATAAGGATCGCTTTGATCATAATGTGAAGATAAAACGACAGCATTCCGCCATTTGGCATTTGGATTTTGTCATTTGGAATTATAACCGTACCTTGTATCAAAGCCTACCAATATTTTAAAACATCTGATGCCATGCCGGATCCACATGCAATCACCCGCCCTGTGCATATAATCCCACATGGCCGGATAAGGCAAGTACGATTGCATTGAAACCCAAGAATCGGATCCCATCTCATATTTCCACCCCGTCCAAATCAAGGCTTGCGTACTCAACATGACGGACACGACTTCAATTTCACCACACTCGCCCCCCACCCGCCGGACTCAGGCGGCGCATCTTTAATCGAATGAACCAAGGGATTTTTTTTCAATAGCGACTGAACGCGTTTTTTCAATACGCCGCTGCCCTTGCCGTGGATGATCCGAACCGTATAAATGTGTTTCTTCACACATTCCGCCACATAATCTTCAATCAGGTCAGGGATATCCCGCGGCAGGAAAGTATGAAGATCCAACTCATCTGTGATGGGAACAATCACCGGTTCCATGGGCAATCGGCTAACTCCTCAATCCCGGGGCGATCACATGTCCGATATTACGGTTCATAAACAATCTCGCCGAGCATTAAAATGCCAAATGTCAAAGCTCAAATTTCAAATGACAGTATGCTATCCATTTTTTAGGCAACTTTTAAAATGATGTGAATAAGAACCAGCAGAATACTTTCATTTGATATTTGTCATTTTTAATTTGGCATTATCACGGTTTTCTCTTAAAATGGTACGCATGCAACCGATATTATTCATACTGCCGTTGATCGCCTATCTATCGGGCTCAATACCTTTCGGATGGCTGACAGTGAAACGCCTTTCATCCGAAGATATCCGGAAAACAGGCAGTGGGAATATCGGCGCCACCAATGTATTGCGGACCTCGGGCCGTCTGCCGGCGGCCATCACCCTTGCCGCCGATGTGCTGAAAGGTGTTTTTCCGGTATGGTACGCCGTGTGGACGTCGAGTTCAAGTTTAAATTGGTCGCCCCTGCTCATCACCCTGACGGCCCTGGCGGCATTTTGCGGTCATCTTTTCCCCGTATACACCGGATTTAAAGGCGGCGGGAAAGGGGTGGCAACGGCGGCGGGATGCTACCTGGTCATATCACCTCTGGCCTGCCTGTTCGCATTGTCCGCCTTCGTGCTCCTCGTGTATCTGACCAGACGCGTATCACCGGGCTCTCTGGCGGCAGCCCTGGTACTTCCCATCGGTGTGTGGATTACCACCGGTGCCGGTCTGATTCTGGCCGGCGCCTCGGTGACGTCTCTACTGATCATCCTACGCCATCGATCGAATATCATGCGGCTGTACGACGGACGGGAGCCGATCATCGGGCAATAACAGCCTCCACAACGCCAGAAATCCGTAGCAAGCGTCCAATCCGGATTATGTAACCTTAATTATACCCCGAACCCTCTGGTTTGTTTACCGCCAGGTGCATCAAATAACCACCGGACAGATTCTTGACCCTGAATCCGTTCTGGCTCAGAATGCGGGTCGCGTAATAGGACCGTTTCCCCACGAAGCAATGGGCCCATATTTCAACATTTTCAGGTAGTTCACTCATCCGCGAGCGGATCTGTCCCAAGGGTATGTTCACGGCACCCGGGACATGGCCTTTATCAAACTCGTCCGGTTCACGGACATCGAGTATCAATGGATCGGCGTTCCCAAGGTCCTGCCAATGGGCATTATCAACCTCTTTTCGGACGATATTGGCGGCCACCATCCCGGCCAGATTCACCGGATCCTTTGCAGATCCGTATTGCGGCGCATAACATAATTCGGCATCTTCCAGGTCGAACACCGTGCCTTCCTTCTGAATGGCCATGGCAATGACATCGATGCGCTTGTCCACGCCCTCCATCCCCAGGGCCTGTGCACCTAACAGGCGCCCGCTATCCGTCTCAAAAAGGAGTTTAAGGGTAATGGTTTTCGCATCCGGGTAATAGGCGGCATGATGATCGGGATGTAAAAAAACCTTATCATAGGAAAGGCCGCAACCTGACTCCAATAATTGCTTAAGCTTTTTCTCCGCCAACCCGGTTGCGGCAAGGCTCATACCGAATACACCGCATATGGAGGTGGCCTGGATTCCCGTAAAACGGCGATGTGAGGCAACACCCCCCATGATCGCATCGGCGGCGTTGCGCCCCTGCCTGTTGGCCGGACCGGCCAGCGGCACCAGGCATTCCTGCCCCAGAATGCGGTCCCTGGCCTGTACGGCGTCCCCCACCGCCCATATGAAGGGGTCGCTCGTGCGCATGCTTTCATCCACAACTATACCGCCGGTCGTACCGATGGCAAGACCCGCTGCTTCGGCCAGTTGAACCTGGGGACGGACACCAATGGCCAGGATAACCATGTCGGTATCTATGATCTCTCCGGTGTTGAGGCGCACCGCAATCCTGTGTTTATCACCGGCCGTGAATTCCGTTACCTGGGCCTGCAGGCGCAATTCCACACCGTGCGCCTTCATATGTTCGCCGACGAAGTCGGCCATTTCCGGATCGACCGCCGGCATGACCTGGCGTTGCATTTCCACCACCGTCACATCCAGCCCTCGCCGTTTCAGATTTTCCGTCATCTCCAGACCGATGAAACCTGCCCCGACCACCGTGCAATGGCGTGTCCGGTGGCGGCTCATCCAATCCAGGATAACCCGTGTATCCGGAATATCCTTGACGGTGAATATACCGGGCATCCCAATGCCGGGAATCGGGGGCTTCACCGCCACACTGCCGGGTGACAACACCAGGGTATCATAGGATTCCCGATAGGTGCGGCCTGTTTGCAGATCCCTGACCGAAACCTCCCGGTCCTCCCTGTGAATCGCCGTCACCTCGGAATTGATCCGGACATCGATATTAAACCAATCCCTGAACTTCTCCGGTGTGGCCACCAGCAGATCATCTTCCTCGGTGATGACATTACCCACATAATAGGGCAGCCCGCAATTGGCGAATGAAACATAGGGGCCCATCTCGAAGACAATGATATCGGCATTTTCGGATAGCCTGCGTGCTCTTGCAGCACATGAAGCGCCGCCGGCGACGCCACCGACAACCAACAGTTTTTTACCCGTCATTTCTTTCCTTCGGAATCAAATCCTTATAAAACAGCAATCGACGCTGATTTCGTTTTAATGGTGTTTTTATATCACCGTGGACCAAATGAGCGTGGTCAGACCGGAAACCACGAATACAGTCTCCGCAAGAAATTCCATTCGCGTACCCGGCAGCATGTATCCGTTCTCATGTATGAAGAGTATGCCATAAATGAAGACGGGGCACAGGATGAGGGCGTATCCCAGGCTCGGCACAATTTGCGCGGCAGATGCACCGGCGCTCAGGACCACCATACCGATGGAAATGGCCTTCAATAGACGGATGGAACGCTTTTCACCCAGTAAAATGGCAATGGTTTCCTTGCCGACGATGCGATCGCCCTGCATGTCCAGAATATCGAAGAAAGCGGTCCGCGAAAACACGACTGCCGTGGACCAGGCGAAAACCAGCAGGGACCGGGATGAAAAACCATGGGGATCCGCAAGCCCGGGCAGCAGGGCGGTGACGGTACCCCATGCCAGGGCGATCAATATGGTTTTTGAACCGGAGATATCACGCAATCTTGAATACCTTTTGTTCTCTTTTTCGCCCCGGGGAAAAATTCTCAGGTTATATGACAACCCGAAAGCACTCATTATGATGAGGGCAATAAAGGGAAAAGTCCCGGTGAAAAAGGCGGCCACCAGGCCGGCGGCACCGGCGACGATGGCGAGAGTTGTCAGATATGGCTTGTTCTTCTCATAGAATGCAGCCCGTTCCGGATCATTGTACCGGTCCTCCGCTTTTCCGGTAAGGTGGTTGAGGATGTGCATGGAGAGCACATATAAAATGGATATCCAGATGAGTGGAAAAGGATTATGGTTGTTTTGAAGCTGAAGGCAGGTATAACTCAGACAGCCCGCCCCGAAGGCGACGTAAAGATTGGTCAACAATAGAAAGCGTTGAAGGGAGAATGTCCATCGGTTCAACGGGTTGTCGTGCTCGAGGGGAATTTTCTCAAGCGCACGATAGACCCGGCGGATTATCCAGTTCGGGGTTGACGCGCCGGCCGTGAGTCCCACATTCTGAGGCGTACCAATCGCCACGGACGCCAGGTCCGCTTCAGTTTCAATATGGAAGGCCGGCTTTCCGGCCTGGCGGACAATTTCGGACAGTCGACGGGTATTGCCGCTGGATTTTCCGCCCACCACCACCACCGCATCCATATTCTGAGCAAGTGAACGCACCTCTCCCTGCCGCTTCTCCGTGGAGCCGCATATGGTTTCGAAAATCTTATACTGGGGATGGTGGGTCCCGGCCCAGTCCTTGATCTGTTCATAGGCCAGGGTATTCTGTGTTGTCTGTGCCACGATGATCGCTTTATCAAAGGCAGGGATTTCGCGGAGCTGGGCCAGATTCGCTGCAACATGGCCCTTACCCGGCGTGGTGTGCCCCAAAAGCCCGATAACTTCCGGATGGTTCTCATCCCCCAGGATGATCACGTCATATCCCTTACGGGCATGGACCCGGATAATGGTCTGCACCCGGATCACCCGGGGACAGGTCGCATCGATTACGTTAAACCCGGCGGCCTTCAGCGCCTCTTTTCTCTCCGGGGGAACACCGTGGGCGCGGATGATGACGGTTCCCTCACCTTTCTCGGGGATGTCATTGATGACCCGTATACCTTTTTCTTCAAATAGCGACAATACTTGCGGATTATGAATCAGGGGTCCAAGGGTATAAATGGGTTTGGCATGGATACCCGGTGCATCCAGGGCCATCTCCACGGCGCGCCGAACCCCCATGCAGAATCCAGCGGTCTTGGCAATGGTGATTTTCATCTATTCGATCAGATAGACCCGATGATCAACCAGCGACATTGAATGAACGCTGGCTTTTATGAATTTCTGCTCCCCGAATATGCTGACCAGTTTCAGGCCATCCGCTTCGGGCTCTACCGTATCAACGGCCTCCATGATCAGTTCGGGGTCCTTGTCTTTGGACTTTATAAGATAGGCGTTGGCTTCACACATGGCATTATCCTTTTAAGACTACTATATGATATCGTTTAAGGGGCCTTCGATCAACGACTCCACGAGATGCGGCAGCGGTTCGTTGGATACCCCGACAATTTCAATATTTTCCTGGGACAGGGGCAGCAGCAGCTTTGTGGCGGTTGATCCGGACACCGCCGATGCCATGGCCGGTGTCACCTCACCCATCATGGCATGCGCCAGAACAATTCCGATGGGCCCGACAATCACATCCACCGAGAGAACGGACCGGCAGATGGCATTTTCACCGGATGCCCCCCTGTTGGCACCGGCTTTCAGCATCTGTGCGGTGGCAATGGCGTTTGTGCCGAGAGCGATGATATCAACGGACGCGCCGCAATGCTCTCTTACTTTACGGATAATCGTGCTGCCGATACCACCGCCTTGTCCGTCGATAACGCAAATTCGTTTCATTGTAAATATCCGTTCAACTCCCTGATTATCGAGAAGACCTATGGGTCAGAAAATAAACAATTGTATAATTGTTTCCTTCACAGCTTGTCAACTTTTCTCAAAAGCCGTCTTTTCCGCTTCGATGCGCGTCGGCTGGGCCCTTTTTTTCGTGTTGTCGGCTTCCAGCCGTTGCATTCCGATTCCGGGTTCAATCCTTTGGTGTCCACATAACGCGCCATCTGCACCTTTTCTTCGAAGGCCGGAGATGTCACCACCGAAGCGCCTTTGGATTGAGCATAATCCAGTATGTCACGGTCGGAGGTCACGATAAGGGCTTTTTCGCGCTCGGTGGCGGCCATTCGCTTGATCAGGTTGTCCGCAGTCTCTCCCGGTGGTGAAAATCGCACCAGAATGCCTTTGATACGGTCCTCCCTTTGGGTGATCCCCCCTGATCCCCCGCCATCGAACACTATGGTAATCTCATGTTTCTTCAGTCGCTTATACACCACCAGATGATCAATCAGCATATTTCTGCCGGTTTCGATGTCCTGCCGGTCATAGGACGCCAGTCTGGGGGAACAGCGGATCAGGTTGTACCCATCGATAATGATATGCAAGGCCATGCTGGATCAGTGTAGTGGCGTCAGCAACTCAATGAGGCGATTAAGATCATCATCATTGTAAAACTCGATTTCCAGTTTACCCTTTTTGCCGCGCCGTTTGATTTGGACTTTGGTTCCAAAATGTCTGGAGAGATCATCGGTGACCCCGGTTAAATGCCGATCCAAAGAATCCTGGGGTTTTTTATCAACCGGTTCTTTTCCGGTTTTTAGTTTCTTTATCAGCGCTTCGGTGTCGCGTACCGACAGTTTCCTGGAGACCACCGTTCGCCAGGCTGCGTCCTGCTGTGCCGCCGATTCCAGGCTCAACAGGGCACGTGCATGCCCCATGCTGAGCTCATTGTTGATAATGCTTTGTTTAATGAGTTCTGACAGTTGGCGAATTCTTAAAAAATTGGCCACCGCGGACCGGCTTTTACCCACGCGCTCGGCGGCCTGTTCCTGGGTAATGCCGAACTCATTGATCAATCTATAATATGCCTCGGATTCTTCCACCGGATTTAAATTTTCACGCTGGATATTCTCGACAATGGACATCTCCAGCATCTGCGTGTCCGACAATTCCTTGATAAGGACCGGAACGCGGTCCAGGCCGGCTCGCTTTGCCGCCCGCAGGCGACGCTCTCCGGCGACGATTTCATATCCAACATCGGCTCTTCGGACTATAATCGGCTGGATGATCCCCTGGGCCTTTATGGACTCTGCCAGCTCGGATAACTCTTCGTCCTTGAAAGACCGCCGGGGTTGATACTTATTGGGCTGGATAATATCGATATCGCATTGAAAATATTTCTGTTTATCCGATGGTTTGGACGTCGGCTCAAATTCGTCGACTGTGGGTATCAGCGAATCCAACCCTCTTCCCAGAGCCAGCTTTTTTCGCTTTTTATTCGGAGTATCCGCTGATTTCTGTGCTTCCCGCCGTGCCATATTTTCCTCTGCCTGTCTGTTAATATCCAATATTGAATGGTTCATTCTTATCTCGGGAATTGGTGTCCGGCTGATCGTCGGGGAAAACACCGGAATCGGTCATCAGAAAGCTTAAGGGCGGGTTAATTGACGTTTCTATGATTCAATAACTCCTTTGCCAGTGAAAAATAGCTCTTGGTACCGGCGGATGCAGCATCATACAACAAAATCGGCTTTCCAAAACTCGGGGCTTCTCCCAATCGTACATTTCGCGGCACTATGGTCTTGAACACCAGTTCCTTAAAATAGTTTTCCGCATCTTCAGCCACCTGACTGGAAAGGTTCGTCCGGGTATCGTACATGGTCAGCAGAATACCGGCGATTCTCAATTCAGGATTCAGGTTGAGCCGGATGCGTTGGACTGTTTGTATCAGCTGGCTGATGCCTTCCAGTGCATAAAACTCACATTGGAGCGGGATGAGCAGGGAATCGGCCGCCGTCATCGCATTGATGGTCAACAGGCTTAGCGATGGCGGGCAGTCGATAATAATGTAGTCGAATTCGTCCCGGACCTCTTCCAGCAGAATTTTCAACAGCTTTTCACGATTCGGTGCCGAAATCATTTCCACGTCGAACCCGATGAGTTCGACGCGCGAGGGGAGGACCTTCAGGGTATCGATTTCACTATCGACAATCAGTGTCCTGGCCCGCGCTTCACCAAGGATACCGTGGTACAAGGTTTTGTCCAGAATGGATTTGTCCAGCCCGACACCAGTGGTCGCATTCGCCTGGGGGTCACAATCCACAAGCAAGGTGCGCTTTTCCATCACTGCCAGGGCAGCGGATAAATTGATGGCCGTTGTGGTCTTTCCAACCCCGCCTTTTTGATTGGCTATACAGATAATTTCCGTCATGACGCGCAACTCTAACATAAAATTAGAGATTTGAAAAGCGGTTAAGAATGTGCCATGCTGGTATATACGGAGCTCGTTCAAGGCCTTACAAAAACAAATAATGATGAACAATACCAGGTACCTATAATGAAAAAAATAAAACTAGTCATGACCGCCGTATTCATTTTCACCCTTATGTTCCCCATAAACGGATACGCCATATCCATCAAGGAAGAAAAAGAGCTGTCACAGGAAATGATGAAATATATCAATGCCCGATACCAGTTAATAAAGGACCCGGCGATTGTGAAGTATGTGAATGAACTCGGTGAGAAAATCCTGGCGCATATGCCGCCCCAACCGTTCCCCTACCGGTTTTATGTGATCAAAGAGGATGTATACAATGCGTTTGCCACCCCCGCGGGCCAAATCTTCATCAATTCCGGTCTCTTTGAAGCATTGGACTCGGAAGAGGAACTGGCAGGAATAATGGCCCATGAGATTGCCCACGCGGCTTTCCGCCACATCTCACAAAATATCGAGAGGGCCAAAAAGATAAATATGGCGACCATGGCCGGCATGCTGGCGGGTCTTTTTCTGGGCACGGGCGGCTCTACCACCGCAGGAAATGCCGTTGCCCTGGGGTCCGTGGCCGCCGGTCAGTCCATGGCATTGGCATATACGCGGGAAAATGAGATGCAGGCGGACCAGGTCGGTTTACAGATATTGCAAAAAACCGGCTACAGCGGCAAGGGCCTGCTGACATCCCTCCAAAAAATCAGAAGCAAACAATGGTTCGGGTCCAAGCAGATTCCCACCTATCTCCTGACCCATCCGGCATCCGAAGACAGAATCGCATATGTGGACAGCTGGATCAGCAGTCATGAAAGACAGGGAACGACATCATCCGCGCCTTCGGATACATCAATGGCTTTTCGAAGAGCGCACACCCGGCTGGTGGGTATATACAGCAATCAAAACAGGGCTGTGTCGACATTTGAAGCCGCATTGAGAGTGAATGCCGACGATCCCATCGCCCATTACGGATACGCCCTGGTCCTGGAAAGGACACATGATTATGCCAAGGCCGAAAGCCATATTAAAAAGGCGCTTCAAAAAAACGCCCTTGATCCTTTTTTCCTGCAGACGCTCGGCAGTATATTCTTTCATCAGGGCCGGTACGCGGATGCAGTGGCCACATTGGAAAGTGCCGTGAGCCTCACCGGCGATGACCCCGATGCCTATTTCATGCTCGGACGCGCCCAGGCGGAATTGGGGGACCTGAATGCTGCGGGCCAGGCATTTGAAAAACTGATATCCGTGGATCCCAGCTATGCGAAGGCCTATTATTTTTTGGGGGAAACCAGGGGAAAGACTGGTGATCTGACGGATGCCCACTACTATCTGGGGTTGTATTATGACAAAACCGGGGACAGCAAAAATGCAGCCTTTCATTTGAGAAAGGTCCTGGCGGAGACGACGGATCCGCAAAGACGGGAAGAAATAGAATATTTGATAGGCAAAAACAGCAAGTTGCAGAAAGAGAAAGAGGCGGCTGCCAAAAAGGATAAATAGTTTCCGGCTTCTTTTGATTCTTCCGCTACTTCTTCGCGTTGCTGCGATCGAAATGGGAGAATTGCATGGAATAGTTACCCCTGCCCTGGGTGGCTGATCGCAGATTGGTGGAATAACCGAACATATTGGCCAACGGCACCGTTGCCTTGATCTCCTGGATGCCGACTTTGGGATTGATGGATTCAACCTTCCCGTTCCGGGAATTCAAATCTCCGATGACCTCCCCCATGTACTCTTCCGGAACGATGACCTCCACCGCCATGATCGGATCCAGTAAAAACGGATGGGCGTTGTTCATCGCGTTCTTGCAGGCCATGGAGGCACTCACCGTAAAGGCAAGGTCCGATCCCACGGACTCTTTGAATTCACCCCGGACAAGCACGGCATGAACATCCACCACCGGGTAACCCATCAGCACACCGCTGTCGAGAGACTCGAGGACCCCCTTCTCCACAGCCGGGATATAGGATGCCGGGAAGGCATCCCCGCTGACTTCCGAATCAAAACTATTGCCGCACCCCCGTTCCAGGGGTTCCAGCCGGATGCTGACGGCACCGTAATGATGCTGACCGGCCACATCCTTATCAAACACCGCCGTTCCCTCGGCCACTATCTCTATGGCTTCACGGTATACGACCTGGGGTTTACCGACATTCACGTTGGTATTGAATTCACGAAGCATCCGGGAAATGATGACTTCGAGATGCAACTCACCCATCCCGGACAATATGGTTTGCCCGGTATCTTCGTCCTGGCGCACCTTGAGCGTTGGGTCCTCGGCGATAAATTTCTGCAACACCTGGTCCAGCTTTTCCTGGTCCGAGTGGGTTTTCGGTTCCACGGCGATGGAAATCACCGGCTCGTAGACATCTATATTTTCGAGCAGCACGGGATGATCAGGCGGACAGAGGGTTTCACCGGTTGATGAATCTTTTAACCCGACAACCCCGACAATACTGCCTGCGGTGGCCACATCCAAGCGCTCACGCTTATTGGCATGCATTCGTAAAATACGGGAAATTTTCTCTTTCTTCTGTATGGCCGGATTGTAGACATCCTTTCCCGCCTCGAGTTTGCCGCTGTACACCCGGAGAAACGAAAGTTTCCGGCCCTCGATCATGGATACTTTAAAAATCAAAGCGGCCAGCGGCGCTGAGGAGACAGCCGGGCACTCGACGACCGCATCCGTATTCGGATCAATTCCTTTTATCGGTGGAACATCTGCCGGGCTCGGCAAAAAGCCGACAATGGCATTGAGCAGGGGCTGAATCCCCTTGTTTTTCAATGCACTGCCGCAAAGCACCGGCACAAGCTCCAGTGAAAGAACCGCTTTACGGATAGCCTCGAGCAGGGTCGCCGCATCGATGGGTTCTTCCGCGAGATACGCTTCCATTATCTCATCATTCACTTCGGCCAGGGTTTCGAGCATTTTCTCCCGGTGGGTCCGGGCGTCGTCAAGCAGTTCCGGATCGATGTCCATGGTGTTGAACGTGGCGCCGAGGGTATCATCATCCCAAAGGATCTGTTGCATGCGAACGAGATCAATGACGCCCTCAAAACTGTCTTCGGATCCCACCGGTAACTGGATAACCAGCGGACTGGCGTGCAGCCGTTCCTTCATCATCTCGACGGTTCCGAAAAAATCCGCCCCCACACGATCCAGTTTATTGATAAATGCCATCTTCGGCACATGGTACTTATCCGCCTGGCGCCAAACCGTTTCCGATTGCGGTTCAACCCCGCCCACCGCACAGAACACCCCCACGGCCCCGTCAAGTACACGCAGGGAACGCTCCACCTCTATGGTGAAATCCACATGGCCGGGGGTATCGATAAGTTGAATTTCGGCATCTTCCCACTGGCAGGAGGTCACTGCAGAGGTGATGGTGATACCGCGCTCCTGTTCATCCGGCATCCAGTCCATCACCGCCTCGCCGTCATGTACTTCACCGATTTTATGGGATCGGCCGGTGTAATAGAGAATGCGCTCCGTGACCGTGGTTTTGCCGGCATCAATGTGGGCGATTATCCCGATATTCCGAATCCGGTTTATTGTCGATTGTTTCTTCATCGTATTAGCAACATGTTCGCACTGAATGGGGTTTGTATATCAATATGGCCGGCCAACGTCACGGTTTCACGCCCCCCAATGAGCAATCTTACCGTTTCGATCTCATCCACATTAAGAATCAAGGAGTTGACGATGGAATATATGGTCAGTAATTCTGTCTGCGCACCGCCCGGGTGGTCTTCCGTCACCGCGCCGGACAGATCCACATAGGCGGTTTGGCGGTCGTCGATGAACAACGCCCGTAATCGCGTACCGGGAGGTATCGTTCCAACCAATGCATCCCGCGGACCCTTTATCAATGCCTTCACGATATTTTCAGCGAATACCACCGGGTTGTCGGACGGCCCGAGTTGCCGTTGTTCCGATATTAAATGGCGTTGCTCCCGGTCAGAAAAATACAGATGGGTCCGTTCATCCGTGGAATCGGTCTCAAATAGTGTCTGCGTATTGTCACCGGCGACGGTTTCCACAGGCGTTTCACTTCGCCATTGGATGACCATCACAATCAGCGCGCCCGCCGCCATGGCCGCCAATACCATAAATACCGAATTTTTATTCATTTTCATGTTGATCAGGACAGCGAAAATAAAGGTTGATTCCCCATGCAACGGGAATATTGGTATTTATTTCAATGCACAAGGGATGTCAAGACTCAGTAGATATGGATACAGGGTAATCGCATGTAATAATGATATGCCTGGAGTCGTGTCCGATGAAAACAGGTCAAGTAATTTCAAATGACAAAGGAAGGAACGCTGTCGATTGATCTTCATTTATGATCAAAGCGTTCCTTAAAAATGGATAGCATACCGCCATTTTAATTTCGAGCTTTGTCATTTGACATCCCCTACCCATCCCGGAGCTCGTCGAAACGACAGCTCAGGGACAGGGAATCACTGGTGAACGCTGTTTTAATTTTATACGGGAGTGTTTTGAACAGCCGGATCATGGCCCGGTTATCCGGTGCCGTATACGCGACTAATCCGGACAAGCCATTATCCCTGGCGGCTTCCGCCAATTTTCTAAGCAACAGCCTGCCCAGGCCCTTACCCTGAAACGCCTTGCTGACGGTAAATGCCACCTCCGCCATATTGTTGTCGTATAACATCAGATACTCTCCGATGGCCACCACCTTGCCGAATCCCACTTCACCCACCACCGCAACGAGCACCAGGTCTTTCACATAATCGATTTGCGCCTTGGATTCGAGATCACTGTGCGCAAAACAGCTTTTTTCATGAAAAAACCGCAGAAAAACATCGTGTTTGTCCAGCTTGTAATAATGTTCCTGAATCCGCCGCTCATCCACCGGCTTGGCGGGCCGAATAGTGACCGGCCCGCCGTCAATGTCAACGGTGTCTTCCAGGTGGACGGGATACACACCGTACCGGCTATCCCCCAGGGCTCGCTCCGGCGCGATCAGGCCTAATTTCTGGGCAGCTTCGAACAATGGCTCCCTGAAATTGGGGTGGGCGATGCTGATCAGCGCCATGGCCCGCTCCTGCAGGCTCTTGCCGAACAGATTAACGATACCATATTCAGTGGCCACATATTGCACATCTCCCCGGGGCACCACCACGGCGCGGTCATTCAACACGGGCATGATATTGCTCACGGCATCATCGGGGGTTGTTGATGGCAGCATCAGGATGGACTTGCCGCCCTTGGACCGCTTGGCACCGCGGACAAAATCGGCGATGCCTGATATCCCGGCGAAAAGCGTGTGGGCGGCGGCTTCCGCGGTCACCTGCCCCGTGAGATCGATGGTCTTGGCCACGTTCAGGGAGACCATCCGGTGATGGCGCGAGATCACATAGGGGTCATTCACATAATCCGATGGATGGAAATCCACCGCCGGATTATCGTGGAGAAATTCATATAGATTCATGGTGCCGATAGCCGCGGATGCCACCAGTTTGCCTTCATTGAATCCTTTTCGCCGGTTGTTGATAATCCCCTTTGCGTATAGATGCATGATATCATCGGTCAGGTATTGGGAATGAAATCCAAGATCGTTTTTCTGGGACAATGCCTGAACCGTGGCCTGGGAAGCGGCATCCAGTCCCACCTGTAATGTGGAACCGTCATCGATCAACCGGGCAATGGCTTTTCCGATGCGAATGGCACGGTCCGACGGCTCGGCCTTACCGACGCACAACAGGTCCTCCTCACACTCCACCACCACATCGATATCGTTCACGTGTATGAAACTTTGACCCAATACCCGGGGCATGCGGGGGTTCACCTGGGCGATGACCACATCGGCCGACAAGGCGGCGGCCATGGTAACATCAACGGACACCCCCAGGCTGGTCCAGCCGAAATCATCCGGAGGGGACACCTGGATCAGCGCCACATCGATGGGCAGCATCTTACTCGTGAACAATCCGGGAACCTCCGATATGTTCATGGGCATGAAAAACCGTAATTTTTCCGCCATGGTGTCAACCCCGGCGGACCCCAGATAAATCTGGCGGATATTCCAGCTTACATCCTGGGTTTTGTTGGCAATGGCGGTCAATGAAGCGGTTTCGGTGCTCATCATGCGAATGATCTCAAGTCCTGTAAATTGCCGCCATGCATCGGCCAGAGCCCGGACAAGCACTTGCGGCTCACCGCAGGCGGACCCGATGAACAGGCGTTGTCCGGATCGGATATAACCGATGGCCCGCGCGGGGCTCACCTTCTTTTCAATGTATCTGTCGGCCCAGGAGTGTGCGGCATTCATTTTTGGTTTCCTTATAAATTCGAGTTGAAGGGCGCCGGCGGATCACTCCGCTACCGGACCTTTCAGAAGTTAAGTGTTATCTGAACATCAACAGGTGCAACAGGGGTAAGATTGTCCCGATTACCCCCAAGTCAAGTCTACCGGGCTCGTGGACCCCCGGAATACAAAAAGTAAAGACCAGCCGATCAAACGGCAGGACCGAGGCGGAACTTGAAAAGGACCGGCTTCTCCGGATTGCTCAAAACATAGGCGAAAAGCTCATCTGGACCTATAGCGACAGAGACCAACCCGGATTCATATCGATCCGGCAGCGTAAATACAGCCGTTTTGCCGTTTAAAAGCCTTAGCGTGACCATGGGATTGTCCCCCATTCTTGAAATACGGATGCTGACATCGCTTTTCTCCCCGCGTGCCGTTTTGCCGCTCGCGCGTTCATGCAGGTCATGCCATTCCTCGGGCAGCTTTCGGGGTTTCGAATAGTATTTTGCCCTGCCGCTGACCAGATTCACCACCGCTGTTTTGGGCGCCATGTTCGGACCAAAAACAACACCCACGGATTTACCGTCGGGGCTTGAGGCAAGCCCATACGGATGATCCTTCAATGGAATGCTTCCCTTTGGTCTGCCCATCAGCAGATCAATACGGAGTAAACGTTTATTGCGCATATCGGATACCAGAGCGGTATCGTCGCCAATGAAAACCGCATCCATGAAACGACCTTCCACAAGGATTGTACGCGAGGTTCCACCCGGTTTCAGATTGACAATCGCAATCCGGTCATTATCAAAGGTGACAACACCCATTTGCGTGCGGTGATTGATCCTCAGCCGCTGAACCGGGGAATACTTGCCCAACGGCCGTGTAAGCACAGCGCCTGTTTTCAGATTCAACACAAACGGTCTGTATCCGTGGTATGCAATGCCCGCAAGCCGTTCAGGATTGTCAAGAAAAAACAGCCTCCCAATATCATCCATCGGCAGATGAACCGGACGGGCAAAGGCCGCAGGTGCTGTTTTTTCGGTGTGCATCACCAGAACATCCGCCTTCTCCTTCATCGCAATAAAAGCCCTCTTGCCCGCACTATCCGTGCAGACCGCCGTGGGCGTACCTGAGAGATCAGCCGTCTGTTGGTATGCCATTGTCGTGGTGTCGATCACCACAGCCTTTCCTCTTCCTGCGATGAGAAGTTTTCCTTTACCTGCAGGGCAAAGGAGTGAAGGCTCAAAGTCAAGTTCGTGCTCCAGCAAGGGTTTGTCGGCACCTCCAGGAAAAACGCTGAGGAACCGCCACTTCAGATTGATGGCGTATACATCACCGGACGAATCCGTCGCCACACGCAATATTCGTTCGGCATCCTCGGGATAGGCCAGTACCTCCGTGAAAGACGGCGGGCTTGCCGCGGTCGGCAATGACGGACCATGAAGCTGCTGCCACCGGCCAGTATTCAGGTTGATATGGAAAAGTGCCGCGGAGACCTCACCATATAAACTGGAAGGGCCAGAGCTCGATGTAAGCCACAATTGTCCGCCGTCAGGTGAAAAGGCGGCGCTGGAAACGCGACGCAACCGCCAGTCAGGCACAGGCATCGAACGCTCAAGTTGACCGGTGGCGGGATCAAAAATACGCACGATTGCGCCTCTTTGATCATCGGTTCTGTTCTCCTCCACAACATTCAATCGTTTACTCACCGGATGATAATGGATAAACGAGGGACCGAACAACTGGCCGAAACGCTTCAGATGCTTTCCCGAAACAATATCGAATCCGGATATGGTCATTGAATGCAGATTATCACAGAGCCACGCCGTTTTTCCATCCGGAGTGATCGCCATGTCGCTGAAGCGTCCCTTCCCCGCCAAGCCCAGGTCTATGCCCTGGAATATCGGAATCCTTTCAACCAGATATTTGTCATAGCTTGTGTTTGGCCTTGGTGGTTGGTCTTGGCCGAAGACGGCCGTGGTGCAAACAAGTAACAGGAAGAAAATCAGGATCCGACGAATCAGTGCCGACTCACGTTTCATGTCTCTCCTTTCGGTCATCTGAATTGAGCGGCAATGCCAATTAAGAATGCCCCATCAGCGCCGCGGAAAATCTCATGCTAACGATCCAAGTTTACTCGCCATGCTTTTTCCATGGTTCAATAAAGAACACCTATCTTCTATCAATTTATATTAGCGGTTTCAATGGCGTGCAGCAGAAACAATTTCCGGCTTACTGCGGACAATCGACTCTTTCTGCCACATATAAAACTTCTTGAATTCCTTTTTTACTGAAGTTCTTAACCGGAGTCATTCCGATTTTCTCCGCAACTCTTCTGGACGAAAGGTTATCCGGAGTAGTATAAGTGTACACCTTTAAGAACCCCAGTACCTCAAATGCGTAGTTTTTACAGGCTAACGCCGCTTCAGTTGCATAGCCCTGATTACAATACTTTCTTTCTATATGGTAGCCAATTTCGGGGAGCTTCTCTCCTTCAATGTTTTGGAGCGTGATGCCACAATCACCGATGAAAACATCTGTCTTTTTCAAAATCACAGCCCAGAGACCGAAACCGTACTCAGCATAGTTTTTAAGGTTCCAATCTATCCACCCTTCAACTTCCTTTTCTGAAAATGGATGAGGGTAAAACCTCATTGAATCCTCATCGGAAAGGATGTCTATCAGATTCATCTTGTCCTGTATCTTAAATTCTCTGAGACGCAGTCGTTCTGTTTCTATCGATAAGGTCATCTTCAAAAAACCGATTTTATCAAAAACGAAGGGTCGGGGTGTTTTTTCTATCAGACCGCGGATTGGATAATTTTTTATACCGTTGTGCAAACTCACGCTTAAGGTGTGCTCTTTATCACGTGCCCCCTTTTCTGCTACAGCAGGTCCTGAAAAAAATCGTTCCCTTTGTCATCGACAAGGATAAATGCGGGGAAGTCCTTAACCGTAATCATGTAGATGGCCTCCATGCCCAGTTCCGGGTATTCGAGCAATTCGACCCGGGTGATACACTCTTTGCCCAGCCGGGCAGCGGGGCCGCCGATGGAGCCGAGGTAAAACCCGCCGTATTGTTTACAGGCGTCGGTGACCGTTTTGGACCGGTTGCCCTTGGCCAGCATGATCATGGAACATCCCTGTTCCTGGAACAGGGGGACGTAGGAATCCATGCGGCCGGCGGTGGTCGGACCGAAGGCGCCGGACGCATATCCTTCCGGGGTTTTCGCCGGTCCGGCATAATAGACGATATGATCCTTCAGGTATGGGGGAAGACCCTCACCCCGATCCAGCCGGTCTTTCAATTTTGCATGGGCGATATCCCTGGCAACGATAATTTTACCGGTCAGCAACAGACGGGTGGCAACCGGGTACCGGGTCAGTTGGGCTCTGATGTCATCCATGGGACGGTTTAAATCCACAGAGATCGCCGGATTTTCATCCATTACCGGTTCCGGTAAATATTTGGCGGGATCGGTTTCCAATTGCTCCAGGAATATGCCATCGGTGGTTATCTTGGCTTTGATGTTGCGGTCCGCACTGCAACTCACACCGATGCCAATGGGGCAGGAGGCGCCGTGACGGGGCAGCCGGATCACCCGGACGTCATGGCAGAAATATTTTCCGCCGAACTGGGCCCCGATACCCAGTTTCCGAGAACGCGAGAGCAGATCCGCCTCCAGGGACAGGTCGCGGAATCCCTGTCCGGTTTCATTACCTGAGATGTACAAGGCATCCAGGTATCCGGCCGAGGCCAGTTTGACGGTTTTCAAATTAAATTCCGCGGATGTCCCGCCGATGACCACCGCCAGGTGATATGGGGGACAGGCCGCAGTGCCCAGGGTTTTCATTTTACCCACCAGAAAATCCACCAGCGTGCCGGGATTCAACACCGCCTTTGTCTCCTGATAGAGATAGGTTTTATTAGCGGATCCCCCACCCTTGGCAATAAACAGGAAGGAATAGTCCCTGCCCGGTACCGCATAGATTTCCATCTGGGCCGGCAGATTACACCCGGTGTTTTTCTCGTCGTACAAGTTCAGTGGGGCGTTCTGGGAATACCGGAGGTTGTTCCGGGTGTAAGCATTGAATACACCCAGGCTCAGTGCAAGCTCATCTCCGCCGCCGGTCCATACCTGCTGCCCCTTTTTCCCCATGACAATCGCGGTGCCCGTATCCTGACACATGGGAAATTCCATATCTGCGGAAATAACCGCATTCTTCAGCATTTCGAGCGCCACATACCGGTCATTGCCTGAACTCTCCGGATCATGGAAGATTTTCGCCAACGATTTCAGATGGGCCGGACGAAGCAGATGAGAGACTTCCCGGAAAGCGGTCTCCGCCAACAGGGACAGCGCCTCAGGTGCGATCTTAAGTATCTGTTGTCCCTCAAAATCCCCGATGGAAACATACTTGGAGGTCAATAACCGATAGGGTGTTGAATCGTCTCCCAGGGGCAACATCGCACTATATTGAAATTCCGTCATCTGGTATCTCCTTCCATATCTATAGGTCACATTGGCCGGCGGCATCCCGGAGTGACTCATTTGAATAATGCAGGTAAGCGCCGATTTTTCTTCAGTTTGGTCAATGGTGAATCGGTTTCGCCAAGTTAAATTAGCACGCCGGCTGGTGTCAAGCCGTTTCGAACCGCCCGCACGTCTAAACTTACCTTGACAGGTGTAAGCTGTAAACGTATGATTGCCCATTCGATCATAAAAGGATTCGGGAGCTTGGACAAACCGGGCTGAGAGGGACTCTGAGATTTGAGATTGAGTCCGACCGTTGAACCTGATCCGGGTAATGCCGGTGGAGGAAACAAAAAAATGTTTCAGGCCATTATCCGTTACGGGAATATGGTCTTTTTTATTGCCCTTTTCTAACGGGCAATACCTCAGTTACCTGCGGTTTTCCCAACTTCCGGTCGATTCAATACCATCATATTCAAACATCTGAGGAGAAACAATGAAGACGATGAAAACCGTACTGCTATCCTTGTTAACGCTGACCTTAGCTGGTCAGGTGTGGGCAGGCAGCAACCGTGAACTTGTTATCATGTCACACGACAGCTTTAATATCAGTGAAGGTGTTGTTGAAGTATTTGAAACCGCCAATAACGTGAAGCTTCGGTTTCTGAAGGCCGGTGATGCTGGCGCTGCACTCAACCAGGCGATTCTGACAAAAAACAATCCCATGGCCGATGTTTTTTTCGGGGTGGACAATGCATTCATGAGCCGGGCCCTTGATGCCGGCATATTTGAACCCTATGCATCACCGATGCTTGGGAACATCGACGATGCCTTGAAACTGGACCCTGAATTCCGGCTGATCCCGGTGGATTTCGGGGATGTCTGCCTGAATTATGATATAAAATGGTTCTCGACCCGCGGCATCATGCCGCCCACAGATATTGCAGACCTGATCAAACCGGCCTACAAGGGATTGACCGTGGTCGAAGATCCGGCAACGTCATCACCCGGTCTCGCTTTTTTGCTGGCGACAATCGGTCGGTTCGGTGATCCCGGATACCTTGATTTCTGGGAAAAACTCAAAGCCAATGATGTGTTGGTGACCAATGGGTGGGAGGATGCATACTGGGGGCAGTTCAGTGCGGCCTCCGAAGGGAAACGCCCCATCGTGGT